>CAWAXB010000017.1:0-19133 GCA_963785895.1 uncultured Actinomycetes bacterium | reverse complement strand
CTGCACGTCACGCTCGTTCCGTACATCGACACGGCCGGCGAGCTGAAGACGAAGCCCACCCAGCATTCCGTGATCGAGCTGCGCCGCATCGGCATCCATCCGGACATCCTCGTGTGCCGCTCCACCGAGCCGCTGCAACGGGAGATCCGCGAGAAGATCGCGCTGTTCGCCGATGTCGACGTCGACGCGGTGATCACGAATCCCGATGTCGCTGACGTGTATCTCGTGCCGCTGGCGCTCCAGGAGCAGGGTCTCGACGAGCTCGTCTGCCGCAAGCTCGGCCTCGACCTCCCGCGCGCCGAGCTGGGTGAGTGGCTCGAGCTGACCGAGCGGATCAACGAGCGCGACGAGTCGATCGAGATCGCCCTGGTCGGGAAGTACGTGAAGCTCCACGACGCGTACCTGTCGGTGCACGAGGCGCTGAAGCACGCCGGCATCCACAACGGAACGAGTGTCAACGTGCGCTGGGTCGACGCCGAGGACATGACGCTCGAGGAAGCGCGCGCCGAGCTCGAAGGCGTCGACGGCGTGCTCGTTCCCGGCGGCTTCGGCTCGCGGGGCTGGGAGGGGAAGATCCTTGCGTGCCGTGTCGCGCGCGAGGACGGGATCCCGTATCTCGGCATCTGCCTGGGCATGCACGTCGCCGTCTCGGAGTACGCGCGCCACGTCTGCGGCCTGGACGGAGCCAACTCGACGGAGATGGACCCCGAGACGCCGTACCCGGTGATCGACCTGCTGCCCGAGCAGAAGGAAGTCGAGGACCTCGGCGGCACCATGCGCCTGGGCGCTCAGGCCGTCGAGCTGCTCGAGGAGACGCGGACACGCGAGGTCTACGGCGGCGAACCGGTGATCGCCGAGCGCCACCGGCATCGCTACGAGGTGAACAACGCGTTCCGCCAGCAACTGCTCGACGGCGGCCTCGTGGTCAGCGGGACATTCCAGGAGGGCCGTCTCGTGGAGATCGTCGAGCTGCCCGGCCATCCGTGGTTCGTCGCCTCGCAGTTCCACCCCGAGTTCAAGTCACGGCCGACCCGTCCGGCCCCGCTCTTCCGCGAGTTCGTCGCGGCCTCGCTCGACCGTGCCCGCAGCCGCACACGCGTCGAGTCTCGGTCGATCAGTTAGCGGCGCTCGAGACCGACACGGTGACCGGCATGCCGGCAACCGTCGCCTGGCCCTCGACGCACCTCACCATGACCGTCGAGCCGTCCTTGCAGGTGAGCGAGACGCCGCCGGTCTGGTCGATGTCGTCTCGTCCGCAGGCGAGCAGCTCCTCGCGGGTGTAGCCGAGGAGCGTGCAGGCGGCACGGTTGACAGCGACGTAGCGGCCGTCTTCGTCGGAGACCAGGATCGCGAACGGCGCGTGTTCGGCCGCCTCTCCGAGCAGTGAGCTCTGGATCAACGGCTCGGAGACCCCCATGGCCATATTTAGGCAGGTTCTTCGGGAGCTAACAAGAGAAAATTGGGAGGTTTACGCGCTATTTACCCTCTGGACACCAGATCCAGACATCTCACGAGTCGGGCGCGTAGGATCTTCGGCCGGTGGCATCGGAGGTCCTGGATCTGTTCTGTGAGCTTGCCGCGATCTCGAGCCCACCGGGGTCCGAGCGCGCCGTCGCCGACCGGGTGAGCGGGTATCTGCGCGATTGCGGCATCCTGGTCGACGAGGACGGAACGGGCCCGGAGACCGGTTCGACGATGGGGAATCTGTACGCGCACCTCGAGCCGACGGCGGAGGGCGAGCCGCTGCTCCTCTGCGCGCATCTCGACACGGTGCCGCCCACCGCCGCGATCGAGCCCGTGGTCGCCGACGGAATCGTCCGGAACGGCGCAGGAACGATCCTCGGTGCCGACGACAAGGCGGCGGTTGCGGCGATGCTCGAGGGCGTGCGCCGGATCGTGGCCCAGAACCGCCCGCACGCCGGCATCGAGCTGCTGTTCACCCCGAAGGAAGAGGTCGGGCTCGTCGGGGCCTACGCGTTCGACCACACCCGGCTGCGCGCCAGGCTCGGCTACGTCTACGACCAGGCGGCCCCGATCGGGACGGTCATCCTGGGCGCTCCGTACTCTCGTTCGCTGGAGGTGACGTTCCACGGCCGGGCGGCGCACTCCGGGATGAGCCCCGAGGAGGGGCGGTCGGCGATCGTCGCAGCCGCCCGTGCGATCGCCGAGTTCCGGCTCGGCCGCGTCGACGACGATTCGACGGCCAATGTCGGAACGATCATCGGTGGAACGGCGACGAACATCGTTCCCGAGTGGTGCACGTTCGTCGCAGAAGCGCGCTCACACGACGAGCGGAAGCTCGGAGAGCTCGTGCAGGAGATGCAGGATGCGATCACCTTCGCCGCCGGCGTCGCGGATTGCGCGGTGTCGACGTCGATGCGCAAGAGCTACCGCGGCTACCGGTTCGCGCGGAACGACCGCGCGGTCGTTCTCGCGGCAGCCGCGCTCGAGCGTTGCGGGCACGACGTCGTCTACGACCTGTCGGGCGGCGCGGCCGACGCGAACGTCTTCAACGAGCGCGGCCTGGCGGTCGTCAACCTCGCAAACGGCATGGCGAACATCCACACGCCGGATGAGCACATCTCGGTTGCGGATCTCGAGGCGATGGTCGACGTCACGCTGGCGCTCGTCGAGACCGCGATCGCTTGATGCGCCGACCGGTCTCGTCCGATGGGTAGGCTTCCGCCGCCATGAAGATCGGTGTCGCCAAGGAGATCAAGTCGGACGAATACCGCGTTGCGCTGACGCCGGCCGGCGCGCTCGAGCTGATCAACCATGGCCACGAAGTGGCGATCGAATCCGGCGCGGGGCTCGGCAGCGCGTTTCCCGACGAGGCCTACGAGCGGGTCGGGGCGCGGATCGCCTCGGTCGACGATGTTTGGGAGCAGTCCGACATGGTCCTGAAGGTGAAGGAGCCGATCGCGTCCGAGTATCCGCGGCTGCGCGAGGGCCTGATCCTCTTCACGTACCTGCACATCGCCGCCGACGAGCCGCTGACACGCGCTCTGCTCGGCTCGGGCATCACTGCGGTGGCGTACGAGACGGTGGAGATGGGCCGTGCACTGCCGCTGCTGGCGCCGATGTCGGAGGTTGCGGGGCGGCTCGCGTCGCAGGCCGGCGCCTATTTCCTCGAGAAGCCGCTCGGCGGCCGGGGGCTGCTGCTCGGCGGTGTGCCGGGCGTCGCTCCGGGCAAGGTCGTGATCGTGGGCGGCGGCGTCGTCGGCTACAACGCCGCGGTGATCGCGCTGGGCCTCGGCGCCCAGGTGACGATCCTCGAGCGCTCGATCGACCGGATGCGCCACCTCGAAGAGGTGCTGTCGGGCCGTGTGTCGCTGCTGATGAGCTCGAGCCTGCAGGTGGCGGAGTCGGTTGAGGACGCGGATCTCGTCATCGGCGCCGTGCTGATCCCGGGCGCCGTCGCGCCGAAGCTCGTGACCCGCGAGATGATCTCGAGCATGCAGCCGGGCGCGGTCGTCGTCGACGTGGCGATCGACCAGGGAGGCTGCTTCGAGACGTCGCATGCGACAACCCATGCCGACCCGGTGTACGTCGTCGACGGAGTGACGCACTACTGCGTCGCGAACATGCCCGGCGCGGTGCCGATCACCTCGACGAAGGCGTTGACCAACGCGACGCTGCCGTACGTCGAGGCGATTGCGAACAAGGGGCTGGGGGGCGCGGTCGCCGCCGACCTCGCGCTGGCGAAGGGTGTGAACGTGACCGGCGGCAAGCTGACGTACGAGGCCGTCGCGCAGGCGCACGGCATCGACTACACGCCGCTCGCCGCCGCCCTGTGACCGCCTTAGGCGGCGTTTTTCGCGGCGTTCTTCGCGTCGGTCTTCTGCTGCTTCTTGGCCGGCGAGGGCTGACCTTGACGACCAGCCACGTGACGCCCGCTGCGAGTGAGATCACGCAGGCGATGAAGAGCGATGCCTAGAAGTCCGAGAACGTCCGCCACGGGTCTAGGATAGCCGCGTGCCCCGCGCGTGCGTCATCGTGCTCGACGCCGTCGGCGCAGGTGAGCTTCCGGACGCGGCTGAGTTCGGAGACGAGGGGTCGAACACCCTTGCCAATGTCGCCCGTGCAGTCGGTGGGCTCGACCTGCCCACATTGGAGGCGCTCGGGCTGGGGAACGTCGAGCCGCTCGAGGGCTGTGCACCGCAGCCTGGAGCCCCGGCCGTTGCCGGGCGGCTGCTGGAGCGCTCGAAGGGCAAGGACACGACCACGGGTCACTGGGAGCTGATGGGCGTCGTCACACCGCAGGCGATGCCGACCTACCCATACGGCTTTCCCGACGACGTGATCGACCCGTTCATGAACCGCACGGGCCGCGCGGTGCTCGGCAACAAGCCGGCGAGCGGAACGGAGATCATCCAGGAGCTCGGCGCAGAGCACCAGAAGACGGGCAAGTGGATCGTCTACACGAGCGCCGACTCCGTCTTCCAGATCGCCGCGCACGAGGAGACGGTGCCGCTGGAAGAGCTGTACGACGCCTGCCGGGTCGCCCGCGAGATCCTCACCGGCAAGCACGCGGTCGGCCGCGTGATCGCCCGGCCGTTCACCGGTGTCCCCGGAGCGTACGAGCGCACGCCGAACCGCCACGACTTCTCACTCCAGCCGAAGCAGCCCAACTACCTCTCGCTGATGCGCGCGAAGGGCCACAAGGTCTACGGCGTCGGGAAGATCGGCGACATCTTCGCCCATCAGGACATCGACGAGGAGTTCCCGACCAAGTCGAACGTCGATGGAATCCAGCGGACGGAGGAGCTGCTGCGGACGGTCGACGACGGCTTCGTCTTCACGAACCTCGTCGAGACCGACTCGCTCTGGGGGCATCGCAACGACCCGGTCAACTTCCACCGCTGCCTGCAGGACTTCGACCGGCGGCTGCCCGACATCCTCGACGCGCTGCGCCCCGGCGACCTGCTGATCCTCACCTCCGACCACGGCTGCGACCCGACGACCCCGTCGACCGACCATTCACGCGAGCACGCGTTGCTCCTGGCCTACGTCGAGGGCAAGAACGCCGCGGGGAAGCTGCACAGCGGCGGCGAGTTCGGCGACGTCGGCGCGACCGTGAACGCCTGGCTCGGCGCCTCGCCCGCCCCGCGCGGAGTGCCCGGCTCGCCGATCCTCGAGCCGTGAGGCGACGACTCAACGACCCGGAGCTCGTCCGGGAGCGAGTATGCGAAAGAGCAGGACCTGCTTCGCCGCGCAGCGCGTCTGCGCGACGAGGTCGAGGGCCCGGACGCGAAGGAGCTGCTCTGGGAAGCGGTCGCGGAGCTGCGCCGCGACGAGTGCTCGAGGTCGGCGGCGGTGACGGCTGAGCTCTGCTGCGCGGCTGCGCGACGAGCTCGGCGCCGAGGTGACGAGATCGACCAGCTCGCCGCGGATGGTCGAGCTCGCGGCGGCGCGCGGTGTCGACGCTCGGGTCGGCAACGTCGAGGAGCTGCCGTTCGACGACGGCGTCGTTCGACACCGTCGTCGCCGCGTGGATGCTCTACCACGTGCCTGACCTCGACCGCGGCGCTCGCGGAGCTCGCGCGGGTGCTCGCAACCGGGCGGCCATCTCGTCGCGAACACGAACTCGCGCCGCCACCTGCGAGGAGGTCTTCGACCTCGATCGGTACCCGCAGAGCTCCCGTAGAGTCGGTCGTTCAACGCCGAGAACGGCGAGGAGGCACCTGCAGCGCGCATTTTGCCACGCGTCGACGCGCCGCGACGTCGTCGGGCGACGGTGACGTTCCAGACCGGGAGACGCTCGTGAACTATCAGGCGGTCGATCGATCGACAGAGACGCAGCCTGTGCCGCGACGACTGTCCGCAGTTCGCCGGGCTGCTCGTGCGATTCGCGCGGCGTCGTCTTCGTCGCCACCAAATGATCCGCCCGGCCGAGCTGATCCAGCGCAAGCGCGACGGTGGCGAGCTGACCGCCGGCGAGCTCTCGGAGCTGATCATCGGCTACGCGCGCGGCGAGGTGCCCGACTACCAGCTGGCCGCGTTCTGCATGGCCGTCTTCTTCCGTGGCCTCTCGGCCGCCGAGACGTTCGCGCTGACCGACGCGATGGTCCGGAGCGGCGAGACGATCGACCTCGGCGCGGCCCTCGGCCGGAAGGTCGTCGACAAGCACTCGACGGGCGGTGTGGGCGACAAGACGTCTCTGTCGGTCGGCCCGATCGTCGCGGCCTGCGGCGTCCCGCTCGGGAAGATGAGCGGGCGCGGGCTCGGCCACACCGGCGGCACGTTGGACAAGCTCGAGTCGATCCCGGGCTACCGCACCGAGCTGACGCTCGACGAGTTCGTGGCGCAGGTGCGCGACATCGGGCTGGCGATCGTGGGCCAGACCGCCGACCTCGTCCCGGCCGACAAGCTCCTCTACAGCCTGCGCGACGTCACGGCGACCGTCGACCAGCTCTCCCTGATCGCCGCCTCGATCATGTCGAAGAAGCTTGCTTCAGGGGCGCAGGCGATCGTGCTCGACGTGAAGGTCGGCGACGGCGCCTTCATGAAGACGCTCGACGACGCGCGCCGCCTGGCCGAGACGATGCTCGAGATCGGCAGCCGGGCGGGGCGCGAGGTCGTGTGCCTGCTCACCGACATGGATCAGCCCCTCGGCGCGGCGGTCGGGAACGCGCTCGAGGTCATGGAGGCACGCGACACGGTGCGGGGCCACGGCCCTGCCGACTTCACGGAGCTCGTGCTCGATGCCTGCGCTCGCCTGCTCGCCCTGTCCGACCTTTCGATCGACGAGACGGAGGGCAGGCGCCGCGCCGAGGCAGCGGTTGCCGACGGCTCGGCCGACACCGCCTGGTGCAGGTGGATCGAGGCGCAGGGCGGAACGACCGACGAGTCGGCGCTTCCCGCGGCTCCGGTCGTCCGCGAGGTGTGCGCGGAGCACACCGGCTACGTCTCCCGGCTCGGCGCGATCCAGATCGGGAACGCTGCGCTGCACCTCGGAGCGGGCCGCCGGACGAAGGAGGACACGATCGACCATGCCGTCGGCGTCGTCTGCCTGGCCAAGCGGGGCGATGCGGTCGAGCCCGGTCAGCCGCTCGCGCTGGTGCACGCACGCGACGATGCGTCTGCCGCCGAAGCCGCCGCCGACGTGCGGTCGGCGTACGAGCTGTCCAGGCAGCAGCCGGAGCCCCGTTCGGTGCTGCTGGAGGTCGTCCGGTGATGGATGCCCGATGGCGCCACGGCGAAGGCGGGCCGGGGGCTACGGTTCATGAGCCAATGAGCAACGCCGAAAGAGGAGCCCTGTGTCTGCTGAGACTTTGACGGTCGTCGACAACCGCACCGGTCAGGAGTACGAGCTGCCGATCGTCGACGGCACGATCCATGCCACCGACCTGCGAAAGATCAGCGCCGCTGATGGCGATGGGGGTCTGAAGTCGTACGACCCGGCGTACCTGAACACGTCCTCCTGCCGTAGCGCCATTACGTACATCGACGGCGACAAGGGCATCCTGCGCTACCGCGGCTACCCGATCGAGCAGATCGCGGAGAGCGCCACCTTCCTCGAGACGGCGTACCTCTTGCTGGAGGGCGAGCTGCCGACTGCGAGCCAGCTGGAGGAGTGGGAGAACGAGGTCCGGTTGCACACGTACGTGCACACGAACGTGACGAAGTTTCTCGAGGGCTTCCGCTACGACGCGCATCCGATGGGGATGCTGCTCGGCGCGGTGGGCGCGCTCTCGACGTTCTACCCGGACGCCAAGAACATCGCCGACCCCGAGAGCCGCCACCTGCAGCGGGTGCGCCTGATCGCGAAGATCCCGACGATCGCGGCCTTCATCTTCCGCCATTCGCGCGGGCTGCCGTATGTGTTTCCCCGCAACGATCTCGACTACATCGGCAACTTCGTCGACATGACGTTCGAGATCGGCGGCAAGCACGAGCCCAACCCGGTGCTGCAGCGCGCGCTCGAGATCCTGCTGATCCTCCACGCCGACCACGAGCAGAACTGCTCGGCCAGCGCGGTGCGCAGCGTCGGTTCGTCGCAGGTCGATCCCTTCTCGGCGATCTCGGCCGGGATCGCGGCGCTCTACGGGCCGCTGCACGGCGGGGCGAATGAGGCCGTGCTGAAGATGCTCGACGAGATCGGCGACGTCAAGAACATCCCGGCGTTCATCGAGAGCGTCAAGGCGGGCCACGGCCGGCTGATGGGCTTCGGCCATCGCGTCTACAAGAGCTATGACCCGCGCGCGAAGCTGATCAAGACGGTCGCCGACCAGGTGTTCGAGCAGACGGGCCTGAACCCGAAGCTCGAGATCGCGCTGGAGCTGGAGAGGATCGCGCTCGAGGACGACTACTTCGTCTCGCGCAAGCTCTACCCGAACGTCGACTTCTACTCGGGCCTGATCTACCAGGCGATGGGCTACCCGACCGACTACTTCACCGTGCTCTTCGCGATGGGTCGGCTGCCCGGCTGGATCGCCCAGTGGGAGGAGATGCTCAACGATCCCGAGCAGAAGATCTCGCGGCCGCGCCAGACCTACATCGGGTACGACGAGCGCCAGTACGTGCCGATGGCCAAGCGCTAACGGCTGGCCGTAGTGCCGGAGCTGCCCGAGGTCGAGACCGTCCGGCGCCGGCTCGCGCCGCTCGTCGAGGGGCGGCGCTTCGACGAGGTCGAGATCACCGATGCGAGGCTGACGCGCCCGCATGACCCGGCCGACGTGGCGCGCGAGCTGGCAGGGGAGCGGGTGGCGCTGGCGGACCGCCGCGGCAAGTATCTGATCCTCCGCTTCGAGTCTGGCCGGGCGCTCGTCATCCACCTGCGGATGACGGGCTCCGTGCTGCACCAGGCGCGCGCCGAGCTCGCGCCCGACGCGCATCGCCACGCGGTCGTGCAGCTCGACGACGGGACGGACCTGCTCTACCGAGACGTCAGACGCTTCGGCACCTGGTTGCTGCTCGAGCCGGCGGAGGTCGATGCGTACATCGATGCCCGAGTCGGCCGCGAGCCGCTTGCGCGGGCATACCAGGCGAAGCACCTGGCGGCGGAGCTGGCGGGACGGAGGGCGCCGATCAAGGCGGCGATCCTCGACCAGCGCACGGTCGCGGGCGTGGGGAACATCTATGCGGACGAGGCGTTGTGGCGGGCCCGGATCCACCCGCTCACGCCGGCAGCCGCGCTCGACGCAGACGAGGTGAAGGCGCTGCACCGGGGCATCCGGCAGGCGCTACAGCTCGGGCTACGCCGGCAGGGATCGACGTTGCGCGACTACCGGCTGCCCGACGGCGGCAGCGGCAGCGCCCAGCACGAGTTCAAGGTCTACGGCCGCGGCGGCGAGCCGTGTGAGCGCTGCGGGACGCCGATCGACAAGATCCGCGTGGCCGGGCGGGGAACGTGGTACTGCCCGCAGTGTCAGGTGCTCCGAGAGAGTGTCTGACACCCGGTTTGGTGCAACCAGGTTGCGGCGTTACGCCTCTGCGAGGAGCTCGTCGAGCTGGCCGGCGCGGTCGAGCTGCCAGAGCTCCGTGTAACCGCCGATCGGTTTGCCACCGATCAGGATCTGCGGCACCGTCCAGCCGCCGGTCGCCTCGTGCACGCGCGCGCGGAACCCTGGGTCGTCGTCGACGTTGATCTCCTCGTAGACGAGCCCACGCCCGTCGAGGAGCGCCTTCGCGCGTACGCAGTACCCGCACCATGCGGTGGTATAGATCACGATCGCCGCCATCTTCTTCTTCCTTCAACGGAAATCGTGCCTGAAGGATTCCCCGGAGCCGCCTCTAGACTGATTTGCGATGGCCGGGCGGACGCATAAAACGGAAGCGGTCGTGCTCCGTTCGATCAGGTTTTCGGAGGCCGACCGGATCCTCCACCTCTACACGGCGTCGCGCGGCCGGATCGGAGCGATCGCCAAGGGCGTCCGGAAGACGAAGTCCCGCTTCGGCGCCCGGCTCGAACCGCTGTCGCATGTCGAGCTGATGCTGCACGAAGGCTCGGGCGAGCTGCAGACGGTCACCGGGGTCGAGCTGCTTCGCTCCCACCACGAGGTACGTGAGGACAACTACCGCCTGAACGTCGGGATGATCGGCGCCGAGGCGATGTTGCGCCTGTTCGGCGAGCCCGAGGCGAACGAGCGCGCGTTCACCGCACTGACGCGCTTCCTCGACCTGCTCGACGGTGCCCCCTCCGCGACTACGCACGGTGCGCCGCCGTCTCGACGCGGCCTGCGCTCGACCCGCTCGTGCTCTCGTTCCAGCTCAAGCTGCTCTGGGTCGCCGGCTACCTGCCGCACCTGACGAGCTGCGCCGAGTGCGGTTCGAACGCGGAGCTGGTCGGGTTCTCGGCGCGGTCGGGCGGCGCCGTCTGCGCACCGCATGCGCGCGACGCGATCCGACTCTCGCCTGAGGGCCTGAGCGCGATCGAGCAGCTGCTCTCGACGCCGCTCGCCGATGCGGTCGGCCGCACCCCTCGGCGACCGGGCTCGCCGTGACGGCCTGGCGGTGATCACCGCGTCGTACGAGGAGCACGGCGGCTTCCGCCTGCGGACGGTGTCGGCGTGAAGCGTGATCGACGAGGTACTGCTAGCGCTGAACGCGCATGATCTCGATGCGTTTCTTGCCTGCTATGCGCCGGACGCGACGATCGAGGACGGGCACGACACGTGACTTGCAGGACGGCCACGACGAATTGCGTACGCGCTACGGGCAGATGTTTGCGAACGTCCAGATTTCTCGGTCGAGGGCTTCGAGCCGATGTGAGGTCGGCGAGTTCGTCGTTCAGGAGGAAGTTGTCAGCGATCAAGGTCGGGCTCGCAGAATCTGAGGCGCCATGTCGACGGTCTACTTCGGTGCGCGACGGCGTGATTGTGCGCGAGAAGTTGATCGCGCTCTGAAGCTCGACCAACCGGGCTACAAGGTGCTCGAAGGCGCTCCACCAGCCAGGCAAGCGACAGCGGATAGCGCCACGACACACCCTGGTGCGTGCCGGGGAAGAGCTCGAAGTGGATTCGCTCCGGCGGCACCCCGGCAGCCTCGACTTCGCGGACGAACGCCGTCGCGCCGAGCTCGAGCAGGTACTCGTCGCTCGAGCCGCAATCGACCCAGATCCCCTGCAAGCCGCGCAGCGTCGCGGCGTGCCGGGGATCGCGGGCGAGCAGCACCGGGTCGAAGCGCAGCCAGCGCTGCCAGACCTCGGGAATCAGCTCGCCTGTCTCGAGCTCGAACGGCAGCTCGACCGTGCCGTCGTCGCGAGCCGAGTACGCGGCGGCCATCGCGTAGGTGTTCAGGAGCAGCGCGTCCGACGGCTTCGAGAGCGCCGGCCGGCCCGAGCGGAAGTCTTCCCAGAATCGGTCGTACGAGCCGTCGTACTCGACCCGCAGCGCGCGGGCCGCCGGCGCGAAGTCGCGCTGCGTAGCAGACCTCGAAAAGCGCGTCTCCCGCATGGGTGGCGAGGGCGCCGAAGAGGTCGGGCCGGAGGAGCGGCGTGAGCATGGCGCCGAAACCACCCGACGACTTTCCCTGGACGCCGCGCAGTGCGCCGTCGGCGATCGTCGGATAGTGCGCGTCGACGAACGGGACGAGCTCGTCGCAGAGGTAGGTGTGGTAGCGCCCGATCGCCGGAGAGTCGACGAACTGCGAGCCGCCGAGCGACGTGAACGCGTCGACGAGCACGACGACGGCGCCCGGCGACAGCCGTTCGACCGCTTGCGGATACGACTCCGTCCAGGGTTCGGCGTTGAACCACTTCGCGACCGCGCCGAGCATCCCCTGGAGCACGTAGACGGTGGGATAGCGGCGGGACGCATCATCGGGCGACCACACCCAAAGCGGTCGCTCGTGCGGGTCGCCGAGCGGGTTGGCGAGCAGCGCATTCGAGACGAACGTGTGCTCGTGCCAGCTCACAGCCCGCTCCGGCGCCGGCCAAGCCGGCCCCTCCGCTCCCGGTGAGGCTCCGTCGAGCCTACGCCTCCGAGAGCCGGTCGACCAGCAGCCGTTTCGCGCCTTCGAGCGGGATGCGCTCCTGCAGCGAGGGTGTCGCGGTCGCGCAGGGTGACCGTGCCGTCGGCGAGTGTCTGCTCGTCCACGGTCAGCGCCCACGGCGTCCCGATCTCGTCCTGGCGCCGGTAACGCTTGCCGATCGCGGCGGCGTCGTCGTACTCGGACGACATCGACTTGCGCAGGTCGCTGTGCAGTGCGCGAGCCCGCTCGACCATCGCCGAGTCCTTGCCGATCAGCGGCAGCACGGCAGCCTTCACAGGCGCGAGGCGAGGATGCAGGCGCAACACCGTCCGTGGCCGGTCGGCGACGACCTCTTCGTCGTAGGCGTCGCACAGGAAGGCCAGGAAGGCGCGCCCGACGCCGAGCGCCGGCTCGATCACGTACGGCACGTAGCGCTCCTCGTGGCCGATCCACTCGAGCTTCGTCCCGGACGCTTCGCTGTGCTGGCGCAGGTCGTAGTCGCCGCGATTCGCGACCCCTTCGAGCTCCTGCCAGCCGATCGGGAAGAGGTACTCGAGGTCGCTCGTGGCGCTCGAGTAGTGCGACAGCTCGTCGGCATCGTGGGCGCGCACACGGAGGTGCGACTCGCGCAGGCCCAGGTCGAGGTGCCAGCGGCGGCGCTCGTCGATCCAGTAGGCGTGCCACTCCTCGGCGTCGGCCGGCGGCACGAAGAACTCCATCTCCATCTGCTCGAACTCGCGCACCCGGAAGAGGAAGTTGCCCGGCGTGATCTCGTTGCGGAAGCTCTTGCCGATCTGCGCGATCCCGAAGGGCGGCTTCACGCGCAGCGACGAGGTGACGTTCTTGAAGTTGACGAAGATTCCCTGGGCGGTCTCCGGCCGCAGGTAGGCCGCGCTGGCGTCGTCACGGACGGCGCCCACGTACGTCTCGAACATCAGGTTGAAGTCGCGCGGCTCCGTGAGGTCGCACTCGGAGTACTCGCCGGGGTGCTTCGACGGCCTCTTCCCGCACTGGCTCTGCCCGATGTGGTCGGCGCGGAAGCGCAGCTTGCAGGTACGGCAGTCGACCATCGGGTCGGAGAAGCCGCTGACGTGGCCCGAGGCGACCCACACCTGCGGATTCAGGATCACGGCCGAGTCGAGCGCGACCATGTCGTCGCGCTCCTGGATCATCGAGCGCTGCCACTCGTTCTTGATGTTCTGCGTCAGCAGGACGCCGTAGTGGCCGAAGTCGAACGACGAGCCGAGCCCGCCGTAGATGTCCGAGGTCGGGAAGACGAACCCGCGCCGGCGGCAGAGCGAGGCGACCTTCTCGATCGTCGCCGCACCTTGAACCGCTCGAGTTGTCCTCCGCCATGGCCTCGGAACCTAGCGAACTTATGAGCTACGGCTTCGAGATGTCGACCGTGAACGCGCCTGCGCCCGACGCCGCTCGCACCTTCAGCGTCAGTGCGCGCTGGCCGCAGATCTCGGTAGCTGCACGCGTCGTCCCGTGGGCGAGCAGGGTCGAGCCGCTGTACAGCGCGAGCGCTCATCCGCGACTTCGCCGGCGCGTGCAGGCGGGCGACGAACGACCCGTCGAGGGCGGTCGTGACGCCGATCGTTCGGGTGACGCCGTAGCCGAAAGAGCCACGCACGTGCCGGACCGGTCGCCCCTACCCAGGGAGCGGTGACGTCCTGCTCGACAGCAGCGAGAGCGCGGTCGCGTTCGGGTAGAAGCTCGGATCGACGATGTCCCAGTCGATCGGTGGTCGCGCCCGCGCGGGTCAGGTTCAGCACCCGGTAGGCCTCTGCGAAGGCCTCGCCCGGATTGAGGCTGTACGACGTGCCCTCGTCACCCGGTGCGAGCGTCCCGTCCTTGGTGCGCTTGCAGATCTGCATGTACGACGCCCACCGCTTCGTCCCGTAGGACTCGGCCGACCACGGAGCGTCGCTGCGGTTGTTCGCGATGTGGTGCCCGTACTCGTGGGTGACGATCTCCTGGGCCGGCGGCGAGTCGAGCTGGTCTTCCGGAGTCGCCTCGATCGTCTGCGTCGACGGGTCGTAGCAGGCAAGCGCCCGCGGCGCCGCAGATCGCCGTCACCTCGCCGATCGGGGCGAGATCGAGCGTCAGGCGTGCGAGCTCGGGTCCGTGGACGAGCGTTCCGAGGTACGTCGCCCACGTCTGCGGCAGCGCCTGGTCGACGGGGTAGCTGTCGGAGACCTGGATGGTGATCGTCGAGCCGTACTGGTCGCCGGTCGGGTACACGCCGCCCCAGGCGAGCGCGGCCGCCGGCAGCGCCAGGCAGGCCAGCGCGGCGGCGGCGGCAAGACCAAGAGTTCGACGTGTCACGCGCATCACAGTGCCCGTGTTCCCCAAGAAGGGCATAAGTGACCCATTTAGGGAAGCACTAAGCTCTGGCGGTGAGCGTCGTCGAGTTGCACATGATCTCCGATTCGACCGGCGAGACCGCTCAGCGGCTCGTCCAGGCGCTCGAAGCTCAGTTTCCCGACCAGGAGTTCACCGAGATCCGCCACCCGCGGGTCGAGACGGTCACCGACCTTCAGCTCGCCGTCGACCGGATGAAGGGCCGCCCGGCCGTCGTGGTCTACACGCTCGTCGAGCCCGACCTGCGCGACCGGATGCGCACCCTCTGCCGCAGCGCGAAGCTTCACTACTGCGACCTGCTCGGACATCCGATCGACGCCATCGCCAAGGTCTCGGGCCAGGCGGCGAAGATGCAGCCGGGGGCGCGGCCGCCGCTGAACGAGGCCTACTTCCGCCGCATCTCGGCGATCGAGTTCGCCGTCAAGTACGACGACGGTGTGGGCTCGGGGCTCGGCGATGCCGACATCGTGCTGGTCGGCGTCTCGCGTACGTCGAAGACGCCGCTTTCGATCTATCTCGGCTACCTGGGCTACAAGACCGCGAACGTGCCGCTGGTGAAGGGGATCGAGCCGCCCGCGGAGCTCTTCACGATCGACCAGTCGAAGATCGTCGGCCTCACGATCGACGCCAAGCGGCTGTCGGAGATCCGCGGTGAGCGCATCCGCTGGATGCGAGGCGACCGCTCCTACGCGAACCTGGTCGAGATCTACGACGAGCTCGAGTATGCGACCCAGGTGCAGCGGCGCCTCGGCTGCCCGGTGCTCGAGGTGAGCGAACTCTCGATCGAGGAGATCTCGCACCGGATCATCCGGCTGGTCGAGCAGCGTGGCGCCGGCCAGACCGCTGCGGTGCCCGCGACGTGAAGCCGAAGCCGCGGGTTCCGCTCTGGCGCTGGGGCGTCTGGTACACGGCGCTGGGAGCGGCGCTCGTCCTGTTTTACGGGCTCTTCACCCCGTTCTGGTTCGGGCTGCGGGTGCTCGCCTGGGTAGCTGAGTTGCGTCTCGCCGCGCCCGCCGATAGCCCGTCCGTAAGATCCGCTTCGACATGGCAACGCGCTACGTCTACGACTTCGATGAGCCTACGACCGGCGGCCGTGAGCTCCTGGGGGGCAAGGGAATCGGCCTGGCGGAGATGACCGCGATGGGCGTCCCGGTGCCCGCGGGGTTCACGATCACCACCGACGCGTGCCGTGCGGCGCTGGTCAAGCGCGACCTGCCCGACGGGCTCGAGGACGAGATCGACGAGCACGTGTCGCGGCTCGAGCAGCGGGCCGGCAAGCGGTTCGGCTCGGATGACGATCCGCTGCTCGTCTCGGTGCGCTCGGGCGCGGCTGTCTCGATGCCCGGGATGATGGACACGATCCTCAACCTCGGCCTGAACGACGAGGCGGCGGCGGGTCTCGGCGCGCGCACGGGCAACGCGCGGTTCGCGTTCGACTCGTACCGGCGGCTGATCCAGATGTTCGGCGAGGTGGTCGAAGGCATCGACGGACATCGGTTCGAGAGCGCGCTCGCGTCGCTCAAGCACCAGCGCGGCGTCCAGCAGGACACGGAGCTGACGCCCGAGGATCTGCAGGAGCTCGTCGAGACGTTCAAGGCGATCTACCTGGAAGAGACGGGGAGGAGCTTCCCGACCGGCGCGCGCGAGCAGCTGCTGCGCGCAGTGCGCGCCGTCTTCGAGTCGTGGGACAACCCCCGCGCTCAGGTCTATCGCCGCGCGCACGGGATCCCGGACGAGCTCGGCACTGCGGTGAACGTGGTGCAGATGGTCTTCGGCAACAAGGGCGACGCGCTCCGGGACCGGCGTCGCGTTCACGCGGAACCCGTCGACGGGCGAGTCCGGCCTGTACGGCGAGTTCCTCGCCGACGCGCAGGGCGAGGACGTCGTCGCCGGCATCCGCACACCCCAGCCGATCGAGACGATGCGCGAGTCGCTGCCGAAGGCCTTCGACCAGCTGCTCGACACGATGCGCCGCCTCGAGGAGCACTACCGCGACATGCAGGACATCGAGTTCACCGTCGAGGACGAGCAGCTCTACCTGCTGCAGACGCGGTCGGCGAAGCGCACCGCGGCAGCGGCGCTGAAGGCCGCCGTCGGCATGGTCGACGAAGGGCTGATCTCGCGTGAGGACGCCGTTGCGCGCATCGACCCGGCACAGCTCGACCAGCTGCTGCATCCGATGATCGACCCGGCGGCGCGCTCGAGGTAGCCGCCAAGGGGCTCAACGCGTCGCCGGGCGCGGCGAGCGGCGGCATCGTCTTCGACGCGGACACGCGCGGTCGAGCGCGCGAAGTCCGGGCCGGTGATCCTCGTCCGCTGGGAGACCACCCCGGACGACATCCACGGGATGATCGCGGCCGCAGGGGATCCTGACCGTGCACGGCGGCATGACCTCGCATGCGGCGGTCGTCGCGCGGGGCATGGGCAAGCCGTGCGTCGCCGGCTGCGACGACCTGACGCTCGACGACGGCAAGCCGCGACGATCGGTGGCCACTACTCTGCGCGAAGGCGACGTGATCACGATCGACGGCGGGACCGGCCGGGTGTTCATCGGCGAGGTTCCGCTGGTGCCGCCGCAGATCAACGAGGACTTCGAGACGATCCTGGCCTGGGCCGACGAGCTGCGGCGGCTGAAGGTGCGCGCGAACGCCGACAACCCCGAGGACGCCGTGCGCGCTCGCGAGTTCGGCGCGCAGGGCATCGGCCTCTGCCGGACCGAGCACATGTTCTTCGGCGACGACGGCTGCCGGTCGTGCAGGAGATGATCCTCGCCGACAGCGAGGCGGGCCGCCGCGCGGCGCTCGACCGGCTGCTGCCGTTCCAGCAGTCGGACTTCGAGGGCATCTTCGAGGCGATGGCCGGGCCTGCCGGTGACGATCCGGCTGCTCGACCCGCCGCTGCACGAGTTCCTGCCCGACGAGGCCGAGGCGACCGACGAGAAGCTGCGCGCGCGGATCCGCGCCCTGCACGAGTCGAACCCGATGCTCGGCACGCGCGGCTGCCGGCTGGGCCTGATGTTCCCGGAGATCTACGAGATGCAGGTGCGTGCGATCGCCCGCGCGGCGCGCGCGGTGCAGCGAGCGCACCGGCGAGGCGCCGCTGGTCGAGGTGATGCATCCGCTCGTCGGGTTCCGCGAGGAGCTCGCGCGGCTGCGCGACCTCACCGAGTCGGTGTGGGCCGAGGAAGCGCCGGAGGTCGAGCATCTGGTCGGCACGATGATCGAGGTGCCGCGCGCCGCCCTGCGCGCCGACGAGATCGCCGAGGTCGCGGACTTCTTCTCGTTCGGCACGAACGACCTGACCCAGACGACGCTCGCGTTCTCGCGCGACGACGCCGAGGGGAAGTTCCTGACGCGCTACCTCGAAGACGGCGTGCTGGAGCGGAACCCGTTCGAGGCGATCGACATCGACGGCGTCGGCGACCTGATGCGGATCGCCGTCGAGCGCGGGCGGGCCACGAAGCCGGAGCATCAAGCTCGGCATCTGCGGCGAGCACGGCGGCGAGCCGCGCTCGATCGCGTTCTGCCACGAGCTCGGCCTCGACTACGTCAGCTGCTCGCCCTTCCGCGTGCCGCTGCCCGGCTCGCCGCCGCGCAGGCCGCGCTGGCCGAAGCCGGCCGGGCGCGTACGTCTGCCGCCGGCGGCTGACCTCTGGACGGCCGGTAGCCGCGCGACCTTCGCCGTACGCGCCACGAGCGAGCTGATCGTGATCATCGCCGCCGTCGCGCCGATGCTCGTATCGCGCGCGCGAGCGTGCCGCGAAGTGGAGCAGCAGCCACATCAGGATCGACGCCGCCGATCAGGCCGCCGATGTGACCGCCGACCGAGATGTTCGAGACCGCGAAGGTGAAGACGAGGTTGAGCACGATCAGCATCGCGACCTGGCCGCCCGTCGCGATGTGCCGCCGGCGCTCGAGCACGAACAGCGCGCCGAGCACCCCGAAGATCGCGCCCGACGCGCCGACGGTGACGCTGTTCGGGCTCAGCCAGAGCGCGCCGGCCGAGCCGGCGATGCCCGAGGCGAGGTAGAGGAGCGCGAAGCGCCAGCGGCCGATCACCTGCTCGAGCAGCGTGCCCGCGAAGTAGAGCGAGTACATGTTGATCGCAGTGGAACGGGCCGTAGTGCAGGAACGCCGCCGTGAGGAGCCGCCACCATTCGCCGTGCGCGACGCCCGTGGAACCGGGCGCCGCCGTGTGCGACGAGACGCCGGGGCGAACAGCGCGCCGTGCTCGTAGATCCAGTTGCCCGTGCCGTTGACGTGCCCCCGGCGGCGAGCTCGGCGAGGTAGACCGCGACGTTGATCGCGATCAGCGCCATCGTGACGCCGTTGACGCGCCGCGCGCCGACGCCGGTGACGGCGCGCTGCGCCGGCGCGGTCACCCGCGGACGCCCTGCGGCTTGCCGGAGTGCTCGGGGCAGCGCAGGCCGACCGGCGCCGGCGTCATGCACTCGTAGCAGATGGGCCGACCGCACTCCGAGCACGAGAGGCCCGTCTCCCGGTCGGGATGGCGGTAGCAGTAGCGCGGCTCGGTCCACGCGGCTAGCGTATCGGCGTGCGCGTTCACGTTGCCTTCACGCGTGACTCTCGAGATCGGGAAGGAGCATTCGAATGAGCGAGTCGGAGAACCTGTTTGGCGAGGAGCATGTCCGCCGCTATCGCGAGACCGGCGGCGAGGTGGGACACGAGTGGAAGGAAGGCTCGACCGTCCTCCTCTTGACGACGACCGGGCGCACGTCGGGCGAACCGCGCACGACGCCGCTGATCTACGCCACCGACGGCGACCGCTACGTGATCGTCGCCTCGAAGGGCGGCGCACCGGAGGATCCCGGCTGGTACCTCAACCTGAAGAAG
>CAWAXB010000016.1:0-71251 GCA_963785895.1 uncultured Actinomycetes bacterium | reverse complement strand
GCCCGGAGAAGTGGCCGAGTGGCTGAAGGCGGCGCCCTGCTAAGGCGTTAGGTGGGGAAATCCCTGCCTCGAGGGTTCGAATCCCTCCTTCTCCGCCTTCGTTCGAGCACAGGTAGCAGGGGAATTCCCCCTTTGGGGCGATGCACGGTGCGCGGCCGGCCGAGGAGGATGGTGGTGCCGGCTCCCCTTGGTACGACACAAACCGGCAACTGACGTACTGCGGCGAATCCCGCCCCTCCCCCGGGCGGGTTTCGCGCTTTCAGGCCGGGTTCAGGAGCCGGCGGCGCTCGAGACGTACGCGGCGACGTCCTGGATCTGCGTGGCGCTGAGCTGACCCTTGAACGCCGGCATCGCGCCGCCGCCGACCTCGACCTGGTGCTGGACGATCGCCTCGCTCGGCTTCAGGTCGTCGAGGTTCGGCCCGACGTTGCCGGTCGCGCCCGCGTCCTTCAACGTGTGGCAGCCGCTGCAGCCCGCCGAGGTGAAGACCTTCTTCCCGGCCACCGGATCGCCCGCCGTCCCGGCGCCCGTGGTCGCCGGAGTCGTGGCCGTGCCCGATGACGTCGTGCCCGGTGCCGTCGTGGTCTGTGCCGTCGTGGTCGCCGGGGTCGTGGCAGCCTCCGTCTTCTTCTCCTTGCCGAACGCGATCACGGTCGCGATCATCGCGATTACGAAGAGGACGGCGATCGTCGAGTAGAGGCCGACGCTGTTGCCGGGGAAGTTCGGATTGCGTCGCGGCACGACGAACGACGACACGAGCGCGAAGAGGATGAAGGCGCCGGCGACCGCGAGGAGAACGATCTCGTGGCCTGTAGACAGGCTCGCGGCGACGAGAGAAATCGTCGGAAACATCGGGGCCTGAAACTACCCGAAACCGTGCAGGGGGTGCGCCGCTCACCAGAGGCGGCGGCGCAGGCCCTCAGATCATGAAGGCGCCGTTGTTGTGGTCGATGGCCTGCCCGGTGACGCCGACCGCGTCCGGGGAGAGCAGCCAGGCGACGGTGCCCGCGATCTCCTCCGGTTCGCTCATCCGCCCGAGCGGAACCTCGCGCATCGCCACCTCGAAGGCCTGCTCGCGGGTCAGGCCGTCGAACGCGTCGAGCCCCTGCCAGGCCATGTCGGTGTTGACCCAGCCGGGGCAGATCGCGTTCACCTGGATGCGGCGGGGTGCGAGCTCGGCCGCCAGCGAACGAACGAGGCCGAGGAGGCCGGCTTTCGACGCGCAATACGCCGTGTAGCCGGGGACGCCGATCCGCGCGAGGATCGAGGAGGTGAGCACGATCCGTCCGCCGTCTGCGAGGAGCGGTTCGGCGGCGCGGCAACACCAGTAGCTGCCGAAGAGGTTCGTCTGGACGATTCGTCGAAGCGGTCGCCCTCGCCCGGCTCGTTCGATCCGCCGATGCCGGCGTTCGCGACGAGCGCGTCGAGCGGTTCGTCGATCGCGGCGAAGACCTGGTCGCGGTCGCGGATGTCGCACGCCTTTGCGGTCGCACCGGGCACGACGTCGCGGAGGCGCGTCTCGTCGCGTGCGAGCAGCGTCAGGCGGGCGCCCTCGGCGGCGAGCCGCAGCGCGATCGCGCGGCCGATGCCCGTTCCCGCCCCGTGACGACCACATGCTTTCCCTCGAGCCGCTTCACGCCGGCGAGTCTACGGATGCGCGACGTGCCCGAACCACGCGTCAAGCACCTGCTGCTCCTTCTCACGGGCGAGTCCCGCGGGTGGGTCGGCCGGCGCGTCGCCGCTGCGAGCCCAGTCGAGCGTCGCACGCGACCGTCTCCTCGAGCGGCCGGATCGCGCAGTCCCGCGGCGAACGCGCGTCGACCGGCGACCGATGAAGCATCCGTCGTAGCCGGGGTCGGCGAGCCAGAGCGGCAGCTCCATCCACTCGCCGACGTCGTGCTCGAGGAGAAACGCGGGGTCGACCCACACGAGCTCCGCGTCGACCCCGCGACGCGTACGGCACGTCTCGAGCGACCTCGCGCGTCGGGCGGGCGGGTCGACGGCGTCGGAGGTCCCGGCAGTTCCGGCCTCGGCGGCGCTCGACGATCCAGCCGCGAGTCGCGCACGTCGATCACCTGCGCGGGCGCGCCGGCGGCGCCGGGACGAGCACACGTCCGCCGTCGGCGAGGCGCTCGGCCAGTAGGTGAAGCGGCCGGTCGGGTCCCACGGCCCGACGATCAGGCCGGGACGCGGGACGAACGCATCCGGGAAGCCGCTCGCGGACGACGTCCTCGCAAGCGCCTTCAGCGCGCCGTAGGCCTCGCTCCGAGTCCTCCGTCGGCTCCGTCAGCTCCGCGACCGGCGCGTCTTCGTTCGGCGGGCTCGAAAGATCGCGCGTACACCGAGATCGACGAGACGAACGTGTAGTGGCCGACGTCGCCGAGCGCGTCGAGCGTCTCGCGGACGACGCGCGGGACGTAACCGCTCGTGTCGACGACCGCGTCGAAGCTCGCGGCCCGCGACGCGTCGAGGTCGCCGTCGCGGTCGCCGCGCAGCTTCTCGACGGTCGGGAAGAGCTCGGGCCGCGTCTGGCCGCGGTTGAAGAGCGTCACGTCGTGGCCGCGTTCGAGCGCCGCGTCGACGATGTGGCGGCCGAGGAACTGGGTTCCGCCGAGGATGAGGATGCGCATACGCCTCACCCTATGCACACGCTCGCGCGCTACAGCATCGACGACGTCGGCGACCCCGACGGCACGCCCGTCGTCTACCTGCACGGCGGCGGCGACTCGCGCCTCTCGCGGCATCCCGACGACTCGATCGCCGCCGCGCTCGGCGTGCGGCTGCTGGCGCTCGACCGCTGCGGCCCCGGCGGTCCGCGGACGCTCGCTGCGCGGCTGGGCCGAGGACCTCGCCGCGGCGCTCGAGTCGAGCGGTTCGGCGTGATCGGCTGGTCGGCGGGCGGCCCGCACGCGCTCGCGCTCGCCGCCGTCGCGCCGGAGCGCGTGACGCGCGTCGCGCTCGTCGGCTCGATGCCGCCGCCGGACGACGTGCGCGAGCTGCCGCGCGACGTACGCCGGGTGATGCGGCTCGCGACCTTCGCGCCGCGCATCGCTGCTCGCGGGCTCGAGCGGTGGGGGCGGCGGCCCCGCCGCCGACCGGCGACCCGCTGACGGACGAGGCATATGCGCGCGGGCGCACCGAGTCGTTCCGCGACGGCGGCCTGTGGCTCGCGCGCGAGCTCGCGTACCTCGGCCGGCCGTGGGGCTTCTCGCTCGCCGACGTGCGCGCTCCCGTCACGCTGTGGTGGGGGGGCACGACCGCGTCTGCCCGCCGTCGATCGGCGACGCTACGCCGCGAGCTGCCCGACGCGAGCTGCGCGTCGTCGACGGCGACGCACCAGCTGCTCTTCGCCCGCTGGCGCGACATCCTCGCCGACGCTGCCGCGCGAGCGCGCCGGCCGCAGTGGAATCTCGTCGGTCCACTCTCTCGAAGCGAATCTGGAGAGCCCCGCGCAGAAGCCCGCGCTCTGCAGCCCTCCTCGCCGTCCTCCTGCTCGCCGCAGCCGGCTGCGGCAGCTCCTCGAAGAGCTCCTCCGGCACGACGCGCGCCGGCGACGACGACCACGTCGGCAGCCGAGCGCTTCAAGGTCGGGCTCTCACCGACACCGGCGGCCTCAACGACCGCAGCTTCAACCACCTCGCCTACGTCGGCCTGTAGAACGCGCAGCATCGAGCTCGGCGTCCAGACGCGCGTCGTGCAGTCGCAGTCGCCCGCCGACTACATCCCGAACCTGAGCGCGCTCGCGCGCCAGGGCTACGACCTCGTGATCGGCGTCGGCTTCACCGAGATCCAGGCGATGCAGGCCGTCGCGAAGCAGTTCCCGAAGACGCACTTCGCGATCGTCGACGTGTCGAACGCCGACGAGGGCATCGCTGAAGAACGTCGAGGGCCTGCTCTTCAAGGAGCAGGAGGTCGGGCTACCTCGCCGGGCTACGCCGCGGGTCTCGCCGCGAAGGAGCGCGGCGGCGAACGCGTCTCGTCGCGTCGGCGGGCAGAAGCAGCCGCCGGTCGACCGCTACATCGCCGGCTACCAGGCGGGCGCGAAGGCCGCGTTCCCGGGCGTGAAGACGCTCAACGGCTACTCGCAGGACTTCGAGAACCAGGCGAAGTGCAAGGAGGTCGCGCTCAACCAGATCGCCGCGGGCTCGGTCGTCGTCTTCCAGGTCGCGGGCGGCTGCGGCCTCGGCGCGCTCGACGCGGCGAAGGAGAAGGGCGTCTGGGGCGTCGGCGTCGACGCCGACCAGGGCGTTCCTCGGCACGCACGTCCTCACCTCGGCGCTGAAGCGCGTCGACACCGCGGTCTTCCACTCGATCAAGGACGCGAAGGCGGGCAACTTCAAGGGCGGCACAGGACGCGGTCTACGGTCTCGACGTCGACGGTGTCGGCATCGGCAAGTTCTCGCCGAAGGCACCGGCAGGGATCCCGCCGAAGGTCGACGCAGATCGAGCAGCAGATCAACGACGGGAAGATCAAGAACATCCCGACGACCGTGCAGTAGCGCCAGATTCGGCCGCCGCGGCCTGCTCCCCGAACGGGTGACGCAGGCCGCGGCGGGCCGCGCTACGGGGTGGATTGACTTCAGCGAGGGGCGGCTCGTGCCCATCATCCGGGAGGCTCCCCATTTCACGCCCAGTCTTCGCGACAGTCGCGATCCTGATCGCGACGCTCATCTGCGGGGCGGCCAGATCTCTCGCCGGGCGCCCGCACATCGCGTACCGCGCGCGCATCGGTTGCGCACGACCGGCTCGTCGTCGCCGGGACGCCCTTCTTCCCGGTGATGCTGATCGACCAGTGCACGCCGGAGGCCGCGGCGCAGGCGCGCCGGCTCGGCGTCAACCTGATCGTCAACGAGAACTGCCCCGACGCTGACATCCCGCCGCAGCTCGCGATGTCAGCGGCACGCGCTCGCGGTCCTCTCCGTGTCGAACCCGAACATCCGCGGCGGCGGCCTCGTCGGCTGGACGTTCCCCGATGAGCCGGAGAACAACGGTTGGACGCCCGAGAAGTTGAAGCAGCAGCACCCGTATTCGCCGCGGCAGCAGCGACGGTCTGATCAGCTTCATCACCACCGGTGCAGGCTTTTTCCGTTCCCGGCCGCCACGCGGCGCCCCGCAGACGGAATACGGAAGTTCGCACGGCTTGCGGACGTGGCCGGCTTCGACCTCTACCCGCTGAGCCACTGCAACACCGATCTCTCGGTCGTCTACAAGGCGCAACGGGCGTTCGACGCGTTCGCGGGGAGGATGCCGACATTTCAGTGGATCGAGACCGGCCCGATCAAACCGACCTACTGCGGCGGCTTCGCGATGACGCCTGCCGAGTTGCGTGCGGAGGTCTGGCTGGCGATCGCCGGCGGCGCGCGCGGAATCGGCTACTTCACGCACACCTGGTCGCCCGGGCATCGGGCATTCGACGTGTTGCCGTCGCTGCAGCACGAGATGTCGAAGATCAACAGCCTGATCTCGGCCGTGCAACCTGCACTGACCGGCGCCACGGTCGCCTCGGGCGTCAACAGCTCCGCCGTCAAGGTGCTCGCCCGCGTGGCGGGGAACACGACCTATCTGGTTGCCGTCAACACCGAGCGATCGCCGATCACGGTTCAGATGCACGTCCCTCGCTTAGCGAACGGCGTGGTGAGGGCTTTTGGTGAGAAGCGCACGGTGAGCGCGTCGTCGGGTCGGATCAACGACTACTTCGTGCCGCTCGGCGTGCATATCTACGTCCAGTCGAGGTAGCGGGATGAAGCGCGCCTCGGCGTGCGTTCTCTTCAGAGTCAAGTCTTGGCACCGATGGAAAGGACGCGTGCAATGGCGACGATCACAGAGAAGCAGGCGGCAGTCCTGCGGGCGGGGAAGCACTTCGGCGTGGTGGCGACCGTTGCGGGCGACGGGCGCCCGCAGACGAGCGTCGTGTGGGTCGACTGGGACGGCGAAAACGTCGTCTTCAACACGACGAACGCGCGCGCAAAGGGCCGCAACCTGCGCGAGAACCCACGCGTCAGCATCACCGTCTGGGACAACGACGATCCATATGTGTACTTCGAGGTGGAGGGGACAGCGACGCTCGAGGAAACGGGTGCCGCCGAGCACATCAACGAGCTCTCGTTGCGGTACACGGGTGACGACTTCGCCTCTCCTGTCGACCGCGTGATCGTCCGGGTCCGCCCGGAGCGGGTGCTCGACCACGGCATCGACGGCTGAGTAATCTGAGCAGATGCTGGCGTTCCTTCGCACGCGGCCCGCGGCCACTGCCCTGGTCGCGTTCGCAGCCGCGCTTTGGGGGCTCGACGCGCTGTTCCGGCGGCCGCTTGCACACTCGACCGGCGTGTCGACGATCGTCTTCGGTGAGCACGTCGTGCTCGTCCTCACGGTGCTCCCGTTTCTGCTTCCGTCGCTGCGTGCGGTCTGGCGGCTCGGGTGGCGGTATCTCGCGGCGGCGGCGATCGTCGGCGCCGGAGCCTCCGCGGTGGCGACGATCCTCTTCACGCAGGCGTTCGTCGACGGCGACCCCGTTACCCCGGTCGTGATCCAGAAGATTCAGCCGATCGTTGTCGTGATCGCCGCGCGCATCGTGCTGGGCGAGAAGGCACGCCGGCGGTTCGCCTGGTATCTACTGCCGGCGCTCGCCGCGACCTGGTTGATGGCGTTCCCGAGCCCGCTGCACATCGGTGCGCACGGCACCCTGCTGCCGTCGCTCTATGCGCTCGCAGCCGCGGTGCTCTGGGCGCTCGGAACGGTGTTCGGCCGCTACCTCGCGCGGGCTCTGCCGTTCCAGCAGGTGACGACGCTCCGGTTCGCCTTCGGGCTGCCGGCCACGGCGATTGCCCTGCTCGTGCTGGGCGATCCGGCGTTCTCGTCGGCGCACGACTCGTTGTGGATCGCGGTGCTCGCGCTCGTCACCGGCACGATCGCGCTCAGCCTCTATTACTTCGGCCTGCGGAACACACCCGCGATCGCCGCAACGATCGCCGAGCTCGCATTTCCGGTGACCGCAGCGGTCGTCGGGTATGTCGCCTTTGGCGCGCGCCTCACGACGACGCAATGGATCGGTGTCGGCGTCACGACGCTGGTCGTCGCGATGCTCCCCGCACGGCCGCGCAACACCGTGGAGCTGACGATGCCCGCGCAGTTGCCGGCCGCTGCACCCGCCTGATGAACATGAGGGCTGTCACCGTCTGCGACGTGGGGCCGCGCGACGGGTTGCAGAACGAGCCCGACGTGCAGGCGCCGGCAGTGCGTGCAGAGCTGATCTCGCGGCTCGCGTCGGCCGGCTTGGCGCGCATCGAGGCGGTGTCGTTCGTGCGCGACGACCGTGTGCCGCAGATGGCGGGCGCCGCCGAGGTCGTCGCCGGTGCGGTCCGGGGCGTCGCAGAGCTGTCGGGCCTCGTGCTCAACGAGCGAGGGCACGAACGCTTCGTGGCCGCGAGGCTCGATCGCCTCAACTGCACGCTCGCCGCGACCGATGAGTTCAACCGGCGGAACGCCAACGCGTCGCTCGAGGAGGCGGTCACGCGTGTCCAGGCGATCCTGGCGAGCAACCGGCCGTCGCCGGTCCCGGCGACCGTGACGATCTCGTGCGCCTGGGGCTGCCCGTTCGAGGGAGAGGTCGACCCGGGGGCGGTTGCCGACCTGTGCGAACGGCTCGCCGACGCCGACGAGCTCGTGCTCGCCGACACGATCGGCGTCGCGACGCCGCGGCCTGTACAGCGGCTACTGGAGCGCATCTCGATTCTCGGCAAGCCGGTCGGCGCACATCTGCACAACACGCGCAACACCGGCTACGCCGCCGCGTGGGCCGCCCTGGACGGCGGCGCGACGGTGCTGGACGCGTCGGTCGGCGGGCTCGGCGGCTGTCCGTTCTCGCCGCGCGCGACCGGCAACATCGCGACGGAGGACCTCGTCTGGCAACTCGAGCGCGACGGCGTGCGCACGGGCGTCGACCTCGACGCGCTGATCGAGGTCTCGCAGTGGCTCGAGCAGCTGCTCGGCCGGCGGCTCGAAGGCTCGGTCTACCGCGCCGCTCGCTGGCCATGAGAGCGCGCGGCCGAAGTAGCGATGTTCGGGTCGCTCTACGACATCCTGTCGCAGCCGCCGGAGGCCTATCTGATCGTGCTCGCGCTTGCGCTCGGCGATGGCGTCTTCCCCGCATTTCCGAGCGAGACAGGCCTGATCGTCGCGGGCCTGCTGTGTGTCGTCGGCGATCTCCAGCTTGGCTGGGTGATCGCCGCCGGGGCCGCCGGTGCGTTTGCGGGCGACGGTATCTCGTACGCGCTCGGCCGGTTCGTCGGGCGGCCCGCCCAAGAGCGGTTCCTGCGCGGTGATCGGTCGCGCCGCGCGCTCGACTGGGCTACGCGCCAGCTCGACGAGCGTGGCGGAACGGTCGTCATCGCCGCGCGCTACGTGCCGGGCGGCCGCACCGCAGCGACGTTCACCGCCGGGCTGACGCACTATCCGTATGCGCGCTTTGCAGCATTCGACGCCGTCGCGGCGCTCAGCTGGGCGGCGTACGGGTCGTTGCTCGGCTACTTCGGCGGCCGCTTCTTCCACGACCATGCCTGGGCCGCGCTGCTGCTGGCCTTCGGGTTCGCCGGCGCGGTCACGCTCTTGATCGAGGGCGTGCGCCGGTTGCGTCGGTGAGCCGGTGAGCGGTACGCCGGAACGGGCTCCATGCGGCATGCGCCCAGGGGGCTTCCGCGCTGCACATGGGGCACCGTTCCGGCGGCGTGCGGCTGACGGCCCCGTAGCCGCACTTCGTGCAGGTGAGATCGAGCGGCCATCGCCGATCAGGCATCTAGGCGCTCGCCTGCATCGATGTCTCGATTGCGAGGACCTTGAGGCGGCGGCGACCTCGCGGGGCGTCGACGACCGCGATCTCTCCCTTGCGGAGACCGATCAGCGCGCGGCCGAGCGGCGAAGAG
The DNA here is from genome assembly GCA_963785895.1 of uncultured Actinomycetes bacterium. Lineage (GTDB taxonomy): Bacteria > Actinomycetota > Thermoleophilia > Gaiellales > Gaiellaceae > PALSA-600. The sequence continues at coordinate 62,333 of CAWAXB010000016.1, read as the reverse complement.
CTCGAGATGCGGCCGGCGAATACGTCCGACTCGAGTGAGCCGACGAGGTCGTACGAGAGCCGCTGCCCGGTCTCGAGGTCGCGCAGCCGAACGCGTTCGCCCACGTCGACGACGCCGTTGAAGGCATCCGGGTCGACCGGCTCCGCCGATCGGATCCGTTCCTCCAGAATCGCGATCCGCCGTTCGAGCTGAGCCTGCTCGTCGCGCGCCTGGTTCAGGTCGGCGTTCTCCGCGGCGTTCGCGTCGGTCGACAGCGCGTGGCGAAGCCGGTCGGCGATCGCATTCCGGCCGGCCGTCATCAGCTGCTCCAGCTCTGCTTCCAAACGTGCCAGGCCGGCACGCGTGATCACCGTCGTGCTGACTGTCTTGGGCTTGAAGGCCGCGATGCTGCTCATGGCTCCTCCCGGTCTCGATGTGTGTCCGGGGGAGACTGGACGAGTGCGGCGCGCCCGGGTATCGGGTCTTGAACCCATCTTTCGTCGCGCTCGATCGACGATCGAAATGAGGTCACGAGCCCATGGCGCCGCCACCGTGGCGCCGCGACTCTGCATCTACGACGCAAACGAGACCGAGGAGGCTGGGATGAGCGGGACGATTCTCTGCGGTGTCACGGACACGGAGGACGGGAGGGCGGCGGCGCAGATGGCGACGGCGCTCAGCGAGCGGCTCGGGCTGCGGCTCGTGTTCGCGCATGTGATCGATCTGCCGCACGGCAGCGAAGACAGCGTCACCGGCCGGCAGAAGCAGCAAGGCGCGGCGCAGGCCGTCAGCACCCTGCTGCGGGAGGTCTCGCCACGAGCCGAGTTCCGGATCGTGCTCGGCCGCGTGTCGGAGCGGCTGGCGCAGATCGCGGCCGAGGAGGGTGCTGACCTGATCGTGCTCGGCTCGCGAAAGCACGGCCTGCGCGGCCGTCAGCTTCGTTGCCTGACTGCGCAAGAGCTCGAGGTGGCGACGCCGGCCCCCGTCGTCGTCGCTCCGCCTCAGACCCGCAAGCGCAGCGAGCACCGCCTGTCGACGATGGAGGTGGAGCCTTCGATCGTCTAACTTCGCCGGAGGTACATGAGGTTCTCACGGCTACCGCTGCTCTGGCGGGTCTTCGTCATCAACGCGGCGCTGCTGGCGGCGGCCACGCTGCTGCTCGCTCTGACTCCCGTGACGATCCACGCCTCGATCGCTCTCGTCGAGGTGGCCGATCTCGTGGTTGCGCTCGGCCTGATGCTTGCGTTGAACTTTCTCCTGCTCAGGCCGGTCTTCGCGCCGCTCGAGCGTCTTGTCGGCCGGATGGGGACGGTCGATCTGTTGCGTCCCGGCCAGCGTCTGGCCGAGTCGGGCGGCGCCGAGGTGGCCACTCTCGTTCGCTCGTTCAACCAGATGCTCGGCCGGCTCGAGGTCGAGCGTCGCGCGAGTGGGCGGCGGGCGCTCGCTGCGCAGGAGGCGGAGCGGCTGCGTATCGCGCGCGGCCTGCACGACGAGGTGGGACAGGTGCTGACCGGGGTGCTGTTGCAGCTGGACGCGCTGGCGAAGCGTGTCCCCGAGCCGGTGCGCCTCGACCTCGACGAGACGAAGGAGACGGTGCGGGGTGCGCTGGACGAGGTACGGCGGATCGCACGCGAGCTGCGGCCCGAGATGCTCGAGCAGCTCGGCCTCGTGAGCGCGCTGACCGCCCTCGCAACGAACTTCGCCGACGTCAGCGGGATCGAGGTGGAGCGCCGCTTCGACTCGCGACCTGCCGCCGCTCTCGGACGAGGCCGAGCTCGCGGTCTACCGCGTCGCGCAAGAAGGCCTGACGAACATCGCGCGTCACTCGGGTGCGCGCAACGTCGAGCTCGTCCTGGAAGCCGGGCCGTCGAGCGTCACCCTGCGGCTGGCGGACGACGGACGCGGTCTCGATGGAGCCGAGCCGGCAAACGGCGGCGGTATGCGCGGGATGCGCGAGCGTGCGCTGCTCGTCGGCGGTGTGCTTGCAATCAAGGCGGGCCGCGGCGGCGGGCTCGAGGTGCGGCTCGAAGTGCCGGCGGAGAGGCGCCGGCTGATGCCGGTCCCCCTGGTCACGCGGGTCCTGGTCGCCGACGACCATCCGATCGTCCGCTCCGGACTGCGGAAGGTGCTCGACGCGCAGCCCGACCTCGAGGTGGTCGCCGAAGCCGCGGATGGGGCCGAGGCCGTCGAGCTCGCCCTTGCCAACCACGTCGACCTCGCGATCCTCGACGTCAGCATGCCGCGCATGACGGGCATCCAGGCGGCGACCGAGCTCCGCAAACGCCGGCCCGAGACGAAGGTTCTGATGCTTTCGATGTACGACAACGAGCAGTTCCTGTACGAGTCGCTGCGCGCGGGCGCATCCGGGTACGTGCTCAAGTCGGACGCCGACCACGACATCGTCGAGGCGTGCCGGCAGACGATGCGCGGCCAGTCGTTTCTCTATCCGTCGGCCGTCACGACGCTGGTGCGCGACTACATCGATCGCGGCAAGCCAGACGACCAGTTCGACATCCTGACGCCACGAGAACTGCGAGGTGCTGAAGCTGATCGCGGAGGCGCGCCCGTCGAAGGAGATCGCCAAGGAGCTCGTGATCAGCATCAAGACGGTCGAGCGCCACCGCGCGAACATCCTCGACAAGCTCGGGATGAGCGACCGGGTCGAGCTCACCCGGTACGCGATCCGCCGTGGGCTGATCCAGCCTAGATGATTGATTCCTAGTGCGGGTGCAACGCACTCGGAATCAATCATCTAGATGGGGCCACGGCCCGATGGCGGTGGGTTCCCGCCTGGGACACGCTTCCTTCGACACGCCGACGAAGGAGGAACCATGACCGGATCGATCATCTGTGGTGTGGACGGCTCAGCGGACTCTCAGGCAGCGTTGCGGGTTGCCGCCGGCCTGGCCGAGGGTCTGGGCACACGCCTGCTGGCGACGCATGTCATCCCGCCGAACTACAGCTCGCCGATGGGCCTCGGCGGCAGCACGGTGCCGCTGCTCGCACGTCAGCGAGGCATCGACGTCGAGGCCGCAGAGCGCCTGCTCGAAGAGACGCTCGCGGCATCGGGGCTGACCGAGGAGCAACGTATGCGCACCGAGCAGCGCGTCACCGCCGGCTTTCCGGCCGAGCGCCTGGCTGATCTCGCCGACGAGGAACAAGCAGAGCTGATCGTCGTCGGATCGCGCGGGCGCGGCGCCTTCAGGCCGCCTTCCTCGGCAGCGTCTCGTCCGACCTCGTCGGAGTCGCCCGCGCGCCCGTCGTCGTCGTGCCGCACGGGATGTGAGCGAGCCGCTCGTCCACAGCCATGTCACGGATGCCCTGCCGCCGGGCGACGTTGGTGAACCCGAACCGCGGCAAACCTGGTTACGTGTCTTCGGGGCACGGCCCACCGGGAGATGTCTACGGTGAGCGTATGAACCGCCTTGCGCAGGAGACATCGCCGTACCTGCTGCAGCACGCGTCGAATCCGGTCGACTGGTACGCGTGGGGCGAGGAGGCGCTGGCCCGCGCGCGCGACGAGGACCGGCCGATCCTGCTCTCGATCGGGTATGCGGCCTGCCACTGGTGCCACGTGATGGAGCGCGAGTCGTTCGAGGACGCGCTCACCGCGTCGGTGATGAACGAGCGGTTCGTGTGCATCAAGGTCGACCGCGAGGAGCGACCCGACCTCGACTCGATCTACATGGACGCCGTCGTCTCGCTCACGGGCAGCGGCGGCTGGCCGATGACCGTGTTCCTGACGCCGGGCGGCGAGCCGTTCTTCGGCGGCACGTACTTCCCACCGGAGCCGCGGCACGGGTTGCCGTCGTTCAAGCAGGTGCTGCTGGCGATCGGTGACGCCTGGCGGGATCGGCGCGACGAGATCGAACGGTCCGGCGGCGAGCTCGCCGAGCACATCCGCGCCGGCGCCAAACTCCAAGGCTCGGCGGACCCGCTCTCCACCTCGCTGCTCGAGGAAGCGCAGCAGAAACTGGGCGAGACGTTCGATGCCGAGTGGGGCGGTTGGGGCGGTGCGCCCAAGTTCCCGCCGGCTCCCGTGCTCGAGTTCCTGCTGCGGCGTGGCGAGGCTGAGATGACCCGGCGGACGCTCGACGGGATGGCGCTCGGCGGCATGCACGATCTTGTCGGCGGCGGGTTCCACCGCTACTCGGTCGACGACCGCTGGCTCGTCCCGCACTTCGAGAAGATGCTCTACGACAACGCGCTGCTCGCCTCGGTCTACCTCCACGCCGCGAGCCGCTTCGGCGACGAGCGCTACCGCCTTGTCGCCGACCGGACGATCGACTACATCCTGCGGGAGCTCGCACTCGAAGGCGGTGGCTTCGCGTCGGCGCAGGATGCGGACACCGACGGGGTGGAGGGGTTGACGTTCAGCTGGGCGCCCGGCGAGGGCGCACCCGAGGAGCTGCTGCAGCCGTTCGAGGACGGCCGGTTCGTGCTGCGCGGCGAGCTGGACGACGAGCTGCGCGCACACCTGTTCGAGCTGCGCGAGCGGCGCGCGAAACCGCTCCGCGATGACAAGGCAATTGCCTCGTGGAACGGCCTGACGCTCGCGGCGCTCGCGCAGGCGGGCCGCACCGAAGCGGCGGTCGCGCTGGGCGAGTTCCTGCTCGGCCCGCTCTCGACAGCCGGTGGGCGGTTGCATCGAACCTGGCGCGGCGGCGTGGCGAAGGGCACGGGTTACCTCGAGGACTACGCCGATGTCGCCTACGGTCTGCTCGAGCTGCACGTCGCCACCGGAGACGCACGCTGGTTGCGCGAGGCGCACCGGCTTGCGATGCTCGCCATCGACCTGTTCGCAGACGAGCAGGGCGACGGCTTCTTCCAGACGCCCGTCGACGGCGAGCGTCTCGTCGCCCGGAAGAAAGAGCTCGACGACCATCCGACACCGAGCGGTAACGCCATGCTTGCCTACGTGCTGGTGCGACTCGCACGGATCTGGGGCGACGACGCCCTCGAGCAGCGCGGCGCCTCGGTGCTCCGGCTCGTGCGAGGAGGCCTCGTGCGCGCTCCGTCGGCGTTCGGCTGGATGCTCGTCGCGCTCGACCAGCACCTCGCTCCGCATCGGGAGCTGGCGATCGTCGGGCCGCCCGACGCGCCCGTCGCCCTGGCTGCCGTGGCGGCCGCGGCGCCGACGGACGTGATCGCATTCGGTCCGGCCGACGACGTGCCGCTGCTGGCCGGACGCGCCGAGGTCGACGGGAGCCCGGCCGTCTATGTCTGCGAACACTTCGCTTGCCAGCTGCCAGTGACCGACCCGGCCGCGTTCTAGCGAACGGTCGGCTCGGGCGTCACCGCCGTCTCCTCGACCTCGTGCCGTTCCGCCGTCACCGGCTCGTCGGTGGACGCGCGCTCGACGGCAACCGGCTCGGCGGCAACCGGCCCGGCGGCTGCCGGGGCAGACACGATCTCGGTGCGCGGCCGCCGCATCGGCTCGAGCGTCGTTCCGAGCGTGTAGCCGATCCCGAAGGCGAGCACCCCGATCCAGGTGCCTACGCCGAACACGACGTCCCGAATGCCGAGGTCGCCCGACCACGACAGCACATGACGGCGGAACCAGTTGCCGTGCGGCTGCAGCCCGAGCAGCACCCACCCGGCCACGATCAACACCGGCAGGAACCCGAAGAGGAACATCCCGGGCGGATGGCCGTTTCGCCCGCGCAGCTGCGTGAGCGCGAACACGAGCCCGGCCCCGGCGATGATGCCGTAGGCCGCCCAGTAGCCGCCCGTCGTGTCGCGCCCGATCTGGGCTGCGACCCACAGCAGCACGCCTGCGGCGGCAGCGCCTACCAGCGTCGCGCCGGCTCTCGTCAGACCGTTCATGTCTCCTCCGATCGTCTCGTTCTCTGGAGCAACGGTCGAGACCGGGGATCCGATTCGGCCTCGACCCGCGACAGTCGAATAAACTCGTGCGCAATGGCGCTGCTCTCGATTCGGGACGTCACCCGCCGTTTCGGCGGGATCGTCGCCATCGACGGCGTCTCGCTCGACGTCGACCAGGGCCAGGTGGCGGGTCTGATCGGGCCGAACGGCGCCGGGAAAACGACTCTCTTCAACGTGATCACGCGTCTCAACCGGCCGGATTCGGGCGAGCTCGAGTTCGACGGCAAGAGCTTGCTGCACACACCGCCACACCGAATCGTGCGGCGCGGGATCGCGCGAACCTTCCAGAATGTCGAGCTCTTTCGGACGATGACCGTGCTCGACAACGTGCTTGTCGGCGCGCACACGCGCACGAGGCCGTTTGCGGGGCGTGCGGCGGTCGATCGTGCCCATGAGATCATCGAGTACGTCGGGATCGCCGGCCTCGCGAACCGGCCTGTCGCCGGGCTGCCGTTCGGCACGCTCAAGCGGGTCGAGCTGGCACGCGCGCTTGTCTCCGAGCCACGGTTGCTGCTGCTGGACGAGCCGGCGGGAGGTCTCAACCACGAGGAGATCTCGGAGCTGGGCGCGTTCATCCGCGGGCTGCGCGATGACTTCGACGTCACCGTCCTCCTGGTCGAGCACCACATGGCGCTCGTGATGAGCATCGCCGACCGGATCCATGTGCTCGACTTCGGCCGCAAGATCGCCGAGGGGACGCCGGACGAGGTGCAGCGGAACCCCGCGGTGATCGAGGCGTACCTCGGAGCCGAGACCGCCGCCGCGTGACGCGCGCTCTGGCGTGGGAGGGGTGCCTGAACGTCAGGGATCTCGGAGGTGTGCAGCTCCCGGGTGGCGGCGTGACCCGCTTCGGTGCACTCATGCGGGCAGACAACGTGGGGCGGCTCACGCACGCGGGCTGGCGTTCGCTCGCCGGGCACGGGGTCGTGCGCATCGTCGATCTTCGCTGGGCCGAAGAGCGTGCGGAGGATCCGCCGCGCGAGCTCGAGGTCGACGTCGTTCATGTGTCGCTGCTCGGGCGGTTCGATCCGGACTACAGCGACGACGTCGACCGGTACATCGAGGCCGGCGACCCCGCCGGCTATTGGGCCGCCGCGTACGGCCGGATGATCTCGCGACACCGTGCGAACTTCGGCGTGGCGCTGGCGGCGATCGCAGATGCTCCTGACGGGGCGGTGCTCTTCCACTGCACGGCGGGGCGCGACCGCACGGGTCTGGTCTCTGCGCTCCTGCTGAGTCTGGCGGGCGCGCCGCGAGACGCGATCGCTGCCGACTACGCCCTGTCGGAGGTCAATCTCGAGCCCGACGCCGAACGGTTCATCTCGGGCGCCTCCGACGAGCTCGGGCGGCGACGCCGGACGTTCATGCAGGCTGCTCCCGCGGAGGCCATGGCTCGCGTGCTGGCCGGGCTCGAGGAGCGCTATGGGGACGTCGTCTCCTACGTGCGCGCCGCGGGCCTCGGTGACGCGCAGATCGACCGGTTGCGCTCTCGCCTGGCCGGCGGCGAGCCCAATCACCATATTTCTAAAACGTAAAATCGCCAGAGGAGGCGCCGGGAAAGGGACGAAAGGTCCGGACTCGTGCGTCGTCTCGCCGCCATCGCCGCACTTGTCGCGCTCGCCGTTCCGGCCACCGCGAACGCGCGGGTCAACCCGCAGATCGCGGGGTTGCAGGTCGCGTTGCGCGCGCACGGCCTCTATCTCGCGGAGATCGACGGGATCGCGGGCCCGAAGACTGCTGCCGCGGTGCACGCCTTCCAGCGGTCGCGGCGCCTGCCGGTGGGCGTGGCGGGCGCGACAACGCGCAAGGCGCTCGGTCCGCTCGGGGGCCCGCTGTTCGGCTCGCGCATCCTGCGTCGCCGCGACTTCGGCTGGGACGTCGCCGTGCTTCAGTTCCTGCTCACCCGTAGCGGGGTGTATCGCGGGGCGCTCGACGGCTATCTGGGGAAGGAGACCGCCGCGTCACTGCGCCGCTACCAGCGAACGCTGCATCTCACGGCGGATGCGATCCTGGGGCCCCGAACGCTCTCGGCGATCGTCGCGCGCGATCATGTACCGGTGCGGCCGCGAACACTCGTCGTCTCGACGGTGGTCTCGTCGCTGTACACGGTGCGGGCGGGCGACAACCTGACGATGATCGCCCGGCGCCATCGCACGACAGTCGCGGCCCTCGCGCGGGCGAACAGGCTCGATCCGGCGAAGCCGATCATCATCGGACGCCGGCTGCGCATCCCGGTGGTGCGGGTCGCGCGCGCTGTGACCGTCTCGGCGGTGTCGCCCGCGCTCCGCTCACAGCGGGTCAACGTGCGGGCGATTCTCGACCGCTGGTCACAGCGACTCGGCGTCGACCCGGCGCTGACCGCGTGCGGTGGCGTGGATGGAGTCCGGGTACCAGACCCGGATCGTCTCGCCCGCCGGCGCCAGGGGAGTCATGCAGACACTGCCCTCGACGCGTGACTACGTCGAGGCGGTGCTCCTCGGCCATCGCGCTCCCACGACCGTGGACGGGGACGTGGAGGTGGGCGTTGCCTACCTCCGTCATCTGCTGAAGGTGTTCCGCGGCAACGAACGGCTTGCGCTGGCTGGCTGGTACCAGGGGGAGAAGGCGGTGCGCCAGCACGGCCTGTACAAGGTCACGAAGCCGTTCGTCGCGGACGTGCTGGCCTTGAAGAGCCGGGTTTAGTCTGTTCTAGCCTTCGACCGGGGCGGGCACGGCGAGCTGCGCGAAGACCTGCTCGAAGACCTCGCGTGGCTGGGCTCCCGGCACGAGCAGCTTCCCGTCGATCAGCCAGCCGGGTACACCGTTGACCCCGATCGTCTGAGCCCGCGCCGTCGATGCCTGCACGCGGTCGAGGTACGCATCGCTCGTGAGCACCCGCTCGACCTCGTCGGCAGGCAGGTCGTGGGCGAGAGCCCGCAGCTCGCCGGTGTCTCCGATGTCGATGCCGTCGTTCCAGTACGCGTCCATCAGCCGGTCGTGGAACGCCGTGTGCTGTCCGAGGTCGCGCGCGAGCTCCGACAGCCGGAGCGCGGTCGTCGTGTTCGGTACGACGTCCGGATGCGGGTTGTACGCGAGCCCTTCGTCGGCAAATCGTTGCAGCAGCTGCTCGTGGAACGCCCCGCCGTAACGGCGCAGCAGGGCTTCGCGCGGCAGGCCCTCGGGCGGATACTCGGGGTGCAAGATGAAGGGAAGCCACGTCACCTCGGCGTCGTGCTCCTCCTCGAGCCACGGCGCGAGCGAATGGCCAAGGCGGCAGAACGGACAGATGTAGTCCGACCAGACGAGAATCTCGTGCGCCGCCATCGCTGTCCACGGTAGCGAGCGCGCGCCGGTCCGCGCCCCACCCATCCCAGGGGGGAACCACCCACAACCGCCCGAAACCCTAGACCCAGTGCTGTGACATGTCAGTGGCGCGGCGGTGAATTGAGTGACACAGTTCGTCCACATGCATCCGAAACCGTCCAGCGCAGCCCTGCTCGCCGCCGCCGCCCTGGTCGCGGCATCGACCGCGGCTGCCGCGCCCCGCCCCTCGGCGATCCCGGGGATCCGCTCGCCGAGCGGCAACATCCGCTGTCTCTTCGTCCCGCATCGCAGCGGTCGTGCGGCGACCTCGTCCAGTCTCTTCTGCTCGATTGCTCATGCGACGTACGCGGGTGCGCTGCAGCGCCGCTGCTCGGCCCCACCGACCGGCCTCGACTGGCACGGCTTCGAGTTGCCTGGCGCGATGACCGGCGCGATCAGCTGCAGCGGTGGGATCCTCTACGACCCCGCGACGCAGCGTCCGGCCTACCGGACGCTGCCGTACGGCGAGCAGTGGAGTCGAGGCCCGTTCGTCTGCACGTCGCGTCTCACCGGTGTGACCTGCACGACTCGGGCCGGGCATGGGCTGTTCGTCTCGCGTGAGCGCTGGCGCGCCTGGTAGCTCAGGCCTCGTAGGCGAGCAGGTCGTCGACCGTCTCGCGGCGTCGGATCAGGCTCGCCTCACCGCCGGCAACCAGCACGGCCGCCGGGCGTGGGACGGCGTTGTACGTCGAGCTCATCGCGAGCGTGTAACCACCGGTCGCCGGAACGGCGAGGAGGTCGCCGCGCCGTGGTTCGGGCAGCTCGACGCGGTCGATCAGCACATCGCCCGATTCGCAGTGCTTCCCCGCGACCGCGTACGCGCCGGTCGGCGGCTCGGCACCGCGGTTCGCGAGCAACGCCGTGTAGCGAGCGCCGTACATCGCGGGGCGCGGGTTGTCGGACATTCCGCCGTCGACGGTGACGTACGTCGTCGCGGCACTCGCACGCTTGACACCCCCGACGGTGTAGAGAGTGACGCCGGCGCGCGAGACGAGCGAACGGCCCGGTTCGAGGATCAGGCCCGGTTCCGGCAGGCTCTGCAGCCCGAATGCGCGCGTGACCTCGTCGACCAGTCCTCCGACGAACTCGGCCACGGTGAAGCCCGACTCCTCGAGCACGTGGCGCACGCCCAGGCCGCCGCCGAGATCGACGATCTTGGGCGTCCAGCCGAGCTCGGCCCGGGCCCGTGCCGCGAAGCCGGCAAGCCAGTCGACCGTCATCAGCGATGCGCCGAAGTGCATCAGCTGGGAGCCGACGTGCGCGTGCAGCCCGGCGCACTCAGGCAGCCGGCGCAGCGCCTCGATCGCGTCTTCCGGGGGTAGCCCGAACTTCGAGCCGTGGTGCGCCGTCTTGATCGCCTCGTGCGTGTCGGCCTCGATTCCGGGGGTGACGCGAATCAGGAACCGTTCAGCGCCAAGCGCCCGCGCTCGCTCGAGCTCGTCGAGCGAGTCGAGCACGATCAGCGCGCCCAGTCCGGCCGCGCGGCGCAGCAGCTCGTCTTCCTTGTTGTTGCCGTGGATCACGAGCCGGTCGCCCGCGATACCGGCGCGTAGCGCGAACTCGAGCTCGCCCAGGGTCGACACGTCGGCCCCGAGCCCTTCAGCGGCGAACATCTTCAGCAGCGCGACCGACGGGAACGCCTTTGTCCCGTAGACGACGAGTGCGCCCGGCGCCGCCGCGCGATACGCCCGGGCCTGTGTGCGGAGCGTCGACTCGTCGTAGACGACGAGTGGCGTCCCGAACTCGGCCGCGAGCGCGGACGCCGTCACGCCGCCGAGCACGAGCTCGCCCGCGTCGATTCGAGCCCCTTCGGGCAGGAGGTCGAGCACGGGGTTTGGCGTTGGCTGCACGGAGATTGGATCGTTACACTGGAAAGCGTGAACCTGCTTCTTACCTGAGTCAGGGGCCAACGCGGCGGAGCCGCGTGAACCTCTCACGGCCTCTCGATCGAGAGGCTTTTTCGTCTCCAGGGGACAAATGGACGATTACGACGCACACGCAATCGAGGAGAAGTGGCAGCGCGTCTGGGAGGACGAGCAGTCGTTCCACGTCGCGAACGACGCCGCCGGCCCCCGGTTCTACCAACTCGAGATGTGGCCGTACCCGTCCGGGCACCTGCACATGGGGCACGTCCTCAACTACACGCTGGGCGACGTCGTCACGCACTTCCGCCGCCGCAACGGCTTCACGGTGCTGCGGCCGATGGGCTTCGACTCGTTCGGCCTCCCGGCCGAGAACGCGGCGATCAAGGAAGGCGGGCACCCGCTCGAGATCACCGAGCGCAACATCGCGTCGATCACGCACCAGATGCGCCGGATGGGGTGGGCGATCGACTGGCAGCGCGAGGTTTCTGCGCATGAGCCGTCGTACTACCGCTGGACGCAGTGGCTGTTCCTGAAGTTCCTGGAGCACGACCTGATCTACCGGAAGGAAGCGCCGGTCAACTGGTGCCCGAACGACCAGACCGTGCTCGCCAACGAGCATGTGGTCGACGGTCGCTGCTGGCGCTGCGGCGCCGTCGTCGAGGCGCGCAACATGGCGCAGTGGTTCTTCAAGATCACCGCCTACGCCGACGCGCTGCTCGACGACCTGGCGACGATCGAATGGCCTGAGCGGACGAAGAAGATCCAGACCAACTGGATCGGCCGGTCCGAGGGAGCCGAGGTGATCTTCCACATCGACGCGCTCGACATCGACATACCGGTCTTCACCACCCGGCCCGACACGCTTTTCGGGGCCACCTTCTTCGTGATCGCTCCGGAGTCGCCGCTCGTCGACACGCTGGTCGAGGGGACGGCGCTGGCCGACGAGGTGCGCGCCTATGCGCGGGTCGCCGCCGCGCGTCCGACCGAGGAGCGGGAGGGCCGCAACAAGTCGGGCGTCTTCACCGGCCGTCACGCGACGAACCCGGTCAACGGCGAGCAGATCCCGATCTGGGTCGCCGACTACGTGCTGATGGAGTACGGCACCGGCGCGATCATGGCCGTTCCGGCACACGACGACCGAGACCGTGAGTTCGCCGAGACGTACGGCCTGCCGATCGTCCCGGTGATCGACGACGACGGCGCGCTGATCAGTTCGGCGCAGTTCGACGGGCTCCCATGGCAGGACGCGAAACCCGCGATCGTCGAGTGGCTGAGCGGGCAGGGCCGCGCGAAGCCCGCGATCAACTTCCGCCTGCGCGACTGGAGCTTCTCGCGCCAGCGCTACTGGGGTTGCCCGATCCCGGTCATCCACTGCGACGCGTGCGGGACCGTGCCGGTGCCGGAAGAGGAGCTGCCGGTGCTGCTGCCCGAGGTGACCGACTACCGCCCCAAGGGCCAGCCGCCGCTCGCTTCGAACTCCGAGTTCATCGACGTGACCTGCCCGCGCTGCGGCGGGCCGGGCAAGCGCGAGGCCGACACGATGGACACGTTCGTCGACTCGTCGTGGTACTTCCTGCGCTTCTGCGATCCGCACGACGAGCACGCTGCGTTCGACCCGGCGATCGCCGGCGCGTGGTTGCCGATCGACCAGTACATCGGCGGCATCGACCACGCGAAGGGCCACCTGCTCTACTCGCGCTTCTTCGTCAAGGCGCTGAACGACTTCGGCCTGCTCGGCGTACGCGAGCCGTTCCAGCGCCTCTTCCATCAGGGCTGGGTGAAGCTGGCGGGCAAGCGGATGTCGAAGTCGCAGGGCGGTGTCTCGCCGAACGAGCTGATCGACCAGTTCGGCGCCGACGCGATCCGCATCTACATCCTCTTCCAGGGCCCCGCCGACCAGGACATCGACTGGACCCCGGACGGCATCGGCGGCACCGTGCGGTTCGTGCGCCGGCTCTGGCGCGTCGTGCACGAGGCAGCGGGACAGCCCGCGTCGCCCGCCGACATCGACACGCCTCTCGCGCGCAAGGCACACGAGTCGATCGCACGTGTGACCGACGACATCGATCGCCGCTTCGTCTTCAACACCCCGATCTCGGCGGTGATGGAGCTCGTCAACGAGCTCTCCAAGGCTCCCGGCGATCCGGCTGCGCGCTTTGCTGCCGAGACGGCGGTGTCGCTCATCCAGCCGTACGCGCCCCACGTTGCGGAGGAGCTGTGGGCGGTGCTCGGGCACGAACGCCTCTGGACGTCGGCCTGGCCCGTTGCGAACGACACGCTGCTCCAGCGCGACACGATCGAGCTCGTGCTGCAGGTCAACGGCAAGGTGCGCGACCGGCTGCAAGTTCCGGCGGGGCTATCCGAAAACGAGCTCGTCGCGCTGGCCCGCGAGTCCGAGAAGGTGCGTGCGCATCTGAACGGCGAGGAGCGGCGCGTGATCGTCGTGCCAGACAAGCTCGTCAACATCGTCGTCTGACGTGCTCGTCGATCAATGGGCGCTCCCCAGGTTCGCTATGCAAACGATTGCAAGCCGATCGTTCCTCGGCCATACTCCTGCGCATGGCAGTCGCCGAGCAGAATGGAGGCCGCCTCGCCGGCTCCGTGCGCCCCGGCCTGCCCGAGGCGTTGCCTGGCCTGCTGGTGGTCGTTACGCTCGGCGCTGTCGCGACCGGACTTGGTCACCTTGCCCCGGTGGTGGGAGCGCCGGTGATCGCCGTGCTGCTCGGGCTCGCCGCGCGCCTTGTCTTCAATCCCGGCGCCTGGGCGGCGCGCGGGCTCGCCGTGGGTCGCGGACACCGCTGCAACTGGCAATCGTTCTGCTCGGGGCCGGGCTCGGCCTCGGGACCGTGCTGCGGGTTGGCGCGAGCTCCCTGCCCGTGATGCTCGGCACGCTGGCGGTTGCACTTGTCCTCGGCCGGGTGGTCGGTCGTGCACTGCACATTGAGGCGCCGTTGCGGACACTGGTCACTGTCGGAACGGGCATCTGCGGCGCGTCCGCGATCGCGGCCGTCGCGAGCGTGATCGAGGTCGAGGCGGCCGATCTTGCCTACGCGATCTCGACGATCTTCGTGTTCAACATCGCCGCCGTGATGCTGTTTCCGCTTATCGGTCACGCTCTGGGCCTCGGACAGCAGTCGTTCGGGCTCTGGGCCGGCACGGCCGTGAACGACACGTCGTCGGTGGTCGCTGCGGGGTACGCCTACGGGCATGCGGCCGGCGCGCACGCGGTCGTTGTGAAGCTCACGCGAACGACGCTGATCGTGCCGGTCGTCATGGTGCTCGCGGCGCTCGAACATCGTCGCCGGCCGCCCGAGGCTGCAAGCCGAGGGTTGAGCTGGTTGCGACTCGTGCCGCCATTTCTGCTGCTCTTCCTCGCCGCCTCGGCGGCGAACTCGATCGGCGTCATCGGCAGGACCGCGGCACACGACCTCGGTCAGCTGGCGATCTTCCTGATCGCCGTCGCGCTGGCGGCTGTCGGTCTTTCGACTCAGCCGCGACGGATCGCCGCGACCGGCCCGCGACCGCTCGTGCTCGGTGCGATCCTCTGGGTCGCCGTTGCCTCCGCCAGCCTGCTGCTCCAGGGATTGACGGGCGGGCTGTAACGAGCGGCTCCAGAGGCATACGATTGGCGCTTCGTCGCCGACGGAGCTAAATCTCTGGTGCCTGTGAAGAATCCCGCCAGCTTGTCCGTCCTCGATCGCCGTGTCGGTCTCGCCGATGTCGCTGCGGAGGCGGGCGTCCATCCGTCGACCGTGTCGCGGGCGTTGAATCCGCTGACCGAGGGCCGGGTGCGCGCCTCGACGGTCGAGCGCGTGCGTGCTGCCGCCACGCGGGTCGGCTACCAGCCCAACGTCGTCGCCCGCAGCCTGCGGACGAACAGGACGTACACGATCGGGATGTTGATTCCCGATCTCACGAATCCGCTCTTCCCGCCGATCGTCAAGGGAATTGAGGATCGGCTGAGCCAGGACGGATACACGCTCCTGCTCGCGAACACCGACGGCGAGGAGGATCGTGAGCGGTCGATCCTGGCGTCGATGTCGGGCCGGCGCGTGGACGGTCTCCTGCTGGCCACTGCTCGGCGGGAGTACCCGGTGGTGAACGACCTGCTGGCGCAGGGCACCAAGGTCGTCCTGGTCAATCGCACGATGGACGACCCGAAGGTTCCGTCGGTTGCGGGAGACGAGTACGCAGGCATCGGTCTGGCGGTGCGCCACCTCGTGCAGCTCGGTCACAAGCGAATCGCGTACGTCGGCGGCGACCCGGATGCCTCGACCGGGCTCATTCGCTACCAGGCCTTCAGCTCGTGGCTCGAAACCGAAGGGTTGAGGCTCGATCCGGCCCTGGTCGCGGTTGCGGCGCGCTTTCGCGAGGAGCCTGGTGCGAATGCATTCGCGGAGCTGCTCGACCGCGGGAGCGACTTCACCGCCGTCGTCGCCGGCAACGACCTGCTGGCTCTCGGGTGCTACGACGTCTTGAAGGAGAGGTCGCTCGCGGTGCCGGGGCGCGTATCGGTAGTCGGGTTCAACGACATCCTCTTTGCCGACAAGTTCGCTCCGCCGCTCACAACCATCCGAGTGCCGCATTACCAGATCGGCGTCAAGGCGGCGCAGCTCCTGCTCGAGTCGATCGAGCTCGGTGAGACCACCGGGATGGCCGTCAGGCTCGCGCCGAGCTTGATCGTGCGCGAGTCAACGGCGCCGCCAGCGTTATAGGTGTCGTGTCTACGCAAACGATTTCGGTAGAGTGCGGCCGTGTCATCCGGCGGAGAGCGGATTACGTTTGGTCCCGACGGGCTCGTCGTTCCGACAGTTCCGATCGTTCCCTTCATCGAAGGCGACGGCATCGGGATCGACATCTGGCCCGCCGCGAAGCTGATCTTCGACGCGGCCACTGCCAAGCACGGACGGCAGGTGGAGTGGCTCGAAGTGCTCGCGGGGGAGAAGGCTCATCGCGAGACGGGTGAGTGGCTCCCGGACGCGACGTTGCAGGCGTTCGACGAGTACCTGATCGGGATCAAGGGGCCGTTGACCACGCCGATCGGTGGTGGGTTCCGGTCGTTGAACGTGACCGTCCGCCAGGCGCTCGACCTCTACGCCTGTGTGCGGCCCGTCCGCTGGTTCGACGGGGTGCCGTCGCCGGTCAAGCATCCGGAGAAGGTCGACATGGTCATCTTCCGCGAGAACACCGAGGACATCTACACCGGCCTCGAGCTGCAGGAAGGGACGCCGGAAGCTGCGCGTCTCATCCGCCTGCTGCACGACGAGTTCGGGTGGACGATCCGTGCCGACTCCGGCGTCGGAGTCAAGCCGATCTCGGTCACCGGTTCGAAGCGCCTGGTTCGTGCGGCCCTTGACTACGCCCTCGCCCACGGGCGACGGAGCGTCACCCTCGTGCACAAGGGCAACATCCAGAAGTACACCGAGGGAGCCTTCATGAACTGGGGGTACGAGCTCGTGCGCGAGGAGTACGCCGACCGCGCGGTGGCCTGGAGCGACTGCGACGGCAAGCCCGGCGACCGCCTGCTCGTCAAGGACGTGATCGCCGACATCGCGTTCCAGCAGGCGCTCACCCGACCCGAGGACTTCGACGTGCTGGCCACGACCAATCTGAACGGCGACTACCTCTCGGATGCGCTGGCGGCGCAGGTCGGCGGCATCGGGATCGCGCCCGGAGGGAACATCAACTACCTGACCGGGCACGCCGTCTTCGAGGCGACCCACGGAACGGCTCCGCGTCATGCCGGAAAGGACATCGTCAACCCGGGCTCGGTCGTGCTCTCCGGAGTGATGCTTTTCGAGCACCTCGGCTGGCAGGATGTCGCAGACGACATCGTGGCCGGGCTCGAGCGGACGATTGCCGACCGCATCGTCACCTATGACTTTGCGCGGCTGACCGAGGGTGCGACTGAAGTGAAGACAAGCGAGTTCGCAGCCGCTGTCGTGGAACGGCTCTATGTCCAAGAGTTGCGCCTCGTTTCCTACGCGGGCGGTTTCGGCCGGGTAGAAGGAGATGCCGTCGTCCCGATGGGCAGCGACATCATCGACTGGATCGAGACGGGCGAGGCCGTGGACGGCGCGGCTGTCCCACGTAGCTCGCTCGATCTGCTCGCGCCGGTTCCCCGGCCACGCACCATCATCTGCATCGGCCGCAACTACGTCGCCCATGCCGCCGAACGCGGCGTCGACCCGCCGGCCGAGCCGATCCTCTTCCCGAAGTTCGTCACCTCGGTCGTTCCCGCCGGCGCGGTGGTCACGCTGCCGCGGGTGGTTCAAGAGCCGGACTACGAGGCCGAGCTGGGCTTGGTGATCGGGCGCCGCGCGAAAGACGTCAGCCGCGCAGACGCGCTCGAGTACGTCGCCGGGTACACGTGCCTGAACGACCTCACGGCGCGCGACCTGCAGCGATCGGGCGGCCAGTGGACGCGAGGGAAGGCGATCGACGGATTCCTGCCAATGGGGCCTGAGCTCGTGACGGCCGACGAGGTGGGGGACCCGCACCAGCTGAAGATCGAGTGCCGGGTCAACGGCGAGACGCTCCAGTCGTCGCACACGAGCCTGTTGATCTTTCCGATCGACGAGTTGATCGCCTTCATCACGCAAACGGTGACCCTGCAGCCCGGCGACGTGATCGCCACGGGAACCCCGGCCGGCGTCGGAGCTGCGATGGATCCGCCGCGGTTTCTGGCCGACGGCGACCTCATCGAGGTCGAGATCGAGCGGGTCGGCAGGCTCGAGACGCGGATCAGCGCGCCGCACCTCACGGCGTAGCCCTCTTTAAAGCATCAGCACCTGGTCGAGCTCTTCGATGTTCGCCCGCAAGGTCGGCGACGGGGAAGACACAGTAGAGCAGCATCTCGGATCCCGGTCGGGATGGTCGCGTGCGCCACGCCGCGCCGGGATCACGACGACGTCGCCAGGGCGCGACCCGGACGGTCTCGCCGTCCTGCCAGCAGACGCCGCTGCCCTCGATCACGTAGATCACCTCGACGCTGTGCGGATGGCGGTGCGGGCGCGCGGTCCGGCGTGAGAGCCGTGCGAAGCGGACGCTCAGTCTTGCCGAGCTCGAGCCCGGCGCACGGGTCGGCAGAGCGGCGTCCGGGCAACTGCCCGAACGCCGCCTCCGCGGCACGCGTGACGTGCGGCTCACTCAGATCGCCGCCGCCGTTCCGGCTGCCTCGATCACCTCGGCGAGCTCCACCGCCTGGCCGTCGCGCTCCGAGGATGCGATCGCCGCGTGCACGACTGCGAGCGACGCGAGCGCCTCGCGCGGTCCCGACCTCGACCGTCCGCCTCGCCGCGGATGGCCCGGGCGAACTCCTCGAGCTGCTCGCGGAACATGTCCGTGCGCGGCAAGCTCGACCGTCTGCCGCTGCGACTCGCCATAGAACTGCGACCGCAGCTCGGAGTAGTCGTCTGCCAGGTGCGCGTCGTCCCAGTGCGTGAAGTCGAGGTCGTAGCGAAGGTTCGCCTTCGTCCCCTGCAGGTTGATCGTGTAGACGCCCGGCGATGCCCAGCCGGCGCCGATGTAACCGATCGCGCCCGACTCGAACTCGAGCACGGCCATGACGGCATCCGGCACGTGGCCGCGGGTGTAGAGCTTGCGCGCGTGCGCGGTCACCGACTCGACCGGGCCGAGCAGGAACTGGAGGTTGTCGGCGTGGTGGACACCGAGCTGGATCATCACACCGCCCGGAGTCTTGTCAGGGAACGACCGCCAGGTCGTCTCGGTCAGCTCGAGCCCACGCTCGTTGGAGAAGTTCGCTTCCGCGAGCGAGACGTCACCCAGCCGGCCGTCGTCGATCCACTGCTTCATCTGGCGGCAGCCCGAGAGGCGGCGCGCGCTGTGGCCGACTGCGAACGGCAGCCCGGTGCGCTCGACCGCGTCGACGATCTGGACAGCGTCCTCGAGGGTGTGCGCGATCGGCTTGTCGGTGTATGCCGGCTTACCCGCCTCGAGCGCCTGCACGAGGAGGTCCTTGTGCGTGTCGTTCGGGGTGGTGATCAGGACGCCCTCGACCTCCGGGTCGGCCAGCAACTCCTCGTACGACGCCGCGCTCCGGCCGATGCCGAACTCCTCCTGGAAGGCCGTGCGTTTGGCCTCGTCGCGGGAGTAGCAACTGACAAGCTCGATCGTGTCGCCCCGCTGTGCCCCACGCGCGAGCACACGCGCCCATCGTCCAAGCCCGACCTGAGCCAGGCGAACCTTCTCCGTCATCGTCCCTCCCTGAGAGCCAGCACGTCGTTGACCTGTCGAACGACCTCCGTGGAGACGCGCTCCACGAACGTCGCTGCCTTCTCCTCCGTCGCCCATGACGGGTCGCCGTACCACCCGTCACCGCCGAACTCCCTGATGTTCGTCACGAACCCGTAGACCTCGTGGCCGCGGCGCATCTGGTCGAGCTCCGCCGCGCGGGGCGGGCGCGCCACCGACTCGACGCGATCCCAGCGCACGAGCTCGGGATCCTCGGCGAGGACGCCGAGCGTTTCGATCGAGCCCCCGTGCGTCAGCTCGCCGCCCTCTTCGCGGTACACGCGCTGCGCCGTGTAACACGCCTGTGCGACGACCACGGTGACGCCGTGCTCGGCCTGAACCGAGGTGGCGACGCCGTTCAGCGACGGCGTGTTCAGCTCGTGCCAGTTGCAGAAGACGAACGTGCGCGCGCCCATGCGGATCAGCTCGCCGCAGATCTCGGTCAGCAGCTGTTCGAACGTGTCCGGCGTCAGGCTGATCGTTCCGGGATGACCCGCATGGATCGGCGTCACCCCGTACGGCCCGAACGGCGCGTAGAGCCCGCCGAGCTGCTCGGCCACCGCGCGCGCCAGGCGCTCCGCGATCATCGTGTCGGTGCCGCACGGCAGGTGCGAGCCGTGTTGCTCGATGCTCCCGAACGGCAGGACCGCCAGCGGTCGAGCGGCCAGCGCCTGCGCCACGTCGGGGCTCGGCAGGTCCCAGATACTCGGGCTCATGCGTGTCCCGCCTCGGGATCGACGACGACGTCGCGCGGCCGTTCGCCTTCGAGCAGGCGCTTCGCCTCGGCGGCCGCCTTCTCGCGCAGGTCACGCTCGGATTCCTCGGTGTACCAGGCCATATGCGGAGTGAGGATGACACGGTCGGCGACGTCGTCGAAGATCGACGGGGTCGAGGGGCTCGCGTTCGAAGACATCGAGGGCGGCCGTGCCGGGCCGACCCGTCCCCAGCGCCGCGACGAGTGCCGTCGTGGTCGACAGGCTTCCACGCGACGTGTTCACCAGCATCGAGCCCTCTTTCATGTCGCCAGCTCGGCCGGCGCCGAGCAGGAACGACCGTCAGCGGGAGGAGGCGCGTGGAGCGTCAGCAGGTCGCAGGTCGCGAGTAGCTCGTCGAGCGGCAGCTCGGTCACGCCCGGTGCGTCGACCGGTGCCACCGGGTCGTGTGCGGCCAGGCCGAACCCGACCGCGCCGAGCAGCTCGGCCGCGCGGCGGCCGATGCGGCCGAAGCCGACGACGCCCGCTCGCAGCGCCGGGGAAGGTGCAGCGGGCCGCAGCCCGGCCGACGCCCCAGCCGCCCGCGCGCAGGTTCCGGTCGGCGTTCACGCAGCCGGCGAACGGCCGCCAGGGCGAGGGTAACCGCGTGCTGCGCGACCGCCTCGGTGCCGTAGTCGGCAACCCGGGCCACCCACATCCCGCGTCCCGGCGCGGCGTCGAGGTCGATCGTCTCGACGCCCGACGCCGTAGCGGACGATGCCGCGGCAGGAGAGCCGCGCGATCGTTGCTGCGTCGAATCGGGGTCCGGAGCCGGCGATGATCACATCGGCCGACGCCGGCCAGCGCGACGATCTCGTCGGTCGTCGCCCCGGCACCCGAGACGATCCGGGCGCCCGTCGACGGCGCGAGCACCTGTCCTCCTCGATCGAGAAGTCCTGGTAGCGCGTTCCGAGGATCGCGACGGTTCTGACGGGCAAACGGCCTCTTTCGTCGACAGCTGGCCACCCTATCTTGACAATCGTTTGCATTGCAACCCCAAACGCGCCATGATCCGACCCGCCGGGGCGTGTTCCAGCCGGTGGGTCTGTCAGAGGAGGCACGGTTTTGGACGGCAAGCCGCAGCATAAATTCCTGATTCACAAGCGAGGCGACGACGTAGGCGTCGCAGTGGTCGACATCGAAGCGGGGGCACCGGCGACGGTGTCTTCATGGACGACGACTCGACGATCGAAGTCGCGGCGCGCGATGCCGTGCCCCTCGGTCACAAGATCGCGATCTCTACCGTCGCGGCCGGCGAGACGGTGCTCGAGTACGGCATTCCGATCGGCACGGCGACCGCGAGCTTCGACGTCGGCGCCTACGTCCACGTGCACAACCTGAGGAGCGCACGGTGGTAGGCCAGCTGCACGGCTACCGTCGCGAGAATGGCCGGGTCGGCGTCCGCAACCACGTCGTCCTGCTGCCGGTCGACGATCTCTCGAACGCCGCCTGCCGAGCGTCGCGGCGCAGATCCCGGGCACGCTTGCCCTGCCGCACGCCTACGGCCGGCTGCAGTACGGCGAGGACCTCGATCTGCACTTCCGCACGATGATCGGCACCGGCGCCAACCCGAACGTCGCCGCCGCGATCGTGATCGGCATCGAGCCGAACTGGACGCGCGCAGATCGCCGAAGGGATCGCGAGCCACCGGCAAGCCGGTCGCGGCGTTCTCGATCGAGGGCCACGGCGACCTCGAGACCGTGCGCCGCGGCGTCGCTGGCGGCGCAGGAGCTGCTCCAGCACGCCTCCGAGCGCGAGCGCGAGCCGGTCGAGCTGGCGGAGCTCACCTTCAGCATCAAGTGCGGCGAGTCGGACACGACCACCGGTCTCGCCTCCTGCCCGACCGTCGGCGGCGTCGTCGACCGGCTCGTCGACGCCGGCGCGACCGTCCTCTTCGGCGAGACGTCCGAGCTGACCGGCGGCGAGCACCTGATCGCCGACCGGATGCGCGACCCCGAGCTGCGGGAGCGCTTCCTGCGACACTATCGCGCCTACGTCGGCGCGATCGAGTCGAGCGGAGCCGACCTGCTCGGCTCGCAGCCGACCCAGGGGAACATCGCCGGCGGCCTCTCGACGATCGAGGAGAAAGCTCTCGGCAACATCCAGAAGACCGGCACGAAGCCCGTCGTCGGCGTGCTCGAGCCGGCCGTTGCGCCGGCGACGCGCGCGCGGCCTCTACTTCATGGACAGCTCGTCGGCGGCCGCCGAGTGCATCACGCTGATGGCCGCCGCGCGGTGCGGTCGCGCATTTGTTCCCGACGGGTCAGGGCAACGTGATCGGCAACCCGATCGAGCCGGTGCTCAAGCTGACCGCGAACCCGCTCACGGCGCGCGACGATGGTCGAGCACGTCGATCTCGACGTCAGCGGCCTGCTCGCGCGCGAGCTGACGCTCGCCCAGGCGGGCGACCAGCTGTTCGACCTGCTCGGCCCGGACGGCGAACGGCCGGCTGACCGCGCGGAGACGCTCGGCCACCGCGAGTTCGTCACTGACCAAGCTCTATCCGAGCGCGTGATTGACATGGCGGCCGAAGGGCGTTACGTTCGCACGCAAACGTTTGCCAAAAATGGGGGGTCGGACAGGTTGTCCGACCCCGCCGCCACGATGCCGAACGAGGGTGGGGGAGTGCAAGAAGCAACGAGCTCGGCGAGCCAGACCATGACAGCTCCAGGGGAAAACTCGGTCGGGGCGTCGGTCGTCTGCCGCAGCGTCGAGAAGTGGTTCGGCGAGCTGAACGTGCTCGATAGCGTCGACTTCGCGATCGAGCCGGGGGAGTTCGTGTCGGTGCTGGGGCCAAGCGGCTGCGGCAAGACGACGCTGATGCGGGCGATGGGCGGGCTCACCGGGATCGACGAGGGCGAGATCCTGATCAACGGCAAGCCGGTCAACGGTCCACCGCGCGAGGCAGCGATCGTCTTCCAGCAGTTCGGCCTGCTGCCGTGGAAGACGATGGAGGACAACATCGCCTTCGGGCTGACGATCCGGGGTCTCGGGAAGAAGGAGTGCGCGGAACGTGTCGCGCACTACATCGATCTCGTGCACCTGACGGGCTTCGAGAAGTCGTATCCGTACCAGGTGTCGGGCGGCATGCAGCAGCGCGCCGGGCTCGCCCGCGCACTCGCGGTCGAGCCCCAGTTGCTGCTGATGGACGAGCCGTTCGCATCGGTCGATGCGATGACGCGCGAGGTGCTCCATGACGAATTGCTCTCGATCTGGGAGCGCGACCGGAAGACGGTTGTCTTCATCACGCACTCGATCGATGAGGCGATCGTGCTCAGTGACGACATCTTCGTGATGTCGCGGTCGCCGGCGACCGTGATCGCGCGGATTCCGGTCGAGATTCCGCGGCCGCGCCGCGAGCGCACCGTGCGCGGGCTGCCGCAGTTCAGCGATCTGCGGGAGCACTGCTGGGATCTGCTCGAGCACGGTGGCGCGCAGGAAGCGGCCCGATCGTGACGACTGGAGTCGCCAACACAGGTGTGACCGACGAGAAGCGGCTCGCCCGCCGCCGCAAGATGCGGATCGCGAAGCGTCGCCGCCGGATTGTCATGTGGTCGGTCCGGCTCGGGTCGCTGGCGATCCTGCTCGGGATCTGGCAGTGGTACGGCGCGTCGGTCAACCCGATCCTCTTCGCGCCACCGACGAAGATCGTCCGCGAGTTCTGGGTGCTGATCGGCGACGGGTCACTCGCAACGGCGCTGTGGCAGAGCCTGCGCGTGTTCATGATCGGGCTCGTCGCCGCGATCGTCGTCGGGATCCCGCTGGCGCTCGTGTGGGCGCGGTACCAGCTCGTCGACTGGGCGATTCAGGGCTATGTCAACGCGCTCTACGCGACACCGCTCGTCGCCCTCGTCCCGCTGCTCATCCTCTGGTTCGGATTCGGCCTCGAGGCCAAGTCGATCATCATCTTCAGCTTCGCTGTGTTCCCGCTTCTGATCAACACCTATCAGGGAGCGCGCAGCGCCGAACGCGGACTGATCGAGGTCGCCGGCTCGTTCGGATGTAGCGAGCTCCAGACATGGCGGCACGTGATCATCCCATCGGCCGTGCCGTTCATCGCCGCCGGTCTGAACCTGGCCGTCGGCCGCGCGCTCGTCGGCATGATCATCGCCGAGTTCTACACCTCGGCCAGCGGTCTCGGATACATGGTCCTCGTCTCCGGCAACACGTTCCAGACCGCGCGGATGTTCGTCCCGATCATTGTCGTGATGGCGCTCGGCGTCCTCCTGCTCGGAGCAACGCGAACGCTCAAGCGCAAGATCTCCCCGTGGTCGGAGAAGGAGGACCGCCTCTGATTGCGACGAGCACGTGAGTCACCCTTTTTCCAACAGGAGGTAACACTGGTGTCAGGCACGAAGATCCGGCTGGTCCTCGCACTTGGGGTGCTCGCCGCGCTCGCCGTCGTCGCCTCGGTGACTGCGGCAACGACCAGAACGCACGATGTGAAGCTGACGAAGGTCAGCGTGGGGCTGGCCGTGATCCCGCCGAAGATGATCTTCATCGGGTTCTACGTCGCCAAGGACAAGGGCTTCTTCAAGAAGAACGGACTTGACGTCTCGCTCGTTGGTGAGGGCGACGGCGTGAAGTCGCTGCGCGGCACGGCCGCGGGCGCGTTCGACATGGGCGGCACGAGCGCCGACGACGTCATTGCTGCGGCGGCCCAGGGTGGCAAGCTCACCTCGGTCTGGAGCTATGCGATGCCGCTCGACTCGACGATCGTCGCCGACCAGAGCGTCAAGACGGTCGCCGATCTGAAGGGCAAGAACATCGGCATCACCGATCCGGGTGGCTTCTCGGACGTCCAGGTGCGGGCGGTGCTCGCGCAGGCGCACATCAGCGCCAAGGATGTTCACCTGATCAGCATGCCCAGCAGGTCGGCATTGCTCCCGGCCTTGGTTGCCGGACGGATCAACGCCGCACCGTTCCACATCGACGACGGGTTGGCCGCACGGGAGCAGGACTCGAAGTTGCATCCGGTCAAGGCGATCTACGAGTCGCTGCCGAACTGGTGGTACGGCTCGCTCGCCGTCACCGACACCTACGCCCAGAAGAACAGTGCGACGATCGAGAAGTTCATCACGGCGATGATCCAGGCCGACCGGTGGATCTACTCGCATCGGGCCGAGACGATTGCCATCGGTGTGAAGGAGTCGCAGGAGAGCAAGACGTCCGTCACGGGGGCATACGACTTCCTGGCGAAAGCGCATGCCTGGACGGTCAACGCCGGACTGGAGCGCACCCGCGTGATGTCGACGATGCGGCATGAGTACGCGTACAAGGAGATCCCGCGTGTGCCGAAGTACAACGAGGTCGCGAACGTTACGTTCGCGAATGCGGTGGTCGCGAAGCTCGGGAAGTGGAAGACGGGCTACTGATCGACCCGACGGGGTGCCGGCCGACCGGTCGGCACCCCCTACGGTTGGCTCTGTCCGCGTTGAGCTGCGACCGACGGATGACGGGCTCTACAGCCCTTCGGTCGCTCGCAGCAGGTTGCGCCGAACTCGGTCGAGGTGGACGTTCGTCGCTTCGAGAGCCTCGCCGAGCTCGCGCGCCTGCAGCGCGTCGACGATGCGGAGGTGATCGAGTTGATACGTCTCCCGGCGCTCGCGCGAGTCGTTCCGGCGCTTGAGGTTCCCCCAGAGCTCGCCGTGGCGGGCGGCTTCGACCGCGGCGTACATTCGCAGGAGGAGACGGTTGTGCGCGGCAGCGACGAAGGAGTGGTGAAGCGCAAGGTCCCACGCCTCGAACTCCTCGCTGCTCTCGGCGGAAGCTCCCCCGGCCAGGCAGCGCTGCATCTCGTCGAAGTCCCGTCCCGTGGCGTGAGCGACGACCAGTGGCAGCACCTGCGGCTCGAAGAGCTCGCGCGCCGTCATCACGTCGGCCGGTCCCACGTCGTTCGGGCGCGCCTCGGCATCGTCCAAGGACCTGACGGCGCCCGGTGCGGTGGCCGAGCGCAGGAACGTGCCGCGCCCGACCTCTCGTGAGACCCGTCCTTCCGCCTCGAGGACGCCGAGCGCGTGCCTGACCGCGGCCCGCGTGACGCCGAGGCTCGCCGCGAGCCGGCGCTCGGTCGGCAGGCGCGCACCGTCCGGGGAGCCGGCCTGCTCGCATTCACGCAGGATCAATTCGGCGAGCTCGCGACCGCGTGGGACAGCCAGTAGCGGCGGGATGATCGGACTCTTGCTCATCGGCGCGCCCAATCCTACCAATCGACTCGGACTGACCAAATGGCGCAGTCAAATCCGGACCTTGACAAACGGCAAACAAGCGTTATAAGGTCAACCGATCCAGCCTTTCGCCACCCAATACGCAACCAATCTGAATTGGTTCCGGGCCGACCGATGAGGCTCGCGACCGTCCGCACAGAACGCGGTGAGCGCCTGCACGTCCATCGCGGTTCGGGTTACGTCGACGTCGCCACGGGCCTGGGCGACGAGCGGTTCGCGACGCTCGCCGCGGTGCTCGAGGACTGGGGCCGGGTCCGCGACGCGATCGGAGCGCTCGACGGGAGCGGTGTCGAGGTGGCCGAGGCGGATCTCTGCGCGGCCGTCCCGTCGCCCAACCGCATCCTGTGCCTGGGGATGAACTACCGCGCGCACGCGCTGGAGGGCGGGAGAGACGCCCCGCCGACGTGGCCCGAGATCTTCGTGCGCGGTACCGACTCGGCGCTGGCGCCCTATGGCGATCTCGTCCGGCCGGCGCTGACCGACAACTTCGACTTCGAGGGGGAGCTCGGCGTCGTGATCGGCACGGGCGGCCGCTACATCCCGGCCGCGAAGCGCACTCGACGCGGTCGCCGGCTTCGTCGTCCTCAACGACGGGACGGCACGCGAGTGGCAGCGTGCCGCGTCACAGTGGACTGCCGGCAAGAACTTCGACCGGACGATGCCGATCGGGCCCGAGCTGGTGACGGTTGACGAGGTCGACATCGCAGATCTCGAGCTGACCACGCGACTCAATGGAACGGTCATGCAGTCGGCGAGGACGTCCCAGATGCTCCTCGACGTCCCCAGCACGATCGAATTTTGCTCGTCCTTCACGACGCTCCGGCCCGGCGATCGTCATTGCGACGGGAACGCCCGGAGGGGTCGGATTCGCCCGGAAGCCGCCGGTCTGGCTGACCCCGGGAGACGTGATCGAGGTGACGATCGAAGGGATCGGCACGATCCGAAACGCGGTCGTCGCCGAGAGCTCGAACGAGTCCAACGGCAGTTGGAGATGGCACGCGCCGGAGACGACGGGGGCAACGCTCTAGCTCTGCTCACGTTCCCGGCGCGTCGATGAAACGAGGGGCCAACGCACGTGAAGAGAGGGAGGGACCTTTGTTGCATATGCAGAGTCGCGATGGCTTGAAAAAACGCCGCGCGCATCGTTCGCTCGGATTCGCGGGAGTTCTTCTTGTCATCGTCGCGGCCTCGGTCGCCGTCAGCGCGACCGGGAGCGCAGCAGTCCGGACGGGTGTCGGCAACTCGCTGACGATCGCCGACGTCGCTCCGTTCACCGGCGTCGACGCCGCCCTCGGACCGACGTATCTCGTCGCGTGCGATGCAGCGTCAAACGCGATCAACAAGGCGGGCGGCGTCGACGGAAACCAGCTCAACTGCAAGTCGGTCGACACTCGCGGCGATCCGGCCGACGCCGTGCCCGCCGTCCGTCAGCTGTATGCGACGACATCGAATCTCGCCATGGTGATCGGCCTCACCTCCGACGAGGCGGCTGCGGTCGTGCCGCTGATCAACGGGAACAAGACCGTTGCGTTCGGGATGACGGGCCAGGCGGAGTTCGACCACATCCACTACCCGTACTTCTATCGGCTGGTTCCTGCCGACCTGGCCGAGTCGTATGCGATGGTCGCGATCTCGCACTTCATGAAGCACTACAAGCGGGTCGCGCTCGCCTTCGGTAACGACATCGGCTCGCAGACGTTCGTCGGTCCGGCGAAGTCGGCGGTCGCGAAGGCGCACGAGAAGCTCGTCGCCAATGAGACGCTCGACCTGAAGGCGACGACGTTCCGCACGGAGGCGGCGAAGATCATCGCCGCTCATCCCGACGTCATCCTCACCGAGGCGCTCGGGCCGGCGGAGGCAGCGTTCCTCTCCGAGGTGAAGCAGCAGAACGGGGGCAAGGCGATCCCGATCATCGGCACCTCGGCGACGATCTCGCCCGATTGGTACAAGTCGGTCTCGGCTGCAGTGGGCGCGAGCACGCTGTCGCAGGGGTTCCTCGCCGACAACCTGGTGGTCGACACGCAAGGTGCCGCCTACAAGGCGTTCAAGCAGGCGATCTTCGCCGAGAAGGGGAAGGTCGGGAACACCGGTAGCTTCAGCACCTACCTGACCGCCCCCGGCGCTGTTCACCTGTACGACGGGATCAACCTCGCGGCGCTTGCAATGGTCGCGTCGAAGAGCACCCGGCCGAGCGTCTACAAGGGCTACCTCTCCAAGGTGGCCAACGGCAAGGTGGTCGTGCACTCGTTCGCGCAGGGCGTCGCCCAGCTGAAGCAGGGACACACGATCAGCTACGTCGGCCCGGGGGGTCCGACGAAGTTCAACAACTACAACGAGTCGAACGGGATCTTCCAGGTCGACTCGTACACATCGACCGGCAAGGTCAAGGTCGTGGCCAACATCCCGAACAAGTGGATGGCAGCTGTCCGGTAATGCCAGCGAGCATCCCGGTGCCGGAAGGTCTCTCCTCCCGGCACCGGGTGTTCCGGTCACTGCCGTTGGAAACCACGTGAGGCAGAGATGAACGTCCTCGTTCCCTCAATCGCCTTCGGCCTGATCTCGGCCTCCGTGCTCGCGATCGCGTCCGTGGGCTTCACACTTCAGTTCGCCGTCACGAACGTGCTCAATCTCGCCTACTCGTCGGTGATGATCGCGGCGGCGTTCGTCGCGTACGCGGTCAACCGGCACGGTGTGACGATCTGGGTGGCCGCCCTGGCGGCCGCAGTCACCGGCGCGGTCCTCTCGCTCTTTCTCAACCGTGTCGTCTACACGCCGTTTCAGCGGCGGAAGGCGTCGCCGATCGCGATCGTGATCGTCGCGCTGGGGATGACGCTGATCATCGAGTACGGCACCCAGGCGATCGCCGGCCCGACGAACGTCTCGTATTCGATGAGCCAGGGCGCGACGCTGGCGATCGGATCCTTCCGGCTGACGGTCGCCCAGCTGGCAATCATCGGCCTGAGCATCGTGTTGATGCTCGCGGTGCACGTCCTGATCCGTTTCACGCGGCTCGGAAAAGCAATGCGCGCCACTGCGGCGAACCGTGACCTCGCACGCAACTCGGGGATTCGCACCGATCGCGTCGTCAATGCAACCTGGATCGTCAGCGGCGCCCTCTGCGGCCTCGCCGGCGCGGTCTTCGGCATGGACGCAGGCACCTTCGGCGCCACCAGCACCGACCTCTTTCTCGTGCTCATCCTCGCGGCGGTATTTCTCGGCGGGCCCGGTGAGCCGTACGGAGCGATGCTCGGCGCGGTCGTGATCGGGCTCGGCACCGAGGTGAGCGCCGCGTTCATCGTCTCCGACTACAAGGACGTGATCGCGTTCGTCGTCCTGCTCGCCATGCTCGCCGTGCGGCCGAACGGGCTCCTCGGGGCCAAGGCCTGACGGGCGCCGCCGGCGATGGTCTACTACATCACCACGCTGCTCGTGTACGCCGGCGTCGACGCGATCGCGTGCCTTGCGCTCAGCCAGCAGTTCGGTGTCTCCGGCGTCACGAACTTCGGGTTCATCATCTTCCAGGCGGCCGGCGCGTATGCCGCCGCCGTGCTGTCGCTCCCCGCCGACTCGGCGAACGGCGCCTTCCAGACCTACGTCGGTGGGTGGCACCTGCAGTTTCCGCTCCCGTGGATCGGCGCAACCATCGCCGGCGGGCTGCTCGCACTTCCCTTCTCCGCCCTGGTCGGCAAACGGCTACGCGGGGACTTCGCCGCCGTCGGTTTGCTCGTCACGGCGGTGATGGCCAACCTGCTGATTACGAACTATCGCCCGTTTCTGAACGGCGACGCCGGTCTGGCGCTCGTGCCGGCGCCGCTCGACAACCACTTCAATCCGCTGTCGGCCAACTACCAGTGGGGGTACAGCGCCGCAGCGGTCGTGCTCGCGTTCGTGGTCTACCGGTTCCTCACGCGTGTCACCGAGTCGCCGTACGGACGCACGCTGCGGGCGATGCGCGAAGACGACGTCGTTGCCGACTCGGTCGGTAAGAACGTCCGCTCGTTGCGCACGTCGATGCTGGTGCTGGGCGGCGCGATCGCCGGGCTCAGCGGCGGGATGCTCGTCGGCTTCATCAACCTGTGGGACCCGGCGGCGTGGGGGTACGCAGAGTCGATCGTGCTCTTCGCCGCGGTGATCATCGGCGGTCTCGGCAACCACAAGGGCGCGATCCTCGGCGCCGTGCTCGTGCCGGTCGGGTTCCTCGAGGCCAGCCGCTACCTCCCGGAGGTGGGGCGGCCGGGGCTCGTCCCCGCGCTGCAGTGGGTCGCCGTCGGGCTCGTGATCGTGCTGTTTCTCTGGTTCAGGCCGCAGGGGATCATCCCGGAGCGGCGCCGGCTGATCGCCGTGCATGCCGGGCCGGATGAGGCGCCTGCACCCGCTCCTCCTCCCGCGCCGGTTCGCGCGCTTCGCCCGCGCAGCAAGGAGCGCGAGGTGGCCCTCGAAGCGCGAGGGATCGTGCGGAGCTTCGACGGCGTGAGGGCCGTCGACGGTGTCAGCGTCGCCTTCGAGCGCGGGCGCCTGACTGGGCTGATCGGGCCGAACGGCGCCGGCAAGTCGACGTTTCTCGCGATGCTCGCCGGAACGCTCGAGCCGACCGAGGGCTCGATCTTCTACGACGGCGAAGAGATCACGCGCCTGCCGGCGTACCGGCGCGCCCGGCGCGGACTTGTGCGCACCTTCCAGCTGGCGAGCGAGTTCAAGCGGCTGACCGTGCTCGAGAACCTGCTCTCCGCCGTCCCGAACCAGCGGGGCGATTCGCTCTACGGCGCCCTGCTCGGGCGCCGCTACTGGGGCTCGGACGAGCGAGCGGCGATTGCACGGTCGGAAGCGATGCTCGACCGCTTCGGCCTGACCGCCCACGCCGACACCTATGCCGGCGACCTGAGCGGCGGGCAGCGCCGGCTGGTCGAGATCATGCGCGCGCTGATGGCGGAGCCGCAGGTGTTGCTGCTCGACGAGCCGATGGCCGGGGTGCACCCCGAGCTGGCGCACCGGATCGGCAACCTCCTGCGTGAGCTGTGCGACGAGGGGATCACGATCGTGATGGTCGAGCACGAGCTCGCGATCATGGACGAGTTCGCCGATCCGGTCGTCGTGATGGCCGAGGGTCGCGTGCTCGCGCAGGGTGCGATGTCCGAGTTGCGCGCCAAGGAAGACGTGGTCGAGGCCTACCTTGTCGGTTGACGAAGCCGTGGCGCCCGGACAGGTGCGCGGCCTCGCGCTCGCCGCCGAGCACGTCACCGCCGGGTACGGCGGCAATCCGATCATCCACGAGGTGTCGATCACCGTCGCCCCCGGCGAGGTGGTCTCGATCGTCGGGCCGAACGGGTCCGGCAAGAGCACTCTGCTCAAGAGCCTGGTCGGGATCGTCGAGATCCTCGCCGGCTCGGTGACGGTCGGCGAGCGCGACGTGACGCACTGGGCGCCCGAAGAGGTCGCGCGGATCGGCGTCGGCTACGTCCCACAGGTCGACGACGTCTTCGCGCCGCTCACCGTGCGCGAGAACCTGGAGATGGGTGGCTACCTCCTCCGGCCTGCGGAGGTGGCGGCGCGCATCGACCACGTCATCGAGCTCTTCCCGCAGCTGGGCCGGATGCTGCGTCGGCGTGCCGGCAAGCTCAGCGGCGGCGAGCGGAAGATGCTCGCGATGGCGCGTGCCCTGATGCTCGAGCCGGCGGTTGTGCTGCTCGACGAGCCGACGGCCAACCTCGCCCCGGCGATCGCGCACACCGTTCTCTCGGAGCACGTCCGCCGGCTCGCGGTCACGGGCGCCTCCGTGCTCGTGGTCGAGCAGCGTGCACGGGCGGTGCTGGAGATCTCGGATCGCACCTACGTGCTCGGCGGAGGCCGGCTGCGCATGGAAGGAACCCCGGCGGAGCTTGCGTCGAGCGAAGCGTTTGTCGAGTCGTTCCTGGGCGGCGGGGGCCAGAAGGTCCCACATACGAACCAGGGCGGCTGAGGTGTCGGCGCGTGTGGCGCTCGGCCGTCGGCTGACGCCGGAAAGACCGTGACAGGGAATTTCCTCGCCGTCGCCGAACATCGTGTGGTGGCGATCTCGTGAACGGGCCGGCCCGCCGGACGATCTCTTGAGCACGGCGGGAAACGCTCGATGAGCTGGCCCGACGTGGTGCTCGTGTTCTTCGGAGGCCTCGGGGCGGGAGCGATCAACACGGTCGTTGGCAGCGGCACGCTGATCACGTTCCCCGTGCTCCTTGCCGTGGGGTACTCGCCGGTGGTCGCGAACGTCTCGAACACGATCGGCCTCGTGCCCGGGTCGCTTGCGGGAGCATGGGGCTACCGGCGTGAGATCGAGGGGCAAGGCCGTCGTATTGCCAAGCTCCTGGTCGTGTCGGTCGCCGGCGGTGTGGTCGGTGCGGTGCTGTTGCTCGTCTTGCCGGCGGCGGCTTTCAAGAGGATCGTCCCGGCCTTCATCCTCATCGCGCTCGTGCTCGTCCTCGTCCAGCCGCGGCTGTCGCGCGCGCTTGCGGCCCGTGGTCACACGCCGACGGAGATCGGAGGTATCGGCCCGCTGGTGGGGCTCTTTCTCTGCGGCATCTACGGCGGCTACTTCGGCGCCGCGCAGGGAATCATCATCCTCGCGCTGCTCGGCTTCCTGACGCACGAGTCGCTGCAGCACGCCAACGGGATCAAGAACGTGCTGGCCGGCTCCACGAATCTCGTCGCCGGGATCATCTTCGCCTTCGCCGCGCACGTGAGCTGGCCCGCGGCGCTCGTGATCGCGCTCGGCGCGACGATCGGCGGTCTGGTGGGCGCGAAGATCGGCCGGCGACTCTCGCCGCCCGTGCTGCGTGGGTTGATCGTGATCGTCGGGTTCGCTGCGATCGCCAAGCTCGTGCTCTGAGCTGCGAAGTTTCACGCGTTCGTTGCTCGTCCGTCACCCACACGTGACGAAATCGCAGGCACGGTCTCGGCGTGCACCTTTCCGCCTTTACCGTGCAGCAACGGCGCGCGTTTGCGGTTGGGCTCGTCTGCCTGGTTGTGCTCCTGATCCTGTGGCGGCATCACGGACGATCGGCGTCTGCGGCGTCACTCCAGGTCGCGCCACTCGTGCCGAAGCGGGCGCCTCGGGCCGCCTCGTCGCTGCTCGTCGTCGATATTGCCGGTGCGGTCCGGCAGCCGGGCCTCGTCCGCGTCCCACACGGCGCGCGTGTCGCCGATGCGATCGCTCGCGCCGGCGGCTTTGCGTCGAGTGCCCTCCGTGACGCGGTCAACCTCGCGGCGCCCGTCGCCGACGGCCAGCAGGTGCTCGTTCCCGCACGTGGCTCGCCCGCGTCGACAGCCGCCGGCGGCACGGGCACCGCTGCTTCAGGAGGCCCGGTCTCGCTGAGCACGGCCTCGGCCGAGCAGCTCGACGCGCTGCCGGGGGTCGGCCCGGTCACCGCCCAGAAGATCGTCGCGTACCGGCAGCAGCACGGGCCGTTCACGTCGGTCGAGGGACTGGATGCCATCTCCGGGATCGGGCCGTCGCGGATCGCCGACCTGAAAGGGCTGGTCGTGCCCTGAGCCGTCTGCTGCCCGCGCACGTGATCGTGTTCGCTGCCGCCGCCGGTCTCGTCGCCGCGAACCTCGCGCGCGCCGATTTGGCGATCGGCGCTGTCGTCGTCGGGACCGCCGCCCTGCTCGTCGTGGTGCTTGCGCCCGCCGCGCTCCGGCGGCTGGCCTGCGTGGCGGTGCTGGTGGCGGTCGCCGGCTGGTGGTGGGGAAGCGTGCGGCTCGGCGAGCTCGATCGGAGCGTTCTGCGGGCGGATGTCGGCCGTGCGGCGCGCGCCCTTGTCGTGATCACGAGCGAGGTGCGGGCGGGCAAGTTCGACCAGCGGCAGTTCGCCCGGGTCCGCAGCTTCGATGGGCGGGCAGTCGGCGAACGCGCCGAGCTCGAGCTGCCGCTCGGTCGCGCGCCGCCGCAGGGCGCACTTGTCAGCATGCTCGCGGTGATTCACGAGCCGCGCGGCCCGCAGAACGGGTTCGACGAGCGCACGTGGCTGCGACACCAGGGGATTCACGTCGTCCTCAAGGTCGACGAGTGGCACCAGGTCGGTCGCCGCCACGGGCTCTCTGGACGCGCTGACGAGCTTCGCGCGTGGCTCAGGCGAGCCTCGACACCCGCACTGACGGGAGAACGGCGCGCGCTCGTCGACGGGATCGTGCTCGGGGACGACGCGGGGCTGTCCGACGGCCTGAAGACGAGCTTTCGCCGCTCGGGCCTTTACCACCTGCTGGCTGTCTCCGGCCAGAACGTCGTCCTGCTCGCCGGTGGAGTGCTCGGCCTTGCGTTGCTCCTCGGCGTGCCCCGCGCGTGGGGGCACGTCGCGGTGCTCGCCGCGATCGGCGCCTACGTGCTGGCGGTCGGGCCGCAGCCGTCGGTGATCCGCGCTGCCGTGTCGGGGACAGCCGTCTCGATCGCCTGGCTCGCCTCGCGGGAGCGCGACTCCTGGCACGTGCTGTTCCTGGCTGCCGCCGGTCTGCTCGCCTGGAGCCCATACGCGATCTTCGACGCCGGCTTCCAGCTCTCGTTCGCCGCAGTCGCGGGGATCTTCCTCGCGGTCGGGCCCGCGCTGAGGGCGTTCGAGGGCTATCCGGTGCCACGGAAGCTCGCGGCGGCGCTGGCGGTCTCGGCGGTCTGCAGCCTCGCGACGGCGCCGATCCTCTGGCTCCAGTTCGGACGGGTGCCGCTGCTCGGCATCCTCGCCAACGCGCTCGTCGAGCCCGCCGTGGGGCCGCTGCTCGGGCTCGCGCTGATCACCGCCGCCGTCGACCCGGTCGCGCCACCGGTCGCCGCCGCCCTTGCCTGGCTGAACGGCTGGATCGCCGCCTACACCGCGGGGTGCGCGCGCCTCGTCGCAGCCGTGCCGTTCGCGCAGGCGAGCGGACCGGCCGCCGCGCTCGCCTCCGCCGGCGCGCTCCTCGTCGCGGCCTATGCTTGGCGCAGATGGCGGATGAGCTCCAGCCGGCCTACCTGATCGGTGGCAGCGACCGGCCGAAAGTCGACCGTGCTGTGGCGCGCCTGCGCGCCCGCTTCGACCACGATGCCGTCGAGTTGCACAGCGTCGCCACCACGAGCGGCGACGACGCGGTCGCGGCCTGCAACGCGATGGGGCTGTTCGGCTCGGGAGTGCGACTCGTCGTCGTCGAGGGCGTCGAGGCGTGGAAGGCCGACGATGCGAAGGCCGTGG
Organism: uncultured Actinomycetes bacterium; assembly: GCA_963785895.1. Lineage (GTDB taxonomy): Bacteria > Actinomycetota > Thermoleophilia > Gaiellales > Gaiellaceae > PALSA-600. The sequence goes on along the minus strand of CAWAXB010000016.1, from coordinate 26,841 downwards.
CCACCTATCTGAAGGCGCCTGCACCCGGAACGACGCTGGCGCTCGTGGCCGGCGAGCTGAAGAAGGACGCGCCGATCGCCAAAGCGGTTGCCGCCACCGGCTCGGTCCTCCTCTGGGACGTGACGCAGAAGGCTGTGCCGCGCTGGATCGCCGACCAGTTCAAGTTGCACGGAACGACGGCGGAGCCCGAGGCGTGCCGGCTGCTCGCCGAGTTCGTCGGCGACGACCTCTACGAGCTGGCGGGCGAGGTCGACAAGATCTCGACCTGGGCGGGCAAGGATCCGGTCACCGAGGCGGACGTGGAGGCGCTGGTTGCTCCACGCGCCGGGTCGCCGCCCTGGAATCTCACCGACGCGTGGGGGGCACGCGACGTCGCGGGGGTTCTGCGCTCCACTGAGCGCATGCTCGACCGCACGGGCGACCCGCTCTCGAAAACGATCCCGCGCCTGCTCGGCAGCCTCACCAAGCATGTGCGGAACGCCTGCGCGGTGCACCGGCTCGAGGAGGACGGGCTTGCACCGCAGGAGGTGGCCGCGAGGCTCGGCCTGAAGCCGTACCCGGCCCAGAAGCTCTACGCGCAGGTGCGCAACTTCAGCGGCGCCGAGCTCGACGATGCGCTGATCCGGCTCGCCGAGCTCGACCGCGCGCTCAAGGGCGGTTCTCGGCTCGCCAACGAGCTCGAGCTCGAGCGGGCGCTCGTCGAGATCACCGCTCGCGCGTAAGAAAGCTCAGGAGTCGGAGCCGGCCGTGAGGCGGGCGACCTGCGACTTCTTGCGTGCGCCGGCGTTCCGGTGCAGCGCGCCACGCGAGACCGCCTTGTCGATCAGCTTGACCAGGCTCTGCCGCTCCGTCTCGGCGGCGGCAGTGTCGCCCTCGACGAGCGTGGCGCTGAGGCGCTTCGTCAGCGTCTTGATCGTCGAGCGGTAGTGCAGGTTCTCCAGCCGCTCCGCGGCTGCGATCCTGACGCGCTTTTTCTGCTGCTTGATGTTCGGCATCGGTCTCGGTGCCCTCACGATCAGGGCGCGGCGATGGTAGCAGCCCGCTGCTTCCCTATGCTCACGCGCGTGGACGACGATCCTTCCGCCGCAGCGCGCGAAGCACGCCGGCGCGCCCGGAACGAGCGGCGACGCGCGCGTGGCAAGCCGACCTGGGAGTACCAGGAGCTTCCGCGCGATCTGAGCCGGGTCGTCGCGACGGACGTGCCCGCGTTCGCCGACCCCGACCAGCCGACGATGAACATCAGAGCCGATCTTCTCGCTCCCCGAGTCGCCGGACAACCCGGCGCCGACGAGGCTGCACACCGCCGCCTTGCCGTCTCCACCGCGATCTTCGGGATCGCCACCGGTCTCTCGCGCGTGCTCGGCCTCGTGCGCGAGATGGTCGCGGCCTACTACTTCGGGGCGGCCGGGCGCATCAACGCGTTCACCGTCGCCTTCCAGTTGCCGAACCTCGTACGGGCGCTGGTCGCCGACGCCGCGCTCTCGTCGGCCTTCGTGCCGGTGTTCAGCGACCTGCTCGAGAAGGGCGAGCGGCGGCGTGCGTGGCGCGTCGCCTCGAGCCTCTTCTGGCTGATGCTGCTCGGGCTGAGCGCGTTGACGGCGCTCTTCGTCCTGATCGCGCCGTGGGTGATCGACATCTTCGGCTACCACGGCCAGGACCGCAGCCTCGCGATCGGGCTTTCCCGCGTGCTCTTTCCGATCGTCACCCTGCTCGGGATCTCCGGAATCGTTGTCGGGATCCTCAACAGCTACGACCACTTCACCGTTCCCGCGCTCTCGCCGGTCTTCTGGAACATCGCGATCATCGGCGGCCTGGCGATCGGCGTCCCACACGCCGGCACGCAGAGCACGAAGCTGTACGTCTACGCGGCGGCGATCCTGGCTGCCACGTTCATCCAGGTGTTCCTGCCGATGCCCTGGCTGCGCGGGCTCGACCGCGGCGAGGAACGCTTGCGGATCGTGCTCGACTGGCACGACCCGGCCGTGCGCCGTGTCTTCAAGCTGATGGTCCCGGTCACGCTCGGCCTGGGCCTGATCAACGTCAACGCGGTGATCGACACGTTCTTCGCGGCCCGGTTCATCGACCCGAACCTCGGCCCGACGGCGATCCAGAAGGCATTCCTCGTCTACATGCTCCCGCAGGGCATGTTCTCGGTGGCGGTGGCGACCGTGCTCTTCCCGACGCTCTCACGGCTCGCCTCGCGCGGCGACCTGCACGGGTTCGCGGACGCCGTTTCGAACGGGCTGCGCCAGATCGTCTTCCTGCTCGCACCGACGGCGGTGGTCAGCGCCGTGCTCGCAGAGCCGATCATCCGCATCCTCTACCAGCGCGGGCAATGGCTCCCGAATCAGACGCCCGTCGTCGCAGCGGCGCTGGCTGCGTTCAGTGCCGGGCTCGTCTTCAACGGTGCGATGCTGATGCTGAACCGGGCGTTCTTCAGCCTGCAGTCGAACTGGGTGCCCACGGCTGTTGCGCTCGGGAACCTCTTCCTGAACGCGATCCTCGACCTGCTCTTCTACCACCTGGGGATCTGGGGCATCCCGCTCGCGACGGCCGTCTGCAACATCGTCTGCACCGTGGTCCTGGTGATCCTCCTGCGCCGCCACCTCGGCCGGATGCACGGCGGCGAGATCGCCAACAGCGTCGTCAAGATCGCCGTCGCCTCAGCGTTGGTCGCAGGGGCCGCCTACATCGTCTGGCGCCCGCTCGACAGCGCGCTCGGCCAGTCGTTCCCGGCGCAAGTCGTGTCGCTCGGGCTGGCCCTCGCCGTCGCGGCCGGCGTCTATTTCGCCGCCTGCCGGGCGCTCCACGTCCGCGAGCTGAATGCACTGACTGCTCTCCGCGGCCGTCTTCGCGCATGAAGATCGCCTTCCGGCCGCTGACGGTGGCCGAGCTGCCGCTGGTCGGCGCATGGCTCGAGCGCGAGCATGTCCGGCGCTGGTGGCCGCCGCCGCCCGAAGGCCTGGCCGAGCACTATGGCCCCGCACTTGACGGCCGCGAGCCCACCGACCTCTACCTGATCCTGTGCGACGAACGGCCTGTCGGGATGATCGAGACGTACCTCGTCGTCGACCACCCCGACTACGACGCGCTCCTCCAGGTCGGGCCGGGAGTCGCGGGCGTCGACATCCTGATCGGCGATCCCGAGTTCGTCGGCCGTGGCATCGGCCCGCAGGTGCTACGCGCGTTCATCCGGGACGTGGTCTTCGCCGAGGCCGCTGTTATCGCCTGTGTCGCCGGTGTCGAGATCGAGAACCGCCGCTCGCTCCGCGCCTTCGCCAGGGCCGGGTTCAGGGCCGTGCGGGACTACGAGGAAGACGGCCGTCCACACCGACTGCTGCGCCTCGATCGCCTGCCCTGACCGCGTTCGGCCGGCGGCTACCATCGCCGCACGTCATGGAACAGAGCCGGATCCGCAACTTCTCGATCATCGCGCACATCGACCACGGCAAGTCGACGCTCGCCGATCGCATCCTCCAGCTCACCGACACCGTCTCGGCCCGCGAGATGCGCGAGCAGGTGCTCGACACGATGGACCTCGAGCGCGAACGCGGGATCACGATCAAGGCGCAGGCCGTGCGCGTGCAGTGGAAAGGCCACCAGCTCAACCTGATCGACACTCCCGGCCACGTCGACTTCACCTATGAGGTTTCGCGCAGCCTGCAGGCGTGTGAAGGCGCGCTGCTCGTCGTCGACGCGGCGCAGGGGATCGAGGCCCAGACGCTCGCGAACGCGTACCTCGCGATCGAGAACAACCTCGAGATCGTCCCCGTCGTCAACAAGATCGACCTGCCCGCGGCCGATCCGGACGGAGCCTCTGCCGAGATCGCCGACCTGATCGGCGACGACCCCGATCGCGTGCTTCGCATCTCGGCCAAGACGGGGCAGGGAGTGGAGGCTGTGCTCGACGCGATCGTCGAGCGGATTCCCGCGCCGGCCGGCGACCCGGGCGCGCCTCCGCGCGCACTGATCTTCGACTCCTCATACGACCAGTACCGCGGCGTGGTCGCGTTCGTTCGCGTCGTCGACGGAGCCTTCCGGCCGCGCGACCAGCTACGCGCGATGGCGCTCGGCACGCGGTTCGAGGCACAAGAGATCGGGTTCATGTCGCCGACGAACTCCCCGGTGGAAGAGCTGCGGGCCGGCGAGGTCGGGTATGTGATCACCGGTCTGAAGGACGTCTCCGAGCTGCGCGTCGGCGACACGCTGACCGCCGAGAAGCGTCCGGCCGATGAACCCGTCCCGGGCTACAAGGAAGTCAAGCCGATGGTCTTCGCCGGCCTGTTCCCGAGCGAGTCCGACGACTACCCCGAGCTGCGTGACGCGCTCGACAAGCTGAAGCTGAACGACGCCGCGCTCTTCTACGAGCCCGAGACGTCGCAGGCGCTCGGCTTCGGGTTTCGCTGCGGCTTCCTGGGCCTGCTGCACATGGAGATCGTGCGCGAGCGCCTCGAGCGCGAGTTCGACCTCGACCTGATCGTGACCGCGCCGAACGTGGCCTACCGCGTGCGCGCGATGAACGACACCGAGTGGACCGAGGTGCACACGCCGTCGGATCTGCCCGACTCGTTCGAGGAGGTCGAGGAGCCGTACATCAAAGCCTCCGTGATCGTCCCGAAGGAGTTCGTCGGCGCGGTGATGGAGCTGAACAACGGGCGCCGCGGCCACTTCGACCAGATGGAGTACCTGTCGCCGGAGCGCGTGCACCTGACGTACCAGCTGCCACTGGCCGAGATCGTCCTCGACTACTACGACCAGCTGAAGTCGCGCACACGCGGTTACGCGAGCTTCGACTACGACCTGTGCGGCTTCCGGCCCGGCGACCTCGCGCGCGTCGACATCCTGGTCGGCGGCGAGCCGGTCGACGCGCTCTCGTTGATCGTGCATCGTGAGTTCGCGTTCGAGCGTGGCAAGAGTCTCGTCGAGAAGCTGCGGCAAGAGATCCCCCGGCAGATGTTCGACGTCGCGATTCAGGCGGCGATCGGCGCCCGCATCATCGCCCGCGAGACCGTCAAGGCCCGGCGCAAGGACGTGCTCGCGAAGTGCTACGGCGGTGACATCTCGCGCAAGCGGAAGCTGCTCGAGAAGCAGAAGAAGGGCAAGAAGCGGATGAAGCAGGTCGGTGGGGTCGAGGTGCCGCAGGAGGCGTTCCTCGCAGTCCTCAACCTGAACGAGACGTCGAAACGCTGATGGCGCTCGAGTTGCGCACTGCCTGCGAACGCTGCGGCGTTGCGCTTGCGCGCGATTCTCCGGCCGAGATCTGTACGTTCGAGTGCACGTTCTGCCCGGCGTGCGCGGCGGCGCTCGACCACACCTGCCCGAACTGCGGCGGCGAGCTCGTTCCGCGCCCTCGTCCCCGGACGTGAGCTCGATGGCGGCGGCGCGCCATCTCTACGTTCACCTGCCGTTCTGCTCCTCGCGCTGCGGCTACTGCGACTTCGTCACCGTCGTCGGCCGGGCCGATCAGCATGCACGCTACGTCGACGCCGTGCTCCGCGAGCTCGAGCTCGAACGCGGCTCGCTGGCTCCGGAGGTCGAGACCGTCTACCTCGGGGGTGGCACGCCCACCCTGACCGAGCCGCAGGAGCTCGAACGCCTGCTGCGCGCGCTCCCGCGCTCGACCGAGTTGACGATCGAGGCAAACCCCGAGACCGTCACGGAGGAACTTGCGGCACTGCTCAAACGCTCCGGTGTCGATCGGGTCTCGCTCGGCGCGCAGACCTTCAAGGCAGAGCTCCTCGAGACGCTCGGGCGTGCCGCGCAGCCGGACGACGTCCGGCGTGCGTTCGCGCGGTTGCGCGCGGCCGGGATCGACAACATCTCGCTCGACCTCATCTACGGCATTCCCGGCCAGACGCCCGACGACCTGGCCCGCGACCTGGCGGAGGCCGTTGCGCTCGGGCCGGAACATCTCTCCGCCTACGAGCTGGAGGCAAAGCCAGGGACACGGTTCACCCATGCGCACGGCGCCGAGCTCGAACGCCAGGCCGACTCGCTGGAGACGTATTTCCAGCGGGTGGTCGAGACACTGGTTGCTGCCGGCTATCGCTGGTACGAAACGGCGAACTTCTGCAAGGACGGCGAGCGTGACTTGCGCGCGCGGCACAACCTCGGCTACTGGCTCGGCGACGACTACCTCGGGCTCGGGGTCGGCGCGGTCTCGACGCTCGCAGGCGTACGCAGCCGCAACGCGCCGTCGCTGCGCCGCTACCTCGAGGCGCTCGAGCAGGGTGACCTCCCGCCGCGCGAGCTCGAGGAGTTGACGCCCGAGATCCGGCGAGTCGAGCGCGTGATGCTCGGCCTCCGCCTCGACGAGCCGCTCGACCTCACCGGGCTCGAAGCGGCTCTGGACGACCACGAGCTGGCCCGGCTGACCGGGCTCGGGCTCGTCGTCCGCGAAGGCCCCACGCTTTCTCTGACTCCGCGCGGGCGCTTTCTGGGCGGCGGCGTCACCGCCCGTTTGCTCGCATAACGCGGTCACGCGGGCGCGCCGCCTACCATGGGGCAATGCAGATCCCCCTCTCCGACCGGCAGCGCGACATCCTTCGCCGCGTCGTCGAGGAGTACGTCGCCACCGGGTTGCCCGTCGGCTCGAAGACGCTCGTCGAGCGCGCCGAGCTGAATGTGTCGCCCTCGACGGTTCGCTACGAGCTCGCCGAGCTCGAGCGGATCGAGCTGCTGACGCACCCGCACACCTCCGCCGGGCGCGTGCCGACCGAGGCGGGCTACCGGCTTTACGCCGACGATCTGCTCACGGGGCCCGAGCCGCGATCGGCCGGCTTCGCGCTCGATCTGCCCGCCGCGCGCGCCGAGGTGGAAGAGGCGTTGCAGGCGACCACCGAGGCCCTGTCGCAGATCACCCGGCTGCTCGCCGTTGTCTCGGCGCCGCCGATCCGTTCGGCGACTGTTCGCCATGTCGAGGTGCTGCTGCTGCAGCCGAACGTCGTCATGGTCGTCGTGATCACGTCGACGGGCGGGGTGACGAAGTTGCGCTACGCGTTCCAGGAGCCGGTTGACGCCGGGCTCGTCACCTGGGCCGCCGAGTACCTGAACGAGCGCGTCACCGGTGGGCGGATCGGCTCGCGGGCGGTGAAGCTCGCGTTCGACGAGCCTGCGCTGGGCGCGGGCGAGCGGACGTTCCTCGAGGTGGTGCGCGGCGCATTCGAGCAGGCGGCCGATGAGGATCGCCGGCTGTTCGTGGGTGGCACTGCCGGCCTGCTCGACGAGATGCGCGCCGAAGAGATCGGCGCCTACCGGAGCCTGATGGAGGCGCTCGAGCAACGGGCGGCTCTGCTCGACATGCTGGCGCAGCGGCTCGACCCCCGGCGTGCGTTCGTGCGTGTCGGAGAAGAGCTCGACCAGCCGGGCCTGCACGACCTCTCGCTGGTCGGCGCCACGTACGGGATCGCGCACCAGACGCTGGGCGTCGTCAGCCTGCTCGGCCCGGTGCGCATGGACTACGAGAAGGCGATCTACTCGGTTCGCGCGGCGGCGCACGAACTGTCGCGCTTCGTCGAGGAGGCCTACGCGGAGAACTGATGGCCACCACCGACCACGACTACTACGAACTGCTCGGCGTCCCGCGCGACGCCGACGAGACAACGATCAAGAAGTCGTTCCGCCGCCTGGCGCGCCAGCTGCACCCGGACGTCTCGACCGAGCCCGACGCCGGTGCGCGGTTCCGCGAGGTGACCGAGGCGTACGAAGTGCTGTCGAGCTCGGAGACACGCGCGCTCTATGACCGGTACGGGCATGCGGGCCTTCGCTCCGGCGGCTTCCAGCCGACGAGCTTCGACACGACCGGCCTGAGCGACCTGTTCTCGGCGTTCTTCGGCGATGACATCTTCGGGTCGGCGATGCGCGGCGGCTCGCGCCGGCGTGGCGCCGACATCGGCGCCGAGATCGAGATCGATCTGGTCGACGCCGCGCGCGGCACATCCGTGAACGTGCCGTTCGAGGTGGAGGTCGCGTGCGCGACCTGCGGCGGCGACGGTGTCGAACCTGGGACGACGCCGCTCACCTGCCCGCGCTGTGAGGGCACGGGCCGGCTCCACCAGGTGTCGCGAAGCGTCTTCGGCGAGTTCGTTCGGGCACAGGCGTGCCCGCAGTGTCACGGCCGCGGCCAGATCGTCGAACATCCGTGCCACACCTGCGGCGGCGCCGGGCGCGTCGCGCAGTCGCGCGACCTGAAGGTCGACGTGCCGGCCGGCATCCACGACGGGCAACGCATCCGGGTCTCGGGTGAGGGACATGCCGGCGACGTCGGCGGTCGCGCCGGCGACGCGTACGTCCTCGTTCGCGTCAAGCCTGACCCGCGCTTCGTGCGGGAAGGCAACGACATCTATTCGCAGGTCGACCTGACGATCGTGCAGGCGTCGCTCGGGGCGACGGTGGAGGTCGAGACGCTCGACGGGCCGGTCTCACTCGATCTGCCGGCAGGGACTCAGCCCGGCGAGGTGCGCGTGCTCCGCGGCAAGGGCATGCCGGTGCTGCAGGGGTTCGGACACGGAGACCAGCGTGTGCTCGTGAACGTCTCGGTGCCCCGGCGGCTGAGCGACGACCAGCGCCGGCTGCTGCTCGAGTTCGAGGCGGCGAGCGACCAGGACACCTACCGTCACGACGAGAGTTTCTTCGACAAGCTGAAGAGCGCCTTTCGTTGATCGGTCTCCGGCGCGTGTCCATCCAGGTTGGGCACGCGAAGGCCGAAGACGCCCGTGCGACGATGATCGAGCTGTTCCCCGAGGGCTTCGAGGAGGTCGAACGCACGTCGGGTGTCGAGCTGGCGGCGTACACCGACTCGGCCGGCGAGGAACGCCTTTGGCACTTCTTCGGTGTCGGGGAGGGAGCAGACGTGGAGGCGGGCTGGGAGGATCGCTGGCGGAGCTTCCACCGGCCGATCCGCACAGGTCGCCTCTGGGTTGGCCCGCCCTGGGAGGAGCCGCCGACCGATGCGCTTGTGATCGTCGTCGATCCGGGCCGCGCGTTCGGCACCGGCGCCCACCCGACGACGCAGCTTTGCCTGCAGCTCTTGCAGGAGATCGAGCCGGGTTCGCTGCTCGATGTCGGTTGCGGATCGGGGGTCCTCTCGGTCGCGGCCGCGCTGCTCGGACACGCGCCGGTGCTGGCCGTCGACATCGAGGCGCCGTCGATCGTGGCGACGAACGAGAACGCCGATCGCAACGGGGTGGAGCTCGAGGCTCGCGTCGTGCTCCCCGACGAGCAGCTCCCGGCCGCCCGCACCGTCGTCGCGAACATCTCGGTGGAGTCCGTCCGCGCGTTGCCTGCACGTGTCGAGTCCGAGGTGCTGATCAGCTCCGGTTACTTCGTCTCGGAGCAGCCGGAGCTCGAGGGCTATCACCACGCCGGCCGGCGCACCATGGACGGCTGGGCCGCGGATCTGTACCGCGCCAGGTAATACGATCAGCGCGTGGCGACGTTCCGCGTCGATTTTCTCGGCTGCAAGGTCTCGCACGCAGACGCGCACGAAGTGCGTGAGGCGTTGCTCCGTGACGGCCACGACGAGCGAGGCGATGCAGCCGACGTGGCGGTGATCAGCAGCTGCTGCGTCACCAACGAGGCGGTCGCGAAGAGCCGCAAGGCGGCCGCGCGGGCGGCGCGCACCCACGCGCGTGTCTATCTCACCGGCTGTGGCGCGAACCTGGCCGGGGACGCGTTCGCGAGCCTTCCCTCCAACGTCACCGTCGTCGCGAAGCGCAGCGAGGAGACGGCCGCATTCGTTGCCGGCGATGTCGGCGCGATCGGCTGTGTGCAGGCCGATGCTCGCATCGATCGCGTGCGTGCGTTCGTGAAGATCCAGGACGGCTGTTCGTTCTCGTGCAACTTCTGCGTGATCCCGCTCGTGCGCGGGGCTTCTCGTAGCCGCAGCGCGGCCGCGGTGCTCGGCGAGATCCGCCGCCGGGTGGAGCAGGGGCACCGCGAGGTCGTCCTCACAGGCATCAACCTGGGTTGCTTCCGCGACCGCGGCGCCGGGTACGACCTCGCGCGTCTCGTGCGCGAGGCGGCGGCCACACCGAGGCTCGAGCGCCTGCGTCTCAGCTCGATCGAGATCAACCACGTCGACGACGCGCTCGTGGAGGTTCTGCGCGACACGCCGAGGGTCAGCCGCCATCTGCACGTGCCGCTGCAGTCGGGCGACGACGGCGTGCTGCAGGCGATGCGGCGGCGGTATACGACCGACACCTACCTGCGCCGCCTCGCGCCGCTCGCCGGCGAGTTCAACCTGACCAGCGACGTGATCGTCGGCTTCCCCGTCGAGGACGACGCGGCATTCGAGGCCACGCTCCGCACGGTGGAGCGTGCCGGGTTGACGAAGGTGCACGTCTTCCCTTACTCCCCGCGACCCGGCACGGTGACGGCGGCCGACGACCCCGTCCCGACCCAGGTGAAGAAGGAGCGCGGTGCCCGACTGCGCGAGCTCTCGCACGAGCTGTGCCTGCGACGCTGGGAGGGCAAGGTCGGCAGCACGGACACCGTGATCGTCGATCGGCCCGGCCGTGGCTACGGCGACGACTACACGCCGTGGCTCGTCGACGCGCCCGTTGGAGAGGTCGTGCGCGCACGGGCGGCGGCCGTCACCGAGGAGGGAATCCTTGCCGCCGCGTGACGACTGCCTCTTCTGTCAGCTCGTCGCGAGCGGCACTCACGTGCACGCAGCTGACGGCTTCGTCGCGATCGACGACATCAACCCGAAGGCGCCCGTGCACATGCTCGTGCTGCCGGAGCGACACGTCGACACGTTCCGCGATGTTTCCGAGTTCGGCGATGCGGAAGCGAAGCGCATGCTGGAGTTCGTCGCGGAGACGGCGAAGAAGGCGGGGCTGACCGACTACCGTGTTGTCGTGAACGTCGGCGCGAGCGCGGGGCAGACGGTCTTCCATCTGCACTGGCACATTCTGGGTGGCAAAACGATGACGGAGGGTGGACTGTGAGCCTGATCGGCCGGATCGAGCAGGAGGTGAAGGAGGCGATGCTTGCCCGCGAGGGCGACCGCCGCGACGCGCTCCGGCTGATCCTGTCCAGCCTCCGCTCGGCCGAGAAGGACCTGCAGCGCCCGCTCTCCGAGGACGAGGAGCTGCAGGTGCTCCAGCGCGAACGCAAGAAGCGGGTCGAGGCCGCCGAAGCGTTCCGGAACGGCGGCCGGGAGGAGCAGGCGGCAAAGGAAGAGGACGAGCTCGATGTGCTCGAGGAATTCATGCCGGAGCCGATCGGCGAGGACGAGCTCGAGCGGATCGTCGACGACGCGATCGCCGAGAACAAGGCGACCAACATGCGCGACATGGGCCGCGTGATGGCCGATGTGATGCCGCAGATCGCGGGCCGCGCCGACGGGTCGGCCGTGAGCCAGCTCGTCCGCGAAAAGCTCGCGTGATCAAGCCGGCACGCGCTTTCGTTCGCTGACCGGGCGTCAGACCAGCAACCGTGGGGGCTGACCGGGCGAACCAGTGGCGGTCGAGGGCGACGCGACAGGCGTTTGCGCGCGCCTACCCTGCTGTGCGTGAGCGACTACGGGCACGAGCTCCAGTTCGGCGTCTTCATCACGCCGAACGCCCAGAGCGCCAACACAGTCGTCGAGCTGGCGGTGCTCGCCGATCGCGTCGGGCTCGACCTGGTCACCTTCCAGGATCACCCCTACCAGGCGCGGTTCCTCGACACCTCGACGCTGCTTCCGTTCGTCGCCGCGGCCACGAAGCGCGTGCGCCTGGCGCCGAACGTGCTCAACCTGCCGCTACGCCAGCCCGCCGTGGTCGCGCGCGCTGTCGCGAGCCTCGACATCCTGAGCGGGGGCCGCGCCGAGCTGGGGATCGGCGCAGGCGCATTCTGGGACGGGATCGAGGCGATGGGCGGGCGGCGCCTGCGGCCGGGCGAGAGCGTCGATGCGCTGGAAGAGGCGATCGACGTGATCCGGATGATCTGGGACACCGGCGAGCAGGGTGGGGCGACTTTCACCGGCGAGCACTACCGGCTGGACGGCGCCGCGCGCGGCCCGTCGCCGCTGCACGACCTCAGCATCTGGGTCGGCGCCTACAAGCCGCGGATGCTGAGCCTGACCGGCCGCAAGGCCGACGGCTGGCTGCCGAGCGTGCCGTACCTCGGGCCGGGGCAGCTTGCGGCCGGAAACGCGGCGATCGACGAGGCCGCGCTCGAGGCGGGCCGCAAGCCCGCCGACATCCGCAGGCTCTTGAACCTCTTGCCGCTCGACGGCCCGGCCGCCCAGTGGGTCGAGGAGCTGACCCGCTACGCGCTCGAGGACGGAATCGGAACGTTCATCGTGATGGCCGACGACCCGACCGCGATCCAGACATTCGCGGCCGACGTCGCACCCGCGGTGCGCGAGCGGGTCGCGGCGGGGCGCGCCACCGGGCGGCAGCCGGATGAGAGGCCAGTTCGCGCCGGCGCCCCGAAGGAGGCCGAGGACGGCGCGCTCGGGGTGACGCCGACGCCGGATGACGGGACGCGCGCGAGCGCGGTCTCCCCCTGGGACGAGTCGACGAGGCCGCGCGCCGCCCACCCCGCCGGCGCGACCTACACGGACCGCGGGCGCGCGGTCGGGCAGCATCTGGTCGACGTCCACGACATGCTGCGGAAGGAGCTCACCGAGCTACGAGAGATTCTGGGCAAGGTGCGCGACGGCGCACTCGGCGCAGGCGACGCACGGTCGGCGCTGAACGACATGGCGCTCCGGCAGAACGACTGGACACTCGGCGCCTTCTGCGCCCGCTACTGCGGCGTGGTCGTGCAGCACCATGGCCTCGAGGACGACGCGATCTTCCCGCACCTCGCGCGGAGCGATCGCGGCCTCGCGCCGGTGATCGAGCGGCTGGCCGACGAGCATCTGGTCATCCACGACGCGATCCAGGGCGTCGACTCGGCGCTGGTCGACCACATGAACCACCCGGAGAGCTACGCGAAGATCCAGGAAGCGATCGACTTCCTGACCGACGCGCTCCTCTCACATCTCTCGTACGAGGAGCACGAGCTCGTCGAGCCGCTTGCTCGGCTCGGCTTCTATCCCGGGCAGCTCTGAACCGGCTTGCCTTAGAGGCTCTCACAGAATGACGTTCGTCGATCCGGGTGCGATCAGCGAGTGCGAGGCAAGGACGCAGGAAGTGTCAAGAGCGGTGGCTCTTGGCACTTCCGAGGACGCAGCATCGCGCCGCTGAGCGCGGCCGGGCGACTCAACGCTTATTTTGTGAGAGCCTCTTAGGCTTCGGCGGCGGCCGCGGCGGGCCCGCTCGCGACGAAGTCGCGCTTGCGGACGAGCACGGTCGCGAGCACGGCGCCGACAAGAGCGACGCCTGCCCCGACCAGCAGGATGTCGTGCAGCCCGTGCACGAATGACGCGCGGCCCGCGGCACCGCCGGCCGGCGAGTACGCCGCCGCGGTCACCTTGCTGGCAAAGATCGCCCCCAGCGCGGCGATCCCGGTGGCGATCCCGATCTGCCGGAACGTGTTGTTGATCCCGGAGGCCATCCCCGCACGTTCCACGCGCACGGTCGAGACGGCGACCGTGGCGAGCGGCGCGTTGACGAGGCCGATGCCGACGCCGCCGATCACGAACCCGGGTAGGAGCACCGTCCAGTGCGAGCCGACCGCGACGCGGCTCATCGACCACATCGCGACGGCGTTCAGCGCCAGCCCGGTGCCGAGCAGGATCCGGAACGGGATGAAGGCCGAGAGGCGGCCCGACGACCGGCGCGGCGACGAACGAGATCAGGCTGAGCGGCAGGAAGCGCAGTCCGGTCTGGAGCGGCGAGAGGCCCAGGATGTTCTGCAGGTAGAGCGTCAGCCAGAGGAAGATCGCGAACATCGACGACGAGACCGCGAACGCGGTCACCTGCGCCCCGACGAACGCCGGCCGCTTGAACAGCGACAGGTCGACCATCGTCGTCCGCTCGACCGACTGCGAAAGGATGAACAGCACGATCAGCACCACCGCGGCCACCAGCAGACCGAGGATCGGCGCGCTCGACCAGCCACGCTTGTTGCCCTCGATCAGCGCCAGGATCAGGCAGATCAGCCCGCTCGTCAGCGTCACCAGCCCCACCGGATCGAGGCGTCCGTGCTCGGGGTCTTTCGACTCGCGCAACTTCCTCAGCGACAGCACGACCGCCCCGACGCCGATCGGGATGTTGACGAGGAAGATCCAGCGCCAGGAGAGCCACGACGTCAGCACGCCGCCGGCCAGCGGCCCGATCGCGACCGCGGCGCCGACCGTTGCGCCCCAGATACCGAAGGCCGTTCCGCGCTCCTTGCCGTGGAACTCCTGTGAGATCAGCGCCAGCGCCGTCGCGAACATGATCGCGCCGCCGAGCCCCTGGACGCCGCGCCCGACGATCAGGAAGAGCGAGTCGTTTGCGAGACCGCAGGCGGCCGAGGCGATCGTAAAAAGGACGATCCCGATCACGAAGAGCCGCTTGCGCCCGAAGAGATCGGCGAGCGACCCGGCGGTGAGAACGCACGCCGCCAGGGCGAGCGCGTAGGCGTCGATCACCCACTGCAGGTCGGAGAACGACGCATGCAGCGCCCGCTCGATCGCCGGCAAGGCGACATTGACGATCGTGATGTCGAGCAGGAGCATGAACGTGGCGGTGCAGACCGCCACCATCGTCCACCACTTGGGAGCCATCCGGGCAACCTACACTGGGCAGGTGCAGGAATCACTCGATGTCTCGAACGAGGTCGCCGCCGAGCTGGCGACGATCGACGGCGGCGCGCTCGAGGCGCTCCGCGACCGGCTGGGCTGCACCGTGCGCCTCCGCGGAAACCATCTGACGCTCGAGGGTGACGAGGAGCATGTGGCCAACGCCCGCGTCGTGATCGGCGAGCTCGTCGAGCTGGTCGAGGGCGGTCACCAGATCGGCGGGCATACCGTCGACGCCGTGCTCGGGACGCTCGAGGCCGGGCAGGACGTTCGCGACGTGTTCGATGCCGTCGTCTGGCGGAACCGTGGCAAGAAGATCGCGCCGAAGACGATCACCCAGAAGACCTACGTCGATGCGATCAAGCGCTCGACCGTCACGTTCGGGATCGGGCCTGCCGGAACGGGAAAGACGTACCTTGCGATGGCGCTTGCCGTCGCGGCGCTCCACGAGCGCGAGGTCGCGCGGATCATCCTCACGCGTCCGGCCGTCGAGGCCGGCGAGCGGCTCGGGTTCCTGCCGGGCGACCTGATGGCCAAGGTCGACCCGTACCTGCGCCCACTCTTCGACGCGCTCTACGACATGCTCGATCCCGACAAGGCGAACGGCCTGATCGAGCACGGGACGATCGAGGTCGCTCCGCTCGCGTTCATGCGCGGCCGCACGCTCAACGACAGCTTCATCATCCTCGACGAGGCTCAGAACACGTCGCCCGAGCAGATGCAGATGTTCCTGACGCGCCTCGGCTTCGGGTCGAAGGTCGTCGTCACCGGCGACGTGACGCAGATCGACCTGCCGCGCGAATCGCGCTCGGGCCTCGTGCACGTGCGCGACGTGCTCCGAGGGATCGACGGGATCGAGTTCGTCGAGTTCGGCCACGCCGACGTCGTTCGTCACAAGCTCGTGCAGCGGATCGTCGAGGCCTACAAGGAGCACACCGACGAGCGGAACCGATGATCGCGATCGAGGTCGAGAACCGCAGCGGCATCGAGGTCGACGAGCGCGGCGCGATCGAGCTTGCACGGCGTGTGCTGCATGCGGAGGGAATCGACGACGGCGAGCTCGGGGTCTCGTTCGTCGACCGCGATGCGATGCGCGCATTGAAGCGCGAGCATCTCGGAGTCGACGAGGCGACAGACGTGCTCTCGTTTCCGATCGACGGGCGCGACCAGCTTCCGGAGGGCGTTCCGCGCGCGCTGGGCGACGTCGTTCTCTGCCCGGAGGTCGTCGGCCCGGAGTGGCAGTGGCCGCTGACGCACGGTCTGCTGCACCTGCTCGGCTACGACCACGGTGAGGAGATGGAGGCGCGCGAGAGGGCGCTGCTCCCGTGAGCGCACGCCGCCCGCCCGGCGTGCTGGACTCGTTCAACTACGCGCTCGAGGGGATCATCCACGTGCTCCGCACCCAGCGGAACATGCGGATCCACTTCACGATCGCGACTGCGGTGCTCGTGGTGGCGCTGATCGTGAACGTCACCAAGCTCGAGCTGATGGCGCTGCTCATCTCGATTGCCTTTGTGCTGATCGCCGAGATGCTGAACAGCGCCGTCGAGTCGGCGATCGACATCGCCACCACGTCGTTCGACCCGATGGCGAAGCTGGCGAAGGATGTCGCCGCCGGTGCGGTGCTGATCGCCTCGACGAACGCCGTCGCGATCGGATACCTGGTCTTCTCGGGCAGGGTGGCGAACAGGTCGGCCGACCTGCTCGACCGGCTGCGCCAGGCGCCGGCCGAGCTCACGCTCGTCGCGCTCGTGCTGACCGTGATCGCCGTGATCGCGACGAAGGCGTACACGGGCCGCGGAACGCCGCTACGGGGCGGGGTCCCGTCGGGGCACGCGGCTCTCGCATTCGCCGGCTGGATGGCCGCGACCTACGCCGCCGGGGCGGGCCACCGCTTCCTCGTCTCGTCGATCACGCTGATCATGGCGTTGCTCGTAGCCCAGACGAGAGTCGAATCGGGCGTGCACTCGTCCCTCGAAGTCGCCTACGGTGCGCTCATGGGCGCGCTCGCGAGTCTCGTTATCTTCCAGGTGTTCTATGAGTGAACTGGTTGACAAGGCCGTCGCCGTCTCAGAGCGGGCGTACGCGCCGTACTCGAACTACTTCGTCGGGGCGGTCGTCCGCACCAGCGACGGTCGCGAGTTCACGGGCGTCAACGTCGAGAACGCCGCGTATCCGCTCGGCATCTGCGCCGAGAAGGCGGCGCTTTCGGCCGCCGCAGCCGCCGGCTACCGGCCGGGCGACATCGCGGCGATCGGGGTCAACGCGTCACCGTGCGGCGGGTGCCGGCAGTGGCTGCACGAGTGGCGGATCCCCGAGGTCTCTTTCCGCCGCGAGGACGGCTCTGTCGCAACGTATTCGGCGGCGGATCTGCTGCCGGACACGTGGAATCTCCCCGAATGAAGTCGGGCTTCGTGGCCGTCGCCGGCCGGCCCAACGTCGGCAAGTCGACGCTCGTGAACGCGCTCGCGGGCGCGAAGGTCGCGATCGTCTCCGACAAGCCGCACACGACGCGCAACCGGATCAGAGGGGTGCATACGACCGACGACGCCCAGCTGATCCTCGTCGATCTTCCGGGCTGGCAGAAGCCGATCGATGCGCTGACGACGCGCATGCAGGCGACTGTCGACGAGGCGATCGCCGACGACGTCGATGCCGTCCTGCTCGTCGTCAACGCCCGTGAGCACATCGGCTCGGGCGACAAGTTCGTCGCGCGGAAGGTGTTCTCGCTCGGTGTGCCCGTCGTGATCGTCGTCAACAAGGTCGACCGCTTGCGGCCCGGGCACATCGCGACGCAGATGCAGGAGGCGGCGAAGCTCGGCGGCTTTCACGCGCTGCACCCGGTGAGCGCGAAGACGATGGACGGGATCGGCGAGCTGCGCGACGATCTCGTCTCGCTGCTGCCCGACGGCCCGATGCTCTATCCGCGGGAGACGGTCACCGACATGCCGCTCGCGGTGCGAATCGCCGAGCTGGTGCGCGAGCAGGCGCTGCGCCTGACGAAGGAAGAGGTGCCGCACGCGCTCACGGCCGAGGTGGTGGAGATGGACGAGAAGCTCGTGCACGTGCGTCTGTACACCGAGACGGAGAGCCAGAAGCAGATCCTGATCGGCAAGGGCGGCACGATGGTGCGCGAGATCGGGCGCACGGCCCGGCCGTTCATCGAAGAGATCGTCGGCCACGAGATCTACCTGCAGCTGCAGGTCAAGGCCTCGCCGAAATGGCGGCGCAACGAGACGATGCTGGAGCGGCTCGGGCTCTGACCCCGGCCGGTGAGGCGGGGCTACACTCGTCGCGATGGCGCAGGCACCCGCTCTCCCACGTGGGTTCGAGCTGCCGCTCAAGCAGCGGCTGCCTCGCATCGGCTCGATCGACCAGGTCGGCGTCGAGGTGCGCGCGGCCGAGCTCGCGAAGCGCAGCATCAAGAAGGACGCCAAGGTCTGGGCGCTCGAGCTGGCGCTGCGCTGCTGCGACCTGACGACGCTCGAGGGGCAGGACACCCCCGGCAAGGTCGCTGCGCTCTGCTCGAAGGCGCTCAGGCCCGATCCGAGCGACCCGAACATCCCGAGCGTCGCGGCCGTGTGCGTCTACCCGAACCTGATTCCCGTCGCGAAGGAACGCCTCGCCGGCAGCTCTGTGAAGGTCGCGAGCGTGGCCACCTACTTCCCGTCCGGGCAGGCGCCGCTCGACGTGAAGCTCCGCGACGTGGAAGACGCGGTCGCGCTGGGCGCCGACGAGATCGACATGGTGATCGACCGTGGCGCGTTCCTCTCGGGCCGCTACGCGAAGGTCTTCGACGAGATCGTGAAGGTGAAAGAGGCGTGCGGCGACGCGCATCTGAAGGTGATCCTCGAAGTCTCGGAGCTCGGCACCTACGACAATGTCCGCCGTGCCTCGCTGCTCGCGATGGCGGCCGGCGCCGACTTCATCAAGACCTCGACGGGCAAGCTGCCCGGCGCCGCGACACTGCCCGTGCAGCTGGTGATGATCGAGGCGATCCGTGACGTGTACGACGAGACCGGCCGCAAGGTCGGCATGAAGTCCGCGGGCGGCATCCGCACGTCGAAGAACGCGATCCAGTATCTCGTGCAGGTGCACGAGACGCTCGGGCCGGACTGGCTGACGCCCGACCTGTACCGCATCGGCGCCTCGAGCCTCGTCAACGACATCCTCATGCAGCTCCGCAAGGAGCGCACCGGCGCCTACCAGAGCAAGGATTACTTTACGAATGACTGACGTCGCCAAGCGCCAGGACCGCTCGCCGGTGCCGGCCGGCTGGACGTACGCGCCCGCACCCGAGAGCACGGAGATCGTCAAGCTGCGCGAGCGCTACGGCCTCTACGTCGGCGGCCAGTGGCTCGACGCAGCGGAGCGTTTCACGACGATCTCCCCGCGCGACGAGTCGCCGCTCGCCGAGGTGGGCCAGGCGAGCGAGGCCGACGTGCACAACGCCGTTGCCGCGGCGCGCGAGGCGTTCCCGAGCTGGTCGAGCCGCCCGGGCTCCGAGCGGGCGAAGTACATGTTCCGGATCGCGCGCATCCTCGCCGAGCGCGCGCGTGAGTTTGCGGTGCTCGAGAGCCTGAACGGCGGCAAGCCGATCAAGGAGTCGCGTGATGTCGACATCCCGCTCGCCGCGGCGCACTTCTTCTACTACGCGGGCTGGGCCGACAAGCTCGAGTACGCGTTTCCGAACCGCACGCCCAGGCCGCTCGGGGTGGCCGGGCAGATCATCCCGTGGAACTTCCCGCTGCTGATGCTGTCGTGGAAGATCGCGCCCGCGCTGGCGGCCGGCAACACGGTCGTCCTCAAGCCGGCCGAGACGACGCCGCTGACCGCGCTTCTCTTCTGCGATGTGCTGCGCCAGGCGGAGCTGCCGCCCGGCGTCGTCAACATCGTCACCGGTGACGGCCGCACGGGCGCCGCGCTCGTCGACTCCGACATCGACAAGATCGCGTTCACCGGCTCGACCGATGTCGGCAAGGCGATCCAGCGGCGGCTCGCGGGCACCGACAAGCGGCTCACGCTCGAGCTCGGCGGCAAGGCGGCCAACATCGTCTTCGACGACTGTGCGATCGACCAGGCGGTCGAGGGAATCGTCAACGGCATCTACTTCAACCAGGGCCACGTCTGCTGCGCCGGGTCGCGGCTGTTCGTCCAGGAGTCGATCTACGAGCCGGTGATCGAGAAGCTGAAGCAGCGCATGGCGACGCTGCGCGTCGGCGATCCGCTCGACAAGAACACCGACGTCGGCGCGATCAACTCGCGCGAGCAGCTGACGCGGATCGAGGAGCTCGTGCAGGCCGGCAAGGACGAGGGCGCGGAGATCTACCAGCCGCCCTGCCAGCTGCCGGAGAAGGGCTACTGGTTCGCACCGACGGTGTTCACGAACGTCGCGCAGAGCTACCGCATCGCGCAGGAGGAGATCTTCGGGCCGGTGCTGAGCGTGCTCACGTTCCGCACGCCCGACGAGGCGGTCGAGAAGGCGAACAACACGCCGTACGGGCTGAGCGCGGGCGTGTGGACCGAGAAGGGCTCGCGCATCCTCTGGATGGCGCAACGCCTGCGGGCCGGCGTCGTCTGGGCGAACACGTTCAACCGCTTCGACCCGACCAGCCCGTTCGGCGGGTACAAGGAGTCGGGCTTCGGGCGCGAGGGCGGCCTGCACGGCATGGAGCCGTACCTGGAGTTCGACGCATGACCAGGCTCCCGGTCAAGAAGACCTACAAGCTGTTCATCGGGGGCGCGTTCCCGCGCAGCGAGTCGGGGCGCACCTACGAGGCGCAGGGGCAAAACGTTGCACGTGCGTCACGCAAGGACGTGCGCGACGCGGTGCAGGCGGCGCGCGGCGCCCAACCGAAATGGGCGGCGGCAACCGCGTACAACCGTGGCCAGGTGCTCTACCGCATCGCGGAGATGATGGAGGCGCGCGTTCCGGAGTTCGCGGAGCTGTGCTCCGGCAAGGACGAGGTGCACCGCTCGATCGACCGCTGGGTCTGGTACGCCGGCTTCGCCGACAAGCTCGCGCAGGTGCTCGGTTCGACGAACCCGGTCGCGGGGCCGTACTTCAACTTCACGATCCCGGAGCCCACCGGCGTCGTCGCGCTCGTCGCGCCCGACGACCCGCCGCTGCTCGGACTCGTCTCGCGCATCGCGCCGGCGCTCACCGGCGGCAACGCCGTCGTTGCGCTCGCGTCCGAAACGCAGCCGCTGGCGGCGATCGAGCTTGCCGAGGCAATCGCAACGAGCGACGTTCCGGGTGGCGTCGTCAACCTGCTCACCGGGCAGCGCGCCGAGCTCGCCCCGTGGCTTGCGAGCCACATGGACGTGAACGCGCTCGACGTCACCGGCGCCGACGGTCTGCGCGCCGAGCTCGAGACGGCCGCGGCCGAGAACGTGAAGCGGGTCGTCCGGGGCAAGCCGGACAGCCAGTCGCTGTACGAGATCTCCGCGTTCCTCGAGCTGAAGACCGTCTGGCACCCGATCGGCGTCTGACCTTATGAGCTACTTCGACGATCTCCGTGCCATCGCACCCCAGCAGCTCTCACCGGGGCTGATCGGCCGCTCGCTGCACGGCGCCGAGGCGACGCTCTCCGCGATCGAGCTCGAGCCGGACACCGAGCTGGCCGAGCACTCGCATGTCAACGAGCAGATCGGGATCCTCACCGGCGGCTCGATGACCTTCCGGATCGGCGGCGAGGAGCGAGAGCTGCGGCCGGGAGGCACCTGGGTCATTCCCGCCCACGTACCGCACTCCGTGCGCTCAGGCCCGGAGGGCGCCACCCTGGTGGAGGTCTTTGCGCCCCGGCGCGACGACTGGGGCGACCGCGAACGGCTCGCCCCAAGTCGCCCAAAGGGGTTCTAGCCAGTTACGCTTGGCCGGATTCGTGCCCGGGTTACGCCGCCTCAGCCAATCCATCTCCGAAGGTGACGGGATCGCGATCATCGTGCGCGTCGACGACGCCGGCGCTGCGCGAGACGCCGAAGCGCAAGGTGCGAAAGCGCTCGCTGTCGCGCGGACGATCGACGGGATCCGGGCCGCGACGAGCCTGCCGCTGCTGTGGATCGGCGACGTGCCCCCGGGCGATGCCGACGCGGTCGCCCTTCGGCTCGAGCAGGTCGGCCACGAGGATGGCCCCGAGTCGGTCGTCGAGGTGCGCGACGAGGAGGAGCTGTCTCGCGTGCTCGACCAGATCGACCCGGAGATCTTCCTGCTCTCCGCTTACGGCGACGAATCGGTCGATCCGCTCGACGCGGTCCTCGAGCTGCTGCCCGACGTGCCTGCGGGCAAGCTGGCGATCGCACGGGTCGACGTCTCGGGCCGCGACGAGGTGCTGGTGCTCGAACGAGCCGGGATCGATGCCGTGCTGGTGAGCGGCAGCCGGATCGACGAGCTCGTCGGCCATAGACCTTTTCCCGTTTAGCGGGATACGATCCCCGGCGTGAGACGCATCGCGGCCGCGCTCGTCGCCCTCTCTGCCTGCGCGCTCCTGGCCGCCGGCTGCTCCGGCGGGGCAAAGAAGGTGTCGGCGGCGCCGAAGGCGGCGAGCAAGCCGGTCTGTGCGCATCCCACCGGCTGGCAGGCGCTCGCGAACCGGATTCAGGCCCCCGTCTACTGCCCGGGCTGGCTGCCCGACCCGCTGATCGGCCAGATCGGCAGCCGCTGGAACAACATCGACTCGGTCTCGAAGGACCGCAGCTACCTCGAGAGCTTCGTCTGGCAGGAGACCGGCGGCGGCGCCGCGGGCGGTGAGCTGCACGTCAACCTGCGCGCCTATCCGGGCCGAACGACGATCCCGACCTGTCGCACCGGCGGCGCCGACAGCCAGAACGTGCCGTGCTTCGCCGACCCGGGCCGCACGATCGCCGCGGGAGGAGTCGTCGCGCGTCTCTACACCGTCAACCAGGACGCCGACGAGTGGCATGCGCTGCTGCTCTGGCGCGCGCACGGGACCCTGTACACGCTCTCCGAGCACGTCGCGCCACCGTTGACATTCGACCATGTGGTGCGGTACCTGAAGCACGAGCTCGGCTCACTCGTATTGATCAAGCCGGTCTGATGAAGCTGACGCGCAGGCAGTTCGTGGTCGGCACGGCGGCCGGCGCCGCCGGCGCGGCCGGGATCTACGAGCTCGTCGATTCGCTCACCGGCGGCTCGCCGACTCGGGCCGCTGACGTGACCCGCCTCCCGGAACAGCACCTGCTCGACGGAGTGCGCGTCGTGCATTCGGACGGCATCGAGGTGCTCGTGCCGCCGTTGCATCACGAGATCCTGACGGCGAAGCTCGCCGTCGACCGCGCAGACCTGCGTGATGCGCAGGTCGAGCTCGAGCGCGTGCTCGCCGGGCTCGACCGGGACTACGTCCCGTCCCCCGCCGGGCTCGGAGTGACATTCGCGTGGGGGCTGCCGTACTTCGATACGTTCGTTCCGGCTGCCGCGAGGCGCATGCTGCCGCACGACCGGCGCGCGGGCAAGCCGGTGCTGCTTCCGGCCGAGCGCTTCCAGAGCGACCCGTTCGACACGCGGCTCGAAGCGAACCACGTCGCGATCCTGCTCCGCTCCGATTCGCTCGCGCATATCACGGACGCCGCAAAGCGGATCCGCGACACGAAGCTCTTCAGGGTCACGTCGATCCGGCGCGGGTTCGCCGGCGGCGGGTTCGACGGCGGCCGTTCGCTGCCGAAGCGCATGGCCGAGGCCGCGCAGATCCCGGGCGCAGACCTGATCCCGGATACGTCCGAGCTCTTCCTCGGCTTCACGTCGACGCAGAAGGCCGGAATGGGGCCGGGCCAGATCGCGAACTTCGAGACGCTCGGCTACGTCGACTTCCGCGGCAGCGACTACTTCCGGCACGGCACCCACATGCACCTCTCGCATATCCACGAGGACCTCGAGGCGTGGTACCTCAACTTCGACTTCGACGAGCGAGTCTCGACGGCGTTCAGGCCGAATCTGGACGTGCGCCAGGGAGCGCAGACCGTCCGTCAGGGGCCCGAGGACGTCTCGACCGCCGCCGAGGTGCGCAAGGTCTTTCAGAAGACGGGCCGGATGGGACACAGCGCCGCGATCCAGACCGCCTCGCGCCTGCCGTCCGACCAGATCGGCCCGGACGGGACCGTGTATCCGAAGGGCGCCGCGATTCCGGTGCGCGGTGACTTCAATACGCTCGACAACCCGTTCGCCTGGTCGGAGCGGGCCGACGAGGTGGGGGAGCTGCCGGCGGCCGGCGTGCACTTCGTGATCTTCAACCCGACAGGCGACGACTTCAATCGCGGTCGCAAGGCCATGGACGGGGTGCTGCCCGAGGGCAAGAAGCTTGCATTCGAGCCGCGCGCCCGGGGGCAGGGCTTCAACTCCGTGCTCTCGACCACCCATCGCCAGAACTTCCTCGTGCCGCCACGCCGGCATCGCGCGTTCCCGCTCGTCGAAGTCTAGTTGGGAGGGAAACCTGCGGTTTCCCTCCCAAAACCCTCCCTTCCCTTGCCTCTCGACCGGCGTTGCCATCAGGCCTCCCGCCGGGCGAAGCCCGGCTCCGGCGGCGCCGATTAGGGCTGCGAGTCCCGCCGGACAAGCGGGTTGTTGTCCGATGCAGTCTGAAAGTGGGGAGGACAGCCCGTGGCCGAACTCGCCGGAGCCCGGCTTGGCCGGGCGTGAGGCCCCGTCAGCTTGCGAGACAGCTACAAGCGAGGGAGGGGTGGGTCATGGGAGGGGAACCGCAGGTTCCCATCCCATTTGCTAGCCGAAGAAGGCGCGGGCGACGTCGTACCACTCGTCGGTGACCGTCTTCAGCTCGGCGGTTGCCTCCTCCAGCGACACGGAGACGATGTTGTCTCCTTGCAGCGACGCCATCTGGCCGAACTCGCCCGCATGGACGAGGTCGGTGGCCTTCAGGCCGAAGCGCGTTGCGAGGATCCGGTCGTAGGCGGTCGGAGTTCCGCCGCGCTGCACGTGCCCGAGCACGGTGACACGCGTCTCGAAGCCGGTGCGGCTCTCGAGCTCTTCACCCAGCCGGTCGCCGACACCACGCTTGGCCAGGAGCTTGTGCCCGAACTGGTCGACTTCGCCCTTGTCCTCGGCACCCGGGAGCTCGCAGCCCTCGCTGACGACGACGATCGAGAAGTTCTTGCCGGTCGCATGCCGCCGCCGGAGGTCGTCGCAGACCTCGTCGATGTTGACGGGGCGCTCCGGGATCAGCACGACGTCGGCGCCGCCGGCGATGCCGCTGTGGACGGCGATCCAGCCGGCGTGCCGGCCCATCACCTCGACGACCATCACGCGGTTGTGCGACTCGGCCGTCGTGTGCAGGCGGTCGATCGCCTCGGTGCAGATCGAGACGGCGGTGTCGAAGCCGAAGGTGTAGTCGGTGCCGGAGAGGTCGTTGTCGATCGTCTTCGGAACGCCGACGACCGGCGCGCCGAACTCCCGGTAGACGCGTGCCGCGACGCCGAGCGTGTCCTCGCCCCCGATCGCGACGAGCGCGTCGAGCTGCTCGAACGACTTCCGCACGCCGTCGATGCCGCCGTCGGTCTTATACGGGTTGGTCCTGGTCGTGCCGATGATCGTCCCGCCGCGCGGCAGGATCCCGGAGATCTCGCGACGCCCGAGCGGCTCGAAGAGCTGCTCGACCATTCCGCGCCAGCCCTCGCGCACACCGATCACCTCGTCGCCGTTGGCCCAGGCGCGGCGGGCGACGGCGCGGATGACGGCGTTCAGCCCAGGGCAGTCGCCGCCGCCTGTGAGAACTCCGATCCGCATCGACCCGAGTTTACGTCCGCCGCCTGCCACAGAGGTACGAGTGCCGAAGGTGGGAATCGAACCCACACTCCCCGGAGGGAACCGGATTTTGAGTCCGGCGCGTCTGCCAGTTCCGCCACTTCGGCTTGCGGGAGGATCGTAGCCGGGTCGGTTGGGCGTTCTCGCCGGAGGCCGGCTCGGCCGGCCGGGAGGCTCGGTGGGCTGTGTGTTGTTGAGGGCGGAGGAGGGGGTTCGTGGGGGAACCATGGGTTCCTCCACGTGATGCCAGTTCCGCCACTTCGGCTTGCCGAGGATCGTAGCCGGGTCGGTTGTGCGTTCTCGCCGATAGGAATTTCTGGCTTGACGCAGTAATGTCTCGCGGACGGTCAGGCCCGTTCGATCGAACCGATGACTGCAGAAGCTACCGCCCCAGCGTTTAGCGCCCGTCTTCGTCGCCCCAGCGCCATCGGCGCGGTCGGCGGGATGTTCGTCGTGGCGCTGGTCGCCTGGCTGGTGATCAACGCCGTCAAGGCGCCCACGGACTTCTTCGACATCATGCTGATCGGGATCACGACCGGCTGCGTGTACGCGCTGATCGCCCTCGGGTACACGATCGTCTACGGCATCCTCGAGCTGATCAACTTCGCACACGGCGACGTGTTCATGCTCGGCGGCATGTTCACGATCACCTACGCGACGCACTTCTTCAACCTGCACCACGGGCAGGGGATCGTGATCATCCCGATCATCTTCGCGACGCTCGTTTTGAGCATGCTCTCGTGCGGGATCCTGAACGCCGTGATCGAGAAGGTCGCGTACCGGCCGCTTCGCGGCAAGTCGCGGCTGGCGCCGCTGATCAGCGCGATCGGCGTGAGCTTCATCATCGAGGACGTCGGCCTGGCGTGGAAGGGCCCCAACTACGTGACGTCGCCTGACGTGCTGCCGCACTCGGCCGTCTTCTCGATCGGGAACGTCCACTACGACTGGAACAAGCTGCTCGTCGTCGTGATCACCGTGCCGGTGCTGCTGTTGCTCACGTGGCTCGTCCAGAAGACGCGTCAGGGCAAGGCGATGCGCGCAACGTCACAGGACATGGACGCCAGCGCGATGATGGGCATCAACGTCAACCGGACGATCTCCTTCACGTTCCTGATCGCCGGTGCACTGGCCCGCGCTGCAGGTGTCCTCTACGCGCTCTACGTCACGACGGTGCGGTTCGACCAGGGCTTCCAGCTCGGCCTGATCGCGTTCACCGCCGCCGTGCTCGGCGGCATCGGTAACCTGCCCGGCGCCGTGCTCGGCGCCGGGCTTGATTGGCCTGATCCAGGCCTTCAACGAAGGGCTGAACTGGCATGCGCCGGGCTCCGACTGGACGCAGTCGATCGTCTTCACCATCCTCATCCTGATTCTCGTGTTCCGGCCGGAAGGGCTGCTCGGAGAGCGCACA
>CAWAXB010000015.1:0-20055 GCA_963785895.1 uncultured Actinomycetes bacterium | reverse complement strand
TCGGCTCGATCGACCAGGTCGCGCGTCGAGGCGCGCGCCGCCGAGCTCGCGAAGCGCACGCATCAAGAAGGACGCCAAGGTCTGGGCGCTCGAGCTCGCGCTCCGCTGCTGCGACCTGACGACGCTCGAGGGCCAGGACACGCCCGGCAAGGTCGCCGCGCTCTGCTCGAAGGCGATCCGGCCCGATCCGAGCGACCCGAACGCTCCCTCGGTCGCGGCGGGCTGCGTTGACCCGAACCTCGTCCCGACGCGAAGGAACGGCTCGCTGGCTCCGGTACGTGTGAAGGTCGGTGAGCGTCGTACCTGCGCTCCCGTCCGGCCAGAGCCCGCTCGACGTGAAGCTGCGCGATGTCGAGGACGCCGTCGCGATGGGCGCCGACGAGATCGACATGGTGTTCGACCGGGCGCGTTCCTCTCGGGCCGCTACGCGAAGGTCTTCGACGAGATCGTGAAGGTGAAGGAGGCGTGCGGCGACGCGCACCTGAAGGTGATCCTCGGAGTCGTCGGAGCTCGGAACCTACGACAACGTGCGCCGGGCCTCGCTGCTCGCGATGGCGGCCGGCGGCGACTTCATCGAGACCTCGACCGGCAAGCTCCCGGCGCCGCGACGCTGCCCGTAGCTCGTGATGCTCGAGGCGATCCGTGACGTACGACGAGACGGCCAGGTCGGCATGAAGGCCGCGGGCGGCATCCGCACCTCGAAGAACGCGATCCAGTACCTCGTGCAGGTGCACGAGACGCTCGGCCCGGACTGGCTGACGCCCGACCTCTACCGGATCGGCGCCTCGAGCCTGGTCAACGACATCCTCATGCAGCTCCGCAAGGAGCGCACCGGCCGCTACCAGAGAAAAGATTCACGTCGATCACGAATCACTGACGTCGCGAAGCGCCGAGGACCGTCGCCGGTTCCGGCCGACTGACGTACGCGCCGGCGCCCGAGGGCACCGAGATCGTCAAGCTCGCGAGCGCTCGCCTCTACGTCGACGGGAAGTGGATCGAGGCGAGGAGCATTCACGACGATCTCCCCGCGCGACGAATCGCCGCTCGCCGAGGTCGGCCAGGCGAGCGGGGCCGACGTGCACAACGCGGTTGCGCGGCGCGCGAGGCATTCCCGGCTGGTCGAGCCCCCGGGCTCCGAGCGCGCGAAGTACATCTTCCGGATCGCGCGCATCCTTGACAGCGCGCGCGCGAGTCGGCGGTGCTCGAGAGCCTGAACGGCGGCCAGCCGATCAAGGATCGCGTGATGTCGACCTGCCGCTCGTCACGGCGCACTCCTTCTACTACGCGGGTTGGGCCGACAAGCTCGAGTACGCGATTCCGAACCGTACGCCAAGCCGATCCGCGTCGCCGGACAGATCATCCCGTGGAACTTTCCGGTGCTGATGCTTCGTGGAAGATTCGCGCCTGGACTCGCTGCGGGCAACACGGTCGTGCTCAAGCCGGCCGAGACGACGCCGCTGACGGCGCTTCTCTTCTGCGACGTCCTTGCGCCAGGCGGAGCTGCCGCCGGCGATCGTCAACATCGTCACCGGTGACGGCCGTACGGGGCGCGCTCGTCGACACCGACATCGAGAAGATCGCGTTGACCGGCTCGACCGATGTGGGCAAGGCGTCCAGCGCCGGCTCGCGGGCACCGACAAGGTCACACTCGAGCTCGGCGGCAAGGCGGCCACATCGTCTTCGACGACTGTGCGCTCGACCAGGCCGTCGAGGGAATCATCGACGGCATCCACTTCAACCAGGGCCACGTCTGCTGCGCCGGTCGCGGCTGCTGGTCCAGGAGTCGATCTACGAGCCGGGATCGAGAAGCTGAAGCAGCGCATGGCGACGCTGCGCGTCGGCGATCCGCTGGACAAGAACACCGACGTCGGCCGATCAACTGGCGCGAGAAGCTCGACCAGATCGAGGACTCGTCGAGCCGGCAGGACGAGGGCGCGGAGATCTACCAGCCGCCCTGCCAGCTGCCCGAGAAGGACTACGGTTCGCGCCGCGTGTTCACGAACGTCGCGCAGAGCTACCGTATCGCGCAGGAGGAGATCTTCGGGCCGGTGCCGAGCGTGCTCACGTTCCGGACGCCGGAGGAGGCGGTCGACAAGGCGACAACATGCCGTACGGGCTGAGCGCGGGGTGTGGACGGAGAAGGGCTCGCGCATCCTCTGGATGGGCAACAGCTGCGGGCCGGCTTCGTCGGGCGAACACGTTCAACCGCTTCGCACCGACCATCCGTTCCGCGGCTACAAGGGTCCGGCTTCGGGCGCGAGGGCGGCCTGCACGGCTGGAGCCCTACATGGAGTTCGACGCATGACCAGGCTCCCGGTCAAGAAGACGTACAAGCTGTTCATCGGGGGCGCGTTCCCGCGCAGCGAGTCGGGGCGCACCTACGAGGCGCAGGGGCGACGTTGCACGTGCTCACGCAAGGACGTGCGCGACGCGGTGCAGGCGGCGCGCGCCGCCCAACCGAAATGGGCGGCGGCAACCGCGTACAACCGTGGCCAGGTGCTCTACCGCATCGCGGAGATGATGGAGGCGCGGTTCCGGAGTCGCGGAGCTGTGCTCCGGCAAGGACGAGGTGCGACCGCTCGATCGACCGCTGGGTCTGGTACGCCGGCTTCGCCGACAAGCTCGCGCAGGTGATCGGTTCGACGAACCCGGTCGCGGGGCCGTACTTCAACTTCACGATCCCGGAGCCCACCGGCGTCGTCGCGCTCGTCGCGCCCGACGACCCGCCGCTGCTCGGACTCGTCTCGCGCATCGCGCCGGCGCTCACCGGCGGCAACGCCGTCGTTGCGCTCGCGTCCGCGACGCAGCCGCTGGCGGCGATCGAGCTTGCCGAGGCGATCGCGACGAGCGACGTTCCGGGTGGCGTCGTCAACCTGCTCACCGGGCAGCACGCCGAGCTCGCCCCGTGGCTTGCGCGCCACATGGACGTGAACGCGCTCGACGTCACCGGCGCCGACGGTCTGCGCGCCGAGCTCGAGACGGCCGCGGCCGAGAACGTGAAGCGGGTCGTCGCGGCAAGCCGGACAGCCAGTCGCTGTCCGAGATCTCCGCGTTCCTCGAGCTGAAGACCGTCTGGCACCCGATCGGCGTCTGACCTTTGAGCTCTTCGACGATCTCCGTGCCATCGCACCCCAGCAGCTCTCACCGGGGCTGATCGGCCGCTCGCTGCACGGCGCCGAGGCGACGCTCTCCGCGATCGAGCTCGAGCCGGACACCGAGCTGGCCGAGCACTCGCATGTCAACGAGCAGATCGGGATCCTCACCGGCGGCTCGATGACCTTCCGGATCGGCGGCGAGGAGCGAGAGCTGCGGCCGGGAGGCACCTGGGTGATTCCCGCCCACGTACCGCACTCCGTGCGCTCAGGCCCGGAGGGCGCCACCCTGGTGGAGGTCTTTGCGCCCCGGCGCGACGACTGGGGCGACCGCGAACGGCTCGCCCCAAGTCGCCCAAAGGGGTTCTAGCCAGTTACGCTTGGCCGGATTCGTGCCCGGGTTACGCCGCCTCAGCCAATCCATCTCCGAAGGTGACGGGATCGCGATCATCGTGCGCGTCGACGACGCCGGCGCTGCGCGAGACGCCGAGCGCAAGGTGCGAAAGCGCTCGCTGTCGCGCGGACGATCGACGGGATCCGGGCCGCGACGAGCCTGCCGCTGCTGTGGATCGGCGACGTGCCCCCGGGCGATGCCGACGCGGTCGCCCTTCGGCTCGAGCAGGTCGGCCACGAGGATGGCCCCGAGTCGGTCGTCGAGGTGCGCGACGAGGAGGAGCTGTCTCGCGTGCTCGACCAGATCGACCCGGAGATCTTCCTGCTCTCCGCTCACGGCGACGAATCGGTCGATCCGCTCGACGCGGTCCTCGAGCTGCTGCCCGACGTGCCTGCGGGCAAGCTGGCGATCGCACGGGTCGACGTCTCGGGCCGCGACGAGGTGCTGGTGCTCGAACGAGCCGGGATCGATGCCGTGCTGGTGAGCGGCAGCCGGATCGACGAGCTCGTCGGCCATAGACCTTTTCCCGTTTAGCGGGATACGATCCCCGGCGTGAGACGCATCGCGGCCGCGCTCGTCGCCCTCTCTGCCTGCGCGCTCCTGGCCGCCGGCCGCTCCGGCGGGGCAAAGAAGGTGTCGGCGGCGCCGAAGGCGGCGAGCAAGCCGGTCTGTGCGCATCCCACCGGCTGGCAGGCGCTCGCGAACCGGATTCAGGCCCCCGTCTACTGCCCGGGCTGGCTGCCCGACCCGCTGATCGGCCAGATCGGCAGCCGCTGGAACAACATCGACTCGGTCTCGAAGGACCGCAGCTACCTCGAGAGCTTCGTCTGGCAGGAGACCGGCGGCGGCGCCGCGGGCGGTGAGCTGCACGTCAACCTGCGCGCCTATCCGGGCCGAACGACGATCCCGACCTGTCGCACCGGCGGCGCCGACAGCCAGAACGTGCCGTGCTTCGCCGACCCGGGCCGCACGATCGCCGCGGGAGGAGTCGTCGCGCGTCTCTACACCGTCAACCAGGACGCCGACGAGTGGCATGCGCTGCTGCTCTGGCGCGCGTACGGGACCCTGTACACGCTCTCCGAGCACGTCGCGCCACCGTTGACATTCGACCATGTGGTGCGGTACCTGAAGCACGAGCTCGGCTCACTCGTATTGATCAAGCCGGTCTGATGAAGCTGACGCGCAGGCAGTTCGTGGTCGGCA
This sequence comes from uncultured Actinomycetes bacterium, assembly GCA_963785895.1. Taxonomy (GTDB): domain Bacteria; phylum Actinomycetota; class Thermoleophilia; order Gaiellales; family Gaiellaceae; genus PALSA-600. The sequence continues at coordinate 15,366 of CAWAXB010000015.1, read as the reverse complement.
CGGCGGCCGGCGCCGCCGGCGCGGCCGGGATCTACGAGCTCGTCGATTCGCTCACCGGCGGCTCGCCGACTCGGGCCGCTGACGTCGACCCGCCTCCCGGAACAGCACCTGCTCGACGGAGTGCGCGTCGTGCATTCGGACGGCATCGAGGTGCTCGTGCCGCCGTTGCATCACGAGATCCTGACGGCGAAGCTCGCCGTCGACCGCGCAGACCTGCGTGATGCGCAGGTCGAGCTCGAGCGCGTGCTCGCCGGGCTCGACCGGGACTACGTCCCGTCCCCCGCCGGGCTCGGAGTGACATTCGCATGGGGGCTGCCGTACTTCGATACGTTCGTTCCGGCTGCCGCGAGGCGCATGCTGCCGCACGACCGGCGCGCGGGCAAGCCGGTGCTGCTTCCGGCCGAGCGCTTCCAGAGCGACCCGTTCGACACGCGGCTCGAAGCGAACCATGTCGCGATCCTGCTCCGCTCCGATTCGCTCGCGCATATCACGGACGCTGCAAAGCGGATCCGCGACACGAAGCTCTTCAGGGTCACGTCGATCCGGCGCGGGTTCGCCGGCGGCGGGTTCGACGGCGGCCGTTCGCTGCCGAAGCGCATGGCCGAGGCCGCGCAGATCCCGGGCGCAGACCTGATCCCGGATACGTCCGAGCTCTTCCTCGGCTTCACGTCGACGCAGAAGGCCGGAATGGGGCCGGGCCAGATCGCGAACTTCGAGACGCTCGGCTACGTCGACTTCCGCGGCAGCGACTACTTCCGGCACGGCACCCACATGCACCTCTCGCATATCCACGAGGACCTCGAGGCGTGGTACCTCAACTTCGACTTCGACGAGCGAGTCTCGACGGCGTTCAGGCCGAATCTGGACGTGCGCCAGGGAGCGCAGACCGTCCGTCAGGGGCCCGAGGACGTCTCGACCGCCGCCGAGGTGCGCAAGGTCTTTCAGAAGACGGGCCGGATGGGACACAGCGCCGCGATCCAGACCGCCTCGCGCCTGCCGTCCGACCAGATCGGCCCGGACGGGACCGTGTACCCGAAGGGCGCCGCGATTCCGGTGCGCGGTGACTTCAATACGCTCGACAACCCGTTCGCCTGGTCGGAGCGGGCCGACGAGGTGGGGGAGCTGCCGGCGGCCGGCGTGCACTTCGTGATCTTCAACCCGACAGGCGACGACTTCAACCGCGGTCGCAAGGCCATGGACGGGGTGCTGCCCGAGGGCAAGAAGCTTGCATTCGAGCCGCGCGCCCGGGGGCAGGGCTTCAACTCCGTGCTCTCGACCACCCATCGCCAGAACTTCCTCGTGCCGCCACGCCGGCATCGCGCGTTCCCGCTCGCCGAAGTCTAGTTGGGAGGGAACCGCGGTTTCCCTCCCAAAACCCTCCTTCCCTTGCCTCTCGACCGGCGTTGCCATCAGACCTCCGCCGGGCGAAGCCCAGCTCCGGCGGCGCCGATCAGGGCTGCGAGTCCCGCCGGACAAGCGGGTTGTCGTCCGATGCAGTCTGAAAGTGGGGAGGACAGCCCGTGGCCGAACTCGCCGGAGCCCGGCTTGGCCGGGCGTGAGGCCCCGTCAGCTTGCGAGACAGCTACAAGCGAGGGAGGGGTGGGTCATGGGAGGGGAACCGCAGTTCCCATCCCATTTGCTAGCCGAAGAAGGCGCGGGCGACGTCGTACCACTCGTCGGTGACCGTCTTCAGCTCGGCGGTTGCCTCCTCCAGCGACACGGAGACGATGTTGTCTCCTTGCAGCGACGCCATCTGGCCGAACTCGCCCGCGTGGACGAGGTCGGTGGCCTTCAGGCCGAAGCGCGTTGCGAGGATCCGGTCGTAGGCGGTCGGAGTTCCGCCGCGCTGCACGTGCCCGAGCACGGTGACGCGCGTCTCGAAGCCGGTGCGGCTCTCGAGCTCTTCACCCAGCCGGTCGCCGACACCACGCTTGGCCAGGAGCTTGTGCCCGAACTGGTCGACTTCGCCCTTGTCCTCGGCGCCCGGGAGCTCGCAGCCCTCGCTGACGACGACGATCGAGAAGTTCTTGCCGGTCGCATGCCGCCGCCGGAGGTCGTCGCAGACCTCGTCGATGTTGACGGGGCGCTCCGGGATCAGCACGACGTCGGCGCCGCCGGCGATGCCGCTGTGGACGGCGATCCAGCCGGCGTGCCGGCCCATCACCTCGACGACCATCACGCGGTTGTGCGACTCGGCCGTCGTGTGCAGGCGGTCGATCGCCTCGGTGCAGATCGAGACGGCGGTGTCGAAGCCGAAGGTGTAGTCGGTGCCGGAGAGGTCGTTGTCGATCGTCTTCGGAACGCCGACGACCGGCGCGCCGAACTCCCGGTAGACGCGTGCCGCGACGCCGAGCGTGTCCTCGCCCCCGATCGCGACGAGCGCGTCGAGCTGCTCGAACGACTTCCGCACGCCGTCGATGCCGCCGTCGGTCTTATACGGGTTGGTCCTGGTCGTGCCGATGATCGTCCCGCCGCGCGGCAGGATCCCGGAGATCTCGCGACGCCCGAGCGGCTCGAAGAGCTGCTCGACCATTCCGCGCCAGCCCTCGCGCACACCGATCACCTCGTCGCCGTTGGCCCAGGCGCGGCGGGCGACGGCGCGGATGACGGCGTTCAGCCCAGGGCAGTCGCCGCCGCCTGTGAGAACTCCGATCCGCATCGACCCGAGTTTACGTCCGCCGCCTGCCACAGAGGTACGAGTGCCGAAGGTGGGAATCGAACCCACACTCCCCGGAGGGAACCGGATTTTGAGTCCGGCGCGTCTGCCAGTTCCGCCACTTCGGCTTGCGGGAGGATCGTAGCCGGGTCGGTTGGGCGTTCTCGCCGGAGGCCGGCTCGGCCGGCCGGGAGGCTCGGTGGGCTGTGTGTTGTTGAGGGCGGAGGAGGGGGTTCGTGGGGGAACCATGGGTTCCTCCACGTGATGCCAGTTCCGCCACTTCGGCTTGCCGAGGATCGTAGCCGGGTCGGTTGTGCGTTCTCGCCGATAGGAATTTCTGGCTTGACGCAGTAATGTCTCGCGGACGGTCAGGCCCGTTCGATCGAACCGATGACTGCAGAAGCTACCGCCCCAGCGTTTAGCGCCCGTCTTCGTCGCCCCAGCGCCATCGGCGCGGTCGGCGGGATGTTCGTCGTGGCGCTGGTCGCCTGGCTGGTGATCAACGCCGTCAAGGCGCCCACGGACTTCTTCGACATCATGCTGATCGGGATCACGACCGGCTGCGTGTACGCGCTGATCGCCCTCGGGTACACGATCGTCTACGGCATCCTCGAGCTGATCAACTTCGCACACGGCGACGTGTTCATGCTCGGCGGCATGTTCACGATCACCTACGCGACGCACTTCTTCAACCTGCACCACGGGCAGGGGATCGTGATCATCCCGATCATCTTCGCGACGCTCGTTTTGAGCATGCTCTCGTGCGGGATCCTGAACGCCGTGATCGAGAAGGTCGCGTACCGGCCGCTTCGCGGCAAGTCGCGGCTGGCGCCGCTGATCAGCGCGATCGGCGTGAGCTTCATCATCGAGGACGTCGGCCTGGCGTGGAAGGGCCCCAACTACGTGACGTCGCCTGACGTGCTGCCGCACTCGGCCGTCTTCTCGATCGGGAACGTCCACTACGACTGGAACAAGCTGCTCGTCGTCGTGATCACCGTGCCGGTGCTGCTGCTGCTCACGTGGCTCGTCCAGAAGACGCGTCAGGGCAAGGCGATGCGCGCAACGTCACAGGACATGGACGCCAGCGCGATGATGGGCATCAACGTCAACCGGACGATCTCCTTCACGTTCCTGATCGCCGGTGCACTGGCCGGCGCTGCAGGTGTCCTCTACGCGCTCTACGTCACGACGGTGCGGTTCGACCAGGGCTTCCAGCTCGGCCTGATCGCGTTCACCGCCGCCGTGCTCGGCGGCATCGGCAACCTGCCCGGCGCCGTGCTCGGCGCCGTCTTGATCGGCCTGATCCAGGCCTTCAACGAAGGGCTGAACTGGCATGCGCCGGGCTCCGACTGGACGCAGTCGATCGTCTTCACCATCCTCATCCTGATTCTCGTGTTCCGGCCGGAAGGGCTGCTCGGAGAGCGCACACCGGAGGGCGGATGACCCAGCCCGACATCCAGGAGGAGGCCGCAGCCGAGCAGATCGGCTTCCGAAACCAGCTGCGCGCCGGCTGGAAGGGACTGCCGTTCGCCCAGCGGATCGCCATCTCGGTCGGCCTCGAGCTTGCGCTCGCGATCCTGTTCTTCTTCGTCGACCACTCGCTCGGCTACGGCGTCGCTACGGTCTCGGCGCTCTACTGGATCCATCGCCTGCCGCCGCTGCCGTGGAAGGTGGCCGGTCAGGTCGCGCTGATCGCGATCTTCGCGTACCCGGTGCCGACGCTCGCGGCCGGGCTCGCGATCATCTTCGCCGTCTTCTGGGTCCCGCAGCCGCTCCGCTCGCGCGTCCTGCCCGTCGTCGCGATCCTGCTCGCGGTGATGTACCCCTTCTACCAACCGAAGATGTTCGTGATGCCGATCTTCGGCGTGTGGCCCGACATCGCGACGGGCGTCTACATGCTCGTGTTCGTGATGATGGCCGTGGGGCTGAACATCGTCGTCGGCTATGCCGGGCTGCTCGACCTCGGCTATGTCGCGTTCTACGCGACGGGTGCGTACACAGCGGCCTGGTTCGCCTCGCTGCAGTTCCCCAAGACGACCTTCCACCTGGGTGCAGTCGGGATCACTCCGAACCTGCCGGGCATCCACGTGACGATCTGGCTGCTGCTGCTGCTCGGCGGCGTGATCACCGCGTTCTTCGGGATCATGATCGGCCTGCCGACGCTGCGCCTGCGTGGCGACTATCTCGCGATCGTGACGCTCGGCTTCGGCGAGATCCTCCCGCAGATCGCGCGCAACAGCGACAACTTCCTCGGCACCGGCTTCAACCTGACAAACGGCCCGAATGGAATTACGCCGCTGGATTCGATGGGCTTCGGCAACCACATCGGGAACTTCACGCACGGGGTGTTGCCCGCGAACTACCTGCAGTGCTGCAACGCGACCTACCTCGGCCACCAGATCCAGTCGACCGATCTCTTCTTCTGGACGGCGATCGCACTGTTGCTGGTCACCGTCTTCTGCTCGTTCCGCCTCCAGTTCTCGCGCCTCGGGCGCGCCTGGATCGCGATTCGCGAGGACGAGACCGCCGCAGCCGCGATGGGCATCCCGCTGATGCGCACGAAGACGTGGGCCTACGCGAGCGGCGCCTTCTTCGGTGGCGTCGCCGGAGCCTTCTATGCCGTGTTCAAGAGCGCCACGTTCCCCGGTGACTTCTTCTTCAACATCTCCGTGTTCATCCTCTGCATGGTCATCCTCGGCGGGATGGGGAACATCTGGGGAGTGATCGTCGGCGGCGCGTTCCTCGCGTATCTGAACCAGGAAGGGCTCGCGAACACCGGCGCGTGGATCAACGCCAACATCCATGTCGGAAGCCACCACCCGAACCTCGATGTGCCGCTCTACGCGTCCGGCATCTACGGAGTGATCATCCTGGTCGTCGTGCTGTTCAGGCCCGAGGGGATGATCCCATCGAGGCGTCGCGCGGCCGAGCTGCACGAAGGCGTGCACGACGACCCGCTCTACGACGTTCAGCATGCGGGTGCAGAGGCATGACCGAGACCACCGAGAACGGCAACTACGTCCTCGTCGCCCAGGATCTCCGCAAGGAGTTCGGCGGCCTGGTCGCGGTCAACAACGTCAGCTTCAACGTGCCGCGCGGGAAGGTGATCTCGCTGATCGGCCCGAACGGCGCCGGCAAGACCACCTTCTTCAACATGCTGACCGGCGTCTACAAGCCCACCGCGGGCCGCATCGTGTTCCTCGGCACGGATGTCACCGGCAAGCCACCGCACGCGATCACCGCGCTCGGGATCGGGCGCACGTTCCAGAACATCCGGCTCTTCCAGAACATGACCGCCCTCGAGAACGTGATGGTCGGCATGCACACGCGTATGAAGGCCAACCTCTTCAACTCGATCCTCCGCACGCCGTTCGTGAATCGCGAAGAGAAGGCGTCGCGCGCACGGGCAATGGAGTTGCTCGAGTTCACGGGGCTCGCACGCAAGGCGCAGGAGGTGTCGCGCAACCTGCCCTACGGCGACCAGCGCCGCCTCGAGGTGGCGCGCGCGCTCGGCACCGAGCCGCAGCTGCTGCTGCTCGACGAGCCGACCGCAGGAATGAACCCCCAGGAATCGGCCGAGTTCACCGCCTTCGTGTCGCGGCTGCGGGACGAGGAGAAGCTGACCGTGCTGATGATCGAGCACGACATGCGCGTCGTCATGGGCGTTTCCGATCGAGTCTCGGTGCTCGACTACGGCGAGAAGATCGCCGAGGGCACGCCGAAGGAAGTGCAGAAGCACGAGCGCGTGATCGAGGCCTACCTCGGAAAGGCGGCGGTCGAGGACATGAAGAACCGGGGCCTGTCATGAGCGTACTTGACGGAGCTCACGAGAAGCGGAGGCGGCGGTGAGCGGCAGCGCCCGTCCTCCAGCTGACGGACGTCCACACCTACTACGGCTCGATCCACGCGCTCAAGGGCATCTCGCTCGAGGTACACGAGGGCGAGGTCGTGACGCTGCTCGGCGCGAACGGGGCCGGCAAGTCGACGACCCTCCGCTCGATCAATGGGCTCAACCGCCCACGTCAGGGCTCCATTCGCTTCGAGGGACGCGACATCACGTCGGTCCCCGCGCACTCGATCGTCAAGCGCGGGATCGCCCAGTCGCCGGAAGGCCGCAGGCTCTTCCCGCGCATGACCGTGGTCGAGAACCTCGAGATGGGAGCGTTCCAGCGCAACGATCGCGCCGGGATCCGCGCGGACATGGATCACGTCTTCGAGCTGTTCCCTCGGCTGCGAGAGCGTCGCGACCAGAAGGCGGGGACGATGTCGGGCGGCGAGCAGCAGATGTGCGCGATCGGCCGCGCGTTGATGGCACGCCCGAAGCTCTTGCTGCTCGACGAGCCGTCACTGGGGCTCGCTCCGATCTTCGTCGAGCGGATCTTCGACATCATCCGCCAGATCAACGACGAGGGAACGTCGATCTTGCTCGTCGAGCAGAACGCGCTGATGGCGCTCGACGCGGCCGACCGCGGCTACGTGCTCGAGACCGGCCGCATCGTGCTGGCTGACAAGGCCGCCGCTCTGAAGACGAACGAGCAGGTGCGCAAGACCTACCTCGGCGAGACGTAGTTCCTCTCCCCCGCAACGTAGGATTCGCCCGGTGCGGACAGGTGTTGCAATCGCAGTCGCAGGCGCGCTTGGCGCGCTCAGCCGCTACGGGCTCGAGGGGACGATCAGCCGTCGCTGGCCGGGCGCATTTCCGCTCGGGACATTCGTCGTCAACATCACGGGCGCGTTCGTGCTCGGGGTCGTCTTCACGGTCGCCAGCGAGCGCATGATGGTGGCGCCGTGGCTTCGCACCTCCGCCACGGTCGGCTTCCTCGGCGCCTACACCACCTTCTCGACGCTGATGTTCGAGAGCTACCGGCTTGCCTCCGACCGCGCGCTCGGTCTGGCGGCGCTGAACGTGCTCGGCTCGCTGCGCCGCCGGGCTGGTGGCGGTCTACCTCGGCGTCGTGCTCGGGCGAGCGCTGTGACACCTCGGCTCGAGGGTGAAGGCAAGCTCTTGCGGGTCTTCATCGGGGAGTCCGACACCTGGCACGGTAAGCCGCTCTACCAGGCGATCGTCGAGCGCGTGCGCGCGGAGGGTCTTGCGGGAGCCACCGTCCTGCGCGGCGTCGAAGGCTTCGGCGCCAAGTCGCACCTTCACACCGCGCGGATCCTGCGGCTCTCGGAAGACCTGCCGGTGGTGATCGAGATCGTCGACACGGCCGAGAACATCGACCGCGTCATTCCCGTGCTCGACGAGATGGTCGAGGATGGGATGGTCACCGTCGAGCGCGTGCAAATCCTGTCCTACCGTCCGGCCGGGCGGACCAGCCCGGCGTCGTAGGCCGCGATCACCGCCTGCACACGGTCGCGCAGCTGCAGCTTGCGCAGCATGCTCGAGACGTGTGTCTTCACCGTCGATCTCGCCCACGACCAGGCGTTCGGCAATCTCGGCGTTCGAGAGGCCCCGCGCGACGAGGATCAGGATCTCGTGCTCACGGCTCGTCAGCTCGTCGAGTGAGCCCTGCTCCTCGCCGGCCGGATAGTCGCGGGCGAAGCGGTCGAGCAGCCGCCGTGTCACGCTCGGGGCGAGCAGTGCGTCTCCTCCGGCGACGACGCGAATCGCCTCGACGAGCTGCTGCGGTCGTACGTCCTTGAGCATGAAGCCGCTCGCCCCGGCGCGGATCGCGCGCACGACGTACTCGTCGAGGTCGAACGTCGTCAGGATCAGCACGCGCGCCGACGAACCGGCGCCGAGGATCAAGCGCGTCGCCTCGACACCGTCGAGCTCGGGCATCCGGACGTCCATCAGGATCACGTCGGGAGAGGTGACCGTGGCGAGCTCGACCGCCTCACGTCCGTTCTCCGCCTCACCGATCACGTCGAAGTCGTCGCGCGCCTCGAGGATCATCCGGAAGCCGGAGCGCACGAGCGCCTGGTCGTCGGCGAGCAGGACCTTGATCACGCCGCTCCGAGCGGGATACGTGCCTTGACCGAGAAGCCGCCGTCCGGCCCGGCGCCGGTGCGGAGATCGCCTCCGAACAGTCCGACGCGCTCGCGCATCCCGATCAGGCCGCGACCGTCGCTCGCACCACCGCCCGGCCCGACGCCGTTGTCGGCGATCTCAACCTCGATCGCATCGGGCGCGTAGCGCACGCGCACGTTGGCGTGGGTGGCGTGGGCGTGCCGGAGCGTGTTGGTGAGCGCCTCCTGGACGATGCGATATGCCGACAGATCGAGTGCTTGGGGCACCGGGCGTCGCGATCCTTCGACCGTCACGCCGACGGCGAGGCCCACATGGCGAACCTGCTCGACGAGCTCGTCGACCCGGTCGAGCCCGGGCTGGGGCAACGTCCCTTCGCCGTCGGCCGAGATGTCGAGCAGGCGCCGCAGCTCGCCCAGCGCGCGGCGGCCGGTGTCCTCGACGTTCCGGAGCGCCTCGCGCGCCCGCTCGGGATGCGTGTCCCAGACGTCGTTGCCGGCGGCCGCCTGCACGACCATCACGCTCACGTTGTGTGTGACGACATCGTGCAGCTCACGGGCGATGCGCGCGCGCTCGTCGGCGACCGCCTTGCGCGATCGCTCTTCCCGCTCGAGGTCGTAGGCCCGCTGGTTCTCGCCGTAGAGCCAGGCGACCACGAAGAAGATGCCCTGGGGAACGAGGTGCCAGGCTCGCCAGCCGTTGCCGCCGAGGGCCGGCAAGGCGACGATCGCAGCTGCCGCGATGCTCAGCCGCAACGAGCGGCTGCGATCGAGCTGCCCCGCGACCGTCCACACTCCGGCGATCACCGCCGCGACGAGCCAGAACGCGCCAAAGATCCGAGCACGGTGGCGAGCAGCGTCTCGGCCGCGAGCACTGCGACCGGGTAGCGGCGCCGCCGGAACAGCAGCAGTGCGCCGAGCAGCGAGAGCGGCGCGAGCAGCCACACCTCGTCGCCGCGGTGGAAGACGTTCGCCAGCGAGAACACGGCGACGACGAGGACGACGCAAAGGTCGACGAACCAGTTCGGGATCTTCCTGAGCAACTTGCCGCATTGTCCCTCGCGCGCGCCGCGGCCGCCTCCGCCCTGAGGCGGAGGGGCTCTCAGACGTCAGCCGGAGAGACGACGAGCGGCACGTACGGCGGTGCGAGCAGATAGCCGATCCGCCGCGCGCCACGCCCGCGGGCCATCTCGAGCGCCGCGCCCAGGCCGTGCACCGGAACGAAGCCGAGCTGCCGAGCCGAGTGCGCGTCGCGGCAGCCGGCAATCAGCACGGCGCCCAGCCGGTGGGCGGACACGTCGCAGGCGCTCCACTCGACGAACGGCAGCAGCGGGTGGCAGGCACGCCCGGCCCGGTACTCGGCGAGAGCATGCGAGTCGCCGAGTGCCGCCTGCTCGGACTCTCGCATCGCGTTGCTGTCACGCGCGGTGCGCGGATCGAAGAAGAGCGTGCGGTAGGGAGTCTGTGTGGGGCGGGGGAAGCGTCGCGGGAACGGGTGCACGAGAATTGCCGTGCCGCCTTCGGCGAGCGGCGGCCGGTTGCGCCACATCCGCAGCGCAAGGCCCAGGCCGAGGTACGCGGCGCTGACCGGGTTCGGTCGTTCGCGCGGGATGAACGGCGTGGTCGGCGGGATCCCGATCACGAGCGCGTCGAGCTGCTCGTCGAGCTCGATGCCCTTGAAGAGCGTGCCGCGCAGCAGCGCCTCGGCGTGTGCCTCCGACGGCGTGCCGCCGTACACCGCTGCGCAGGTCTGTTCGCGGGGCAGCCCTTCGAGCACGCGCTGCCGCACCCGTGCGGGCGCGAGCTGGAACACACGGCGGGCCCGTGAGCCGACGAACCGCTCGATCGCCTCCTGGTCGTACGGATAGCCGGCGAACGGGCCGGCCATGCGCGGCGGGTTGAGCACGAGCGAGATGCCGGTGACGGGCACGCTCGCCTGGAGCCTGCGCTCGAGCTCGACAGCGCCAGCCGCCAGCCCTGCGAGGCGCCCGTCTCGAGCAGCGACAGGGCGCCGGCCGCGCGCAGCGACTCGCGGCCGCTTGCGGCGAGGAGCGCCGCGGGCCCGCCGTGCAGCACGGTCTCCGCGGCGGTCACCGTGACGACGAGGTCGGTCTCGACCAGCGCCGGGTTGACGCGGAGCGAGATGCTCCCCTCGTCGCCCAGCGTGACGAGGTCGTCCGCCTCTGCATCGTGGACGCTCACGCGGCCGCGGAAGCGCCGGCGGAACTCGGGCGGGCACGAGCAGGCCGATCTCGCGTGCGTCGTCCGGCGGAACAACCCGCCCGCGACGAGGATCGTGAGCTGATCGACGCCGAGCCGCTCGAGCTCGTCCGACACGGCGACGATTGCGTCGTGCCGTGGCCCGAACTGCGCGCTCGGAATCGGCAGCGACGGCTGTTCGATCACGATCGTCGCCGTCCCGCCGCGAGTCACGAGCTCCCGCGAGCGGCCGCCCGGCGAGCGGGAACGCCAGCGCTTCGCGCACGGCTGCGCCGACGTCTTCGATGCGGCTGCGAGGGAAGCGGCGGGCGGAGGACGACGTCGTCAGGCCCGATCTCTGCGATCGACGACGCGCGAGTCGGCGAGCAGCGGGAGGCGCGTCACGAGGATCGATGCGCGGCGGCTGCGACGACTCCGAGCACGACGAAGATGCTGCCCGAGACCCAGCGCCGCACCGTCGCGCCGCCGCCGCTGCGCCGGAACCTGCCCGCGAGCAGGTCGGCGAGGAGCGCGTAGAGCGCATCGGAGGCGAAGGCGATCGTCGCGAAGAGCAGCCCGAGCAGCGCGACCTGCGAGCGGCACCGAGCCGCGGTGCGGGTCGACGAACTGCGGCAGGAACGCGAGGAAGAAGAGCGCTGTCTTCGGATTGAGGACGTTGACGACGACGCCCTGCCTGTAGAGCTGGCGCAGGAGCGGCGGCGCGGCTCTCGGCGGCGATCCGTCTCGCCTGCGTCGCGGGTGAGGATGCGCCGCATGCCGACGACGATCAGGTAGGCGGCGCCGACGAGCTTGACGACGGTGAACGCGGTCGCCGACGAGGCGATCAGCGCCGAGAGTCCCGACGGTCGCCGCGGCGACGTGCACGAGCCCGCCGCTCGCGACGCCGAGCGCCGAGACGAGCCCCGCGCGCCGGCCCTTGTCGACGCTCTGCGTGACGATGTAGGTGACCGCCGGCCCCGGCACGACTGCGAGCGCGATCGACGGCGAGGCAGAACAGCGCGAGGGTCGGACGGCGGACGGCATCACGGGGACCGCCCGGTAGAGGCGGAGGTACTGCGGCCGGAAGCCGCGACGCGGCCAGAAGCGCGACGAGAGCAGGTTGACCGACCGCCAGTCGGTCGTGATCGAGCGGAAGCCGTGCTCGTGCGCCCAGACGATGGCGTGCGCGCGTCAGCGCAAGCCCGACGCCGGTGCCGCGCACCTCGGCGAGGGTCGCCGCATGCGCGAGGTCGATGTTCCCGGGCGGCACGCGCAGGTCGCCTTCCGGACGGCGGTAGAGGACGGCGTGCCCGACGGCGCGGCCGTCGCGCTCGGCGACGAAGTGCACGAACGTCTCCGGGTCGTCCCAGAGGTCGCTCCACTCGCTCGCGGAGCTCCTCGGCGGTGGGCATCTCCAGCCCCGAGAAGCTCGGCGACGCGCGCCTGCAGCGTCCAGAGGATCTCGTCGAACGCCGCGACCGCGTCCAGATCGGCCGGCGTGCTCGGCACGAATCGTCCCGGCGAACGGCGGCGGCCGGTGCTCGGAGTCAAGGGCCGTCTCGCGCACGGCCCAGACGAACTGGCAGCCGAAGGCGAGGCGAGAACCAGGCGTCGACCAGCTCGCATCGGCAGCCGGCACGGCGACCGCGAACCGCGCGACCTCCCAGCGCTCCGCGAGCGCGGCGAAGAGTCGCGGACCGCCTCCGGCTCGGTCGCCGCGCAGCCGGCGAAGCCGACGCGGCGCGATGTCGTCCTTCGACCGCCCCCGCCAGGTAGGCGACGGCTTCGCCGCCGCGGGTCGCGACGAGCGCCGTCGCCGCTCGGGCACGTGGGCGTGCGAAGTCGTCGATCTCGGGCAGCAGCGGCTCTGCGGCGCGCTGGCGCGCGTAGCGCTCGGCGAGCAGCCTGGCGGCCTGGTCCGCGCAGTCCTCGGAAAGTGGGTGAATCTCGAGCTTCGGCATCGGCGCCGGACGATACCCTCGGCCCTGTGCCGAAGACCCTGACGGGAGCCGAGCTCGACCTCGACGACGCGCCTGCGCGCGACGCCGACCTCTTCATCGTCGACGGCAACAACCTCGCCTACCGCGCGTTCTTCGCGCTGCCCGAGGAGCTCGCGACGACCGACGGGCAGCCGACGAACGCGCTGCTCGGCTTCACGAACATGCTCTTCAAGCTGCTCGCGGACTACCGGCCGAAGGGCGTCGCCGTCGCGTGGGACTCGCGCCCGGTGCACCGCGCCGCGGTCGCCGAGGCGGCCGACGTCGTCTACAAGGAAGGCCGCAAGCCGATGCCGGACCTGCTGCGCGAGCAGTTCCCGCATTTCCGGCCGATCGTCGAGGCGTTCGGCTACCGCAACCTCGAGTTCGAGGGCTGGGAGGCCGACGACGTGATCGCGACGCTCGCGACGCGCGCCGACGCCGAGGGGATCAAGACGTGCGTCGTCTCGACCGACCGCGACGCGTTCCAGCTCTGCAGCGAGAACGTCTGCCTGATGATGACGCCGCGCGGCGTCGCCGACGTGAACGTCTACACGCCCGAGCGCGTCGAGGCGCGCTACGGCGTCACGCCCGGAGCAGGTGCCGGACTTCATCGGGCTGAAGGGCGACACGTCCGACAACATCCCCGGCGTCCCGGGGATCGGCGACAAGACGGCCGGCCAGCTGATCGCGCAGTACGGCTCGCTCGAGTCGGTGATCGAGCACGCCGCCGAGCTCTCGCCGGCGCGCGCGCGCAACATCACCGAGCACGCCGAGCTCGCGCGCGTCTCGAAGGAGCTCGCGACGATGCGGCGCGACCTCGACATCGACTGCGATCCGGCGCAGCTCGTCCTCGACCCGCCCGACCGCGCCCAGCTGAAGGAGATCTTCCGCCGCTTCGAGTTCCGCAACCTGCTGAACCGCGTCGACGAGCTCGACGCGGCGGTGCCGTCGGCGCCGATGAAGGTGACCGGCGTCGAGGTGCCGTGGCGCGAGGGCGAGCTCGACTTCCGCGGCGTCGTCGGCTACGCCGTCGACGGCGACCGCGCGGCGGTCGCGACGGGCGACGAGGTGGTGATCGGGCCGCGGCCCGCGCGCGTCGACGGCGACCTCGTCGTGCACGACGCGAAGGCGCTCGCGCGTCGACGCGCGCGACGACACGCTGCTCGCCGCGTATCTGATCGATCCGGGCCGCGCCGTCGTACGAGCTCGACGACCTCGCGGCCGAGTACGGCGTCGAGCTGCTGCCGACGCCCGCCGGCCGAGGAGGAGACGACCGCGCTCGTCCGCCGCGCCGAGACGCCGCGCCGCCTGGTCGGCCCGCTGCTCGAGCGGCTCGAGGAGCGCGGCGTCACCGACCTCTACCGCGACGATCGAGCTGCCGCTCACCGCGTGCTCGCGCAGATGGAGCAGGCCGGCGTGAAGATCGACACCTACCGGATGGGCGAGATCACGGCGCGGCTCGCCGATCGCGTCGAGGAGCTCGAGGCGCACGCCGTACGAGCTCGCGGGCGAGGAGTTCATGATCGGCTCGACGCAGCAGGTCGGCCGCGTGCTCTTCGAGCAGCTCGGGCTGACCGCGGGGCGCAAGGGCAAGACCGGGCTACTCGACCGACGCGAAGGTGCTGCGCTCGATCCGCGCACGAGCACGCGATCGTCCCGGTGATCGAGGAGTGGCGCGAGCTCTCGAAGCTCCTGAACACCTACCTCGGCCCGCTGCCGTCGCTGCTCTCCGACGTCGACGGCCGCCTGCACACGACGTTCAACCAGACCGTCGCCGCGACCGGCCGGCTCTCGACCTCCGACCCGAACCTGCAGTCGATCCCGATCCGCACCGAGCTCGGGCGCGAGATCCGCTCGGCGTTCGTCGCCGAGGAGGGCCATCGCGCTGCTGTCGGCCGACTACTCGCAGATCGAGCTGCGCATCCTCGCGCACGTCTCGGGCGAGCCGAAGCTGCGCGAGGCGTTCGCGCGCGGCGAGGACATCCACACGGCGACGGCGGCCGAGGTGCTCGGCGTCGAGCCCGGCAAGCTCACGTCGGCGCAGCGCTCGATCGCGAAGATGATCAACTTCGGGATCGTCTACGGCATCTCCGCGTACGGCCTCTCGGAGAACCTCGAGATCCCGCGCGACGAGGCGCAGCGCTACATCGACGCGTACCTCGCGCGCTTCCCGCACGTGCAGGACTTCATCGCGCGCACGATCGAGCAGGCGGGCGCGCGACGGCTACGTCACGTCGCTGCTCGGCCGGCGCCGGCCGGTGCCCGAGATCCGCGCGTCGAACCGGCAGACGCGCGGCTTCGGCGAGCGGGTCGCGGTCAACTTCGTCATGCAGGGCTCGAACGCGGACATCATCAAGGTGGCGATGATCCGGATCGCGGACGCCTGCGCGAGGAGGGGCGCGGCGCACGGCTCGTCCTGCAGGTGCACGACGAGCTGCTGCTCGAGGTGCCCGAGCGCCGAGGTGTCGAAGGTGCGCGAGCTCGTGCGCGCGAGATGTGCGGCGCCTACGACCTCGATCCGCCGCTCGCCGTCGACGTCGGCGTCGGCGACAACTGGGCCGA
>CAWAXB010000014.1:0-28679 GCA_963785895.1 uncultured Actinomycetes bacterium | reverse complement strand
CTGGCCGGCCGAGATCCTCGGCCTGCCCGACCGCGGGCGTGATCCGCGCCGGCGCCTTCGCCGACCTCGTCGTCTTCGACCCGGCGACCTTCCGCGACGCCGCCACGTTCGACGACCCGACCCGTACGCCCCGGGCGTCGCAGTACCTGTTCGTCAACGGCGTCGCCGTCGATCGCCGACGGGCAAGCCCGCAGGAAGCAAGCTCGCCCGGCCGGGCGCTCCGGCTCGACGAACGGACGGCCCGGCCGACCTGATCCTCAAGGTCGGCCGGATCTGGACCGGCGACCCGCGACCGCCCCTGGGCCGAGGCCGTCGCCGCGCGCGGCGGGCGAGATCGTCGCCGTCGGCTCGGCCGGACGAGGTCGGCGCGATTCCAGCGGGCCGAAGACGCGCGTCGATCGACCGCCCGAGCGCCTTCGCGATGCCCGGCCTGATCGACGCCCACGGCCACATCGACGTCGCTGGGCGCGGCCTGCGAGGAGGTCGACCTGCGGGGCGTCGCCTCGCTCGAGGAGGTCGGCGCGGCGGGTCAAGGCGCGGATCGACGCGACGCCCGGCGACGCGCTGGATCACCGGCCGGAACTGGGACCAGAGCCTCTGGCCCGGCGGCGCGTTCCCGACCGCCGCCGTGCTCGACGCCGTCGCCCCCGACCGCCCGGTCTGGCTCCGCCGGGTCGACGGCCACGCCGGCTGGGCCAACTCCGAGGCGCATGCGGCGGGCCAAGATCGACCAGGGACGACCAAGGCCCCGTCCGACGGCCAGATCCTCCGCGACGCGGACGGGCGAGCCGACCGGCGTCTTCATCGACGGCGCGATGGGCCTGGTCTCGACGGTCGTCCCGCCGCCGACGCGGGCCGACGTCAGCCGGCGCATCCTCGCCGGCCCAGGAGCTCGTCCTGCGAGCCGGGCCTGACCGGCGTCCACGACGCGGGCATCTCGCCGACCGAGGCCGAGGCCTATCGCGACCTCGACCGCGACGGGCAAGCTCAAGCTCCGGGTCTACGGCATGGCCTCGCCCGCCGACGGGCGGCGAGGTCGAGTTCGTCGAGCCAGCCGCCCGATCACGCGCCGGGCCCGGACGCCCGGTTCGAGCTCCGGGCGATCAAGCTCTTCATCGACGGCGCGATGGGCTCGCGCGGCGGCCTGCTGTTCGAGCCCTACAGCGACGACCCGGGCAACTCGGGGCTGCTCCTGATCGACCCGAAGGTGCTCGAGGCGACGACGACCGCGGCCGCTCCGGCACGGCTGGCAGGTCTGCACCCACGCGATCGGCGACCGGGGCAACGCCCTGGTGCTCGACGCCTACGCCGCCGCCCTGCAAGGCCGTGCCCGAGGCGCACGACCCGCGGCTGCGGATCGAGCACGCCCAGGTGGTCCGCAAGGAGGACGTCGCCCGGTTCGCGCGCGCTCGGGCGTGATCGCCTCGATGCAGCCGTCGCACGCCAGCGACGACATGCGCTGGGCCGACGCCCGCCTCGGGCCCGGACCGGGTCGACGGGCGCCTACGCCTGGCGCTGGTTCCTCGACGCGGGCGTCGCCGCTCGCCTTCGGCAGCGACTTCCCGGTCGAGGTCGTCAACCCGTTCTGGGGCATCTACGCCGCCCTGACCCGCCAGGACGCAGAAGGGCAATCCCGCCGGGCGGCTGGCACCCCGACCAGAGGATGACGCTGGAGGAGACCCTCCGCGCCTTCACCGCCGGCTCGGCCTACGCCGCGTTCGCCGAGGACCGGCTCGGCATCCTCGAAGCCGGGCATGCGGGCCGACCTGACGGTCGTCGACCGCGACCTGTTCCGGTCCGCCCGGCCGAGGTGCTCGAGCGAAGGTCCTGATGACGGTCATCGACGGCGAGGTCGTCCATGAGAGGTAGGGCCCTCGCGAAGAGGGCCTGGTCCTCTATTTGGGGTCCGTGCCCAGGCCGATCCAGGCCCGTTCCTGGCGCCGGTTGCGGATGGGGATGGCGCTTCCTGGCCTCGGCGACCCTGGGGATCGCCGGCTTCGGGGCTCCTGGGCGCCATCCTCGGGATGACGGAGGGTTGGAGGCAATGGGCGGGCCCCGCGATCGCCCCCTCCTTCCGGCATCGTGTTCGTCGTCAGCTTCGTGACCTGCTTCGGCGGCACGGCGCTGGCCTGGGAACGTGCCATGCGCCTGGCGAGGTCGGCGAGCCAGCAGGTCCGATTCGACGCTCGCCCGCACATCCTGTATCTCAGGTCGTTCCGCGAGGATGAACGAAGCCTCCCGTTCATGCGAATGTCAGACGTCTTCCCCTTGCGGCTGCTGACCAGATGCGTTGCGGATTGCATCGTCAAGCACGTCGTCACCGAGCGGGCCTCGATCGAGGGTCCCGTCCTCGCGATCGGACGTCCCGGCCGACAAGCTCCGCCGCGGGGCGCAGGCCAGGGGTCCTGTCACGGACGATGCCTTGGCAGCACACATCCTGGAGTTGATGGAGGGGCTCGGCTGGGTCCTCCTCACCGTGGGGACGACGGAATGGGTGCTCTGGGAATACCCGCCAGCTCCTGGAGAAGGCGAACCCGCGCAAGGTCATCATGGTCTTTCCCTGCGTCCCGGACGAGGATCCGCGACCTCTGGCGGCAGTTCCGCCACAGCGTCCGCGACCGACCCGGGCTCCGCCTCCCGACCGACCTGGGTCGCTCGGCCATCTACGCCTGGTTCGACGACGACTGGGGATGCCAGCGTCGTCCGGTGCCGGGCCATGCCGGGGCAGACGAATCCCCGAAACGGGCGGAACTACCGGGACCGTCGCTTCGTCTCGCCCTATGGCCGGACATACCGAAGGTCCGCCGTACGGGACGGGCCGGGGAGCAATGGGAACGCTCCTCAATCGCTTCTATCGCCGGCGTCGCTGTTCCCGCCCGCGCCGCGCTACTACACGCAGTACAACGGCAAGCGTTGCGCGTTGCCGTTGCTGGCCGACGACTACGGCCTCTACTACAACAAGACGATGTTCAAGGCGGCCGGGATCACGCACCCGCCGCGCACCATGACCGAGCTCGCGGCGGACGCGAAGAAGCTGACCGTCCGCGGCTCGAATGGCTCGATCAAGGTCGCCGGGCTGGATCCGGTGATCGGGTTCTACGAGAACGTGCCCGAGCGCTGGGCGACCTCGTTCGGCGCCAAGTGGATCGACGCAAAGGGGCGCGCGCTGCTCGGCCAGGACCCGGCCTGGGCGAAGATGGCCGAGTGGCAGAAGGGCCTGGTCGACTGGTACGGCTACAACAAGCTGGTCCGGTTCCAGGCCGGGCTCGGTGACGAGTTCTCCGCGTCGCAGGCATTCGAGGCGGGCAAGCTCGCCATGAACCTCGACGGCGAGTGGCGCGTCGCATTCATCGCCAACGAGCATCCGAGCCTGAACTACGGCACCGCTCCGATGCCGGTCGACGATGCCCACCCGGAGCTGTATGGGTCGGGCTACATCAACGGCACGATCATCGGCATCCCGCGTGGCGCGCACCATCTCGACCAGTCGTGGGCGCTCGTCAAATACCTGACGACGAACAACCATGCGCTGGCGGTGCTGTCGAACGGCCTGCGCAACGTGCCGACGACGACGTCGTCGCTCCACCTCGAAGGAGATCGCTTCCGGACGCTCACTTCTCGACGTTCCTGAAGATCTTCGCGAACCCAAGGTCGAGCACGTCGCCGATCATGGCGTCCGGCGTCGCCTACACCAACCTCGCCCAGAACTTCTTCACGAAGTGGCAGGCGGGCAGCGTGGGCAACCTGACGGCTGGGCTGAAGAAGCTCTCCGGCGAGCTCGACGCGCAGGTCGCACAGGCCAAGGGCGGCGGCGGGGTTCCGTGAGACCTGCTGTGGCGGAAGGGACCGGGGCAGCCGCCCCGGTCGCCGGCGCTCCTCCGCACGCGCTCGCGGCGGAAGGCGGAGTGGCGTCGGCGCCGTCTCGTGCTCGGCTTGATGAGCCCGTGGATCGTGGGCTTCTCGGTCTTCTTCGGCTATCCACTCGTGATGAGCGGATACCTCTCGTTTACCCACTACGACCTGCTCTCGTCGCCGCGCTGGGTGGGCCTTGCGAACTACCGCTACATGTTCAACGTCGATCCCCAGTTCTGGACGTCGGTGAAGAACACGGTGATCTGGATGGTTGCGATCGCCGTCCCGCTGCAGGTGCTGTTCGCGTTCGGGATCGCGGTCTTCGTCGCACGCATCAGGACCGGCGCCGGGTTCTTTCGCACGATCTTCTACCTGCCGGCGCTTGCGCCCCCGGTGGCGGCCACGCTCGGGTTCGTCTACATCCTCAACCCGGCCACCGGCCCGGTGAACACGATCCTCGGTCACCTGGGCGTCCAAGGCCCGCTCTGGTTCCAGGACCCGTCGTGGTCGAAGCCGTCGCTGATCCTGCTCGGCCTCTGGGGGATCGGCAACACGATGGTGATCTTTCTCGCGTCGGTGCTCGACGTGCCGCAGCATCTGTACGAGTCGGCCGAGCTCGATGGAGCAGGCCCGTTGCAGCGCCTGTTCTGGGTGACGCTTCCCACGATCAGCCCGGTCATCCTCTTCGCCGTCGTGCTCGGCGTGATCCAGGGGCTGCAGTACTTCACGCAGGCGTACGTCGCCGCCGGCGTCGCCGCGGGGCAGGCTTCGCAGGCCGCCGACGTGACGTCGGTCAACCTCGGCTATCCCCTCGACTCGACGCTGTTCTATCCGGTGCTGCTCTACGAGCACGGGTTCAGCGAGTTCCAGATGGGCTACGCGTCGGCGCTCGCCATGCTGCTGCTGATCGTCTCGTTCGCGGTGACGCTCGTGATCGTGCTCAACTCGCGTAAGTGGGTGCATCAGGCGGGGTCGAGATGACCGCGTCCGCAACGACAGCCGCTGCGCCGCTCGTTCGTCGCCGCGTACCCGCGCAGGTGCGTCGCCGCCGGTTGCTGGCGGCAGTCGCGAACCACTGCGTGCTGATCGCGGCCGCGATCGCGTTCCTCGCGCCGTTCGTCTTCATCGCGCTGACCGCACTGATGTCGAACGACCAGGCGCTCTCGTCGCACCTGTGGCCGCACCCGTTCCGCCTGCGGAACTTCATCGACGTCTTCAGCAAGGCGCCGCTCCTGCGCTGGACGTTCAACACGATGGTCTATTCCGTCCTCGCGACGATCGGCATGCTCGTCTCGTCGGTGCCCGTGGCCTACGCGCTCGCCCGGCTGCGCTGGCGTGGCCGCACCGTCGCGTTCATGGTCGTGCTGGTCGCGCTGATGCTGCCGCAACAGGTGACCGTCGTCCCGCTGTACGTGATGTGGGCAAAGCTCCACCTGGTCGGGACGCTTTGGCCGGTGATCATCCCGAACTGGTTCGGCGACGCGTTCTCGATCTTCTTGCTGCGGCAGTTCTTCCTGACGATTCCCGAGGAGTACCTCGATGCCGCACGCGTGGACGGCTGCGGAGAGCTCCGCATCCTGGTGACCGTCGTGACCCGGCTCGCGAAGCCGGCGCTTGCCGCAGTCGCGCTCTTCTCGTTCCTCTACACGTTCAACGACTTCTTCCTGCCGCTGCTGTACGTCGGCGAAAGCTCGCACAACTGGGTGCTCTCGATCGGGCTCGCCCAGTTCCGCTCCTTCCATCAGGTGCAGTGGAACCTGACGATGGCGGCGACGCTGCTCGTGATGGCTCCCGTGATCATCCTGTTCTTCCTGGCGCAACGCGCCTTCGTCGAAGGCGTGACGCTGACCGGGGTCAAGGGATGAAGGTCGCCGTCGTCGGCGGGGGCTCGACGTACACACCGGAGCTCGTCTCGGGCTTGTCACGGCTCGACGTCTCCGACTTCGTGCTCCACGACATCGACGCCGAGCGCCGCGAGGTCGTCGGCGGGCTCGCGCGCCGCATGCTCGAGCACCAGGGCTACCGCGGCAGCCTCGAGATCGCGGACGACCTCGATCGCGCCGTTGCCGGAGCAGACTTCGTGCTGATCCAGATCCGCGTGGGCGGGCAGCAGGCGCGCCTGGAAGACGAGACATTCCCACTCGCCTGCGGCTGCATCGGGCAGGAGACGACCGGCGCGGGCGGACTGGCCAAGGCGCTCCGCACCGTTCCGGCGGTGCTCGAGATCGCCGGCCGTGTGCGCGAGCTGGCGGGGGCCGACGCGTGGATCGTCGACTTCACGAACCCGGTCGGAATCGTCACGCGCGCGCTCCTCGACGAGGGCCACCGGGCGATCGGCCTATGCAACGTGGCGATCGGTTTCCAGCGGCGGTGGGCGCAGTGGCTCGGCGTCGAGCCTCGGCGGCTGGTCGTCGACCAGGTCGGGCTGAACCACCTCACCTGGGTGCGTGCGGCGCTGCTCGACGGAGAGCGAGACGTCCTCCCCGAGCTCCTCGCCGCGCACGGCGACGAGATCGCCGCCGACCTCGAGCTGCCCCGGCGCCTGCTCGACGAGCTGGGTGTGGTCCCGTCCTATTACCTGCGCTACTTCTACGCTCACGACGCGGTGCTCGCCGAGCAACGCCACGGCGTCCCGCGCGCGCAGACGGTGGCCGAGATCGAGCGCGAGTTGTTGCGCCTGTACCGCGACCCGGCGCTCGTCACCAAGCCGGCACTGCTCGAACAGCGTGGTGGGGCGTTCTACAGCGAGGCGGCGCTCGGCCTCGTCGGGTCGCTCGTGTCCGGCGACGGAGCGGTGCACGAGGTCGACGTGCGAAACGACGGCACGCTGGCCGGCCTGGCCGGCGACGACGTCGTCGAGCTGCCGGCGCGCGTCACCCGCGACGGAGCCTTGCCGCTGCCGCAGCGGCCCCTCGCCCCGGAGCTGCTCGGGCTCACGCAGCACGTTGCCGCCTACGAACGGCTGGCGCTGCGCGCTGCGCTCAGCCGCGACGAAGTTGACGTCCGCAAAGCGTTGCTCGCTCATCCTCTGATCGGACAGATCGAGCGAGTCGAGGGCCTCGTCGAGAGCCTGACCGCCGAGGTGCTCGCATGATCCTCGCGGTCGATGGCGGAAACTCGAAGACGGACCTCGCGCTCGTGGCACGGGACGGCGCGTTGCTCGCGCACGCGCGTGGCCCGCTCAGCTCCCCGCATCAGCTCGGGCTCGACGGATGTCTGGAGGTGCTCCAGAATCTGGTCGACGAAGCCGGTCTCGACGGGCGGCGAGCCGACGTGGCGCAGGTGCTGCTTGCGGGCATCGACTTCCCCGACGAGGAAGAGCGCCTGCTCGCGGCGGTCTCCGAGCGGCAGTGGGCGTCGACGGCTCGCGTCGGCAACGACACCTTCGCCGTGTTGCGCGCAGGGACAGAGCGCGGCTGGGGCGTGGCGATCACCTGCGGCGCCGGAATCAACTGCGTCGGGGTCGGCCCCGACGGGCGGCACGTGCGCTTTCCGGCGCTCGGGGCGATCACGGGCGACTGGGGCGGCGGGTACGACGTCGGGCTCGCCGGCATCTCGGCGGCGGCGCGCAGCGAGGACGGCCGCGGACCGGCAACGGCGCTCGAGCGGCTCGTGCCGGAACACTTCGGTTTGCCGGCTCCGTCCGAGCTCGCTCGCGCGATTCATCGCGGCACGATTGCCCAGCGGCGGGCAACCGAGCTCGCACCGGTCGTGCTGGCGGCTGCGGCGAGCGACGGGGTGGCGGCAGGCATCGTCGAGCGGCTCGCGGCCGAGATCGTCGACCTGGCGCGGGTGGCGGTCCTGCGGCTGGGGCTGGCCGGCGCGCCGGTCGAGGTGCTGGTCGGAGGGGGATTGATGCGGTCGGCGGACGACGCGCTGCTCGCCCGCATCCAGGCCGGGCTCGACACGGTCGGTCCCGGCCTGGCATTGCGAAGGACGAGTGCGCCGCCGGTGGTCGGGGCGGCGCTGCTCGGGCTGGACGAGCTGGGTGCGGGGCCGGAGGCTCAGGCGCGTGTGCGCTCCGAGCTCGGCGCGGCGGTCGAGAGACTCGAGACGGAGGTCGACTGATGGCGGACGTACGGTTCGAGCAGGCGACGCGGATCTATCCGGGGACCAACGTACCGGCGGTGGATGCGCTCGATCTGGAGATCGCCGACGGCGAATTTCTGGTGCTCGTCGGGCCGTCGGGCTCGGGTAAGACGACGGCGCTGCGAATGCTGGCGGGGCTCGAGGAGGTCGACGCGGGCACGCTCACGATCGGCGGGCGGGATGTGACCGACCTGCCGCCGAAGCAGCGCGACATCGCGATGGTGTTCCAGAACTACGCGCTCTACCCCTATCTGACGGTCGCGGCCAACATCGGGTTTCCGCTGCGCATCGCCCGCATGCCGAAGGCCGAGCGCGCGCGGCGCGTGCGTGAGGCGGCCGAGCTGCTGGACCTCGTCCCGTACCTCGAGCGCAAGCCGGGTCAGCTCTCCGGCGGGCAGCGCCAGCGGGTTGCGATGGGCCGTGCGATCGTTCGCCAGCCGAGCGTGTTCTTGATGGACGAGCCGCTCTCGAACCTCGATGCGAAGCTGCGGGTCCAGATGCGCGCCGAGATCTCGGCGCTGCAGGCGAGGCTGGGCGTGACGACGGTGTACGTGACGCACGACCAGTCGGAGGCGATGACGCTGGGCGATCGCGTCGCGGTGCTCGGGGACGGCCGGCTGCAGCAGTGCGACACGCCCCGGGCGCTCTACGACCGACCGTCGAACACGTTCGTTGCGGGCTTCATCGGCTCGCCCGCGATGAACCTCTGCCGCGCCCGGCTCGCCCCGGACGGCTCGGTCTCGCTCGGCGGTGTCGAGGTGACGCTGCCGCCCGGCGCGCGCGAGCACCTGAATGGCGAGGTGATCGTCGGCCTGCGCCCCGAGTCGCTCGAGCTGTCGGAGTCGGGGATTGCCGCCACGGTCGAGGTGGTCGAGGAGATCGGCGCCGACGCGTTCGTCTTCGCGGCCGCGGAGGTCGGGGGCGAGCAGACGAAGCTGGTTGCCCGAGTCGAAGCTCGGCACGCCCCGGGCCGTGGTTCTCGTGTGCTGCTCAGGCCGGTGGCGGACGCCGCCCATCTCTTCGACCCGGCGACGGGCGAGCGCCTGAGGTTCCCCTCGTAGGGGAACCTCGCCGGGGAACGGTCGATCCCGGGCATACTGGAGGTATGCAGACCTGGACGATCGATGGTGTGTCTGCCGTCTCCCCGACTGAAGGCTCCGGCTGCGACGCGTCGTATCTGCTGAAGTTGTCGTGCGGCGAGGAGCGGACCGAGGCAAGAGTCGAGTTCGCCGCGCCGGCCGCGGTAGCGTCGGGCGGCTATGCGGAAGAGGTGTTGACGCCGTTCCTGGACGACGACGAGCCACCGCAGCGTCTGGTGGTCGAGCAAGGCGGCACCGTGCGGGTCGCCGCCGGTGGCAGGGTGCGCGCAGAAGGCCAGCCGCCCCGTGCTCCGCGTGCGAGAGCGCAGCGCGAGCCGCAGCGCGCCCGCAGGCGCGGGTACCGCTAACTTCCCCTCTGCCGGGTGGCCAGCGTCTCCACGGGGCAGTTCCTGGTGGCGTTCGTCTTCGCCGCCGCGATCGGGACTGCCGTGTTCTTCCACGCCGAGCGGCACCACATCAAGCATCCGTCGGCGTGGGCGAGCTTCGTCTTTCTCTTCCTGATCGTCGGCCTGCCCGTCTATGCCCTGCATGTGCGACGCGCCCGCCGCCGTTAGGCGGCTGCGCGTCGATCTGCGGGACAGCTCCAGACCCGTGCGAGGGCCGCGTCGATGCTTCGCTCGAGCGTGGCGATTGTGAACGGCTTCCGGAGATAGCCGACCGGCCCGAGCCCGGCGACGCTGCTCACTTCCGGGAGCCCGTCCATGCAGACGATGGGAGTCGCCCAGTCGAGCCGGCACAGGTCACGGGCACGCTCAATGGCCTGCGGTTCGGAGGTGTCGAGCAGCAAGAGGTCTCCGCCCGCGGGCTTCTCCGCCCCGTCGTCGACCACGACCGCTTCGTGTCCGAGCTCCTCGATCAGGATGATGAGCAGCCGGCGGACGATCGGGTGGCTTTCGCTGAGGAGGATCCGGGCCCCGTGCCGGTCGGTGCGGTCGTCGAGGCATGCCTGATCGGTGGTGGGATGCGCCATGACTAGACGCTCCGCCCGGCGACGAAGCCGGCGTCGTTCATGGCGACGCGATAGCCGACGTCGCTCAGTGTCTGTGCGGAGCCTGCTGTCAGGCTCGTCCAACTGCCGTTGCCGCCCACCATCACGCCCGCGAACCGGTACGAGAAATCGTTGCACGAGGGCACGTTGCCGTTCCAGCTCTCGGTCATCGCCATCGGCTGGAATGCGTTGTGCGATCCCGGCAGCGAGACAGGCGCCGACACGGCCTTGCCGTTGAGCAGAACGCGCCACGTTCCGGGCCTGCCGGAGATCTCGACAACGGCGATGCGGTAGGCCTTCCCGACGAGGACCTTTCCGAGCGTCGTATAGACGGGGCTCCGGCCCGGCGTCGTCTGCTCGCTGTAGATCTCTGCGCTGCCGTCGGCGACCACGTTCAGTCCGGCTTGCAGCCACTCGGCGGTGCCGTTCGGTCCAGCCTTCGGACCGCCGACGCCGATCCAACCGGCGACGTGCCCGTTCTTGACGTCTGCAGGCTTCGCGGCCACGATCGTGGCCTTGATGCCCGGACGGTGAGCGTTCGCGACGAGCCCTGCATAGGCGTACGGGCTCGCGGTGCAAGCGGCGGTGGCTCCGGCCGCCGCGCTGTTGGCGCAGAAGATAGTGAGCCCGAGGATGGTTGCCAGTCGCGGCGCCGGCTGCCGTGCGAAGTGCGCTCAGGCGGAGCGGCCGGCGGCGAGGCGACGTGCTTGCGGAGAGAAGCTGTGTGTGTTCCATACCCACGTGTCTCGACGCCCGTGGGAGGAGCACTGTCACCCGTTTGTCGGCGCACGAGTTGCGGCGCGCCAAACGGGGGACAAGGGGAACGATGGACGGCTAGTGCGGCGGCGCGGGGCGTTCGGCGAGCAGCTCTTCGATCACGCGCAGCAGCTCGAGCGGGCTGAACGGCTTCGTCAAGAAGACGTTGGCGCCGAGCTCCAGTGCCCGGCGCCGTTCCGCCGGATCCTGGGCGGCGGTCAAGACCAGCACGGGCAGCTCGGGAAACGCAGCCTTGACCTCCGCGAGGACGTCGGCGCCGCTCCGGCCGGGCAGCTGCCAGTCGAGCACGACGAGTGCAGGGCCACTGTTCGCGATCAGCTGGACGGCGGCATCGCCGTCCGACGCCTCGAGAACGTCGAAGGCATCCCCGGGGAGTGTGATCCTGAGCAGGCTGCGGACGAGCGGCTCGTCGTCCACGATCACCACGCGATGATGTGAGCCGTCAGCCGGCCTCAGATCCGAGGATGGCTTCTGATCCGGTTCACGTCCCTCCGGATCCGTGGCCGTCTCGTCGCGGTAGATGAGCTCGTACACCGCCTCCTTCAGCTGCCCGGCGGCCTCGACGATCGCAGCGGGGGCGGCCGTGCGGATCGCCTCGTCGTCGCGGCTCCGCATCAGCTCGGCGTAGCCGACGATCACCGCGAGCGGGGAAAGGATGTTGTGAGTGAGAAGCGACCTCTCGTCGTCGGCCGCGGTCACAGAAGACCCATTCGCTGTGCGGTTGCGACTGCCTCCGCGCGGCGTCCCGCGCCGAGCTTCGCGAAGGAGCGCGACACGAGCGTCTTGACCGTCTCGGGCGCGATCCCGAGCTCTTCCGCCACCTGCCGGTTCGTCTTCCCGGCGGCGAGCAGACGGAGGACAGAGCGTTCGCGCGGGCTGAGCGCCGCCCGGCCGGGATCGCGTCTCGGGTGGCGCGCGTCGAATGCGGCTTCGCCGTCGCGTGTCCTCCGCAGGATTTCGATGAGCTCGTCGGAGCTCCCGGTCTTGAGAACGCTGCCCTGGGCCCCCGACTCGCGTGCAGCTTCGTTAAAGCCGGGCTCGTAGTGCGCGGTCATCAGCACGATCGGCGTCGCAACGCCCAGCAGGCGGAGTGCACGTACGAGCTCCGTTCCGGAGCCGTCGCTCAGCCGGTAGTCGATCAGCAGCAGCTCCGGCGCCCGGCGTTCGACGAGCTCACGCGCTTCGGCCGTGCCCGCAGCCTCCCCGACGATCCCGAACTCGGAGCCTTCGAGCGCAAAGCGGATCCAGCCCCGAACCATCGCGTCGTCCTCGACGACCAGGACCGTTGTCTGAGGCCCGCTCGTGGGCGGCTCGTCGCTCACTGGGCCGGCTGGTGCGACGGCAGGGCCAGGAACGCGTGCGCGAGCGTGGGATCGAACTGCGTTCCGGCTGCGGCAGCGATCCGCTCGAGCGCTTCAGACGTGGAGCAGGCCTTGCGATAAGGGCGGTCGTTCGTCATCGCGTCGAAGGCGTCCGCGATGGTGAAGATGCGTGCGGCGAGCGGGATGCGCATTCCCGCAAGGCCGTCGGGATACCCCGACCCGTCCCAGCTCTCGTGGTGTGAGCCGATCACGTCGGTCGCGATGCCGCGCAGGTACGGGATGCTTTCGACGATGCCTCGACCGAGCGTGGGATGTGTCTGCATCAGCCGCAGCTCCTCCGGCTCGAGGGGGCCGGGCTTGCGGAGCAGTGCGTCGGGTATGCCGATCTTCCCGATGTCGTGCAGGAGAAAGCCGTAGGCCAGCGTCGGAGTCGCGGTGAGATGAGGCGCGGCCACGCGAGTGAGCTCCAGTGCCAGCGTCGTCACCCGCTCGGCATGGCTGCCGGTCGCGTCGTCGCGGAGCTCGAGCGCGGCGGCGAGCGCCCGGACGGTCGTCCCGTACGACGCCTCGAGGCTGGCGAGGGCGGCTTCCGCCCGGCGCCGCTCGGCCCGCTCGTTCGTGTAGAGGGTCGAGAACTCCTCCGCGTACTTCAGCGTCTGTTCGGCCGCGAGCTGCTCGTTCATCACGCCACCTCTGCCAGGGGACAACTACGAGAACCTACCGAATCCCTCTGTTGTTCTTTGGGTTGCGTCCCTCCCCCGAATCTGCCAGGGTTACGAACAACGTGACCGACGTCTCAACCCGACGGAGCGGCGATGGGCCCGCCGAGGCATCCGCTCCTGCGGCACTCTCGCGCGATGCGTCACGTCCCTTCCGAGTGACTCCTTTGCGGGATCTGCTCGGTCCGCGCCCGTTCCTGATGGCGGTCTTCGTGGCGGTGATCGTCGCGTTGCTCGGCACGTTCGCATATGTCGTCACGAATGCTCAGGCGCAGGCTCGCCGACAGTCCGAGCAGCGGTTTGGTTCGGAGACGAGCATCACCGCTCAGCTCACGACCGCCCTCTTCGCAACGTCGACGGCGAGTGCCGAGACGTCGACCGCGAAGGGCTTTGGCGGGCGTACGATCAACCAGGCGTTGCTCGAGAAGGCTGCGAAGGGCACGGGTGTGCGCTATGTGGTCATCCTCGACCAGCATGGAAACGAGATCGCCGCCTCTCGTTCGTCCCCGCGCTCGAGGTTCGACCATGCGGCCAAGCTGCCGCACGTCCGGGCGGCGCTGAGCGGCGTCGCGACGCTCTCGGATCTGTTGCCGGAAGGCAAGGCCGGTCACGGGTATCTCTTGGAATGGGCGATCCCCTTCGAGACCTCGTTCGGCCGCCGCGTCGCCGTCGAGGCCGTCGACCCGTCGTTGATCTCGCGCGTCGTGGGCGGTTACCTCGGCAAGTCGCTGACCGGATCGAGCGGTAACGGGTTCGTCGTCGACAGCAGCAACCGGATCATCGTGGCGGCCGGTAGCACCAAGGCGAAGTCGGGTCAGCTTCCGAAGTCGTCAGAGCTCATTGACGGACTTGCGGCGAAGGCCACGGGCTCGTACCGGTACGCCGGCGCTCAACGGTACTTCTCGTCCGCGCCCGTTGGTGGTCGAGCTGGCGCGTCGTGCGGACTGCGGAAACGAGCCAGCTGTACTCGAAGCTCGCCGGGCTCGAGCGGTTGGTGGCTGTACGCCGAGCTGATCGCGTTCGCGACTGGCCGGAGCCGCGAGCCTGCTGATGTTCCGGCGCGCGCTGCGAACCGGGCGGAGCTTTCGCGGGGTCAACCGTCGAGCTCGTAGCCGTGAACGTGACGCTCGAGGAGCGGGTCGCCGAGCGCACGGCTGCTGCCGAGGAGCGTGCAACGCGAGCTCGCTCGATCGAACGACGAGCTCGAGCAGTTCTCGTCGGTCGCCTCGCACGACCTGCAGGAGCCGCTGCGCAAGATCCGCATGTTCGGCGACCGGCTGCGCGACCGGCTCGGCGACGACCTTGGCAGAGCGAGCCTGCCGCCGATCTGGCGCGAATGCAGAACGCGGCCGATACGCATGCAGCGACTGATCAACGACCTGCTCGACTACTCGCGCGTGACGCACACGGGGAAGGAGTTCGAGCGCGTCGATCTCGGACGGATCACCCGGAGGTGGTCGCCGACCTCGAGGCGCGTGTCGTCGAGCTGGACGCGACGATCGACGTCGGCGAGCTGCCGGTGATCGACGCCGACCGACGCAGATGCGCCAGCTGATCCAGAACCTGATCGGCAACGCGCTCAAGTTCCACCGCGAGGACGTGCCGCCGGTCGTCCGCATCCGCGGCGACGCCATCGCCGGGCGATGCCGGCGCCGCTTCCCGGCGAGTCTGCCGGCTGCCGACCGCTGCGTGATCACGGTCGAAGACAACGGGATCGGCTTCGACGAGAAGCACGCCGAGCGGATCTTCACGGCGTTCGAGCGGCTGCACGGCCGGTCCTCGTACGAGGGCACGGGCATCGGCCTCTCGATCGCCCGCAAGATCGTCTGGCGCCACGGCGGCGACATCACCGCGACGGGCGTGCCGGGCGACGGGCGCGACGTTCACGGTCACGCTCCCGCTCACCAAATGAGTAGAAGCGACAACGAGGAGGGAACCGCGTGAGAGGATCCGCTGAGCCGATCTCGATCCTGCTCGCCGACGACGACGAGGAAGACCTGCAGATGACGATGGACGCGCTTCGCGAGAGCCGGCTCGGCAACGACGTGCGCATCGTGCGCGACGGCGAAGAGCTGATGGACTACCTCTTTCGCCGCGGCTCGGTACGCCGACCGGCGACGCACCGACTGCCCGGGCTGATCCTGCTCGACCTGAACATGCCGAGGAAGGACGGCCGCGAGGCGCTCGCCGAGATCAAGGCCGATCCCGCCCTCCGGAAGATCCCGGTGATCGTGCTCACCACCTCGCAAGGCGGAGGAGGACATCTTCCGCAGCTACGACCTCGGCGTCAACTCGTTCATCACGAAGCCCGTGACGTTCGCGGGTCTCGCCGAGGCGATGAAGGTGCTGGCGAAGTACTGGTTCGAGATCGTCGAGCTGCCGAATCGCACCAGCTGCGACGGCCGTGACGACGATCAGGATCGGATCGACGTCCTGCTCGTCGACGACGACGACGACGACTACCTGCTGACGAAGGACATGCTGTCCGGCTCGACGGCAGCCGCCTACGAGTGCGCTGGGCGCACGACTCGCGAGTCCGCGCTCGCGGCGCTCGCGCGAGGACCGCTACGACGTCTGCCTGGTCGACTACCGGCTCGGCGCGGACGACGGGATCGCAGCTCGTCCGCGAGCTGGTCGAGGACGGCGACGACATGCCGGTCATCGTGCTGACCGGCCAAGGCGACCACGACGTCGACGTCGAGGCGACGCAGGCGGGCGCGGCCGACTATCTCGTCAAAGGCGAGATCAGCCCGACCCTGCTCGAGCGCACGATCCGCTACGCGATCCGCAGCCACGCCGACATGCGGGCGCTGCGCGACGAGCGAAGAGGGCTTCGCCAGGCGCAGAAGATGGAGGCGGTCGGGCAGCTCGCCGGCGGGATCGCGCACGACTTCAACAACATGATGACCGCTGTCATCGGCTTCAGCGAGTTGCCGCTTGCGCGACTCGATGCCGCCGATCCGCTGCGCCAATACGTCGAGGAGATCAGACGCGCCGGCGAGCGGGCCGCGCCGTGACGCAGCAGCTGCTCGCCTTCAGCCGCAAGCAGGTGCTGCAGACCCGCGGTCTCGATCTCAACGCCGTGGTCGCGCGAGGTCGAGAAGCTTCTCGGCGCCTGGTCGCGACGACGTCGAGATCGTCTGCACGCTCGATCCCACGCTCGAGCACGTCGAAGCCGACCTCGGCCAGCTCGAGCAGGTGATCGATGAACCTCGCGATCAACGCCAGCGACGCGATGCCGTCTGGCGGCACGCTGACGATCGAGACCGAGCAACGTCCGGCTCGAGAGCAGGCCCGGACGCCGCGGCCGGCGCATACGTCAGCTGCGCGTGAGCGACACCGGCGCGGGCATGGACGCCGAGACGGCTGCGCCAGATCTTCGAGCCGTTCTTCACGACCAAGGAGCATGGAAGGGCACCGGGCTCGGGCTTTCGACGGTGTTCGGGATCGTCAAGCAGAGCGGCGGCGACATCAGCGTCGACAGCCGGCCGGGCCAGGGGACGACGTTCAAGATCTACCTGCCGCGCGTGCACGCGATGATCGACGAGGTCGAGCTGCCCGCTGTCGACGCCGACTGCCCGCGTGGCTCCGAGACGATCCTGCTTGTCGACGACGAGGACATCGTGCGGCGGTTCGTGCGCGAGGTGCTGACGCAATGCGGTTATTCGGTTCTGGCGGCCGGCGGCGCCGAGCAAGCACTGGAGGTCGCGCGGGCCCATCCCAGCGCGATTCACATGCTGCTTACCGATGTCGTGATGCCCAGGCTGAGCGGCCCGGAGCTGTCCGAGCGGCTGACCCAAGAGCGGCCGGGCTTGCGAACGCTGTACACGTCCGGCTATGCGCCCGATGCGATAGCCCACCACGGCGTTCTCGAGCCTGGGATCTCATTCCTCTCCAAGCCGCTGAACCGCTCCTCGCTCGCGCAGAAGGTCCGGGAGGTTCTCGATCTGCGGTCGTGAGATTCGGCGCGCTCGATGCCTCAGGCGTCGCGGCGAACAAGCAGCACCGCGGCGATCGCGAGCGCGACGACCGTGTAGCCGCAGAAGAGCCCGAAGCCGACCCACGGGGCGAGGCTGTGTCGAGTCGCGGTGGAGCGACATGATCGCGCTGCCGGCGTTCCCGGGCAGGTACGGCGTTGCCGCGTCGTTCCAGCTCTTCGGCAGCACGTTCATCAGCGGCGGCAGCACGAAGAGGATCGCGGCGAACGTCGCGATGCCACCCGCGGTGTTGCGGACGATTGCGCCGAGCGCCAGCCCGAACACGCCGATCACGGTCAGGTAGAGCGCGGCGCCGATCACGGCGCGCGCGACGCCCGGTCGCGAGAACGCGATGTTCGACGTGTGGCGCGAGAGGATCGACTGGCTGACGAAGAAGGCGATCAGCACGGCGGGGAGCATCAGCGCGAGCGTGACGGCGGCGTACACCGCGGCCTTCGCCCACAGCACGGGCAGGCGCTTCGGCACCGCGGCAAGCGTGGCGCGGATCATCCCGGTCGAGTACTCGCCGGTGATCACGAGCACGCCGAGAACGCCGATCGCGAGCTGAGCGATCTGCGAGCCGACCAGGCTCACGTCGAGCGGGTTGAAGTCGCGCGCGATCGCCGGGCTGCGCGAGCCCCAGTGCGATGCGAGACGACGGCCGAGGCGAGGATCGGCGATGCCGATCGCCAGCGACCGTCGCGGCGAGCAGCGACCAGCGCGTCGAGCGCACGCGAGCGCAGCTTCGTCCACTCCGACAGCAGCACGCGCGGCTGCGTGACGCGCCAGGACTGCCAGGTCGCGTTCGAGGAGCGACGGCGAGCGCTCATGCCGCCACCTCCACCGCGATCGGGGGCGCCTGCGGCCCGGAACTCGACCTCGTCGCGGGTCAGCTCCATGAACGCCTCCTCGAGCGATGCCTGCTGCGGGACAGCTCGTGCAGGACGATGCCGTTCTCCGCGGCGGTCTCGCCGATCTGCTCGGCGGTCAGGCCGTCGACCTCGAGCACGCCGGTCTCGTTGCTCGTGACGGTGACGTCGGGGCCGAGCACGAGCTCGCGCAGCTCGGTCGCCTGCGGCGAGCGCACGCGTACGAGCTTCTTCGACGAGCGGCGGATGAACTCTTCGACGCTCAGGTCGGCGATCAGCCGGCCGCGTCCGATCACGATCAGATGCTCCGCGGTCAGCGCCATCTCGCTCATCAGGTGCGACGAGACGAAGACCGTGCGGCCCTCGGCCGCCAGCGACTTGAGCAGGTTGCGGATCCAGTGGATGCCTTCGGGGTCGAGCCCGTTGACCGGCTCGTCGAGGATCACCGTCGTGCGGGTCGCCGAGCAGCGCCGAGGCGATGCCGAGCCGCTGCCCCATGCCGAGCGAGAACTGCCCGGCGCGCTTCTTCGCGACGTCGTGCAGCCCGACCAGGTCGATCAGCTCGCTCGACGCGGCGGCGCGGGATTCCGTGCGTCTGCGCGAGCGCCAGCAGGTGGTTGTAGGCGGAGCGGCCGGTGTGCACCGAGCGCGCCTCGAGCAGCGCACCGACCTCGTGCAGCGGCGCAGTGTGCTCGCGGTAGCGCTTGCCGTTGACGGTGACCGTGCCGGCCGTCGGGCGGTCGAGGCCGAGGATCAGCCGCATCGTCGTCGACTTGCCCGAGCCGTTCGGCCCGAGAAAGCCGGTGACCATGCCCGGCTGAACGGTGAAGCGCAGGTCGTCGACGGCGCGCTTGTCGCCGTAGTCCTTGGTCAGGTCCATGCGCCTCGATCATGGGCCCAACGGTACGCCCTGGCGCAGCGCGACGGCATCGGCCATGGGGACGAACTTCACCTCCGTCGCAAGGGGGAGCGTGAACGCGCTGTTACTTGATGGTTCCGTCGGCTGCGAACAGGTTGCCCGACCCCATCTCGTGCGCGATTCGGTTCGCCACGCGCGCGAGGTGGCGGCGCATCAGGTTGGCCGCGGCCGTTGGGTCGTGGGCGATGCACGCCTCCAGGATCTGCTCATGATCGCGTCGCCGATCCTTGGCGCTGCTGTGTCGCGAGTCATGAATCGCGTTGCCGAGCTCAGCGAACGGTGAAGGAGCTGCTGCCGAGCAACGGTCCGTACTGCGCAAGCGCGCGGGCGCCGCGACCGGGCCAGACGTACCAGCGATAGACGCCGCGCGACAACCTGTACCGGTGTCCGGCGTAGGTCCAGGCGCGTGGGAGCCGGAAGCTCGGGCCGACTGGCCACGTGCTCAGCACTTTCCGGCGGCGGTGGAAGAGCTGGACGTTGTAGTAGGTGGCGCCCTTCTGAGCCGTCCACCGCAGCACGTCGCCGGCGCGCGCACGTCTTCCCGGCGCCGGAGCGTAGAGCGCCCGAAGCTTCGCGGTCACGTTGGCGACTGCACGATTCCCCGCCTGGTCGAGGCTGGTCAAGCGATAGCGATACGCGACACCGGCCTCGAGTCCCGTGTCGCGGGTGTGCGGCGTCCTCCCCCTGTAGATCACGGACTGGTCGCTGCCCCTGCGGCCGGGCGACCGCGTGACTGCGACACTCGCGACATCGGCGGGCTGCCGCCAGCTGAGCATGACGTCGTCGGCTCCGGGCACCGCCGTCACGTCCTGCAGGCGCGGCGCGGTTGCGTCGTACTTCAGCGTCACGGCCGCCGGTGCGGCGTTGCCCGCGCGGTCGTGACACACGCCCGCCACCCGCGCCGTGCCGTCGTCGGGTCCGTCGTAGGTCTTCGCAGGGGTGCAGTCGGCCAGCCCGGAGAGTGCATCGCTGCCGCTGAACGCGACGGCGACGGGCCGCGTGTACCAGCCCCGGTCGTCGGGGGGACGCGCGGGCGCGGCGGCGGCCGTCGGCGCGGTTCCGTCGTACTTGAGCGGCAACGACCCGGTCGAGCGGTTACCCGCGTTGTCGACGCATGACCCTGCGACCGACGTACTCGAGGTGTCGGGCCCCGCGTAGGCGGTGGGTGCGGTACACGAGCCGATCCCCGACGTCGCGTCGGATCCGGCGAACGTGACGGTGACCGAATGGTTGTACCAGCCGTTCCCGTCCGGAGAGCGGTCCGCGGACGGGCTCAACGTCGGCGGCGATGCGTCGTACTTGAGCGCCGACGAGCCGGCGGCGCTCACGTTGCCCGCGTTGTCCCGGCACGTTCCCGAGACCGACGCCGTGGCCGAGTCGGGGCCGCTGTACGAGGCGGACGTGCACGAGGCGATGCCCGATGTTCCGTCGGAGCCGCTGAACGAGATCGTGACGGGCTGGTTGAACCAGCCGTTTGCATCGGGGGCCCGGCTCGGCGTGCCTCCGGTGACGGCCGGGGCGTCCGTATCGATCTTGAACTGCAGATGAAACGGAATGGTCGCGTTGCCGTCGGTGGCGGTGCAGTTGAGGACGTCGCTGCTCGACCGGAACGTCACGGCCGCCACGCAGTTCGTGTCGGTCGCGCCAAGCACGGTGATCTGCACGGTCACCGCGCTTCGGTACCACCCGTTGTCGCCGGCCGTCCCCGAGGTGACGGAGTAGCCGATCGAGAGCCCGGCCGCGCGCGCGGTCGGGACGACGAGAAGCACCAGTGCGACGGCGGCCGCGCACGCGAACTTCATGTCGCACTCCTCGGGGCCCGTGTCGCTACGAGTGTGAGTGCGAGTGCCGACGCGCCCACCGCTGCCGCGACGAGGAGCGCAATCCCGGCCAGCAGCACTGTCGAGTCGTCGCGCAACGGAGCCGCAACCGCACCGAGCTCGCGATGCAGGTCGACCTGGAGCGGCGGGACGTCGACGATCTGGCACTTCGCGGTGCACCGCGCGCTTCCGCGGGTGGTGCACCGACCTCGCATGGCTCTCGCGGGCGCCGGCGCCGTCGTGGGTGCAACGACGCGTCGAGCCGGCACCGGCTCCATCGGAGCCGACCGCACGACCGGCACGCGGGACGGGGGTGGCGTCGTCGCGGCAGGAACCGGCGCCGGATCGGGCGCCGGCGCGCCGGTCGAGCTCGGGGGGTCGGGGGAAGAGCTTCCGGCCGAAGCCGCTCCCGGCCCGAGGAGGGCCACTACCGCCACGAGCAGCGGTATCGGGCGACGAGGAAACGAGGCTGATGAGCGTCGCGCCATGTGCGACCACCTCGGACACGTTGTTGCTCTGGACAGGGCACCCTACGCGTAGTCGAGGTCGAGGATCAACAGGGGAGGGTCCTGAAAGACCCTCCCCTGTTCGTTAGGTCAGGCGGTCTGCACCACCCCCTGACCGGTAGGCGCCCTGTTCAGGGCGTCACCGCGTGACAGGGCGGCGTTCGCCTGGAAGGCGGAGCCGCCACCACCCGGGCTCCAGACGCGCGTCGGCGACGCCTGGTTGCTCGGATCTGCCTGGAGAGCGGCCGAGAATGCAGCCGCCGCCTGGTCGGTCGCGGCCGACTGGCCCGCGACCTGGATCGGCAGGCTGGCGCAGCCACACCGGCTGCCGGCGATGCTCTGCCGGGCGGCCTGCAAGGTCGCGCCGTCATTCGCGGCCAGGGCGGACGAACCGGCCACGTTGGCCTGGTTCGCCGACCCGCTGTCACCCGGACTCAGCACCCGCACAGGAGACGCGTCGTTCGACGCGCCCAGCTGTGCCGCGAGCGATGCCGCGACCGCGTCCTGCTCCGTTGCGGCCTGCTGCCCGAGCGCCTGAATCTGGAGGCCGCCTCCGGCCTCCGTCTGCGAGCCGTCCTGCCTCGTGGAGGCGCCGTTCAGCGCCGCCCCCGAGGAGAGTGCGGCGTTCAGCTGCGACGTTGTGCCGTCGTCGCCGGAGCTGCCGACCCTTACCGGAGAGGCAGTGTTCCCCGAGCTGCCTCCGCAACCGCACGGCGAGTCTTCGCCGAACAGCTGGGCTGCCGCCGAGGCGCCAAACGCGGCCTGCTGCGTGTCGGACTTCTGCCCGAGCACCTGGATGCCGGTGCCGTTGCACCCGCAACCACCGGCCGCCGTCTGGCTTGCGTTCTGGGTCGTCCCGGCCAGGTTGCCTGCCACGGCGCTCGAGAGAGCGGCGTTGGCCTGCGAGACCGAGCCGTCGTTGCCGTTGCTGTTCACGCGGACCGGCGAGGCGTCGTTCGATGCGCCGTGCTGCAGGGCAGCCGACGCCGCGAGTGCGTCCTGGTCGGTCGACGCGTCTTGCGACGCGACCTGGATCGGATTGCCTGTGCCGGCAACCTGGGATCCCTGCTGCGTGGTCGATGCAGCGTTGATCGCCGCTGCATGCGAACCGGCAACGTTCTGCTGCTGGACTGCGCCATCGTTTCCGCTACTTCCGACGCGGACGGGTGACGCTTCGTTCGAGGGGTTCGCCTGAGCGGCTGCCGACAGCGCGGCCGACCCCTGGTCCGTCGTGGCCGACTGATCGGCCTGCTGCACGGATGTGCCCGAGCACCCACACGGTGCTGCGGGATCCGTCTGGTTGCTCGACTGCGACGTACCTGCCAGGTTTCCGGCAGTTGCTGCCGACCCGACGGCGTTCGTCTGCGACACGGAACCGCCCTCACCAGGGCTCAGCACGCGCACCGAGACCGAGGTGTTCGACGGATCGACCTGGGCCGCGTGCGAAAGCGCCGCGGCGTCCTGGTCGGTCGACGCCGACTGGTCGGAGGTCTGGATCGGAGTGCCGCTGTCGCAGCCACACGATCCGCCGCCGGCCGCAGCCTGCGTGCCGGTCTGACTCGTCGTTGCGGCGTTCCCCGCGTTGGCTTGCGAGCCAACCGCGTTCGTCTGCGACACGTCGCCGGCGTTGCCGGGGCTGAGCACGCGGATCGGCAC
Source organism: uncultured Actinomycetes bacterium (assembly GCA_963785895.1). Classification (GTDB taxonomy): domain Bacteria; phylum Actinomycetota; class Thermoleophilia; order Gaiellales; family Gaiellaceae; genus PALSA-600. The sequence goes on along the minus strand of CAWAXB010000014.1, from coordinate 6,085 downwards.
GTTCACGTTGCTCGCGCCGCTCTGCGCTGCCAGCGACAGCGCTCCGGCGAGCTGATCGGTCGTCGACGACTGGTTCGACGTTTGCACGCCGGGGCCACCAGCCGACTGGCTCGATCCCTGTGCCGTGTTGCTTGCGTTGCCCGCCGCGGCGGATGATCCGGCGGCGTTCGTCTGCGACACGTTGCCATCGTTGCCGGGGCTCAGGACCCGGATCGAGATGTTCGTGTTGCTTGGATCGGTCTGCGTCGCACTGGACCCCGCAGCTGCCTGCTGCGAGGTGTCCGCGGACTGGCCGGAGACTTGGATCGGTCCGGTCTGGGCCGCGGAGACGGAGACTGCTGTCAGGCAGATGACCGTCGCCAGCACGAGCGCGAGAAGCATCTTGCGCATCGTCTTCACTCCTGTCTCGAGGGTCACTGCGACCGTGTGGTCACAGCGTGCTTCGACAGGGGCGAGCTCACCCGGGCGGGTGCGGGTTGGCTCGAGCGCCTCGAGCCGGCGGCACAGCCGGCGGGAGACGCAGGGCGATGAAAAGCGCGTAGAGAAGAGTCATGACCAAGCCGAGAGCGAGCGCGGTGACGACGCCGATCCCACCGCCGTGCGTCGCCGTGGTTCCGGCATCGACCGTGGCGGGCGCCGGCGCCGAAGGCGGCCGAGCCGGCGGGGCAGGTGCCGGAGCCGTGCTCCGCACGCGGTTCCGGTGCGCCGCGCCGCGCCGCAGGATCTGCTGCTGGAACACGGCGATGCGGGCTTCCGACACGGCGACGACCGCGACACCCACGGCGACATGAGCGCGACGCTGCACACGGGTGTCGCCTGACGCCGGTGGCGGGCCGACACCCCTCAGTGATGTGGGCGCGCCGAACCGCGGCAGATCTTCGGGCGCCGGCACGAGCGGCAGTGGCGCGATGAAGGGGCCGTCGTCGATCCGGTAGGTGGCCGCCTGGGCTGCCATCGTCAGCGGTGTTGTGACCAGCGGCGCGACGACCGCCGCAGCAATGTCCGGCATCGGGCTTGGCGCCGGCGACGACGCCGAGAGCGGTATCGCTGCTTGGAGTGCCGTTTGAATCGTGCCGGCGACGTTGGTCGCGGCCGCGGCGGTCGAGGTGGCGATCGACTGGGCAACATCGCCTGTGTCCCCGGGGCTCCCGACCCGCACGGAGATGGCGACGTTGCACGACGTGCAGACCGTCATCCCTTCGATCTCGAGCGGCGGGGGCGCGTCGGCGCACGCCCAGTGCCAGTTCAGGACGATCGTCGTCGCGCCGGCGGGGGGCGCCGGAACGGCCGGCAGTCCCGCGTCGGCAGCGCAGTTCCAGAACCAGTTCCAGATAAAGACTTGTGGCGCGATCGGCGAGGTTGACGATGATGTGTCGACGGTAATACCACTTGCAGGAATTCCCGCGGTATTGCCAGTATCACCAAGCGTAGGATCCGGCGCCAGAACAGACACCGGCGGAGGGCCAGGAGTCACCGTCGCGAGTGGCCGAACGGGAGCTGGAGACGGTGAATCGGGTGCCGGCGCGGCATCGGGTGAAGGTGTCGACAGAGGCGTAACATCGACTGAGGCCGGCGGTATCACCGGCGGTATCGTCGATGAAATTGTTGGTATCACTGGGATTCCCGGCAAGACCGGCATCACCGGCATCACCGGCATCTCCGGTACCTGCGGTTCGGCGGCTGAAGCTGCGGACGAGAGCGCCGCCGCGACGATCGCGGCGGGATCCACCGCGGCTGCCGTTCCATCGTCTGCGCGCGTGGGGCTCGCGGCGAGTGCGGCGACGGCTCCGCACACCGAGAGAGCGAGAACGAATGACGGGCTTCTCGACATGATGCAAGAAGATATGTACCCATCAGCGCGACCATTGATACGAAAAATATCTTCGAATATCGTTGCTCTTTTCGAGCACCCGGCGTAGCATCGACTGATGGCGCTCACGAAGGTCGTGCGTGACTCGGAGCGGGGCAGGCTGATCGAGCAGTACCTGCCGCTTGCGAACCGTGCGGCGCGGCGGTTCGCGGGCCGTGGGGCCGAACGCGAAGACCTTGTGCAAGTGGCGGCGCTGGCCATCGTCCGTGCGGTCGATCGCCGCGATCCGCGGCGCAGCGAGCTCCTTGCCGCGTACGTGAACCGGTCGGTCGACGGCGAGTTGCGGCGTCACCTGCGTGATCGTGCGGCCGCGGTCCGGGTCCCGCGGGCTGCGCTGGCGGACGATTCGCCGGAACGGTGGACCGCCCAGGCGCCGCTGCAGCTTGCCGAGGATGCGTGGGCCGGCAATGACGCGCCGGTCGAGGACGTGACGCTCGAACGGGCGCTGGTCGCCCGGGCCGCTCGCGCGCTCGACGCGCGACAGCGCCGGATCGTCCTCCTCTGCTTCTTTCTCGATTGGACGCAGGAGGAGGCGGCAGCCGAGCTGGGTGTCTCCCAGGCACACGTTTCGCGCCTCCTCGCCGACGCGCTCGAGCGAATGCGTAGCCGGCTGGAGCGCGACGAGCCGATCGCTCATCTGGCCGGGATGCGCGCTACTGTCGGGCAGCATGGCCTCGAATCCGGATCCACTCGAGGCGGGTGAGCGTTCCCACAGCGGGCGGCTCCTCCTCCGTATGCCGAAGTCGCTGCACGCCCAGCTTGCGGCCCGGTCGGATCGCGACGGTGTCAGCCTGAACCACTGGATCGTCGGCGCCCTCTCGCGCGCCCTGGCGAACGAGGACACTCCGGTGGCGGATGCGCCACCGCGCACGGTCCCGCGCGAGCTCCGTGTCGCGCTGATCGTGAACGCCGTCGTCATCGCGGTCGCCGTGGCGATCGCAATCGTGTTGATCGTGCTCGCCTGGCACTAGGCGCGGCGACCTTCGTCAACCGAACTCTCGTTAGTAGAGGCCGCCGCCGTGCGCGAACGCAAAGAGCACGAGGGCGGCGAATGTCATGAGGGCGGTTGCGCCCCAGCCGAGTGTGCGGGCGAGCTTGCCATTGACGTAGTCGCCCATGAGGTTCCTGTCGTTCGAGATCAACATCACGATGAACAGGAAGGGAGCAGCGGCCACGCCGTTGATGACCGCGACGATGACGAGCAGCCGGATCGGGTTGACGCCAACGAGGCTGAGTGCGGTTCCTCCGAGCGTGCCGAGAAGGACGAGCCCATAGAACGTCGGCGCCTTGCGGGGCGAGCGTGAAAAGCCGGCGGCCTTTCCGAGGAGCCCGGCCATGCCTGCCGAGCCGGCTCCGGCGAGCACCGGGATCGCCAGCATGCCCGAGCCGATGAAGCCGAGCGCGAAGAGGACCGTGGCGAATCGCCCTGCGATCGGTTGGAGGGCGTTCGCGGCGTCGGCCGCGCTCTGGACGTTGTGCTTGCCGTGCTTGCCGATCGTTGCAGCGGTCGTGACCATGATCGAGAACATCACGACGTTCGAGAAGACCATGCCGGTGAGGACGTCGAAGCGGCTTCGCCGCTGCTTCCTCGCGCCCCTGAGCCGTCCGCGCTCCGGAAGCGGCAGGGCCTTGCTGCCGCCGGCCGGCTCGTCGCGCATCTCTTCGAGGCGGTGCAGGCTCTGCCAGAAGAACAGGTACGGCGAGATCGTGGTTCCGAGGATGGCCACGAGGAGCGCGATGTAGCTGCTGCGGGTGGAGAGGTGGGGTACGAACGTGGAGCGGGCGACGGTTCCCCAGCTCACGTTGACGATGAACAGCATCGCGATGTAGCTGAAGAGGGCAAGACAGAGCACCTTGAAGGCCCGCGCGACGAGCTCGAACGATCCGGTGACGACGAGCGTGCTGATTGCCGCGCCGGCGACGAGAGCCCAAAGCGCAGCAGGGCCGGCGTGCAGGAGGTGCATTCCCGCACCGACTGCCAGGAGATCGGCGGCGATGTTGAGCGCGTTCGCGACGATCAGCAAGCCGACAAGGCCCATCACGATCCTGCGTCCCCGGCTGCTCAACTTCTCGGTGGCGAGCTGTCCAAGCCCCTTCCCGGTGGCGAGGGCGGTCCGGTCGCAGATCTCTTGCACGCCGCTCATCAGCGGAAACGTCAGCACCACCGTCCAGAGGAACGAGAATCCGGAGCTCGATCCTGCCTGAGCGTAGGTCGCGATTCCGGACGGATCGTCGTCGGAGGCGCCCGTCACCAGCCCGGGCCCGAGGCTTTTCAGATAGCCGCGAATCGAGCCCAGACGTGCGCCCTCCCGCCTCGGCGGCCCCGGTTTCACCGGCCGAGGCGGGAGGGTTTGCGCTCGAGTCACCGGCTCGTCGGTCCGCTCTCGTTCAGCGGGAGTCGCCGCTTACCACCAGGCGCCACGGCTGCGGCCGCCGGCGGCCCCGGTGAAGAGCGAGATCAGCCAGACCAGCGCCAGCACGGCTGCCACGACGAAGAGCCAGTGGAGCGTGAATCCGACACCGAACGCGATGATCGCGAGCAATGCGAGCAAGACGAGTACGAACATCTTGTGCACCTCCGTTGACGTTGCGTTGGTGAGCAAACGGACGTGCAAGCCAATGAGTTACGGCGCCGCCTGAACCAGCCTGAACTGCCGATGGCAGCCGCGCATCACCGCGGGAAGATTCGAGAAGTTCGATGATCTGCCGACCTTCGCCAGTAGTGCGCCCAGTCGGTCATAACCCGAACCACGCGGCGGTGACTGGAATGCGACTGAAGCTAAGAACCTCGCTCGGGGTCGTCGCCGGATAGCCGTGTCATAGGATCGCCCAATCCGCGTCCTCTTCAGCAGCTCCGCCGGTTACGGGCACTTCTTTCCTTTGCTCCCGTTGGCGCAGGCGTTCCGCGACCGCGGGGACACCGTGGCGATCGCCAGCGGCCCCTCATTCGCCCGGCAAGCGGAGGCAGCCGGGCTCGACTTCCTTCCGGCCGGCCTCGACGAGGAAGAGCTGAAGGCGCGCTTTGCCCCTGACCAGGCCGAGATCTTCACGAGGCCGATCCCGGAACGACGAGGCCTTGGGTTCTCACGCCGTTTCGGACGCATCGATGCGCCCGCGCGACTCGACGAGCTGCGGAACCAGGCGCGTGCTTTCCGCCCGGACGTATTCGTTCACGAATCTGCCGAGCTCGCAGCGCCGCTCGTTGCGGCAGAGCTCGGACGCGTGTCGGTGCAGCACAGCTTCGGGCGCATGGTCCCGTGGACTGCAATCGACTCGGCAGCCGCCGAGGTCGGGCCGATGTGGGAGCGCGCCGGTCTCGAACCGGAGCCGCACGCCGGTCTCTTTCGAGGTCCATTCGTGGACATCAACCCACCGAGCCTCCGGGCGGACGAGCCACCCGAAGGAACGCTCGTGCTGCCGCGCCGGCCCGTGAACGCTGCCATTGCCGAGCAGGCGGGCGAGCGCCCACTCGTCTACGCGACCCTCGGCACCGTCGTGACCAACGCACGCACGCTCGAGGTCCTGCTCGCCGGCCTCGCGGAGCTCGACGCCGACGTTCTCCTGACGACCGGCTGGCAGAACGATCCCGCTGACCTGAGTGCGGTTCCCGCAAACGCGAGCGTCGAGCGGTTCGTCCCCCAGAGCGAGATCCTGCCGCGCTGCTCGCTGATCGTGACGCACGCGGGGTCCGGCTCGATGCTCGGCGCGCTCGCACACGGCATCCCGATCCTCGCCGTTCCGCACGCCGCCGACCAGTTCGAGAATGCCGCTGCGGCGGCCGGTGCAGGCGCGGCGCGCGTCGTCATGCCGGACGAGCTGTCAGAGACGGCCGTCCGCGATGCCGCCCGTGCGTTGCTCGATGACCAGTCGACCGCGACGCGGCGCACGCGCTCGCGGCGGAGATCGCCGCCATGCCTGACGCCGCGCACGTCGCGCAGCAGATCGCGGAGCAGTGCCTGTCGACGATGTGAACCTCCCGCCCCGTAGAGTTCCAGGGTGACGAAGATGATCGTGTCGATCAGGAACGTCAGGCGGTCTGGCTGCGGCATGTGTCTACACGGTGGTCGAAGCCGCTCGCCGTTTTAAGCCATGAAAGTCCGCGCGGTCCGAGCGAGGCTCGGGCTTTGAGCGACCGAGCTACCGCCCGTTTGACCTTGATTGCCTGCGGCGAGGGCCGGCGGGACATTCCTACGAATTTCCCGCAAAGAGAAGATG
>CAWAXB010000013.1:0-155719 GCA_963785895.1 uncultured Actinomycetes bacterium | reverse complement strand
ATGCGCGCCTGCGCTTCGAGGAAGCCGGGATCGACGTGCTCGGGATCGTCACCAGCGACGTGCGCACGCATGAGCTACAGCGTGCGAAGCTGTTTGTCAGCCCCGCGCTCGGCGGTGAGAGCTTCGGGCTCGTACTGGCCGAGGCGTTCGCGTGTGCGACCCCTTCCGTCGCCTCCGACATTCCCGGGTACGCCGCCGTCGCCGTCCCCGACGCGGCGCAGCTCGTTCCGCCGAACGATCCCGGCGCGCTCGCCGATGCCGTGATCGACATGCTCTCAGACGAGGATCGCCGAGTTGCGATGGGGCGCGCTGCACGCGCCCACGCAGTCGCGAACTACGCCTGGGACGACATCGCGGCGCGGCTCGAACAGGTCTACAACGGGGTCGTCGCGTGACGTTAGGAGCTCGCTGGCGCGCCCTCTTCGTCCTGCCAATCCTCGCGGCCGCGATCACGCTGATCGTCTGGCGCGGGCCGGATTGGCGTCTCGTCCACGACGCATTCACCGCCGTCACCTGGGAATGGGTCGCAGCGGCCGTCGGCCTGAACCTGCTCTCGGTGCTCACGCGCGCGTTCGCTTGGGACACGGCGATCAAGCAGTCCATCCCCCCGCCACATCCACGGTTCCCGCTCGTGTTCTCGGCGTTCTCCGTCGGCCTGTTCGGGAACGCGGTGCTGCCGGGCCGCGTCGGAGAGATCGCGCGCGTCGCAGTGCTTCGCCGCCACCTCACGAATCGCAAGGGCACGACCGCAACGCTGGTCGGCTCCGTGTTCGCGCACCGGATGTTCGACCTGTTCCCGGTTGTGGTGCTCGTGATCTGGGTGTTGCTCTCGGCGAAGATCCCGGGTTGGGCGCTCTCCTCGATCGGGCTCGTGATCGCGATCGGCCTCGCCCTCTTTCTCGCGGCAATCGTGCTCGCGCGGCGCCAGAATCGCGAGCCCGACGAGCTCGGCCGCGTCCGCCGGCTCTTCGTTCGTGGACGGCAAGGTCTCGCGATCATGCGGTCGCCTGCCGCAGCGGCCACCGCGGCGTCGTTTCAGTTCGCCGGGTGGCTCTGCCAGCTGCTCGCGGTCTGGGCGGCCATGGAGGCGTTCAACATCCACCTGCCGCTCGCCGCGGCCGGCCTCGTGCTCGTGTTGATGAACGTCGCCACGATCTTCCCGCTCTGGCCCGGCAACTTCGGCCTGCTGCAGATCGCGATCGCCTTCCCGCTCGTCAACTACAAGGTCGCGTATGCCCACGGCTTCGCGTTCGGGATCGGGCTACAGGCGATCGAGGCGTCGGTCGGTGTCGGCGTCGGGCTGATCTTTCTCGCGCGTGAGGGTCTCTCGTACGCCACGTTGCGGCAGATCGAAGACGAGGAGCCGCCGGACGGCTCCAACGATCGCTTGGACGAGCCTCCCGCCGCGGCAGATGCTCGCGCTCGCATCTCCGGCTAGCCTCAAGGGCGTCCTCTCGCCGCTCGAGGCCGCCGAGCAGCTCGCGGCGGGACTCGGCCGGGTCACGGGCGTCGACGTGGACGTGGCGCCGTGCGCCGACGGCGGCGAAGGCACCGCGGCTGTGCTGCGACAGGCGGTGGGCGGCACCTGGCACGCGGCGGTTGTGGCAGACCCGCTCGGCAGGCCGGTCTCGGCCCGCTGGCTGCTGCTCGGCGACGGCACCGCAGTCATCGAATCGGCGCAGGCGCTCGGATTGCCATTACTCGGCGGCGACGAGCTCGATCCGTTGCGCGCCTCCAGCCGTGGGCTTGGCGAGCTGATGCTTGCCGTGTTGCCGGCTGGGCCGGCGTCGCTACTCGTCTGCCTGGGTGGCGTCGCAACCGTCGACGGAGGCATCGGTCTGCGTGCGGTTGTCGGCTCCCGGTTGGCGGACGTGCCGATTCGCGTTGCGTGTGACGTCCGCAACCCGCTGCTCGGGGAGCGCGGAGCAGCCCGTGTCTTCGGTCCGCAGAAAGGCGCGGACGCCGCGACGGTCGAACAGCTCGAGGCGAGGCTCGCCGCGCTGGACGAGCTCGTGCCGTACCGCGACCTCCCCGGCGCGGGTGCGGCGGGTGGTCTGGGCGCGGCGCTGGCGTCACTCGGGGCCGAGCTCGTCGAGGGGGCGGAGCTGGTGCTCGATCTGATCCGGTTCGACGCGCGCGCGGCAGCCGCCGATCTCGTCGTCACGGGGGAGGGGACGGTCGACGCGACGACACTCGAGGGAAAGGCACCCGGTGCGGTCGCCCGGCGGTGCGAACGGCTCGGCGTTCGCTGCGAGCTGTTCGGCGGCCTGGTCCGAGACGGCGTGGCCGCGCGGGAGCTGTCGGGGAACCCGGAGCGGGCCGCCGAGGACCTGGTGCAGCTTGGCGAGGAGCTGGCGCGCTCCCTCGTGCCGGGCGGCTGAACGCGCAAGATCCGCACGGGCAGCGCGTGCGCGAGTTTACACGCCCGGCGGCGCGGCGTTGCTCTCGCGGGCGAGCTCTTCGATCTTGCCGCGGACGCCGTCGAGCTTCTCCGCACAGATCCGGTAGAGCTCCTCGCCCCGTTCCCAGAGCTTCGTCAGCTCGTCGATCCCGGCATCGCCGCGCTCGAGTCGCTCGACGATCGCCTCGAGCTCCTTCTGGGCCTCCTCGAACGTCATCTCGGCAACCACCCCGAACGAGCCCTCGGCGACGCGCACCGACAACGGGTCGCCCGCCGTCACCTGCTCGGGCGAGCGGATTACGGCATCGCCACGGCGCACGATCGCGTAGCCACGCGCCAGCGTGCCGACCGGAGACAGCGCGCCGAGCCGCGCGTGCGCGGTGTCGAGCCGCGCCCGTTTGCGTTCCACCGCCAGGAGCGGCGCGCGGTGCAGGCGTTCGTGCGTCGCGACGAGTAGGCGCAGATGGCGGTCGGCCGCGCGTTGCGCGCCGCGGTGCAGGTTGTCCCGCGACCGCTCCAGCCGTTCGCGGAGCTCGCGGCTGTCGGGAACCACAAGGCGTGCCGCGGCAGTTGGCGTCGAGGCGCGCACATCTGCGGCGAGATCGCACAGCGGCGTGTCCTGTTCGTGGCCGACGGCCGACACGATCGGGACGGTGCACGCGGCGACAGCGCGCACGACTCGCTCGTCGGAGAACGGCAGGAGATCCTCGAAGCTGCCGCCACCGCGCGCGACCACGATCACGTCCACGCCACGAGCGCAGAGGGCGTCGATCGCCTGGACGATGGCTGCGCTTGCACGCGGGCCTTGCACATACGTCTCGGCGACGACCACGTTGGCCGGTGGAAACCGTTGCGCGATGTGGGTGAGCACGTCACGCTTTGCCGCCGCGTCGTTTCCGGTGACAAGGCCGATCAACCTCGGGAAGCGCGGCAGCGGTCGTTTGCGCTCCGCGGCGAACAGTCCCTCCGCCGACAGCGTTCGCTTCAGGCGCTCGAGTGCGGCCAGGTGCGCACCCAGGCCGTAGCGCTCGATCGTCAGGACCCTCAGGCGCAGCTCGCCGCGTTGCGCGTACAGCTCGGGTCTGCCGAAGACGTGCACGCGCTCGCCGTCGGCGAGACCGAGCTGCAGCGCGTCGAACTGCGTTCGCTGCATCTGCGCCGGCAGGCACGCGCCCCCCTCCGGGTCCTTGAGCGTGAAGAACACCGATGCCCACCGATCCTGCCGCCGCAGCTCGGTAATCTCGCCTTCCACCCACAGCGTGGGGAGGCGGCTGAGCCAGGTCGCAACACCCTGGTTGAAGGCACGCACGGAGTAGACCTTCCGCCCGTCGACCTCCGTCGCCTCGACCTTCACGAGGTCGATGCTAGATGGTTGAGCGACCCGCTAGAGCAGGATCTCTGCGGCCGTCTCGAACGTGCAGCCCGAGTGGACGAGCTCGACCGCGTGGTGCAGGTCGGCGTCGGAATGCGCGAGCTTTTCGGCCAGTGGCAGCGGATACCCAGCCTCGATCAGCACGTGCAGGCGCCACGATTCGACCTTTTCGCGCTCTGACTGGGTGTGTTCGAGTGTCTGCGGCATCGTGGACTGCATGGTGGACGGGTTTTCGCTCTGTGGTAGACGAACCCTGCCTCGGAAAGTTTGAGATCAGGCTTCACTGCGGGACATGATCTCGTCGACCTTGCGGGTGAGGTCCTGGAGCCTCGCCTCGAGCACGGATCGCTCCGCCTCGGCATCCGAGGCGATCTCGTCGAGCCGCTCGCGCAGGCCGGCGGCCACCTGGTGGGCCCGATCCTCGAGCGAGGTGATCGCCTCGTCGCGTTGCCGCTCGAGTGCGGCCCGCAGGCGGGCGAGCCGGTCTTCGACACGCTGAGCCGCAGCGTCGCTGACGTGGTTGACCCGCTCCGTCAGCACGCCCTCGGCCTCCCGTGCGAACCGCTCGACCGCGAGATCGAGCTCGCGGCTGAGCCGCCGAGCTGCTTCTTCGCGCGAGCTGCGTGCGGTGGTGTCGAACTGCGCGGCAGCAGCCTCCGAGTAACGCGTGGTCTCCCGGTTGACGATCCGCTGCAGCTGCTCGACCTGCCGTCGCTCGATGTCGCCGAGCGCGAGCTGGACGCGCTGCGCGGCGTCGTTGCCTTCTCGATCGACGAGCTCCTTCAGGTCGGACTCGCGTTTGCGTAGCCGCTCCGCGACGTCATGCAGCGCGCGCCGTCGCTCGACCGCGTGCTGCTCGAGCTCCGCCGACGCCTGCTGCGTCACCGCCTGAGCCGCCTGCATCAACTCGGCGCGCAGCTTCGAGATCAACTGCTTCTGCTCGTCGATCTGGCTCTGCAAGCCGTCGGCGTCCTGGCCGATCCGCGACTCGATCTCCGTCATCAGGTGCCGCTGGCGGACCTCGATGCGCCGGAGCTCCTCGGTCAGCCCTTCCTGCAGCTTCTCGACGTCGGTCGCCCAGCCGGCCAGGCGCTGCTCGACCGCGCGTTGCACGGCGACGAGCTGGTCGCCGAGCCGTGCGCCCGCGTCACGCTCCCGCTCGGCGACGTCGCGCCGGCGCTCCTCGGCGATGCGCCGCTCCTCCTCCGCCAGCTGGGACAGCGAGTCCGCACGAAGATGAGCGAGCGTGTTGGCGAGCTCGGTCGTACGGATCTGCACCTCGTGCGCGACCACTTCGTCGAACGCGGCCTTGCCACGCTCGATCTCTCTGTCGAGCAACAGCTGCTGTTTCCGAACCTTTTGCGTCACGGCGACGCAGGCGACCAGCGCGAGGATCGCGACGACGGCTGCTGCGATGGCGATGACGGCGGCTGCGCTCACGCGCTCATCGTAGGCGTGCCGCCACGAGCGCGGCGCCGAGCGCGGCCGATGCCCACACGAGCGCCCGGAGAGCGCGCTCGAGCGGCTGGATCCCGTCCGTGGTCGCCCGTTCGCGCCGCGCCCGCCGCACGGGAGTCGAGAGTGTTCGCTGGGCGTAGCTGAGCGCGAACGCGTACCCGGCGGCCGCCAGCGCCTCGAGCCGCAGGCTCTGGGCTTCGACAAAGAATCCCGTCAGCACCGGGAAGGCGCCCCAGGTGAGGGCAAAGCCCAGGTCGGTGTGGAACGCCAGCTCGAGGTTGTAGGCCGGCACAGCCACCGCGCCGACCGCCACGAAGACGAGCAACCAGTAGCCCCAGGCCACAGCCGCGCCGATGCCGATCGCGACCGCGCCCGCCAGCCCGGCGAAGGCGAGCGCGACGAGCGTCGCCGCCGGGATCCGTGTCTGCAGTGGCCGGCCCTTCAGCTCGTCGAGGGCGTGTGCGGCAACGCCCATCGCGCAGAAGAACGCCGCGAGCGTCCAGAGCATGCGATCGAGGTGAAAGCGGGGGGCGAGTGCTGCTCCGACCGCAACATACGAAAGGTGCCAGAGCGTGTACGGCGGGTGCAGCAGCGTCACGTAGTCGCGCCACCCGCCGCTCCGCAGCGCGTAGAACGAGGGTCTTACCTCCTGCGTCCCCACGTCACCACTCCGCCCCCGAGGCTCAGCGTGCGGGCCTGCACGTCGTCGATTCCCGCCTCACGCCATGCGTCGAGGAGGCGCGGCAGCGGCCAGCGGCGGTAATGGCCGACGATCGACGGGTTGAGGAACGTTCCGACCTCGTGCCAGCCGTTGCCGATCAGACGTCCGGCGGTCGGGAGACCGACGCGCGTCCAGAGCTCCCACGCGGGCCGCCACACGCCACGCGGCACCGCAAACTCCAGTCCGGCGATCGTGCCGCCCGGCTTGACCACCCGCGCGAGCTCGCGCAGCGTTGCGGACGGGTCGTCGACGTAGCGCAGCAGGTACGTGAACGTGAGCGCGTCGAACTGGCCGTCCTCGAACGGAAGCTCGCGCGCGTCACCCTCCTGCAGGCGCACCTTCTTGGTGGCGGCCGCGAGCGTGACTCGCCGCCGTCCTTCGTCCAGCATCTCCGGGGTTCGATCGACCCCGACGACGTAACAGTCCTTCTGACGGACGAGCTCGAGCGCGACCGCGGCGGTGCCCGTGGCGACGTCGAGGACGGTGTCGGTGGGCTGCGCGTCGATCCGCGAGACGAGGAAGCGGCGCCAGCGCGGATCCTGGCCGAACGACAGCACCGAGCCCCAGCGGTCGTAGCCCGGGCCCAGCGGCGCGAAGAGCTCGGTGACATTTACCGGCGTGGCATCCATAGGCTTGACTCTATGGCGCTGAGCGACGACCTGGAGCGGATTGCGGCGGCCGCCTCCGTGCACGGCGGAGTGACCGGGGTGCTCGCGGCCGAGCCTGCGCACGGGCTGCGCTACTACCTTGTCGCGTTCGGCGACGGTGACGAGCGGCAGTGGCTCGTGCTCGACGACGGCGGGCAGCCGGTCGAGCGCCGAGAGGACGTTCGCGACACAGCGTCGATCGTCGCCATGTGCGAGCTTGCCGCCGACACCGCCGGTGGCGGCGATCTCGAGGAGCTCAGGGTCAAGCTCGCGCAGGTCCGCATGGTCGAGCAGCCGCCCGGAATCGAGGAGGTCGAATCCGCCGCGCTGGAGCTCGAGCGGACGATCGGCGCGCCGCCGCGCGTTGCAACCCCTGCGTTTCTCGACCAGGTGGGGGCGGCCACGCTGGCGCTCGAGCGCCAGCTCGGGCAGATGACGTCGCCGTTCTCGGAGACGCTGCGCAGCGCCGCGGCGACGATCGAAGAGTTCGTCCAGGACGTCGAGCGCCGCTACCTGCGGCAGCTGGGCTAACCTGCGCTCATGGAAGGCGGATTTGGTGGCTTCCCGTTCGGCGGTGACCCGGAGGATCTTCTGAAGGGGCTGCGTGAGTTCGCCGAGCAGCAGGCCGAGTCGGTGCAGGAGGCGCAGCGCGAACAGTTCGCGACGCTGACGCTCAACACCGCCGTCGAGCTGACCGCCGCCGCGCTCTCGCAGTTTCAGCCGCAAGGTTCGGCCGACGAGCAGGCAATCGCCCTGCGTGACGCGATGCGCGTGCTCTTCCCCGAGGCGGTGGCGCTCGTCAGCGCCGCCCGCCAGGGGTTCATGCGCGAAGGCTGACGGTCCTCTTTGACATAGGATCGGCGCCGCCTGTGGCACTTCTCGACCGCGCGATCGTCCGGCTGCTTCCCGCCGTCCCCAGGCCGCTCGTGCAGCGGCTGTCGTCGCGCTACATCGCAGGCCCGTCGCTCGACGACGCAGTTCGCGTCGTGCGCAAGCTGAACGCGAAAGGCAAGTGCGCGACGGTCGATGTGCTGGGCGAGGAGATCACGAGCGCGGACGAGGCGCGCGCGATCGCCGGCCAGTACCACGATGTCCTCGCGTGCATCGACAGCGAGGGCCTCGACGCGAACGTGTCCGTGAAGCTCTCGGGCCTCGGGCTCGAGCTCGATCCGGATCTGTGCCGCGAGAGCCTCGAGTCTGTCGTCGCCGACGCTGCGGCGCGCGGCAACTTCGTGCGGATCGACATGGAGGACTCGTCGACCACTGACCGCACCCTCGAGCTATACCGCGAGCTGCGCGCCGGCGGTCACACGAACCTCGGCGTCGTGTTGCAGGCCTGCCTGCGACGGACGTCCGGCGACCTGCCCGGGCTCGACAACCTGCGGCTGTGCAAGGGCATCTACGTCGAGCCGGTCGCCATCGCCCACCGGGCGTTCGACGAGGTGCGGGCCAACTACGTCCGGTGCCTCGAGCAAGCCGTTGCGCAAGGCGCCTACGTGGGGATCGCCACGCACGACGAGCACCTGATCGGAGAGGCGTTGCGCGTCGTCGCCGAGGCCGGCCTCACTCCCGACCGTTACGAGTTCCAGATGCTGCTCGGAGTTCGCCCCGACCGCGCCGACGAGCTGGTGGCGGCCGGCCACCGGCTGCGCGTCTACGTGCCCTACGGCACGCAGTGGTACGAGTACTCGGTGCGGCGGCTGCAGGAGAACCCGAAGATCGCCGGCTACGTCGCCGCCGACACGGTCAGTCGCCTGTTCCGGCGCTCCTGAGTGACCTCCAGCTTTGCTGCGGTTCAAGCCCGCAGCGAGAAGCCGCCGTCGACGACGAGCGTCTGGCCGCGGACCATGTCTGCGTCGGGCGAGCAGAGGAACGCGACGGCGCCGGCGATGTCTTCGGGACTGACCATCTTCCCCACCGGGTTGGAGCGGCCGGCGGCCCGCATCTCCTCGCGGTTGGGGAAGTGCTCGAGCGCGCCCGTCTCGACGACCCCGCCCGACACCGCGTTCACGCGCACACGCGGTGCAAGCTCGACGGCGAGGTAGCGGACGAGCGACTCCAGCGCCGCCTTCGATGTGCCGATCAGGATGTAGTTGTCGAGCACGCGCTGCGAGCCGAGCGACGAGATCGCGACGATCGACGAGCCGTCCGGCATCTGCGGCGCGACGACGCGCGCCAGTTGCAGGAGCGCGCGCGCGTTCGCATTCATCGTCCAGTCCCAATGCCGGTCGTCGGTCTCGAGCGCAGGGCGGATCACGCCGGTCGCGGCGTTGTGGACGAGCACGTCGAGTGGGCCGAGGGCGGCGACCTCGTCGAGCACGCGCTGCGACGTCACGTTGCCGCGGACGAGCACGACCTCGGCGCCGAGGGCGCGCAATTCCTCGGCCGTCTCCTCGGCGGCGCGGTCGTTCCGGAGGTAGCCGATCGCCACACGCTTGGCGCCGTCGCGCGCGAAGCGCAGCGCGATTGCCCGGCCGATGCCACGCGAGCCGCCCGTGACGAAGACGTTCACGCTCAGGAGCGGTGCGGCAGCGGGTCGTCCGCGGGCGCCGACGACGGGATCGTGTCCCAGCCGATCCGGCCGGCCGACTCACGCGGGCCCTCGTCGGCCTTCGACGAGGCGTGACCCAGCCGATCCATCCGCTCCATCTGCGACTCCGCGTAGACGCGAACCTCGTGTCCGGAGGGCAGGCCGGAGACGAGCTCCTTCAGCCGCGCGCGGATCTGGTAGGCGAAGTGGGGGGTGGCAGGCCCGACGAGGGCGTCGACGTCGTCGCGGTTTGGCTCGGCCATGACGGGCGCAAGCGTATCGTCTTGGAGCCTCGTGCGCCGTGTGCAGCCCGTCGACCTGATGCTCCTCGGCACCGTTCTCCTTTGGGCTCTCAACGCGACTGTCACGCGGTACGTGATCACCAACGGCTTCCACCCGCTCTCCTACGCCACGATCCGGTACGGCGCTGCGGTGCTGCTGTTCTGGGCGTTCACGTATGCACGCGAAGGGTCGTTTCGCTTCAGCGTTCGCGACCTGAGGCTCGTCGGGATCGCGGCACTCGCGATCTTCACCAACCAGCTGTGCTTCGTCTATTCGCTCGACCTGACGTCGGCGGCGACGGTCACTCTGTTCCTCGGTACGACGCCGATCTTCATCGGGCTGCTCGCCAGCACGATCGGGCTCGAGCGACTCGGACGCGCGTTCTGGGTGGCGACCGCGGTCTCGTTCCTCGGGGTCGGTTTCGTCGCCTCCGGCTCCGGCGGGTTCTCGGGCCATGTGCTCGGCGACGGTCTCGCAGTGCTCACCGCGATCACCTGGGCGGTCTACTCCGTCGCTGTCACGCCGTTGATGCGCCGCTACTCGCCCTTCCGGATCAGCTCCGTCGTGTTGCTGATCGGCTGGATCCCGCTGGCGATCGCGGGTGCAAAGCAGACGGCCGAGCAGAGCTTCCACTTCGGCTGGCTCACCTGGCTCGGGTTCGGCTTCGCCGTGATCGGGCCACTGTTCCTGACGAACCTCCTCTGGTTCACGGCGATGGATCGCGTCGGCCCGTCGCGCGCGTCGCTCTTCTCCAACCTGCAGCCGCTCTTCGGAGTGGGGTTTGCGCTCGCCCTGCTCGGAGAGCACCTCACGCGCTGGGAGGTCGTCGGCGGCGTCGCGATTCTCGGCGCGGTGGTGGCCGAGCGGCTGCGCCGGACGCCTCAACTGCCACCTGCTGATTAACCTCGTTAACCTTTTACGGTGAGCCTCACGTCCCGTCTCCAGCGGCAGCCGCCCGGCTACGACTTCACGATCGGGCGGATCCTCGCGATTTACGCGGGATTGATGGTCACGCTGCTGCTCGCCGCGCTCGACCAGACGATCGTCGCGACCGCGCTCCCGAAGATCGTCGGTGACCTCGGCGGCGTCTCGCAGTACTCGTGGGTCTTCACCGCCTACATGCTCACCTCGACGGTGACGGTGCCGCTCTACGGGAAGCTCGGCGACGTCTACGGCCGCAAGAACCTCTTTCTGATCGCGATCGTCCTGTTCCTCGCCGGTTCGGCGCTCTGTGGTGCGGCGACGTCGATGACGCAGCTCGTGCTCTTCCGCGGCGTGCAGGGTCTCGGCGCAGGCGGGCTCTTCCCGCTCTCGCTGGCCGTGATCGGGAACATCGTCCCGCCACGCGACCGCGGCCGGTGGCAGGGGCTGATCGGCGCGGTCTTCGCCGCCTCGTCGATCATCGGGCCGGCGGTGGGCGGGTTCATCGTCGACAACACGAGCTGGCGCTGGGTGTTCCTCGTCAACCTGCCGATCGGCGGCCTCGCGCTCGCGGTGATCTCGGTGACGATGGCGCGGCGACCGTCCCGCGAGGAACACTCGATCGACTGGATCGGCGCGGGCGTGCTCGCCGCCGGCACGGCGGCGTTGCTGATGGGGCTCGTCTGGGCGGGCAGCCAGTACGCATGGATGAGCCCGCAGGTACTGGCCGCATTTGCGGCCGCGGCGATCCTCCTCGCCGCGTTCGCGTTCATCGAGCATCGCGCTGTCGAGCCGATCCTCCCGTTCGACGTGCTCCGGAACCCGGTGGTGGCCGGCAGCGTTGCGTGCATGGCGCTGGTCGGGATGGCGATGTTCGGGACGATCTCGTACGTCCCGCTCTTCGTCCAAGGAGTGATCGGGACCTCGGCAACGTCGTCGGGTGTCGTCTTGACGCCCCTGATGCTGGGCGCTGTCATCACCTCGATGCTCACCGGCCAGCTCGTCTCGCGCACCGGCCGGTACCGCTGGAACGCCGTCTTCGGCCCCGTCGTCCTGACCTGCGGGATGCTGCTGCTCTGGCGGATGAACACGTCGACGACGAACGGCGAGGCCGCGCGCAACATGGTGATCGCCGGGGTCGGGATCGGCTCGATGATGCAGGTGTTCGTCCTCTCGGTGCAGAACGCCGTGCCGCGCTCCCGCATCGGATCCGCCACCGCTCTGACCCAGTTCGGCCGGCAGATGGGCGCGACGCTCGGCGTCACGATCATGGGCGCGATCGTCAACCAGGGGCTGCCGGTCGGCGTCTCGCTCGGCGGCGAGGGAACGAAGATCCACAAGCTGCCGATCGCGGCGCGGCGAGGACTCTCGGATGCGCTCCATCCGGCCTTCTTCGCAGCCGCGTGCGTGGCTGCGGTCGTCTGGCTCGTCGCGGTGACGATGGTCAAGGAAGTCCCGCTCCGGCGTTCGCTCGACGAGCTCTCGGCCGTCGAGGCCGCCGCCGGGACGCCCGATCCGGGCGGCCGCTCGATGGTTGACCATCTAGCCTTGCGCGTGTGAGCCCCCAGCGCCGCTCAGCCCTGCTCTCGGTCGTTGCCGCCGCAACGCTGGTCGTGCTCAAGCTGAGTGTCGGTCTGGCGACGCACAGCCTCGGCTTCATCTCGGAGGCGGCGCACTCCGGCACCGACCTGATCGCCGCGCTGCTCACGTTCTTCGCGCTCCGCGTCGCGGCGCGCCCTGCCGACGTCAGCCATCAGTTCGGGCACGGCAAGGCCGAGCATCTCTCGGCGCTCGCCGAGGCCGCGTTCCTCGTCGTCGCGAGCATCTTCATCTCCGTGCGCGCGATCGAACGGCTGACGGCATGACGCACGGCACACGTGCACACGGCCTGGTATGCGTTCGCCGTCCTCGGCGATCGTGATCGCGATCGACGCGAGCCGCACGGTCGTGTCGTGGCGGACGGGGCAGCGCTACCACAGCGCGGCGCTCGTCGCGAACGCGCTGCACTTCGCAGGCGATCTTGCCGGCTCGATCGCCGTGCTCGTCGGTCTGCTCTTCGTGCACGCGGGGCATCCGAGCGGCGACCCGATCGCCGCGCTGTTCGTCGGCTGCCTCGTCCTGCTCGCCGCGGCCCGGCTGATCAAGGTGAACACCGACGTGCTGATGGATCGTGCTCCTGCGGAGGCCGAGGCCGCCGCGCGTTCGGCGATCGCCGCGCTGCGGCCGGGCGTCGACCTGCGCCGGCTGCGGATGCGCCAGGCCGGCGGCAAGCAGTTCGCCGACGTCGTGATCGGCGTCTCGCCGGCCGCGGCCGTCACGCAGGGGCATGCGGCGGCCGACGCGGTCGAGGCGGCGGTCGGGCAGGCGCTTCCGGACGCAGACGTCGTCGTCCATGTCGAGCCGCTCGAGCGACGCGGGCGTGCGCGAGCGGGCCCACGCCGCGGCGAGTGCCGTGGCGCAGGTACGCGAAGTGCACAACCTCTTCCTCGTCGAGGTCGACGGGCGCACGGAGCTCTCGCTCCACGTCAAGTTGCCGGGCGACTTGCCACTCGACGAGGCGCACGAGATCGCCGAGCAGATCGAGACGCGCGATCTGCGCCGCCGTCCCGGAGATCTCCGGTGTGCAGACGCACCTCGAGCCGCTCAGCGAAACGAGTGAGGCGCGCGAGGTCGTGGCCGACGCGGCGGAGCTCGTCGATGCGCGTCGTCCGCGAGGCGACGGGCGACGCCCCGCGCGAGTTGCGCTTCCTGCGCACCGACGCCGGCCTCGTGGCGTTCCTGACTCTGGGGCTCGACGGGAGAAGCCGGCTCGAGGATGCGCATGCGCGCGCAAGCCAGATCGAGGAGCGGATCCGGCGCGAGCGTCCGGACATCGCCGACGTGATAGTCCATACAGAGCCTTGAAAGAGACACAGTCCTGAAGCTCTGCATGTTCACCCCGAAGGAGCTCGCGCTCGAGCGCGGCTGGCCGGGGCGGATCGAAGGCGACAAGGTGATCCAGCTTGCGGCCCAGACGCTGCAGGCGTTCTTCACCGGCGGCGGGTCAGGCGCGCGAGCACGCGGAGTACGCCCTCGCCGACGTCGACCTGCGGCCGCCGGTCCTCTACCCGCCGTCGGTGCGAGACTTCATGGCGTTCGAGCAGCACGTGGCGAACGCCCGCGCGGCAGCGCGGGGCGGAGGTGCCGGCGGAGTGGTACGAGATCCCGGTCTTCTACTTCTCGAACCCGGCTGCGATCTACGCGAGCGGCGAGGATGTTCCGTATCCCGACGGCACCGCCGAGCTGGACTACGAGCTCGAGTGTGCTGCGGTGATCGGCGCCGGCGGCACGATCGGCGGTTTCACGATCCTCAACGACTGGTCGGCCCGCGACCTGCAGCGCGCCGAGATGCGCGTGGGGCTCGGGCCCGCCAAGGGGAAGGACTTTGCGACGTCGCTCGGGCCTGTCCTGGTCACGGCCGACGAGTTCGACGGGGCGAGCGGCGAGATGATCGCCCGTGTCAATGGCGAGGAGCGCTCGCGCGGCAACCTGCGCGACATGCACCACAAATGGGACGCGCTGCTCGCGCAGGCGGCGCGCAACACGAAGCTGCGGCCCGGCGACGTGCTCGGCTCCGGCACGGTCGGCAGTGGCTGCATTCTCGAGCACGGCGACGGCCGCTGGCTGCAGCGCGGCGACCTCGTCGAGCTGGAGATCGAGGGCATCGGCGTGCTCCGGAACATGATCGCGTGATCGGCCCTGACGACGTACGCGCCGCCGCGCGCGTACTCGACGGCGTCGCGCATCGTACGCCGGTCGTCCGCTCACGCACGCTCGGCGAGCACGTCGTGCTCAAGCCGGAGAACCTGCAACGTGCCGGCGCGTTCAAGTTCCGCGGTGCGTACAACAAGATCGCGTCGCTGCCACCCGGTACCGACGTGCTCGCGTTCTCCTCGGGAAACCACGCGCAAGCGGTGGCACTTGCCTCGCGTCTGCTCGGCGCGAAGGCGACGATCCTGATGCCCACCGATGCCCCACGGTCGAAGGTCGAGGCAACGAAGGGCTACGGCGCCGAGGTGATCACCTACGACCGCTACACGGAAGATCGCGACGCGCTCGGCGAGGCGCTCGCGGCAGAGCGTGGACTCGAGCTGGTGCGCCCGTACGACGACGCGCTGGTGATGGCGGGAGCGGGGACCGCTGCGCTCGAGCTGATCGAGGACACCGGCGTTCCCGACACCCTCGTCGTGCCGGTGGGCGGCGGCGGGCTGATCGCCGGCTCGGCGACGATCGCGAAGGAGCTGGGCGTTCGCCGGGTCGTGGGCGTCGAGCCCGAGGCGGGCAACGACTGGGAGCAATCATTCGCCGCCGGGAAGATCGTCGCGATCGACGTGCCCCGCACGATCGCCGACGGCTTGCAGACGCACGCGCCCGGCGAGCTGACGTGGGAGGTCGGCTCGAGGCTCGTCGACGAGATCGTCACCGTCACCGACGCGCAGATCGTCGAGGCGATGCGCTTCGCCTTCGAGCGGCTGAAGCTGGTGGTCGAGCCGAGCGGCGCCGTCGGCATCGCCGCGGTGCTGAACGGCATCGTCGAGGCGCCGCGGATCGGGATCATCATCTCCGGCGGCAACATCGGCGCCGACCGCTTCACGTCATTACTCGCCTGACGTGCTGACGTTCTCGGCGACCCGCGCCCGCTCGTAGCCGAGCCGGAACAGCTCGATCACCTCGGCGGCGTCTTCTTCGCTGCGAATCTGTCTTGACACCCACGTGCTCTCGGGAAGGACGTGATGGGGCTGTGCGCGACCCGTCTCGACGAGCATGTCGCGCACGCTGCGCTGGAACCGCAGATCGACCCAGCGTGAACCGTGCAGATGGCCGAGCGCGCGGCGCCCGAAACGGAACTCGGTGCCGCCGGAGCGGTGAACGTGGACCGTGACGCCTTCCCACGACCCGACCTCCCGCTCGATCTGCCCGGCGATATCCTCCATAGATGCCGTTTTACCAGCGACTCGGTGACCTACCGCGCAAACGTCACATCGTGCACCGTGACAACGGCACGCTCCTCACCGAGGAGGTGATGGGCTTCGAGGGCTTCTCCGGCCTCGAGTCGATCCTCTACCACCTGCAGTCGCCGTGCCGGGTGATCGAGTGCGGCCCGTTCGAGCCGATCGCGCGCGAGGAGTGGGTCCCCGAGGCCCACGCGCACCGGCATCTGAAGACGTGGGACGTCGAGCCCGGCGGCGACGCGGTCACCGGCCGCAAGCTCCTGATGTGGAACAACGACGTCGAGATCTCGCTCGCGCGCCCGACCGAGGCGATGGATTACTTCTTCCGGAACGGCGAGGGCGACGAGGTGATCTTCGTCCACGAAGGCGCCGGCGTGCTCGAGACGATCTTCGGCGACCTGCCGTACAAGCCGGGTGACTACATCGTCGTTCCGCGCGGCACCACCTACCGCTTCGCGCCGGACGGGGATCAGCGCTACCTCGTGTTCGAGACGCCCGGGCTGATCACGATCCCGAAGCGCTACCGCAACGAACACGGCCAGTTGATGGAGCACGCGCCGTACTACCACCGAGATATCCATCCGCCCACCGAGCTGCACACCCACCGCGACCGCGGCAATCAGCTCGTCAAGGTGCGCGTGCGCGACGGCTACCAGACGTACGTGATCGACTACCACCCGTTCGACGTGGTCGGCTGGGACGGCTACGTCTACCCGTGGACGTTCTCGATCCACGATTTCGAGCCGATCACCGGCCGCATCCACATGCCGCCGCCGTCGCATCAGACGTTCGAGGGCCCGAACTTCGTCATCTGCTCGTTCTGCCCGCGCAAGCTCGACTTCGACCCCGAGGCCGTGCCGATCCCGTACCACCACTCGAACTTGCAGAGCGAGGAGATGATCTACTACGTCGACGGCAACTTCTCGTCGCGCAAGGGGATCGAGCTCGGCTCCGTGACCCTGCATCCGTCCGGCCTGCCACACGGGCCGCAGCCGGGGCTCGCCGAGAAGTCGCTCGGGATGACCGAGACGCACGAGTACGCCGTGATGTGCGACACGTTCAATCCGCTGAAGCTGACCGCGCTCGCCGCCGGGCTCGACGACGGCAAGTACATGTTCTCGTGGGCGGAAGACCCGTCGCCGTCGGACACGCCGGACGCCGATCCCGCCGGCATCACGTCTCACTTCTAGCTTGCGGTTGGTTCTCGACTGGGACGGGACCTGCACCGTGCAGGACTCGCTGGTCGCCGCCGTGCACGCTCTCGGCGACCCTGCCGTCTACGCGCAGGAGTTCGCGTCGTACGGCGACGCGCTCGCAGCCGAGGTCGGAACGCTCCGGGCCAGCGCCGCCGAGGCGGCCGAGTGGGCGGTCGAGAACGTCGAGCTGCGCGCCGGCTTTCACGAGCTGGTCGAGCGGTACGACCCCTTGATCGTCTCGAGCGGGCTGCCGCAGCTGATCCTGCCGGTGCTCGGACGGGAAGGAGTCGAGCTGGAGGTGCGCTCGAACTTCGCCGACCCGTCACCGGACGGTTGGCGTGTGCGTTTCCGCCACGAGGGGCCGTGCCCCGTCTGCGGCGATAGCTGCAAGCGCCGGTCGCTGCCCGACGCGCAGCCGGTCGTCTTCGTCGGCGACGGCTGGTCGGATCGCTGCGCCTCGCTCGCCTGCGAGCGCGTCTTCGCACGCACCGGGCTGGCGTCGTACCTCGACGAGCAGGGTGTGCCCTACGAGCCGTACGAGACGCTCCTCGATGTCGCTGCTGCGCTTTCCTGACCCGTACGACTTCGAGCTTTCGCTGGGGCGCTTCCGCGCCTTCGGAATCGACCTGGCAAACCGGCTCGTCGACGGAACGCTCCACCGGGCCGTCGACGGACGGGAGGTGCGCATGACTGCGCGCCCGGGCGGCGTCGATGTCGAACCGCTCGACGACGTGACCAGGCCGGTCGTCGAGACGCTGCTCGGCGCGCCGTTCGAGCTCCCTGCGTTCTACGCCCATGCCGCCGGTGACCCGGTGCTCGCGCCGATCGTGGAACGTCTGCGCGGCTTCCGCCCGCCGCTGCAGCCCGACCCGTTCGAAGCCCTGATCACGTCGATCACCGCGCAGCAGGTGTCGCTGTTCGCCGCCGTCGCGATCCGCAACCGGTTCGTCGAACGCTTCGGCACGCAGGTCGGCGAGGTGTGGGCGTTCCCGGCCCGCGAGCGGATAGCCGCCGCGCGCGAAGACGAGCTGGTCGCGGTGGGCTTCACCCGCCGCAAGGCGGAGTACGCCGTCGCGCTTGCCCGGAGCGACCTCGACCTGCACGGCCTGGCGATGCTCGACGACGACGAGGTGCGCGACCAGATCACCGCGCTCCGCGGGCTCGGGCCGTGGACCGCCGAGTGGTTCCTCGCACGGCACCTCGCGCGGCCGCACGCGTGGCCCGCCGGCGACCTGGTGCTTCGCAAGGTGGCCGACGTTCTCTACCGTGTCGATGTGACCGAGCTCGGCGTCCGCCTCGACCCGTTCCAGAACCTGGCCGCGCACTACCTGCTCGTGGGCTGGATGACGCGACCTTGAAGATCCGCCGGGCGGCCGAGTCCGACGAAGCGGTGCTGCGCGAGCTCTGGGAGGAATTCGAGGTCGAGGTCCCGTGGGATCTCGAAGAGCCCGAGACCTGGGCTGACGAGTGGTCCGACACGCTGGACGACATCCGTGGCGGCGGCGTCTTCCTCGCCGAGGACGACGAAGGTCCCGTCGGCGTCGCGCGGATCGAAGGGCCCGTGCGCGGGCGCGCCCACGTCCAGCTGGTGCATGTGCGGCCGCGTGGGCGCCGGCAAGGCGTCGCGAAGGCGCTGCTGCGCGAGTGTGCGGCGGATGCGCGTGAACGGGGCGCGAAGTTCGTGAGCCTCGACGTCGTCACCTCGAACCCGACGGGCATCACCGTATGGCGACGGCTCGGCTTCGTCGAGCACCAGCTGCTCATGGCCGTGCCGCTCGACGCGCTGGAGGGCAGGCTGCAGGACGCGCCCAGCGGCGAGTCGCGCGCCGTCACCCACGTGCAGAGCGACGACGGCGTCTCGGTCAACCGGGCTATCGGACAGTTCATCCCGCGCCTGGAGGGGCCGGACGTGCGAACGGGCGATAGCTGGATCCGCATCGCCGACCCGGTTTTCGACCGCGACCGGGAGGCGCACGGACGCTTCGCGAAGGAGCTGTCAGACCGTCTCGGCGCGGTCACCGTCGCGCTGGCGCTGGAGGGCGACGTTGTCCGCTTTCGGCTCTTCGAGCGAGGGCGGATGGTCGACGAGTACCTGTCGGTGCCGACGCACTACGGGGAGCTGTCGAAGGGCGACGAGCTGGCGCTCGCGGCAAACCCGACGCTGGTCTCGCGCCTGACCGGTGCCGACGCCGACGAGGTGCGGCGCATCGCGCGCACCGCGGCCAGCCCTTCTCTCTTACCGCCGGCCTCCGAGCTCTACCAGCAGCTCGCACAGCTGATGGGGCTCGAGCCGTGAAGCTCTACGACGCGCCGCGATGCCCGTTCTGCGCTCGCGTCCGCATCGTGCTGGCGGAGAAGGGCCTCAGCTACGAGACGATCGAGGTCGACCTGGACGAGCGGCCGGCATGGGTCTACGACTTGAACGCCACCGGCCGCGTCCCGGTTCTCGACGACGGCTTCCCGCTCCCCGAGTCGGTCGTGATCATGGAGTACCTCGAGGAGCGCCACCCCGAGCCGGCGCTGCTTCCGGACGGACCGGTGGAGCGTGCACGCGCGCGCCTGGCGGTGCAGCGGTTCGGCGACGTGCTCCACGACTACTACGCGCACCGGCGGGGCGAGGACAACACGCTCGCCGAGAAGATCGCAGCGCTCGAGGTGGGGCAGAGCCTCTACGCCGACATCGCGTACGTTCCCTGGGTGATCAGGGCGCGCGACCTGCTCGGACTCGAGCTGCCGGAGCGGATCGAAGCCTGGCTTGCAGAGCTCGCGCGCCGGCCGTCGGTGGCGGCCGAGCTCGAGGTGGTGAGCAGGCTGTGACTGGAGGTCGTCTCAGAATGAAGGTTGTGTCGCCGGGCCGCGCTCAGCGGCGCGATGCTGCGTCCTCGGAAGGGCCAAGAGCCACCGCTCTTGACCCTTCCTGCGTCCTTGCCTCGCACTCGCCGATCGCACCCCATCGACGAACGTCATTTTGAGACGACCTCCTGACATCGAGCTCGACGAGCTGGCGCAGCGTCTCGGCGAGGTGACGGTGCTCGACGTGCGCACACCGGCCGAGTACGACGGCAGCGGCGGGCACGAGTGTGACCCGCGCCAGGGGCACGTCCCCGGCGCGCGCAACCTCGACGTGTACCGCCTGGTGGAGATGACCGAGGCCGAGATCGGCGCCGAGCTCGGGCTCGAGCCCGGGGCGGAGGTGGTCGCCTACTGCCACAGCGGCTCCCGCTCGAAGATGGCAGTGCAGATCTTGCGGGCCGCGGGTTACGAGGCTCGCAACTTCGGCGGCTCGTGGCACGAGTGGTCGCGCCACGACGAGCTTCCGCTCGAGTAACCGCCGCACCTGATCGCCGCGTTACGCCTCGGTGCGCAGATCGCCGGCCCGGCGTAGGAACGCTCGACACAACCTGCGGCCGAGCTCCTGCCAGGCGGGCAGCTTCTCGTCGAGATCCTGCTCCAGGTCGTCGAGCGGCTTCGGCAGGCTTCGCCCGTCGGCGGCGAACCAGGCGAGTGCCTGGTCGCGACGCACCTCCGGGTGGAACTGCACGCCCCAGGCGTTGCCGATGCGGAACGCCTGGTTGACCGGCCCACGGGCCAGCGCCGTCGCCCCGGGCGGGATGGCGAACGTGTAGCCGTTCGCGTTCAGCGCCTCGAAGCTCCGCGGCAGCACGCCGAGCAGCGGGTCGGCGGCTCCCGCCTCGGTGAGCTCGGTCTCGTAGAAGCCGGCCAGCGGCGTCTCGACGCGCGTGACCGGCGCGCCCAGCGCGTGTGCGAGCGTCTGCGCACCGAGGCAGACGCCAAGCAGCGGCGTCCCGTCGTCGGCCCAGCCTCTGAGCGCGGCGTACTCGTCGTTGAGCCACGGGTAGTCGCGCTCCTCGCCGACGTTCTGCTTGCCGCCGAAGACGAGCACCGCGTCGTAGTCGCCGGCCGGCAACGCATCGCCGGCGGAGATCTTCCACTCGCTCAGCTCGTGGCCGTCCTCGGCAAGCACGTCCGCGAAGAGCTCGGGCCCGACGAGCGGGCCGTGGGTGACGGCGAGAACATCCATCAACCGGTAGGAACGTTGCCGGCCTCGAGAAGCTTCCGCAAGAGCTGCGCGCCGGCGGGCGCCTGGGCGACCCCGTTCGTCTGGTTGTTGTTGTTGAAGAACGCGTACGCCGCCTCGGAGCGGTTCGAGAGCTCGCGCAGCGGCGCGGTCCATTCGCGCAGCTCATCTTCGCCGTAGAGGTAGTCGAAACGGTGCGCCGCCGAGCCGCCGCGGCTGTTCCAGGTGCCGGCGTTGCGACCGTGGAAGCGGACGTATGCGATCGGGGTGGTCGTCGCGATCAACGTCGCAGGCACGTTGCCGGCGTCGACCTTCGGTGCGTCGACGACGACCCACGACATCGCCCGCTCCTCCAGCCAGCGCAGCAGCTCGACGCGGATGCGCTCGTCGAACCACGAACGGTGGCGCGGCTCGAACAGGAACACGTCGCCGCCGACCTGCTCGCGCGCCCACTCCAGATAGTCGAGTGACGAGGGCTTCCAGACGACGTACGGCGGCATCTGAAACAGGAGCCCGCCGAGCTTGCCCGTTTCGCGGAGCGGCGTGAGTGCGTCGAGGAACTCGCGGAAGACCGCGCCGCGGAGCTCGCGGGACGGCCGGTCGACCCGTCCCCGTGCGTCGACCGGTAGGCCGTCGCGGAGCTCGGGCGGCACCTGCTCGAGCTTCACGGGATGGCGCGTCATCAGTCCGAACACCTTCACGTGCATGACGAACCTGTCTGGTGTCCGGTCGGCCCAGCCCTGCACCATCTGGCGGGTCGGGATGCGGTAGTAGGTCGAGTCGACCTCGACGGTCGAGAACCGCTCTGCGTAGTAGGCGAGTCGATCCTTGGCCGCGGTGCCGGGCGGATACCAGTGCTTCGCGAGCGCATCGTCGGCCCACGAGCACGTTCCGATCCTGATCGGCGCCGGCACGCTTGCAGGATACGACGCCCCTACAATCGTTCGGATGGCCGACGCGAGACCAATCGGTGTCTTCGACTCGGGCGTCGGCGGGCTGACCGTGCTGCACGAGTGCCTGGTGACGATGCCGAACGAGGACTTCGTCTACCTGGGCGACCACGCCCGGCTGCCGTACGGGCCTCGGACCCGTAACGAGGTGCGGCGGTTCGCGCACGAGATCGGCGTCTATCTCGAGCGCCAGGGTGTGAAGATGGTTGTCGTCGCGTGCAACACGGCGACCTCGGCGGCGCTGCCCGACCTGCAGGAGTTGTTGCACGTACCTGTCGTGTCCGTGATCGTCCCCGAGGCGCACGCGGCGGTTCAGGCGACCCGGAACCGCTCGATCGGCCTGCTCGCAACCGAGCTCACGGTCGAGAGCGGTCGCTACGAGTCGCTGGTGCGCACGCTCGACGCGGGTGCGCGCTTCCATGCGATCGCGTGCCCGAAGCTCGTGCCGCTGATCGAAGCGGGCGACGTGTCGAGCAACGAGATCGTCTCGGCTGTACGCGAGTATGCCGGGCCGCTCAAGCAGGCCGGGTGCGACACCGTGATCCTCGGCTGCACCCACTATCCGTTGATCCGGCCCGTGTTCCAGCGCACGTTCGGCCGCGGCGTGACCCTGATCTTCTCCGCGGTCGAGACCGCGCGCGAGGTCGCCGAGACGCTCGCGCGCAAAGGGTTCGAGAACGAGCGCGACCGCGAAGGCGCGTACCGGTTCCTGACGACCGGCGACCCGGCGGTGTTCCGGGCGCTCGGCGAACGGTTCCTGCAGTTGCCCCTCGGCGAGGTCGAGCGGGTCGAGGTCACCGAACTGGAGGTTGTATGACTCGCTTGGATGGGCGCAAGCCCGATCAGCTTCGCCCTGTGGTCGCAGATCCGGCCTTCCTGACTCAACCGCACGGCGTCGTGCTCTGGTCGCAGGGCTCGACGCGTGTGCTCTGCACGGCGTCGGTGAAGGACGGCGTTCCGCGCTGGCTGTACCGCTCGGGCCGCGGCTGGATGACGGCCGAGTACTCGTTGCTGCCCGCGTCGACCGGCGATCGCACCGACCGGGAGGCAGCGCGTGGCAAGCAGGGTGGCCGGACGGTCGAGATCCAGCGGCTGATCGGCCGCGCGCTCCGCGGTGTCGTCGACTTCGAGGCCCTGGGCGAGCGAACCGTGTACCTCGACTGCGACGTGCTGCAGGCCGACGGCGGCACCCGTTGCGCCGCCATCACCGGTGCCTATGTGGCGGCCCGCCGCGCGCTCGACCGCTTCGGTCTCTCGAAGGCGCTCACGGGGTCCGTCGCGGCGGTCTCGGTCGGTGTCGTCGAAGGAGCGTCGCTGCTCGACCTCGATTACTCCGAGGACTCGAACGCCGATGTCGACCTGAACGTCGTGATGACCGCCGACGGAAGGCTCGTCGAGGTGCAGGCGACCGCCGAGAAGGTCCCCTTCGACCGCGCTCGGCTCGACGAGCTGCTCGACCTTGCCGCCGCGGGCATCGAGGACCTGCAGCGCTTCCAGGAGGAGGCGATTGCAGCTCCTCGCGACTGAGATCCCAACGCTGGGCGGTTGGGATGCGCTGCTTCGCCTGACCGTCGCCTGCGTGCTCGGGACGGCGGTCGGGTTCGAACGCGAGCTGCGCGACCGGGAAGCGGGTGTGCGCACGCACCTACTCGTCTCGCTCGGTGCGGCGCTGTTCATGATCCTCTCCACCTACGGCTTCCACGACGTCCTCAGCGGCGGGAGCAGCTTTGTCCGGCTCGATCCATCGCGGATCGCCGCCCAGATCGTCACGGGGATCGGCTTTCTGGGCGCTGGCGCGATCATCCGCGAGGGCTTCTCGGTTCGTGGGCTGACAACCGCAGCGACCCTCTGGGTCGTCGCGGCGATCGGCATGGCGTCCGGGGCCGGGTACTACGGGCCCGCCGTCGCGGCGACTGCGCTGACGCTGTTTGCGCTCTGGCCGCTCCGGCTGGTCACCTACCGGCTGATCGAGCGAGTCCGCCCCGAAGAGCACCGCCTCACCGTGGAGCTGAAGGAGGGCGAACCGCTGGCGCCGCTGCTGGGGGAGCTCGGCGGGGTGCGGCACCTCGAGCTGACCGAGGAGACGGGCCGCCGTGTCGTGCGGCTCGAGCTGCCGAACATCGACGAACAGCTGGTTGCCCGCCTCTCCGACCTGGAGTACGTGATCGGCGTGCGCTGGCGGCGGCATTGAAGGTCACCGTCTGCTCCGGTAATCCGCACAAGCTGGACGAGTTCGGCGAGCTCGTGCCCGGCTGGGAGCTCGAGTTGCTCGACGCCGACGGCTACCCGGACGAAGACGGGCTGACGTATCTCGAAAACGCGCGGATCAAGGCCCGCTACGGACGCGCCACCGGCCCTGCCGCCCGCTGGATGCTCGCGGACGACTCGGGGATCGAGGTGGCCGCACTCGGTGGAGCGCCGGGCATCCACACCGCCCGCTGGGCCGGCGGCCGCCATGTCGAGAAGCTGCTCGAGGCGCTCAGCGCCTCTGACGATCGCCGTGCCCGCTACGTCTGCGAGCTGGTGCTGCTCTCCCCCTCGGGAGCTGAGGTGCGCGGCACCGGCGTGCTCGAGGGCAGGATCGCGCATGCAGGCGCTGGGGACGAGGGCTTCGGCTTTGACCCGGTCTTCGTTCCCGAGGGTGAGACGCACACGGTCGCAGAGCTCGGCGACGGCTGGAAGGCGGTGCACTCGCACCGCGCGCTCGCCGCGCATGCTCTCAGTGCTGCGCTGGCTCGTCGGTCGGCCGCGCCCGGTGGCCGCGCCACCAGTTGACCTCGGCGCCGAGCACGATCACGTTCGCCATCAGGTAGAGCCACACCAGGAGCACGGCGGGCCCCGAAAGCGTCTGCAGCACCGGGTTGTGCTTCGAGAGGTTGACGTACACGGGGAGGAGCTGGAAGGTCGCCTCGAGGATGACGGCCGACGTGACCGCGCCCGGCAGTACCTCGCGCACCGTCAGGTCGACGTTCGTCAGCACGTAGTACGCCGAGGTGAGGAAGACGAACAGGCCGAGCATCGACACCCCGATCGCGATTGCCCGCGCAGACGTCGCATCGCCGGAGAAACCGGCATAGCGCTTCAGGATCTCCTGCCCGACCGACCCGATCACGAGCGACATGAACAGGGAGACGAGCGAGCCGACCATCATCATCGACGCGAGCGCCTTCCCGTGCAGGAAGCCGCGATTCGGCCGCCCGTAGACGATGTTGAAGGCGCTTTCGAGGACGCTGAAGAAGGACAGCGACGACCAGAGCAGGAAGGCGCCGCCCACGATGCCGAGCGCGGTGGCGTTCGACTGGATGCCGCGCACGGCGCGCAGGATCGAGTCGATGGAGGTACTCGGGAACGTCTTCGAGAGCTCCCGGACGAAGAACGAGCCCTCGTCGGCCTGGTGGACGAGCCCGAGCAGCGCCAGCGAGAGGAAAAGCAGGGGCACGAACGAGAGGAGCGCGAAGTACGCGATCATCGCCGCGAGGTGCGTGCCGCGGTCGGCGAAGAACTTGCTGATGACCCGCTTCACTTTGCGGCAGTATGCTCGGCCTCATGGACGCGACCCAGGCGCTTGCCGACTTGACCGAGATCTCACCGCAGGTGAGAACGGTCGCGGTGGTTGCAGCCGACGGGTCGATTGTGGGCTCCAACCTGCCCGATGACGCAGCCGCCGAGCGGCTGGCCGACGGAGCCAAGCGCCTGATCGAGACGGCCGAGCGGTTGCGGCCCGGTGTTGCCCAGCTGGAGGCCGCCACCGTGTCGGGCAGTGTCTTCGTCGTCCGCGAAGGCGAGCGGCTGATCGCGGCGACGACCACACCCGAGCCGACGGTCGGACTCGTCTTCTACGACCTGAAGACCTGCCTCCGCGCCGTCGACGAGCCAAAGCCCCCCGCGAAGCGAAAGGCACCGGCGAAGAAGGCGGAGGATGGCGCGGCGTAAGGTCGTCACTGGTTTTCTGCTCGCCGCCGGGTCGCTGGCCGGGTCGGTGCTCGTGCGCCGCCGTGCGGCGCGCCGTCGCGAGCGGGTCGATCTGTACGCGGTCGACGGTTCGATGCACTCGTTCGCCGAGGATTCGGCCGAGGCGCTGAGCCTGCTGCCGATCGCCCACGAGCTTCTGCGGGGATGACGCGCGACGAGCTGGCCCGGGGGCTGCGGGAGATCGCCTACCTCGAGGGCGACTTCGTGCTCCGCTCGGGTAGGCGCTCGAAGTACTACCTCGACAAGTATCGGTTCGAGACGCGACCGGAGCTGCTCGGCCCGCTCGGCGACCTGATCGCGGCGGCGGTGCGCGAGCACGAGCCCGGCGCCGACCGGATCGCGGGACCCGAGCTCGGCGCGGTGGCGCTGGCGGCGGCGGCGTCGCTCTCCGGCGGGCTGCCGTTCCTGATCGTGCGCAAGCAGGCGAAGGACTACGGCACGTCGAACCGGCTCGAGGGAGTCTCGGCACCCGGCGAGTGCGTCTGCCTCGTCGAGGACGTCGTCACCTCGGGCGGGGCCGCGATCGAGGCGATCGAGGCACTCCGCGAGGCAGGGCTTCGCGTTTCGAACGCCGTGTGCGTCGTCGACCGTGAGGAGGGCGGCGCGGACGAGCTCGCCCGGCACGCCGTCCGCCTGAGGCCGCTCTTCACCGCCTCGGAGCTCCTGAAAATGCCCGCAGACCCGCTTGGTTGAGCGGATTCATCCGATTGCATTGTTAGGCTGCCGGGCAAGGTCTGAACCCAAGCACCCTACGTAGGAGGATTGCGTTGACGAAGCAGGATTTCATCCAGAAGGTCAGCCAGAAGACCGGGCTCTCCGCCCGCGACGCAGGCAAGGCCGTGGATGCCTTTATGGAGACGGTCACCGAGACCCTCAAGGGCGGAGACACCGTCAATTTCACGGGCTTCGGCAAGTTCTCGCCGTCGGCGCGCGCCGCACGTCAGGGCGTAAACCCGCGCACGGGCGAGCGCGTGCAGATCGCAGCAACGACCGTGCCGAAGTTCTCGGCCGGCAGCCAGCTCAAGGCCGCTCTCAAGAGCTAAGGACGACGCACGGCACGTTCGCGGAGGGCGGCTCTCGGGCCGCCCTCCGCTGTTCTCGTTACCGTGTGCGGCGATGGCCGTCGCCACGACGCTTACGTTCGCCGACCGGCTGGCCGCCGAGGTACAGCGCAAGCAGTCGCAACTCGTGGTCGGGCTCGATCCGAACCCGGATCTGATGCCGGTGGAGCTGCGCGGCGACATTGCCCGGTTCTGCTGCGGGATCGTCGACGCGGTGGCGCCGCACGCGGTCGCCGTCAAGCCGCAGCTCGCATTCTTCGAGGCGCTCGGCTCGGCCGGCATGGCCGCGTTCGAGCAGGTGTGCAGCTACGCCCGCCGCGCCGGCCTACTCGTGATCGCCGATGGAAAGCGAGGCGACATCGGCTCGACCGCGCGCGCGTACGCCCAGGCGTACCTCGAGGGCGACCCTCCGCGCGCCGATGCGTTGACCGTCAACCCGTGGCTCGGGCGTGACGCGGTCGAGCCCTTCCTCGGCGCCGTGCGCCGGGGCGGCGTCGGCATCTTCGTGCTCGTGCGCACCTCAAATGCCGGCGGTGACGTTCAAGATGCCGTGCTGAAGGACGGCAGGCCGTTGTGGCACCACGTCTCGTCGCTCGTCGACGAGTGGGGCGAGGACACCGTCGGCGACGTCGGTCTCTCGTCTGTCGGCGCCGTGGTCGGCGCGACTCATCCGCGAGCAGTCGCCGACGCGCGGCGCCTGATGCCGCGGACGATCTTCCTGCTGCCCGGGGTCGGCGCGCAGGGAGCTTCGATCAGCGATCTCGCCCGTGCCTTCCAGAGTGGCCCCGCGAGCGCGCTCGTCTCGGCGTCGCGCTCGGTGATCTACGCCTACAAGGAGAGCGGTGCGGACTTCCGCGAGGCCGCGGGCGTCGAGGCGGCGCGGCTACGCCGGGAGGTCTGGGCGGCCTCCGGCTGGTAAGAGGCTCGCACAGAATGACGTTCGTCGAT
This sequence comes from uncultured Actinomycetes bacterium, assembly GCA_963785895.1. Classification (GTDB taxonomy): domain Bacteria; phylum Actinomycetota; class Thermoleophilia; order Gaiellales; family Gaiellaceae; genus PALSA-600. The sequence goes on along the minus strand of CAWAXB010000013.1, from coordinate 128,230 downwards.
CCGGGTGCGATCAGTGAGTGCGAGGCAAGGACGCAGGAAGTGTCAAGAGCGGTGCTCTTGGCACTTCCGAGGACGCAGCATCGTGCCGCTGAGCGCGGCCGGGCGACACAACGCTTATTTTGTGAGCGCCTCTAAGTGCCGAGCGACGACTGGCGCCGGTACGTCGCCCCGGCGGCCTTCCTGCTCGCCGCCACGATCGCGATCGTGCTGATCCGCGCGGGCATCGATTCCGGCCGGGATCATCGGTCGACCTCGACCGTCGTGCTGCCGGCTCCGGCACACAAGCGGGTGAGCACCACGAGCTCGAAGCCGAAGCGCACGTCGACGTCGACGACGACAGCGGGTGAGCAGTTCTGGACCGTGCAGGCAGGCGACACGTTCAGCGTGATCGCATCGAAGTCCGGCGTGCCAGTTGCGACGATCCAGCAGCTCAACCCGACCGCGTCCTCGACGACGCTCCATATCGGCGAGAAGATCCGCATCCGATGAGACGCGCGCGGCTCGCTGCATCGCTCTGTGCACTCGTCCTCACCTGTGCGCTGCCGCTCTCCGCCCACGCGGCGGCCGCCCCGTCGGTGCGCGCCTCCGCGTACCTCGTCGTGGACGCCCGCACCGGCGACGTGCTTGCGTCGTCCCATGCCCACGACCGGTTGCCGATCGCCTCGATCACGAAGTTGATGACGGTGCTCCTGACGCTCGAGCACCACAAGCTGGCCGATGTCGTGACCGTCGACCCGCGTGCCGCCGCGGTCGGCGAATCGTCGATCGAGCTGAGAGCAGGCGAACGCCTCACCGTGAGCGACCTCCTGAAGGGCGCGCTGATCCAGTCGGCGAACGACGCCGCCGACGCGCTCGCGCTCTCGATCGCGCCCAGCTTCCCGGCGTTTGCCTCCCTGATGAATGCGAAGGCCGCGCAGCTCGGGCTGCGAGACAGCCACTTCGTGCGACCCGACGGCCTCGACGCCGCCGGAGAGTTCTCGAGCGCGGCTGATGTCACGAAGCTGGCGCGCATCGTGATGCGCACGCGGTTCGTGCGCGACACGGTCGACGATCGGACCACGACGATCGCGGGCGGCCGGGTGCTGCACACGTGGGACGACCTGCTCACGCTGTTTCCCCAGACGATCGGGGTCAAGACCGGTCACACGAACGAGGCCGGGTGGTGCCAGGTGGCGGCGGTGCGGGGACGCGGCGTGACCGTGTACGCAACCCTGCTCGGCAGCCCCACACGCGCAGTTCGAAACGATGACCTGGAGTCGCTCCTGCAGTGGGGGCTCGCCCAGTTCCGGGTTGTGCCCGTCGTGCAGGACACCCGCGTCTACGCGACGGTGAAGGTGGGGTACGGGCGCTCGCCGCTCGAGCTCGTGGCCGCCAGGCCGCTGCTCGCAGTCGCGCGCGTCGGCAAGCCGCTCACGGAACGCGTGGTCGCAGCCCGCAGTGCCGCTTTGCCGGTGCAACGGGGCGCGCGGCTGGGCACGGTCGAGGTGTGGTCGGGCTCGCGGCTGGTCGGAGCCCGTGAGCTTGTGGCTTCGCGCACGATTGAGGAGCCCGGGGTCACGGGACGTCTAGGCTGGTACGCCGGCAGGACGTTTCACCACCTGGTGCACCTGCTGTAGCGATGATCATCACCGTCACCCTCAACGCCGCGATCGACCGCACGCTGACTGTGCCGAACTTCCAGCGCGGGCAGCGCCACCGGGCGAGCGCCGGGATGATGCTCGCCGGCGGCAAGGGCATCAACGTCGCCCGCGCGCTCAAGGCGCTCGGGGTGCCCGTGGTCGCGACCGGGTTCGTCGGCGGCACCACGGGAACGCGCATCGTCGAAGAGCTCACCGCCGAGGCGATCCTCAACGACTTCGTGCGCATCGACGGCGAGTCGCGTACCTCGACAGCGGTCGTGGATCCCGCCGACGGCACGTACACGGAGATCAACGAGTGGGGGCCGGCGGTCGGCGAGGCCGAGCTCGAGACGCTGCTGGAGAAGCTTCGCTACCTGACCCAGGGCGCTGAGCTCGTCGTGTTCGCAGGCTCGCTGCCCCGGAACGTCTCCGACGACTTCTACGCCGAAGCGACGCGCGAGCTTGCGCGCCGGCACGTCCTGTCGGTGCTCGACTCGGACGGCGAGCCGTTGCGCGCGGGCGTCGAAGCGGAGCCGTTCCTCGTCTCGCCCAACCAGGCCGAGGCGGAGGCGCTCGTCGGCCAGGAGTTCCACGACGAGGAGGACTTCCGGCTCGCGCTCGACCGCATCGCCGAGATGGGCCCGCGCAACGTGCTGATCACGACCGACACGGGCTGCTTCGCGCTCGTCCGGGAAGAGCGCGAAACAACGCGCTACCGCGCGGTCGCGCCCCATGTCGAGCCGGTGTCGACCGTCGGCTCGGGCGATGTGCTGCTCGGGGGCTATCTCGCGGCGCGGCATGCCGGGCGGACGCACGAGGAGTCGCTGCGCGCCGCCGTCGCGGCCGGCGCCGCCTCGGCGCTCGAGGTCGGCGCGGGCTGCTTCGACCCGCGGCAAGCCGGGCGCCTGCAAGCCGGAGTCGAGGTCGTCGAGGTCGAGGCCGCGACCGAGTCGCCTGTCTGAGATCGTATGACCGGCGCGGCCGGTACCCTCCCTCAATGGACGTCGGAAAGCTCGCCTTTGCAGCCTCCGGGACATCCCTGCCGGAGAAGTTCGCGAAGGAGGGGCTGACCTTCGACGATGTCCTGCTCGTGCCGGCGGAGTCGTCGGTGCTGCCGAACAACGTCTCTACTGCGAGCAGGCTGACGCGCACGATCGTGCTCGAGGTGCCGGCGGTGTCTGCGGCGATGGACACCGTCACCGAGGCGCGGATGGCGATTGCGCTCGCCCGCGAAGGGGGCATCGGGATCGTCCACCGCAACCTGCCGATCGAGGCTCAGGTCGGCGAGGTCGACCGCGTCAAGCGCTCCGAGGCCGGGATGATCGTCGAGCCGGTGACCTTGCCGCCCGGTGCGCTCGTCTCCGACGCCGTCGCGCTGATGGAGCGCTACCACATCTCGGGGGTGCCGATCACCGGCGACGACGGGCGATTGGCCGGGATCCTCACCAACCGCGACCTGCGCTTCGAGCGCGACCTGACGCAGCCCGTGTCGGCGCTGATGACCTCGCGTGACCTCGTGACCGCGCCGGTCGGCACGACGCTCGCCGAAGCGGAGCGGCTCCTGCATCGCCACCGGATCGAGAAGCTGCCGATCGTCGATGCCGAAGGCAGGCTCGCCGGGCTGATCACGGTCAAGGACATCTCCAAGCGTGTCGAGTTTCCGCAGGCGACGAAGGATCCGCACGGCCGCTTGCGCGTGGGCGCCGCCGTTGGTGTCGGCCCCGACGCGATCGAGCGCGCGCAGGCGCTGCTCGGCGCGGGCGCCGACGTGCTCGTCGTCGACACGGCGCACGGCCATTCGCGGTCGGTCATCGAGATGGTCGCGCGCATCGCCGGCCTCTCGGGCGAGTTCGAGGTGATCGCCGGCAACATCTCCACGGGCGAGGCTGCCGAGGCATTGATCGAGGCGGGCGCCGACGCCGTGAAGACGGGACAGGGGCCTGGGGCAATCTGCACGACGCGCGTCGTCGCGGGAGTCGGCGTGCCGCAAGTCACTGCGGTCTACGAGGTGGCTGCGGTCGCGGCACGGCACGGCGTGCCGGTGATCGCAGACGGCGGGATCACGTCGTCCGGAGACGTCGCGAAGGCGATCGCGGCTGGCGCCGACACGGTCATGCTCGGCTCGATGCTCGCTGGCACGGACGAGGCGCCCGGCGACGTGCTCGTCGTCCAGGGCGAGCGGTTCAAGGAGTACCGAGGCATGGGCTCGCTCGGTGCGATGAAGGCCCGCAGCTTCTCGAAGGACCGCTACTTCCAGGGCGACGTCGAGGACGTCGAGAAGCTCGTGCCCGAAGGCATCGAGGCACGCGTTCCGTACAAGGGGTCGGTTGGTGCCGTGCTGCACCAGATCGTTGGTGGGCTGCGCCAGGCGATGGGCTACTGCGGTGCGCCGACGATCGAGGCGTTGCAGGCGGCGCAGTTCGTGCGCATCACCGGCGCGGGCCTGCGCGAGTCGCATCCGCACGACGTGACGATCACCAAGGACGCACCCAATTACCGGCGCGGCTGAGCTGGTGCAGCTCCCGGTGCCGGAGCCGGAGGAGCGCCCGGTCCTGGTGGTCGACTTCGGAGGGCAGTACTCGCAGCTGATCGCCCGGCGCGTGCGCGAGGCGCGGGTCTACTCGGAGATCGTCTCGCACCGGTCGACCGCGGCCGAAATCCGGCGCAGGAATCCGGTTGCGCTGATCCTCTCCGGCGGGCCGGCGTCGGTGTATTCCGACGGGGCGCCGAGGCTGGACACGGAGGTCTTCGAGCTCGGCATCCCCACGCTCGGGATCTGTTACGGCGCGCAGCTCCTGGCGCTCGAGCTCGGCGGCCGCGTCGACAAGACCGGGGCGGGCGAGTACGGGAAGGTCGACGTGCACACGGGTGACGAGGGGGCGCTCTTCGCGTCCCAGCCTGCCGAGCAGATCGCGTGGATGTCGCACCGCGACACCGTCGTCGAGCCGCCTGCGGGCGCGCGGATCGTCGCCACGTCCGAGCACACGCCGGTTGCCGCGTTCGAGGACGACGCGCGCAACCTCTACGGCGTGCAGTTCCACCCCGAGGTCGCCCACACCCCACACGGGCAGGAGATCCTGAAGAACTTCCTCTACGAGGTGGCCGGCGCCGCACCCGTGTGGACGCCGGCAGCGGTGATCGAGGAACAGGTCGAGCGGATCCGGGCGCAGGTCGGCACCGAGCGCGTGCTCTGCGCGCTCTCGGGCGGTGTCGATTCCGCGGTCGCGGCGCTGCTCGTACACAAGGCGGTCGGCGACCAGCTGACCTGCGTGTTCGTCGATCACGGCCTGTTGCGGAAAGGCGAGGCGGCACAGGTCGTCGAGACGTTCGACGGTCTCTACCACGTGCCGCTCGTGCACGTGCAGGCGCAGGAGCGCTTCATCTCGAAGCTCGCCGGCGTCACCGATCCCGAGCAGAAGCGGAAGATCATCGGCGAGGAGTTCATCCGTGTTTTCGAGGAAAAGGCGCGTTCGCTCGGCGACGTGAAGTGGCTCGTGCAGGGAACGCTCTACTCCGACGTGATCGAGTCGGGAGGCACCGACGGTGTTGCCGAGACGATCAAGTCGCACCACAACGTGGGCGGGCTGCCGGCGGACATGGAGATGAAGCTCGTCGAACCGCTCCGCCTGCTCTTCAAGGACGAGGTGCGTCGCGTCGGCGAAGAGCTGGGCATGTCCGAGCGGATGGTTTGGCGGCAGCCGTTCCCGGGACCAGGGCTCGCGATCCGGATCATCGGCGACGTCACCGAGGAACGGCTCGAGACGCTGCGCGAGGCCGACTCGATCCTGCAGGAGGAAGTCCGGCGCGCGGGCCTGTACCGCGAGCTTTGGCAGTCGTTCTGCGTGCTGCCGGCGATCCGCTCGGTCGGCGTTCAGGGCGATTCGCGCACGTACGGCTACCCGATCGCGATCCGCGCCGTCACCTCGGAGGACGCGATGACCGCCGACTGGGCGCGCCTTCCGTACGACCTGATCGAGCTGGTCTCGTCGCGCATCATCAACGAGATCCCGGCCGTCAACCGTGTGGTGCTCGACGTGACGTCGAAGCCGCCCGCGACGATCGAATGGGAGTGACGCCGCCGTACCGGCTCGAGAGCGAGCGGCTCGTGATCCGCTGCTGGGAGCCGGACGACGCACCGGCCGCGAAGGAGGCGATCGACTCGAGCCTCGATCACTTGCGCGCGTGGATGCCGTGGGCACACGACGAACCGCAGTCGCTCGACGAGAAGGTCGCGCTGCTGCGGCACTTCCGCGGCGAGTTCGACCTCGAGAAGAATTTCGTCTACGGGGTGTTCGATCGCGACGAGTCGCGGGTCGTCGGCGGCAGCGGCCTCCATCCGCGTGGTGGCGACGGATCGCTCGAGATCGGCTACTGGATCCGCGCCGACTCGGTCGGCCAGGGGTTGGCGACCGAGCTGACCGCGGTGTTGACGCGCGTGGGTTTCGACCTGGTGGGCCTGGAGCGGGTCGACATCCAGGTCGATCCGGCGAACGAGGTGAGCCAGAAGATCCCGCGGAAGCTTGGGTTCACGCTGGAAGGGCGTTTGCGTCGCCGGTTGCCGTCGACGGCCGACGGCGAGCCGAGGCGCGACGCGCTGCTCTTCACGATGGTGCGGGAGGAACTGGCCGGCTCGTCCTGCATGGCGTACGGCTACACGGCGTTCGACGCCCTGTCGCATCAGCTGGGGTGAGACCGGAGCTTCGCAGGCGCCGCGAGCGTCCTTCGCCTAGGTGTCTGACACCGTTGCAGGCTCGCGCGTCCGACGTCGTTGTCAGGTGCGCACTTCAGGCGTCAGACACCTTGTTGCCACGCCGCTTCGCGGCGTGCGCTCTTATGGCCCCCCGCGGACGTAGATGACCTGGCCCGAGACGTAGCTCGCCTCATCGGAGCAGAGGTAGGCGATCGTGCCGGCGACATCCTCCGGCTGGCCGACCCGCCGCAGCGGCACCTGCTCCGAGACCGCCTCCATGAACTGCTCGAACGGCACGCCCATGCGGTCGGCGGTCTGCTGGGTCATCGCCGTCGCGATGAAGCCGGGCGCGACGCAGTTGACGTTGACGTTGAACGGGCCGAGCTCGATCGCGAGCGTCTTGGCCATCCCTTGCAGGCCGGCTTTCGCGGTCGAATAGTTGGTCTGCCCGCGGTTCCCGAGCGCCGAGGTCGACGAGATCAGGACGATCTTGCCGCTCTTCTGCGCCACCATCTGCTTCTGTGCGGCGCGCACCGCGAAGAAGGTTCCCTTCAGGTGCGTGTCGATGACCGCGTCCCAGTCGTCGTCGGTCATCTTGAACAGCATGTTGTCGCGGATGATCCCCGCGCACGTGACGAGGATGTCGAGCGATCCGCCGTGCGTCACGGCCGCCTCGACGGCCGCCTCGACATCTTCGCGTTTCGTGACGTCGCAGCGGACGGCGTGGCCGCCGATCGCTCTGGCGGTCTGCTCGGCGGTGCCCTCGTCGAAGTCCGCGACCACCACGGTCGCGCCTTCCGAGGCGAGGAGCGTCGCCGTCGCCGCGCCAATGCCCTTTGCGCCGCCGGTGACGAGCGCAGTCTTTCCCTGGAATCGAGTCATGCCGCGACGATATACGGTGGCCGGTCGCGCTACACGGCTGGCAGAGCCACCGGCCCGTACCTCGCCCGCACCTCGTCGATGTACGTGGCGAGCCGGTCGGCGATCGCCGGATCCTCGATCTCCAGCACGTTCTCGGCGTTCTTCTCGCCGCTGCGCGAGAGGTTGAACGAGCCGAGGAAGACGGTGTCGTCGCAGACGGTCACCTTCGCGTGCATGAAGTCGTGCACCGTTCCGGCTCCGTAGGGCGTCGACTCCTTGCCGGTGAACGGGCCCGCCAGCACGTGCTGGAGCAACGGTAGCTTCCACGACACGTTCTGATTCGTGCGCCACTGGTGGATCACGTCGCGGATCTGCGGCGCGTCGACGCAGCCTGCGATGTCGACGCTGTGGTCGGCGATCACCTGCGCGAGCGTGCCGAGCACAGGGCCTGTCGTGATCACCGGCGAGCAGATCCGCACCCGCCGGCGGGCGCGCCGGATCAGCTTGGCGATTCGCATCGACAGGTCCTCGCCGTGTCCCGGTGTGAACCAGGCCCGCACCCCGTCTTCCCAGCGCGGATCGACGAAGCCGGTCTGCTCGACGGCGCCGGTCGCCCAGAGCTGGTCGAAGTCGATGCGATATGCCTTCGCGATCGCTTCCGAGTGAACGACCGCCACGACGTTTTCCTGCCGCGACCACGAGTCGTCGGTCCAGTTCAGCGAGCCCGTCCAGACGTCGGCGCCGTCGCGGATCACGTACTTGTGGTGCATCAGATCGGGAATGCCCGCAACCGGCCTCGCTTCGACCGGCAGCGTCGCGAGCAGCTCGGCGTCCACCTCCGGCGGAGGGGGAACCGGGATCGGGCACACGTGGTCGAGGTTGTAGGCGACCCGGATCTCGACGCCGCGCGCGGCCGCGCTCCTGATCGCGTCGCCGACGGTCTGGATGTTCTCTCCGGTGAGGTTGAAGTCGTACTGGGCCGTGTCGATCGACTGCTTCGCCCCGTCGATGAAGCCCGCCACGGCGGCCGCTATCTCACCCGGCTGCTGGCCGCCATCCGTCAACGTGCGGATCTCGATGCGTTCGCTCATGGGCCGAATGGCCACCAATTTCTACCGTGTCGCGTGATTTGCGGGCCGCTGCTACCATTCCGCCCCGGCGGATGCACGCTGTCTGCCCTTTCTCCGCATGAAGACCTACAACGCCAAACCGGGCGAGATTCAGCGCGACTGGGTCATCGTCGATGCCGAGGGCAAGACCCTGGGCCGTCTCGCGACGCAGATCGCCGACCGGCTGCGCGGCAAGGGCAAGGCGGTGTTCACGCCGCATGTCGACACCGGAGACTTCGTGGTCGTCGTCAACGCGGAGAAGATTGCCGTCACCGGCAAGAAGCTCGACGAGAAGATGTACTACAAGCATTCCGGCTACCCGGGCGGGCTGCGCGAGCGGACGCTTCGCGAGCAGCTCAACCGCCAGCCCACCGAAGTGCTGCGCAAGGCCGTCAAAGGGATGCTCCCACGCAATCGCCTTGGCCGGGCTCAGCTGACCAAACTGAAGATCTACGCCGGTCCCGAGCATCCGCACGAGGCGCAGGCCCCAACCAATTTCGAGGTGTAAATGGCGACTCTCGCTCAGTATCTCGGCACCGGCAAGCGCAAGACCTCCGTCGCCCGCGTGATCCTGCGTCCCGGCGACGGCGCCACCTGGATCAACGGCAAGACCATCGAGGAGTACTTCCCCCGCATGGTCCACCGGATGATCGCCACCGCTCCGCTCAAGACGGCCGGGCTCGAGGGCCAGTACGACCTCCGTGTCCGCCTGCACGGCGGCGGCCCCTCAGGGCAGGCCGGTGCGATGCGGCACGGGATCGCGCGCGCGCTGCTCGAGGTCAACCCGGATCTCCGCGCAGGACTGAGGCAGGCCGGTTTCCTCACGCGTGACGCACGCGTGGTGGAGCGCAAGAAGGCCGGACTGCACAAGGCCCGCAAAGCCCCCCAGTTCAGCAAGCGGTAACTCCGCCACTCGTCGTGGCGCGCAGGTACTTCGGCACCGACGGTGTCCGCGGCATCGTGGGGGAGTTCCTCACCCCCGAGCTTGTTGAGCGGCTCGGCCGTGCGGCGTCGCTGTGGACCGGGGCGGCGAAGGTGTTCGTCGGCCGGGACACGCGCGCGTCGGGCGTCGAGCTGGAGGAGGCGTTTGCCCGCGGTGTGATCTCGGCCGGCGGCGACTGCATCCTCGGCGGTGTGCTGCCGACGCCCGCGGTGGCGTTGCTCGCACTCGACCTTGGCGTCGTCATCTCGGCGTCGCACAACCCCCCCGAGTACAACGGCGTCAAGTTCTTCGATTCGAACGGCCACAAGCTGTCCGACCGGTCGGAAGAGCAGATCGAGGAGCTGCTCGCGGCGGCTCCGGGGATCGATCAGGGAACGGTCGAGCGTGTGGAGGTCGCAACCGACTCGTACCTGCAGCACATCCTCGATCGCTTCGGCTCCGATCTTTCCGGCCTGCGCATCGCGGTCGACTGCGCGAATGGAGCCTACTCCGGGCTCGCTCCGGGAGCATTCGAGCGCTGCGGCGCCGAGGTGCACGCGATCGGAAACGAGCCGAACGGCACGAACATCAACGTCGGCTGCGGGGCCACCGACCTCGCGCTGCTGCAGCAGACGGTACGCGACGGTGGCTTCGATCTCGGGATTGCATTCGACGGCGACGGCGACCGGATGCTTGCGGTCGACGAGCAGGGTGAGCCGATCGACGGCGACCAGATCGTCGCGACGCTCGCGCTCGATCTTGGCGTCGACACCGTGGCTGTGACGGTGATGACGAATCTCGGTTTCCACGCTTTGATGCGCGAGCGCGGCATCCGCGTCGTCACGACCGCGGTCGGCGACCGTTACGTCCTCGAGGCGCTGCAACGCGAAGGAGCGGTGCTGGGGGGCGAGCAGTCCGGCCACATCCTCGTGCTGCGTGACCACGTGACCGGCGACGGGCTGGCCGCCGGTCTGCTGCTTTGTGCGGCGCTGCACGGGCGTAAGCCGAGCGAGGTGGCCGGTGTGATGTCGCGCTACCCGCAGGCCAAGGAAAACGTGCGCGTCGAGCAGCGTGAGCTCACGCCCGCGATCCTCTCGGAGGTCGAGCGGCTGAATGCCGACTGGGGCCCGGAAGGCCGTGTTCTGGTGCGACCGTCGGGCACCGAGCCGGTCGTTCGGGTGCTCGCGGAGGCCCAATCGGAACAGGTTGCCGCAGAGGCCTGTGGTAGGATCGCTGAGCTCGTTCGACGTGAGCTCGGCTGACCGTTTCGACGAAGGAACGGAGCTTCCAGCCGAGCTTTTGCGTTTTCTGAGGCCCCTCTAAGGGTAATCACAGACCCTTGCCTAGAGGCCTTCGGGGTGACCAGGAAAGGAGCTTCCGGATGTGCGGGATCATCGGATATGTCGGGAGTCGCGCTTCGAAGCCACTCTTGTTGCAAGGGCTGGAGCGCCTCGAGTACCGGGGGTACGACTCTGCGGGGATCGCGCTGCTCGAGCCGGAAGGGATCGATTACGTTCGCGCCGTCGGCAACCTCCAGTTCCTGAAGGACGCCGCCGGCCCCAACGGCTCGCAGTCCACCACCGGCCTCGGCCACACACGCTGGGCGACGCACGGCGGCGTGACCGAGGCGAACGCGCACCCGCTGTGCGCCTGCGACGCCCGCAAGCTGGCGATCGTCCTCAACGGGATCATCGAGAACTACCGCGAGCTCCGCGACGAGCTGATCGAGCGCGGCCACACCTTCGTCTCCGAGACCGACGCGGAAGTCGTCGCGCACCTGCTCGAGGACGCCTATGACGGCGACCTCGTCGCGGCGCTGCGCGCGGCCTACGTTCGCCTCGAGGGGCACTTCACGATCGTCGTGATCCATCACGATCATCCGAACCACCTGGTCGGGGTGCGCCACCAGACGCCGATGGTGGTCGGGCTCGGTGTCGGCGAGAGCTTCGTCGCCTCCAACGTCGCGGCGTTTCTCGCCGAGACGCGGAACGTGCAGTTCCCCGACGACGGCGAGATCGCGTCGATCACACCCGAAGGCATCGCGTTCACCGATGCGACCACCGGCGAACCGGTCGAGCACGAGATCGTCGAGGTCGACTGGGACGACCACGCCGCAGAGCGCTCGGGCTATGAGACGTTCATGCTCAAGGAGATCTACGAGCAGCCGGAAGGGGTTGCCGAGACGATCGGCGACCGCGTCCGCCACGGGCACCTCGTGCTCGAGGGCCTCGGCCTGAGCGAGCAAGAGCTGAGCGCCGTGCGCCGCATCGTGATCGTCGCCTGCGGCACCTCGTACCACGCCGGCGTCGTCGGCCGGTATGCGATCGAGGAGTGGGCCCGCGTTCCGGTCGAGCCCGACGTGGCGAGCGAGTGGATCTACCGCAACCCGGTGCTCGACCCGGGAACGATCGTGATCGGCATCTCACAGTCCGGCGAGTCGCGCGACACGATCCAGGCGATGAAGCTTGCCCGCGAGCGTGGTGCGCACACGGTCGCGATCACCAACATGATGGGCTCGCAGATCACGCGCGAGGTCGACTCGGTGCTTTACACGCGCACCGGGCTCGAGGTGGGGGTCGCGGCGTCGAAGACGTTCACCGCGCAGATCGCACTGCTCTTCCTGATCGGGCTCAAGCTCGCGCAGACGCGCCAGACGCTCCCGCCCGACGAGATCGAGTTCATCCTCGACGAGCTCTACGACCTGCCCGAGAAGATGCGCCGCTTCCTCGACGGCGACCATCCGATCGAGGACATCGCGCAGCGCTACTACAACGAGCCGTTCTTCCTCTACCTCGGACGCCATATCGGCCTGCCGGTCGCACTCGAGGGCGCACTGAAGCTGAAGGAGATCTCGTACATCCCCACCGAGGCCTACTCGGCGGGTGAGATGAAGCACGGCCCGATCGCGCTGCTCGAGGAAGGGACGCCGGTCGTCGTCGTAGCGACGAAGATCCATGTCTACGACAAGATCGTCTCCAACATCCAGGAGACGCGGGCGCGCGGCGCGCACGTGATCGCGATCGCGACCGACGGCAACGAGGACATCCAGCACCACGCGGACGACGTGATCTACATCCCGACGTCGCCGGCGTTCATCCAGGCGCCGCTGGCGATCCTGCCGCTCCAGCTCCTGGCGTACCGGATCGCGCGACTCCGCGGCCTGAACGTCGACCAGCCGCGCAACCTCGCCAAGACCGTCACGGTCGAATAGCTCCGCGCAGGAGTCGAGGGACTCTCAACGGCGTTGCTGGGCGCTCGCCGTGCTCGCCACGGCGGTCTCGACGAACGCGCGCGCGGCGGGTGAGCTGTAGCGGTCGCGGTGCTGCGCGACCCCGATGATGCGTGGCGCGACCTTGCCGTCGAGGTCGAGCACCGCGATTCGCGGGTCGGAGGCGTCGACCGTCAGTCGCGGCATGACGGCGTTCCCGGCTCCGGCCGCGACGAAGCCTTGCACGGTCGGGTTGTCGTTCGAGCGGAACCCCCAGAGCGGCTCGATCCCCTCGGCATGAAACGCCGCTTCGATCGGCGCCACTGCATGGCCGTCCCGAAACCCGACGAGTGGCTCCGCGGCCAGCTCGCGGAGCCGCGGCGTTCGGCCGCCCCGTGCGAGCGGAGCGCCGGCGGAGACGATCAGCACGTACGGGTCACGCAAGAGCTCGGTCGTAACGAGCGGCGCGTCGGGATCGACAGGCAGCAACACGAAGCCCACATCGACCGCGCCGCGCTCGACCTCGACCGCGATTGCGTCGTCGTCGAGCTCGGTGAGCACGACCTCGATCTGCGGCCATCGTTCGGCGAAGCTCCGCATGATCTCCGGCAGCAACCGGGCGCCGACGGACTGGAAGGTGCCGATCCTCAGGTTGCCGACCTCCCCCGCTTGCAGCGCCTTCAGGTCGGCCTGCGCGGCCTGCAGGCGTGAGACGATCGACTCGGCGTGGCGCAGGAGCAGCCGGCCCGCCTCGGTCAACGAGACGGGGCGCGGGCCGCCGGGGCGCTCGACCAGCCGTTCGCCGACGATGCGCTCGAGCGTGGCGATCTGCTGGGAGACGGCGGACTGTGTGTAGCCGAGCCGGTGCGCCGCACGGCCGAAGGAGCCCTCCTCGGCGAGCGCCTGCAGTGCGGCGAAGTGCCGGATCTCGACGCCCAGCCAACTATCAGGTTCCATGATCGAAACAAATCATATCTCCATTTGTGCTGATAGTCCCTGCTGGGCACAATAGGGGCATGGTTGCTATCGCCTTTCTCATCGCGCTGATCGCCGTCTGTGTGCTCGGGGCCGTGTACGGAGCGGACTCCCGCCACACCGACACCGGTCACCACCGCCCGAACTGGAACTAACTCCGGCCACTTGACGATCCGTATACCCTAGGGGGGTATGTGGATCGTCGACGGACTCGGCAACGGCCTCCGCATGGCCTGGGAGGTCTGGTGGGCGCTCGTGCTCGGCTTCGCCCTCTCGGGGATCGTGCAGGCGTGGGTGCCGCGCGCGAAGCTCGAACGGGCGATGGGTGGTCGCGGCCTGAAGGACGTCTCGGTTGCGACGGGCCTCGGCGCCGCATCGTCGTCGTGCTCGTACGCGGCGGTCGCGATCGCGAAGTCGATGTTCGCGAAGGGGACGAGCCTCGTCTCGGCGATGTCGTTCCAGTTCGCGTCGACGAACCTCGTCTTCGAGCTCGGCCTCGTGCTCTGGCTGTTCCTCGGCTGGCGCTTCACGCTGGCGGAGTTCGCGGGCGGGATCGTGCTGATCGGCCTGATGTGGGCCGTGCTCAGCCTGCTCGTCTCGCGGGAGCGTGAAGAGGAGATCAGGGCGCACGCCGCCGCCGCCGCAACCGGTCATGCGCACCACATGGCCGGCACCGACGCGCTTCCGCTGCGGCGCAAGCTCGTGTCGGCGCAGGCGTGGTCGGACGTGGCGCACAACTTCCGTGGCGACTGGCAGATGCTCTGGAAGGAGATCGGCGCCGGCTTTGTGATCGCCGGCTACGTGTCGCTGCTGCCGAAGGGGTTCTTCAACGGCCTTTTCATCACGGGGGCGTGGGGGCCGCTACGGATCGTCGAGAATGTGATTGTCGGCCCGATCGTGGCCGCGCTCGCGTTCGTGTGCTCGATCGGGAACGTGCCGCTGGCGGCGGTGCTGTGGGGCGGCGGCATCTCGTTCTCCGGCGTGATCGCGTTCATCTACGCCGACCTGGTGATCGTCCCGATCGTCAACGCGTATCGCAAGTACTACGGCGCGCGGTTCGCCGCGTTGCTCGTCGCGGTGATGTTCGCGGCGATGGCGGTCGCGGCGCTCGTCGTCGACGGGCTGTTTTCGCTGGTCGGGCTCGTGCCCCAGCACCGGCCGGCGATCGCATCGATCGCGGAACGGCCCGTCACCTGGAACTACACGTCGGTGCTCGACATCGTCTTCGCGCTGGTGTTCGTCGCGCTGATCGCGCTGACGGTGCGCCGCGGCGCGAAGGATCCCGTCTGCGGCATGACCGTCGACCGGCGTGCAGGCAAGCCCCACTCGACCTACCGCGGCCGCACGTTCTTCTTCTGCAGCGACCATTGCAAGCACACGTTCGACGAGCACCCGGAGGCCTACACATGAGTCACGGTTACGTGAGGAGCGACGACAAGGAAGCGCTGGTCAAGCGGCTGAAGCGCGTCGAGGGCCAGGTGCGCGGGCTGGAGCAGATGATCGAGGACGAGCGGTACTGCATCGACGTGCTCACGCAGATCTCGGCCACGCGCGCCGCGCTCGAAGGAGTCGCGCTGAAGGTGCTCGAGGACCACATCGCGCACTGCGTACGCGAGGGCGGCGACGACAAGGTCGTCGAGGTGACGGCCGCGGTCGAGCGCCTGATTCGCTCGCGGTAAAAACGTACCTTCGTCACTGGGAGTGCTTAGATCCGGCAATGGTCTTTCACCTCGATGGTGGCGCGTACGACCGCTTCATGGGCCGCTACTCCACGCACCTGGCGCCGCTCTTCGCGGACTTCGCCGGCGTCGAGCCTCCGCAGCAGGCCCTCGACGTCGGTGCCGGCCCCGGCGCGCTCACGACCGAGCTCGTCGCCCGGCTCGGGGCCGAGCACGTCGCGGCCGCCGAGCCTTCCGTGGAGTTCATCGCCGATCTCGGCGAGCGACTGCCGGGCATCGACGCGCGCGAGGCGCGGGCCGAGGAGCTTCCCTGGGGGAACGAGTCGTTCGACGTGGTGCTCGCGCAGCTCGTTCTGAGCTTCGTCTCCGACGCCACGGCCGCGGCCGCGGAGATGAGCCGGGTCGTGCGCCCGGGCGGAGTTGTGGCGCTGTGCATGTGGGACGAGGGCGGGCTGGAGCTTTCACCGCCGCTGCAAGCTGCGAGGAAGGCTGCAGCTCGCAATGACGACGTGCCGCTTCGCCAGTTGCCGTTTCGCAGCGAAGGCGCGCTCGCCGACCTGCTTGCACAGGCTGGCTTGCACCACGTCGAGACGACGCTGCTCGAGGTGAGCTCCGAGTACTTGGGCTTCGACGAGTTCTGGGAGGTCGCGCGCGCGATGCTCGGCCCGGACACGGCGTGGATGCGAGAGGTCGACGAGGAGCGTCTCGCGATCGGCCGCGCTGCAGCTCACCGCACTCTGGGATCTCCGGCCGGGGCGTTTACGTTGTCCGCACGCGCCGCGGCGGCACGCGCACTGAGCTGATCGTTCGGGAGCTCTCGACGTCAGTAGCGGTCGAGCTCGACCAGCCGCTCGTCGCTGATGCCGAAGTGGTGCGCGACCTCGTGCAGCACGACATGCCTGATCTGCGAGACGAGCAGCGCGGTGTCGTGCCCGTAGAGCCGTTCGAGCGGCCCTCGGTAGATCGTGATCTTGTCCGGAAGCGCTCCGCTGTAGTTGATCCCCCGTCTCGTCAGCGGCACGCCCTGGTAGAGACCGAGCAGCCGCTGCCCCGGAGGCGGTTCGTGCTCGACCACGATCTCGACGTTCGAGATGCGGTCGCGCAACGCGCGCGGGAGCGAGTCCAGGGTGTCCTGGATCACCTGCGGGAAATCGGTCGACGCATGCTGCTCACTGTCTTCCACCCGTCCGAGCGTAACCGCGTTCGGCACTAGCCTGGCGCTCATGTCCTTCGCATTCCTGACGGCCGCCGCCGGCCAGCTGCAGACGAAGCGCCTCGTGCTGGAGCCGCTCGAGGTCGGGCACGCCTCGGAGATGGCTGCGCTGCTCGCCGACCCCGCGCTGCACCGGTACATCGGCGGCCGGCCGCTCTCTTCGGACGAGCTCCGCGCGCGCTACGCGCGGCAGGTGCGCGGACGATCGGACGACGGCACCGAGCGCTGGTTCAACTGGATCGTCCGGGTGTGCGACTCGGGCGAAGCGGTCGGCTACGTCCAGGCCTCGGTGGACGCCGCCTCGGGTGCCGCCGACGTCGCCTGGGTCGTCGGCGCGCCGTTTCAGGGCAACCGGTACGCGCACGAGGCCGCATCGGCGATGGTGGGGTGGCTGCACGGCGAAGGCGTCTCGGCCGTGACCGCGCATATCCATCCCGACAACGCCGCGTCTGCGGCCGTGGCCCGCGCGCTCGGCCTCGTTCCCGGCTCGGCCGTCGTGGACGGCGAGGTGAGGTGGGAGCTCTCGCCCTGACTACGCTGAGAGACGAGGAAACGTCCGGACCGCGAAACAGGGGAGTCAGCGTGCGCTACAGGCAGATCGGAAGCAGTGACCTGCGGGTATCGGAGATCTGCCTGGGCTCATGGCTCACCTACGGCGGGGCGATCGGCCGCGAGCAGGCCGAGGCGTGCGTGGCCAAGGCGTTCGAGGTCGGGATCAACTTCATCGACACCGCGAACGTCTATGCCCGGGGCGGCGCCGAGTCGTTCCTCGGCGAGGCGCTCGCAGGCCGGCCGCGCGACTCGTACGTGCTCGCAACCAAGCTGTTCTTCCCGATGAGCGCCACCGACCGGGGGCTGTCGCGCGGGCAGGTCCTCAAGCAGATCGACGCGTCGCTGGAGCGCCTTCGCACCGACCACGTCGATCTCTACCAGTGCCACCGCTACGACTGGGACACGCCGCTCGAGGAGACGATGGAGGCGCTCACCGAAGTCGTCCGCCAGGGAAAGGCGCGGTACATCGGCTTCAGCGAGTGGCCTGCGGCGAAGATCGAGGAGGCGCTCGCGTTGCCCGGCGTCGAGAAGTTCGTCTCGAGCCAGCCCCAGTACTCGATGCTCTGGCGCGGCCCCGAGCTGGACGTGATTCCGCTGTGCGCTGCGAACGGAATCTCGCAGATCGTCTTCTCGCCGCTCGCGCAGGGCGTGCTCACCGGCAAGTACGAGCCGGGCATGCCGCCGCCCGCCGGGAGCCGCATGACCTCGGACGAGATGAACTTCTTCATGCGCGACGGCCGGTACGACGACACGCTCCTCGGTCGCGTCCAGCAGCTCAAGCCGATCGCCGCCGAGCTCGGCCTCACGATGGCTCAGCTCGCGCTTGCGTGGGTGCTGCGCGAGCCGGACGTCGCCGCCGCGATCATGGGCGCCACCCGACCCGAGCAGGTGGAAGACAACGCCGGCGCGTCCGGGGTCCAGCTCGACGAGCAGACGCTCGCTCAGATCGATGCAGTCCTTGCCGGCAGCGTCTCCCACGAGGGGCCGGAGTCGTAGATGGCGGGAGTCGACGACGACCGCCCACCGATCTGTACGACCTGTGGCGTGACGATGGTGCCGGCAGAGCTGAGCGCGCGCTCAACGGGCGACAGCGACTGGGTCTGCCTGGAGTGCGAGGAGACCGGCGAACCGGATTAGGCGGCTAGGCAGGAACGCCGTGGCCGTCTTGGATGGTGCTGCGTTGTGGGCGGCCTCACTCGACCGACAGCAGGTCGACGACGAACACGAGCGGCTCGTGCGGCTTGATCACGCCGCCCGCCCCGCGAGCGCCATACGCCATCGCAGACGGGACCGTCAGCTTGCGCCGCCCGCCGACCTTCATGCCCTGCACGCCGGCGTCCCAACCGGGGATCACCTGGCCTTTGCCGAGCTTGAACGCGAACGGCTCGCCGCGGTTCCAGGAGGCGTCGAACTCCTCGCCCGACGAGAACGAGCAACCCACATAGTGAACGGTCACTTTCTTGCCGCTCGTCGCCTCGTCGCCGTCGCCGACGACGATCTCCTCGATACCGAGCTCGAACGGGATGTCCCCTTCGGATTTGTCGATCTGCGGGCGTTCGAGTGTCAGGGAAGCCTCCTCGTCGGGATTGACGGACTCTACTAGGCTCACGTTCATGGACTGGTGCCGGCCTGCGTACGGCGAACGCAGCTTCGACCTGCTCCCCGGCACCGTCGAGCGCCTGCTGACCGGCGCGACCGATCGCCCGGCGTTCCGGCCCGAGTTGCTGAATGGGCTCGACGGCCGCTTCGACCGCGTTGTCTTCGTCTATCTCGACGCGTTCGGCTGGCTCTTCGTCGAGCGCAACGCCGGTCACCCGCTGCTCAGGCGTGCGCGCGCCGACGGCGTGCTCACGCAACTGACGAGCCAGTTCCCGTCGACAACCGCGGCACATGTGACGACGATCCACAGCGGGGAGCCGGTCGGCGCGCACGGCGTCTACGAGTGGTTCATCTATGAGCCGCTGCTCGACCGGATGATCTCGCCGCTGATCTACTCGTTCGCAGGCGACCGGCACCGGGGCACGCTGCCGCTGCCGGCATCCGAGGTGTTTCCGGCCGTGACGCTCTACGACCGTCTTGCCGCGGCAGGCGTTCAGTCACACGTCGTGCATCCCGCGGTGCATGCGACGACGCCGCCGAACCACGTGCTTCTGCACGGGGCGACCGCGCACCCGTTCGTTGAGGTCGACGAAGGGCTCGCCGCCCTCGCGACCGCGATTGCCGAGCCCGGCTACGGGATGATCTATCTCGAGGATCTCGATCGCCTGATGCACGACGTCGGGCCCGACGACCCGGAGGTCGTCGCGGAGACGGAGCGGATGCTGACGCTCATCGAGCACGGCCTCGCGGCATTGCCGGCAGGGACGCTGGTGCTGCTGAGCGCCGATCACGGGATGACGCCGGTCAGTGCCGAGGAAACGGTCTACGTCAACCGGGTCTGGCCGGAGCTCGACAAGCATCTCGCGCACGGCGCCGACGGCAAGCCGCTTGCGCCGGGCGGATCGTGCCGCGATCTCTTCCTGCACGTGCTGCCCGACCGGATCCCCGAGGTGGTCGGCCGGCTCGGTGACCTGCTCGAGGGCCGGGCCGAGGTGCGCGTAGTTGCCGAGCTGCTCGACGATGGTCTGTTCGGAGCCGAGCCGTCAGACCGCTTACGCTCACGTCTCGGTGACGTGCTCGTGTTGCCGTTCCACGGCGAGAGCGTCTACTGGTTCGAGGCCGGCCGGTTCGAGCAGCGGCTCAGCGGGCAGCACGGCGGGTTGACGCCGCAGGAGATGGAGATTCCCCTGCTCGCATTCGTCGTGTGAACCGCCGCAACCCCCGTCGACAGGGACTAACCGCGGACAAAGTCGATCTGGGTCGAGCCGAGGAGCGACTGGGGCACGATCGTGAAGGTGCAAACGGGCGAGCGGTGCGACCGCGGCACGGTCACGGTCGCGTGCCACGCATCGCCCGTCATCGCCTCGTCGAGCACGAGGCGCCCGTCCAGCAGGACCCGCAGCGTGCTCGTTGCCTTCGGCAGGAGCGTCAGCTCGAGCCGGCCACCGCGACAGTCGTAGACGGTGACGGTGGCGGGGAACGTCATGTCGCCGTTCGGCTGCACGTTGTACTCGATCGTCGAAACCCGGGGTGCCCCGTCGAGGCGCCAGAGGGTGAGGCCCGAGACGTCGAGTCCCGCCTGTGCGAGATGCGCGACCGGCGATCCGATGAACGACATGCGGTCGGGAGCCACGACGTACCGCTCGTGCATCGGGAGCCGCCCATCCGGGGCCACCGCCACCGGGGTCTGCGGCATCGGCCCGGGCACGCGGGCCGGGCCGATCACGAGCACCCGGTTGATCCGGCGGTTCCAGAACCGCTCCTGCCAGACGACGCTCCAGAACGTCTCGCCGCCGTACACGTACGCGACGTTCCCTCCGGTCGCGCGGTCGATCCAGTTGGGCGTCGGCCCGACGACGTCCGTCTGGTGCGCGTTGACGGCGCCGCTGAGCTGATTCGACGCGATCACCGATGCTGGGGTCAGCCAGGCAAGTACGAGCACAGGCAACACGAGCGCCGCGCGTCGCGGCACGAGCACGAAGGCGGCGAGCATCGCGACGGAGAAGATCATCACGACGTCGATCGGAGCGGCTGTGTGCAGGCGCCAGAAGATCATCACGCCCAGCGTGTCCGCGAACGCCACTGGCTGGGCGAGGTGGTTCCACGGCGCGAGCAGCACCAGGCAGAGGACGCCGAACGCGACCAGCGGGGCCGTCATGCGCGGCCGCGGGGCGCCGCGTGCGAGCCAGAGCGCAAGCGCGATGAAGAGGAGCGGTGGCAGCGCAGCGAGGTCTCGCCCGAGCAGATGCGGTGAGTAGCGGGCTGCGAAGAAGCCCACCTGTACGACGAGGACGAGCAGTGAGCACAGGATCACGGCGAGCAGCGCGCGCGCCTCGGGGTCGCGCTCGCGTCCGCGGATCGCGCCCAGGACGAGCAGTACGAGCGCCGCGAACGGCACGACGCCGGTGGAGAGTGCGATGTAGGCGAGATGCTCGTAGGCGAGCCGCAAGGCTGCCCCGAGCGGGTACGAGCCCCGGAGCGTCCCGGAATATGCACCTACGACCCCGGGGGCGACAGCCGTCGCGACCGCGGCGGCGGCGAGCACCAGCCAGGTCGGCCAGAAGGCGCGAAGCCGGCTGCGGTCGCGCGCGAGTGCCGCGTCGACGACGATCGCCGCGGCAAAGATCGCAACGAACGCGACCGCCTGGGTTCGAGTCAGCACCGCGGCGGCAATCAGCACGAGCGCGACTCCCTGATCGCGCGGGCGCGCCGTTGCGACTGCGCGTGCAACGGCCAGCAGCGTGAGCGCGGCGACCGGGTAGAACAGCACCTCGGTCATCACGAGCCCGGAATAGAGCAGCAGCGGCGATGCGACGGCGAGGGCGGCGGCAAGGAGCGCGTAGGCCGCGGGCATCACCCGCCGTGCGTAGAAGAAGACGGGCACCGCCGCCAGGGAGACGACGAGCGCCTGCAAGAGCTTGAGCGACGCGTAGCCCGTGGCCGTGCTGCCGGTCGAGAGGGGCAGCCCGGCGACAAGTGGATAGAGGAGGCCGTAACCGGCCCCAGCACCGTGTAGTAGTGGAAGCGGCCCGTGGTGCCAGAGCGCAATCGCCCGCATCGCGTAGATCGGCTCGTCCGGAACGATCCAGAGCCCGTGCAAGCGCCGCCCGGCGGCCCAGTGCAGCACGGTTGAGAGCCCGACGACCGCCGGCAGGGCGGCCGGGAGCAGGCGGCGAGCGCGGGCCACGCTAGTCGCCGGTGTCGCGGCGGAGCCGCTTCGTCTGGCCGCGGCGGCGCTTCTCGTCGAGCCGCCGCTCCTGCGACGCCTTCGACGGCTTCGTCGCGCGCCGCGCGCGCCGCACGTGAGTCGCCTCGCGCAGCTGGTCGATGATCCGGTCGGTCGCGAGCTCGCGGTTCCGGAGCTGCGACCGTTCGTCCTGGGCGACCGAGCGGACGACGGGCCCCAGCTTGCCGAGCACCCGCCGGCGCTCGGCCTCGGTCAGCCCCGTCGACTCGACGACGTCGAACAGCGCCTCGGCGCGCGTCGAGCTCTTCTGCGCGTGCTGTCCGCCGGGCCCGCTCGAGCGCGAGAAGCGGAAGGCGACTTCCGACCGAATAGACTCGACGTCCATGGCGGCCATTCTCCTGGACGTGGACGGTGTCCTGCACGTTTCGGGTGCGCCGATCGCCGGGGCTGCGGCCGCCGTTCGCCAGCTGCGCGACGCGGGGCACCGCCTCCGCTTCGTCACGAACTCGACCACGCGGTCACGCGCTCAGATCGTTGCCCAGCTGCGTTCGATGGGCCTGGAGCTCGAGGATGAGGAGCTGCAGACGGTGGGTGTGGTCGCCACCCAGGCCCTGGCCGGCAAGCGCGTGCTCGCGCTCACGATGCCGGGCATGCTCGACGACCTCGAAGGGCTCCAGCTGGTGGGCATGAACGTCGACGCCGTGCTGCTGGGCGGCGCCAACGAGGGCGAGGAGACCGGCCGCATCTTCTCGTACCTCAATCTCAACCGTGCATTTCACGAGTTGGAGGCCGGCGCGGAGCTCTACTGCCTGCACAAGAACAAGTGGTGGCAGACAGGCGACGGAGCCCGCCTCGACGCGGGGGCCTTCGTCGCGGGGCTCGAGTTTGCCGCCGACACCGAGGCGACGATCCTCGGCAAGCCGAGCGCCGCCTACTTCAAGGCCGCGCTCGAGGCGCTCGAGGCGGAGGCCGAGCTCACCTGGATGGTCGGCGACGACCTGGAAGGAGATATCGTCGGCGCGCATCGTCACGGGATGAAGACGATCCTCGTGCGCACCGGCAAGTTTCGACCCGACGACGTCGAGCGCTCGCGCGTCCAGCCCGACGGCATCGTCTCGTCGATCGCCCAGCTGCCCGACTGGCTGGAGGCGAACGTTTGAGCCTGCGCGTCGGCGTCGACCTGATCGAGATCGAGCGGATCCGAAGCGCGCTCGAGCGGCACGGTCAGAGCTTCAGAGAGCGGTGCTTCACCGACGCCGAACGGGCCTACTGCGACTCGAAGCCGAACCCGCCACAGCACTACGCCGGCCGGTTCGCGGCCAAGGAGGCGGTCGGCAAGGCGCTCGGCTCCGGCGTCTACTTCACGTGGAAGGAGATCGAGATCCGGGGGCGTCCAAAGCCGGGCGTGTTCCTGAGCGGGCGCACCGCGGCCTGGGCTGACAAGGTCGGAGCGGGGCAGATCGAGCTGTCGATGACGCATTCTCGGGAGCTTGCGGCGGCTGTCGCCGTGGTGATCGACGCATGAGGTTGCTCACGTTTCTGGGGTGCCGTCGGGGGCGCGCGGTCGGAGGGGACAGTGCTCCGCACGGCCCCGGAAAGACGCGTGCTCCCGACGGCGTCAACCCGTCGCGGAGCCCGGCTCCGCCGGGCGGGAGCGAAGGGTGGCCAGGGGCGTGAGATTGCAGCCGCTCCTGACGGCAGATGAGACGCGGCGGGCCGAGGAGGCGCACCAGGGCTCGCTCGACGAGCTGATGGAACGGGCCGGCGGCGCGGTCGCCGAGGTGGTGCTGCGGCGCTTTCCCGGGCGGGTGACGGTCGTCTGCGGCAAGGGGAAGAACGGCGGCGACGGCCGCGTCTGCGCACGCGTGCTGCGCGAGGCCGGGCGTGACGTGACCCTGGTCGAAGGGGTCGGCGACCTGGGCGAGCCGGACGTGATCGTCGACGCACTGCTCGGAATCGGGCTGCACGAGGCGCCCCGCGAGGACGCCGCGCGGATGATCGAGCTCGTGAACGCCTCCGGGCGGCCCGTGGTCTCGGTGGACGTGCCTTCGGGTGTCGACGCCTCGACCGGTGAGGTCGCCGGCGCCGCGGTCCGGGCGACCACGACCGTCACGTTCGGGGCCGCCAAGGTCGGACTCGCGATCGCGCCGGGCCGCCTCTACGCGGGCGCCGTGACCGTCGCGCCGCTCGGTCTGCGCCCGCGCGAGCACGAGCATGCGCTCGTGCCGGCTTCGGCTCTGCTCGAGGTTCCGCGCAAGCACAGCGGCTCCAGCAAGTACACGGCCGGCTCGGTGCTGATCGTCGGCGGCTCGCGTGGCCTGACCGGGGCGCCGATGCTTGCGTCGCTCGCGGCATTCCGCGCCGACGCCGGCTACGTCGCCGTCGCGGCGCCGGAGTCGACGCTGCCGATACTGGAGACGGCGCTGCTCGAGGTCGTCAAGCGGCCGTTGCCGGAGGACTCAGCCGGGCGCCTGCTGCCGCGTTCCGCCGATGCGATCCTGGCGGCCGCCGAGAAGGCCGACGCGGTGGCGATCGGGCCGGGGCTCGGTCGGAGCGAGGGCACGGTGGCACTTGTCCGCGTGTTGCTCGAGCAGCTCGACCTGCCGGTGGTGCTCGATGCCGACGCCCTCTGGAACCTCGAGCCGTTCGCGCGCGCCGCTCCCACGGTGCTGACGCCGCACAGTGGCGAGCTCGCAGCTTTGCTCGGCACGGACAGCAAGGAGGTTGACGCACATCGCCTCGATGCCGTCCGCCGCGCGGCCTCGCGCTTCGGCGCAGTCGTGTTGCTGAAGGGGGCGGACACGCTCGTCGCCTCGCCGCGCGAGGGGGTGCTCGTGGCGACGTACGGCACCCCGGCGCTGGCCACGGCCGGGTCCGGAGACGTACTTACCGGGGTGATCGCCACGTTCCTCGCGAAGGGCATGGAGGCGAAGTTCGCCGCCGCAGTCGGCGCGGTTGCACACGGGATTGCCGCAGAGCTGATCGAGCTGCAGCGGGGTGTGATCGCGTCCGACCTGCTGCCGGAGCTGAGGCGGGCGCTGGCGGGTCACGGGCTGCAGCGCGCCCCGCTCGCTGCGCCGTGAGGAGCGAGCGGATCGCGATCGACCTCGGTGCGCTGCGCCGAAACGCGCAGAGGTTGTTGCGGGCGCTCGACGGCGCCGAGCTATGGGCGGTCGTCAAGGCGAACGCGTACGGGCACGGTGCTGTCGACTGCGCGCGGGCCGTGCTCGAGGCCGGCGCGTCGAGGCTGTGCGTCGCGACAGTCCCCGAGGCGCTCGAGCTGCGGGCCGCGTTTCCGGATGCGCGCATCCTCGTGCTCGGCCCGGCCGGAGAGTCGGTCGGCCAGGCACGTGATGCGCGGCTCGCGCTCACGGTCCCGGGCGAGCAGATCCCCGAGGGGGTCGAGGTGCACGTGAAGCTCGACACGGGGATGGGCCGCTGGGGCCTCTCGGAGCTCGCTGCCGGAGCACGAGCGGTGGCCGGCGTGATGACCCACCTCGCAACCGCCGACTCCGATCTCGACTTCGCGCGGGTACAGCTGGAGCGCTTTCGTGCCGCCACCGACTCCCTTCCGCAGCTGACACGCCATGCTGCGAACAGTGCTGCCACGCTACGGCTGCCCGAGTCGCACTTCGACGCCGTCCGTTGCGGGATCGCCCTCTACGGCATCTCGCCGTTCGGCGGCGATCCGGCCGGCGACGGGCTCGAGCCCGTGCTCTCGTGGACGACCGAGCTCGCCCAGGTGAAGCTGTTGCGCGCGGGCGAGTCGACCGGGTATGGCCGCCGCTTCGTCGCCGGCCGCGACACCTGGGTCGGGATCCTGCCGGTCGGCTACGCCGACGGCCTGCGCCGCAGCCTGACGGGGACGAACGTACTTGTCGCCGGCGAGCCCAGGCCCGTTGTCGGCGCCATCTCGATGGATGCGGCCGCGGTCATGCTCGACCGCGCCCTGCCCGCTGGAACTACGGTGACGATCGTGGGCAACGGCCTGACACTCGAAGCGCACGCCGAGGTCGCCGGGACGATCGCCTACGAGCTCGCCTGCGGGATTGGCTCGTCGCCGACGCGGGCGCGGCGCGTCGTGAAGAGCTCATGAGCAAGGCCGACCGGTTTGCGGCGTTGCAGGAAGAGCGCGCCGTGGCGCTTGCGACCCGGGTCGCAGCGCTCCTGCGACTGAACGGCGACGAGCGCGTGGTCGATGTCGGCACCGGCACCGGTGCGCTCGCGTTCGCGCTCGCACCGCACGTACGCCAGGTCGTCGCGGTCGACAGCGATCCGGCGATGGCCGAACGGGCGCATGCGCAGGCACCTGCGAACGTGGAGGTGGTCGTCGGCGACGGCGAGCAGCTGCCGTTCGAGTCCTTCAGCTTTGACGTCTCGACGACCCTCCGCACGCTGCATCACACCCGCCGGCCGGAGCTGCTCGTCGCCGAGCTGGCACGGGTGACGAGGCCCGGCGGCACGATCCTGGTCGCCGACCAGATCGCGCCGGTCGATCCGCTGGCCGCGGGCGATCTGAACCGCTTCGAACGCGGCCGCGACCCGTCGACGACCCGGGTACTCGCCGATGCCGACCTGCGCGGGCTCTTCGACTCGAACGGTCTCATCCTGCGACGGGAAGAGGTGACGCGCGAGCCGCGCGACCTCGACGCCTACCTCGATCTCGCCGGCTGCGACGGCCCCGAGCGTGAGCGCGCGAAGGCGCTCGCCCCGGCCGGCTACGAGGCGGTTGTCGGCTGGTTTGTCTTGGAACGACCGTAGACCCGCGCGACCGCGCCCGGCAGCAGCGCCTGCGCCCAGGCAACCGGGCGGTACCAGCGCGGGACGAAGATCTCACGGCGTCCGTGGTCGACGGCGTCGAGTAGCCGGTCGACGACGAACGGCGGGTCGACGACGATGCGTGCCGCGAGGGGGCCGAGCCGTTTGCGCTGCGGGAAGCCCGGCGTCTCGACGAACCCGGGGTTGACTGTGTGCACAGCGATTCCGCGCGGCGCCAGCTCCCCTGCGAGCGAACGTGAGAACGCGAGCTGCGCGTGCTTCGAGGCGGAGTAGGGCCCGCCGGCGATCGTGCCGGCCACGGAGACGACGTTGACGATGTGCGAGCCGCGTGCGAGTCCGGGGAGGAATGCAAGCGTCACCCAGACGCTGCCGAGATAGTTGACCCGGATCGTCTCCTCGATCCGGTCGACCTTCGCATCGAGGAAGCTCGACCGAGCGCCCACGCCTGCGTTGTTGACGAGCAGGTCGATGATCGGGTGTCGTTCGAGCACCCGGGCCGCCGCGGCGTCGACCGAGTCGCGGTCGCCGACGTCGCACAGCTCGTGCTCATCTGCCTGCGACGCGCGGCGCGACAGTCCCACGACGTGCACGCCGCGGGCCTGCAGACGGCGCACGAGCTCGGCGCCGATGCCCGACGAGGCGCCGCTGACAATCCCTACTTGCAGATCTTGACCTGACGCCCCGCGGACGCCGTGTGGCCTGCGGCGTCGACGAGCGTCGCCGTGAGGTGATGGACGCCCTTGCGCAACTTCGCCGTGTTCCACGTGTGGCTGAAGAGGCCCACCGGTCCGTTGCGATCGACGCCGATCGTCTTGCCGTCGTCGGCGAACGTCACCTGCTTCACCCGCTTGGCAGAGCCGGTTGCGACCACGAGCTCGTCCGTCTTCGATCGAGCAGCCGGTGGCGGGCGGAGCGAGCCAGGTCACCGTCGGGCCGGAGACCACGGTGAGCGTCGCCTTGCGGAACGCCGTGTTCGGCATCAACGCGTTGCCGACCGTGTTGATGTTCTTCGCCTCCTGGTAGTCCGAGGCTTCCATGATCGCCGCCGTCTTGCCGGCCTTGACCGGCGGCGCAGCGGGCGGCAGGCCGAAGATCGCCAGCCCGCTCACCGGGTCGTAGGCCGACGCGCCGATCAGCGCCCTGTTGTAGGACAGAACGAGCGAGGCGGGGTCGACGCCGGCTCCCAGGTCGATCGCCTGGGCGACGATCGTCGGCCGACCGGCGGTGATGCGGGTCGTCAGCAGCCGGATCGCCGGGGGCGTGAGGTCGTTCACCCATGAGTTGAGGAGGTACTGGCCCTTCTGCGGGCGGCCCGTGAACGAGTCGGCCTGCGAGTCGACCGAGACGTAGAACCGTTGCAAGCGCGGGAACTGTACGCCGGCCGCGCCGATGTCGAGGTTCGAGTCGAACGTCAGCGAGTTGACGTCAGTGGGTGTCCCGGCATAGCCCTGGACGTCATTCTCGTCCTTCGATCCGAGCACGAACGGGTCGACGAGCGATCCCGGCGATGCCGACAGCACCGAGACGCCGAAGTTCACCGCCGGCTCGTTGATGTCGTAGGTGTAGAGGTGCTCGGCGCCGTCCTCGTTCATCGGCGCGCCCGTGTACGACGGCGACGGGCCGAACGGCGCGGCGGGGCAGCAGTAGAGCGAGACGCGGTTGGTGCCGGTGGCGGTGTCGCCGATCTGGAGCTTCTTGAGCTTCGTCACGGACGCTGTGCGCAGCGCGGGACGCTCGACGAGGAAGTCGTAGGGCACGCGCCGCTGGACGCCGCCCGAGCTCAGCACGACGAAGCCGTCGTTCTCTCCGGTCACGGCATTCGCGGCCGCGCGCACGGTGACCGGGATCGCCACGTCTCCGCCCTGGGCGATCGTCACCTGTACGGGCACGTCGATCTGGACGCCCGCCGTCTGCGCCTGAGGCGCAATCGACACCGACCAGGTGCCCGCACCGTCGCCGGCGTCGATGACGGTGACGAGCATGGAGTTGCGCTGCGCGCCCGTCGAGACGTCGATCCGGCCGAACGAGAGGGACTGCGGGTCGGTGAACAGCCTTGGGTCGTTCGCGGCGAACGCATTCGCGAGCCCGGCGCCTTCGAGCAGGACAGAGGCTTCCTGCGTACGCGCCGTGTTGCCCCACGCCGGCCCGGCGGTCGACATCAGAGCCGACTTGACCTGCCAGGCCGACCAGCCCGGGTGGTCCTGCAGGAGCAGCGCGGCGGCGCCCGCCACGTGCGGGGTTGCCATCGACGTGCCGGCGAAGACCGAGAACGTCGAGCCGGTGGTTGCGGGCGGGGTCGACGAAAGGACATCGAGCCCCGGGGCGGAGACGTCGGGCTTGAGCAGGTGGCCGAAGTCGGTCGGGCCCGCCGACGAGAAGCTCGTGACCACGCCGCTGCGCCCGGTCTGGATCTCGCGGATGTCCGACGAGACGCGGATCGTCGCGTGACCGCCGTTCGCCGCGGTGTACGCGCGCAGCTGTTGCCCGTCGAGGTCGGAGATCATCCCGGTCGGCAGCGGCAGTGCGATCGGGATCGCGTTAGCTTCGCCGAAGCGGTTGTCGATCAGCACGATCCCGACCGCGCCGGCGCTCTGTGCGCGCTCGGCCTTCGACGCGAATGTGCAGGTGCCGCGCGAGATCAGCGCGATCTTCCCCGCGAGCGACCCCTTTGGCAGTGTCCCGAGGCCGCTGTTCGGATCGGTCGCGGAACCGCA
The DNA here is from genome assembly GCA_963785895.1 of uncultured Actinomycetes bacterium. Lineage (GTDB taxonomy): Bacteria > Actinomycetota > Thermoleophilia > Gaiellales > Gaiellaceae > PALSA-600. Next base: position 99,123 of record CAWAXB010000013.1, on the reverse strand, counting down.
GAGCTGAGTGTCGACCGGCTTGCCGTCGGTGCCGATGACGCTCGAGACGTCAACGACCGTCTGGTTGAGGGTCGACCAGCCCCCCGGCAGCTTCGCTCCGCCTTCCTGAATCGGGATGGCGCCCAGCGACGGCGGGCCGCCGACCACGCTCAGGGCGGGAGCAAACACGTGCGAGTTGGAGACGGCGGCGACCGTGATCGCATCGGGCGCGCTCCCCGGAGAGCCGGCGGTGCCCAGGCCGTAGTCGTCGCGGTCGTTGCCTGCTGCGATCACGGGGACGACTCCGGCGAGGGCGGTGTTGTGCACCGTCTCGTACATCGCGTCGTTCGCGGGATCGGTCTGCGGGCCACCGCCCGAGAAGTTGATCACGTTCATCCCGTCCGACACGGCGGCCTCGAAGGCCTGGACGATCTCCGGGGTATCCGCCTCGTGCCCGAGCGGGGTGGGGATCGTGAAGACGCGGTAGTTGCCGATCCACGCCTTCGGCGCCACACCGGAGAGGTTGGCGGTTGCCGGGTGGTCGGGCCCGGCGGGCGCTGTCGTCCCCTCGTCGCCGGCCGCGATCCCGGAGACGTGCGTTCCGTGCGGCTCCGTGCTGTCGAACGCCTTGTTGCTCTTCGCGTCGCGGATGGGCCCGGGGAAGACGCGCGCGACGATCACCTTCGGTGTCGTCTCCTTCACGTCCCCCTTCGGGAAGCCGGCGGGGTACGAGAACCCGGTCGGGTTGAGGAACGGGTTCGTGGGGTCGACCCCGGTATCGACGACGCCGATCTTCATGCCGGCGCCCTTGTCGCCCGAGGCGGCCCAGAGGTCGGTTGCGTGGATCACCGACGGGCCGTTGTCCATCGTCGAGAAGTAGCTGAGGCTCGGATAGATCTTGTCGACCGCGCGCACCCGGAGGAGCTTCGGCAGCGAGCGGGCCGGCAGCTGCACGGCGAAGCCGTCGAGCAGGATCGAGAAGTGCTCCTGGACACGCGCCTGTGGGATTGCCGTGCGAACTTCGGCGGCGGCGGTCGCCTGCAGCCGGGCGAGGTGGGCGAGATAGGTCCGCGAGCCGGCGCTGTGCACGTCCAGGCGCTGTGTGCGTGCCGCGAACGCGAGCGTTCGCCCCGAGCTCCAGGCCGCGAGCGGGGGAGGCGCGAGACGCACGATCACGCGCGTCAGGCCGCGTGCGTGCGCTGCCGGAATCGCGATCGTCCCGGCGCGGACGAGCGGGAAGGACGCCTCACGGGTGCCACGTCGCACGGGAGTAAGTGCGGCGGAGGCTGTTGTCGCCGCCAGCAGCCCGCCGACCGCCGAGACAAGGAGGAGGCGACGCAAGGTGCCGCAGCGTAGCCAATGCGGATAGCATCGGCGCTCGATGTTCCAGGGAAAACGAGCACTCGTTCTCGGTGTTGCCAACAAGCGGTCGATCGCGTGGGCGATCGCGAAGCGTCTGGCCGACGGAGGCGCGCAAGTTGGGTTCACCTTCCAGGGCGAGCGAATCGAGAAGAACGTCCGCGAGCTGGCCGGCACGGTGTCGAGCCCGCTCGTCACCGAGCTGGACGTGCGCGACGACGCGGCGATTGACCGGGTCTTCGGCGAGGTGGGTGAGGTGTTCGGCGGGAAGCTCGACATCCTGGTGCATTCGGTGGCATTCGCCGCCGCCGAGGATCTCGAGGGCCGCTTCACGGATACGCCACGCGACCGGTTTTGGATGGCGATCGACGTGAGCGCCTATTCGCTCGTCGCCACCACGCGGGCGGCCGAGCCGCTGATGGAGGCGGCCGGGGGCGGGTCGATCGTGACGATGACCTATCTCGGCGGGGAGCGTGCGGTGCCGCACTACAACGTGATGGGCGTGGCGAAGGCGACGCTCGATGCGTCCGTGAAGTACCTCGCCTGGGATCTCGGGGAGAAGAACATCCGTGTCAACGCCATCTCGGCGGGCCCGGTGCGAACGCTCGCGGCACGTTCGATCGCCGGCTTCCCGACGATGGAGGCGATCGTCGAGGAGCGCGCGCCGCTGCACCGTCACGTTGACGCCGACGACGTCGGCTCGGCCGCCGAGTACCTGCTCGGCGACGGCGCGAAGAACGTCACCGGAACGACGCTCTACGTCGACTCCGGATATCACGCAATGGGTATGTGATCAGCGGGCTCGAAGCCCACTGATCGACACTGGCTTGTGTCAGACAGCAGTTCGCGCCGTCGTGGCGATCCGATAGATGTCAGACACAAGAGCGGTGTCTGACACCGGTCACTGCCGGTCGATGACGGATGCAAGTCCGCCCGGCACGCCTCTAGCAGCTCGTCGACATCGGGGATGTCGGCTGCGTCGTATTTCCAGGCGCCGCGGATCACGCCCTCTTCGTCGAGCAGGAACGCCGAGCGCTCGGCGACCTCGTTGAACCCGCGGTAGGTGTAGGCGATGCCAAAGCCGTTCACGGCCTCCGCATTCCAGTCCGAGAGCAGCCCGAAGTTGAGGTCGAGCACCTGGCGCCAGGCGATGTGCGTCCACGGGGAGTCGCGCGAAACGCCGATCGGTTGCACGCCGAGCGCGTCGAACTCATCCCTCCGGTCGCGCAGGAGCTCCATCTCGTTCGTGCAGGTGGATGACCAGGCGAACGGGAAGAAGAAGAGCAGCTTGGGGCCGTCCTCGACGAGCTCGGCGATCGTCACCGGTTCGTGTGGCCCGAGGAAGACCGTTGCTGCGGGGATTCGATCGCCGACGCTCAACATGCCGCGAGATTAGCTCATGCAGCACCAGCGTCCGGCTACCTGGAGCACAGGCCCGAGGTGGTCCGCGCGCGGGAACTGCTGTTCGATGTTGGCGACCGCGCGCACGTGTTTGCCGTGCAGGAAGAGCCACTGATTCGCGGTTGGCCAGGAGACGAGCAGCCACTTCGCGTTCGGCGACCAGGCGATGTCGCCGAAGGCGCCTGGGCCCGCGAAGAGCAGCGTCGCGTGTCCCGGGTGGTCGACGTCGACGACGCGCACTTCGCTACGGCCTGCGAGGCGAGTGGCGACCGCGAGCCGGTGCGACCCCGGCGCGAAGGTCCCGTCCAGGAGCTCGGCTCCGAGCATCGTGATCGTCCGGAACGCGCTGCCGGCGGCGTTCAGCACGACGATGCGCTTCGCGGAGACGACCGCGAGCTCGCGGCCGTCATCCGACCATTCGAGCTTCGTCGGAAGCACACCGACCGAGGAGCGCCACACGATCCGGCCCGTGTCGGCGTTCCGGAGGACGATCGCGCCGCCCGAGTAGTAGGCGAGCGTGTGCAGCCGCGCAGGATCCCAGGCGGCGGGGACGTCGCCCGCTCGAGCGTCGAGTAGCCGGTCGCCGGTCCCGTCGCCTGCGACGACGCGAAGGCCGCTCTGCGCGAAGTAGGCGATCCGCGTGTCGGTGCGGGAGCCCTCCCACCGCGGCCAGCGGGCTCCGCGCCGGGCGAGCGACCAGTGCACGTTTCCTGCCGCGTCGAGGGCGACCAGCTCGTTCGCTTCCGTCGCAGCGAGGAACAGCCCATGCGGAGACCACTGCGCGTCGTCGTATGAGCCGATGCGACGTTTGTAGCCGTTGTCGTGGACGAGCCAGACGCCGCCACCCTCGGCCGAGACGACCAGTAGGCGGCCTGGTGCCGGCAGCGAGAAGAGCGCCGGCTCCGCGTGCTCGATGCCGACCGTCTTACGCACCCGCTCGATCACCGCGCGGCCCGGCGGCGAGAGTGCCGCGACGACGATCGCTGCCGCCACGACTCCCACGGCCGCCAGCACGAGGCTCACCCTCGCCGGCTTGCGGCGCGGAGCAGGCGTCCGCTCCTCGAAGGCGAGGCGGACGACCTCCCAGGCGCGCTGTTCTGCCGGGCCGTTCACAGCTCGTCCTTCATCGAGTCGAGGCCGCGCCGCAGCCTCGAGTTGACCGTGCCCCGCGGGAGGTCGAGCAGCTCGGCGATCTCGCCGGGCGTGTACTCGAGCACGTAGCGAAGCACGACGACCGCGCGCTGCTCGGGGGCGAGCTCGGCGATCCGGCCGAGTGCAGTCCCGTCGGGCTCGGGCACGCCGGGCGCGGGGAGATAGTCGCCCAGCTGCACCTCTGCGCGCAGCTTGCGGGCGCGCGTCCAGTCGATCGCGCGGTTGACGACGATCCGGTGCAGCCAGGGCGCGAACGGCCGGCGCCGGTCGAACCGGTCGAGGTTGCGAACGGCGGCGAGAAACGCCTCCTGGGCGATGTCCTCGGCCGCGCCGGCATCGCCGGTGATGAGATGGGCGGCTCGGTAGGCGCGCGGCCAGTGCTCGCGGAACAGCCGCTCGAGGTCCGCGACCGACCCTTGCTGGGCACCACGGATCCAGGCACGCTCAGCCGACACCCGTCGACTCTACGACGCGGAGAAGTCACGAGGTCCATACGCGCCGGGGACCTCTGCGGGTCCCGAACGCGTATCCAGTGGCATGAAGCGTCTCGCGCTCGTCCTCGTCGCCGCCTCCGCCGTCGTCACAGCTGCGCTGCCGGGCGCAGCGCAGGGGGCCGCCTGCTCGCCGCTCAACTGCGCCGCGAGCCAGTTCGCGATCGGCCAGGACGGAAGCCTGCTCGGCTTCCGCACCGCGATTGGAAAGCCGGTTACGGTCGTCGACCTCGAAACGGGCAAGACGCGTTGGGTGCTGCCCGCCGGGTTGGCCGGCGGAACCCTGCTCGTTCACCAGGACGGCAGCACCCTCGTCTGGTACGACGCGAGCCACGGTACTCGGCTCGCCACGGTGGCGCTCCCCGACGTCGAATACCGCCTCGCCGGAGTCTCCCAGGACGGAACCCGGGCGGTGCTGACGAGGACCTCGCCGAACGGCACGACGTTCCTGGTCGCCTCGCGGCATGCGCAGCGATCGTTCACGCTGGCGGGCAAGCAGTGGTCGTTCGACGCGCTGCGCGGTGACAATCTGTTCCTGATCAAGTATCTGCCGCTCGGCGGATACCAGGTGAGGCTCGTGCACGTGGACGCCGCCCGGCTCGACCCGGCACCGCTGAAGGATCCGCACGAGTCGTCGACGATCTGGGGCTCGCCGTTCTCGCGTCTCTCGTCCGCCGGCGGCCGCTACCTGTTCACGCTCTATATCGGCCCGAACGGCGGCTCGATGATCCACGTGCTCGACCTCGACGCCGCAACGGCGCGCTGCGTCGACCTGCCGGGCACGGGCAACTACGGGTCGGCAACCTCCTGGTCGCTGACGCTGTCGCGCGACCAGTCGAAGCTCTGGGCGGTCAGTCCCGGCTACGGGCGGGTGGTGGCGATCGACGTCCGCTCGCGCAAGGTGAGCGACGCGTTCCGCATCGACCTGCCGTACTGGAACGCCGGCAACGCGACGAGCGCCGCGCTGGCGCCGGACGGCCGGCAGATCGCGGTCGCCGACGGCGAGACAGTGGCAGTCGTCGGTCTCGCCGAGCGGAAGGTGATCGGGCGCGACAAGGCGCACGCCGTTGCGCTCGGCTATTCGCCGGCCGGGAGGCTCTGGCAGCTCAGCTAAGGCGCTCGGCACCGGCTCGGTCGCGAGCGAGATCTCGCGCACGACCTCGACGATGTCGCGGTTCGCGTTCCAGACCCGGAGCTGCCGGTCGGCGCCGTTCCCGCGGGCCAGGATCTCGCGCACGCCTTCGAGCTCGCGCTCCGAGCCGAGCTCGCGTGCGTGCGGCTCGACCTCGCGCAGCGTCCGGCGGATCAGCTGCGCCACCGGCACCCGGTTCCGGCGGCCGGTCGCGAGGTCCATGAGCGGCGCCTCGAGCCCGTAGCGCGCGGCCAGCCACTTGTTCTCCGTCGTCAGCATGCGGTGCCAGCTCGGGATCTCCTTGCCGGCCTCGAACTGCTCGCAGTACATCTTCACGATCGCCTGGAAGAACGCCGCGATCGCGACGACATCCTCGAGCCGTGTGACCGCGTCGCAGATGCGCATCTCGATCGTGCCGAGGCGCGGGTGCGGGCGGATATCCCACCAGATGTGCGTGTAGTCGGCGATGCAGCCGGTGCGCTCGAGCTGTCCGACGACCTCCGCGTAGTCGGCGTAGTCGACGAAGCGCGGCGGCGGTCCGGAGCGTGGGAACGCGGCGAACACCATCTGCCTGCTCGAGGACAGGCCGGTCGGCTCGCCACGCCAGAAGGGGGATGAAGCCGAAAGCGCGAGCATCTGCGGCAGGTGGATCAGCAGGCCGTTCATCACCTGGATCACCTTCTCGGGGTCGTCGACGGCCACGTGCATGTGCATGCCGAAGATCAGCTCCCGCCGCGCGATGTACTGCAGCTGGTCGACGAGCTGGTGGTAGCGGTCGCGCGCCGTGATCCGCTGCCGTTCGAAGAGGCTGAACGGATGGGTGCCGGCCGAGCCGAACCGGCAGCCCTGGGCGCGCGCGATCCCGGTCACGTACCCACGCAGCTGCGAGAGCGAGCGCATCACGTCGCCGGCAGTGCGACACACGGGCGTCGTCACCTCGAGCACCGACTGCATCAGCTCGGCGTGGATCTGGTCCTGATGGTCGCCGTGCTCGACGGCGGCGAGCACCGAGTCGATGTGCTGCACGAGATCCCAGGTGTCGGGGTCGAGCAGCATGTACTCCTCCTCGACCCCGAGCGTGTACGGGTCGCTCGTCCCGAACCGGTGGTCGAGCACGCTCGATTCCGCGCCGGCCGGGCTGACCGCCTCAGTACCCGTGATCGACGGCGGAAAGATCTGCTTCACACCTGCAGTATCACCGCTTCCGCCTCGATCTCCACCAGCCACCGCGGATCGAGCAGCTGCGTGACGATGCCTGTCGTCGCCGGTCGTGCCGTCGCGAATGCCTCGCCGTGCGCGCGGCCGACCTCGTCGATCAGCGACGCGTCGGTGACGTAGATGCGGGTGCGCACGACGTCGTCGAGCGAGGCGCCGGCCTCGACGAGCGCGCGTTCGATCGTCGCCAGGCAGACCCGTGCCTGCTCGTACGCCCCTGCCGGCGGATCGGCGTCGTCCACCATGATCGGTGCGGTGCCCGACACCCAGACGCGGTCGTCGATGCGGACGGCGCGCGAGTAGCCGACGCGCCGTTCAAACGCGGTGCCCGAGGAGATGTGTTGCTTCATGCCGCTAGTGTCGCCGTTCGTGGACGCGCTCCGCCAGGTCGACGGATGGCCCTGTGACAGCGTCGCGGTCGGCGTGTCCGGATCGGTGGAGGCGACCCGCGGCGATGTGGGGCATATGTTCCCGTGGGCCTCGGTGACGAAGCCCGCCACTGCGGTGGCGATGCTCGTCGCAGCGGAGGAGGGTCTGGTCGACCTCGACGAGCCGGCCGGCCCCGAGGGCTCGACCTTCCGCCACCTCTTAGCGCACGCCTCGGGGCTGCCATTTGACCCCGGCGCGCCGATCTCCCGGCCGGGGCGGAGGCGCATCTACTCCAACTACGGCTTCGACGTTGCCGCTGCCCTGGTTGCCGAGCGCGCCGAGATGCCCTTCGACACGTACTTCGCGGACGTCTGGGCCGGCACGAGCATGCGCCTCGAAGGATCGGCGGGTTCAGGCGTCAGCGGCAGCATCGGTGACCTGCTCGCGCTGGCGCGCGAGCTGCAGGAGCCGCATCGGATCGCCGCGGAGACGCTCGCCGAGGCACGGAGCGTGCAGTTTCCGGGCCTCGACGGCGTGCTGCCCGGGTTTGGCCGTCAGCAACCGAACGATTGGGGGCTCGGGCTCGAGCTGCGTGACGGCAAGTCGCCGCACTGGACCGGCGCGCGGAACTCGCCGCGCACGTTCGGCCACTTCGGCCGTAGCGGCACGTTCCTGTGGGTCGACCCCGACGCCGGCCTCGCGCTCGCCTGCCTCACCGACCTGGCCTTCGGCGACTGGGCGAAGGACGCGTGGCCACGCCTGGCCGACGCGGTCCTGTCCGAAGTGGCGTAGCTCCCGCCTTCTACGATGGCGTCGTGGGTGTGCTCGATGGCTGGCGTGTCTGTCCCCGTTGCGCGGAAACGCTGGCGTGGGTGGGCGATCATTTCGAATGTCCCGGCTGCGACTCGTGGTACTGGGCCACGGCGCTCCCCGGAGTGCAGGGCATTCTCGAACGCGACGGCCGCGTCCTGCTGGCGAGGCGTGCCCACGACCCGCGCAAGGGGTACTGGGATCTCCCGGGCGGGCTCCTGAACGAGACCGAGGCGCCGGAGGCTGGATTGCGCCGCGAGTTCCTCGAAGAGACCGGCCTGCAGATCGAGCCGCTCGAGCTGATGCAGATTGACATCGAGCCCTACGCGCACCGTCACGTCTTCTCGGTGACGTACATCGTGCGGGGCGACGGCGAACCGGAGCCGGCCGACGACGTCGCGGAGCTGCGCTGGTTCGGGGCAGACGAGCTGCCCGGCGAGATGGCCTTCCCTGGCCAGAGCCTCGTGTTACGCGCCTGGGCGGCGCGTCACGAGCAGGCGTAGCAGCGCGTCGCTCCCGAGAGCGTCATCCGGCACGGTATGGGAAAATGACCGCCGTGGCCGATGGCACGCTGCATCTGATCGAGGACGATCTCTCCGAGACCTGGTTCGAGGAGTGGACGCAGAGCGGGGTGCGCGAGCTCGAGGACTACCTCGCCAAGCACCTCGCATTCCTGTCGTTCCTCGACGACCCGTCCGTCAGAGAAGGGGGCTGCGAGGCGTACGAGCTCTTACGCCTCCGCCAGCCCCAGAGCCTTCTCGAGCGAGCCCTTCGGCATCGCTCCCACCGCAGAGGCCTGCGGCTTGCCGTCCTCGAACAGCACCATGAACGGAATCGACGCGACGCCGTAGCGCTGCGCGAGATCCTGGTGCTCGTCGATGTTCACCTTCACGAGCTTCACCTTGTGCTCGTCCGCGATCCGGTCGAGGACAGGTGCGACGGCGTGGCACGGACCGCACCACTCCGCCCAGAAGTCGACGATCACCTTGCCGTCGCTCTTCAGAACCTCGGACTCGAACGTCTCGCTCGTTGCGCTGGTTGCCATTCGTTGATTCCTTTCGGGTCGACCTACAGACGATTCAAACGGCTGGGAGGGGGGATTTGTTCCCGCTCGGTACGATCGAAAGCATGTTCACGCCGCTGCCGGACAAGCCGGATCATCCCACGCTCGAGCTGGAGATCCTCGAGTGGTGGGAGCGCGAGGACATCTTTGCGCGCCTGCGCGAGCGGAACAGGGGTGGTGCGCACTGGTCGTTCGTCGACGGGCCGGTGACGGCCAACAAGTCGCTCGGGGTGCACACGGCCTGGGGCCGGACGCTGAAGGACGTCTTCCAGCGCTACAAGGCGCTGCGCGGCTTCGACCAGCGGTACCAGAACGGATTCGACTGCCAGGGGCTCTGGATCGAGGTGGGCGTCGAGCGCGAGCTCGGCCTCAACTCGAAGCCCGAGATCGAGGAGTACGGACTCGAGGCGTTCGCGCGCAAGTGCCGTGACGTCGTCGTCTGGTCGTCCGAGGAGATCACCCGGGGCTGCAAGCGCCTCGGCCAGTGGATGGACTGGGGCAACGACTACTTCACCTTCAGCGACACCAACATCGAGTACATCTGGCGGTTTCTCAAGACCGTGCACGAGCGGGGCTGGCTCTACGCCGGCCATCGCTCGACCGAGTGGTGTCCCCGCTGCGGCACGTCGATCTCGCAGCACGAGCTGACCGGCAGCTACGTCGACCGCGCCGACCCGTCGCTCTACGTCCGCTTTCCCTTGCTCGACCGTCCGGGCGAGTCGATCGTGATCTGGACGACGACGCCGTGGACGCTGCCGGCGAACGTCGCCGCGGCCGTCAATCCGAACGAGGACTACGGCCTTCGGCCGAACGGCGAGTGGGTCGCCGCGCCGCGCTATCCCGACGAGCAGTTCGCCGAGACGCGCCGGGGCTCGGAGCTGGTCGGCTGGCGCTACGAGGGGCCGTTCGACGATCTGGCTCCGGGCGCAGCCGTCGAGCACCGCGTGATCCCGTGGGACGACGTGGCGATGGACGAGGGCACGGGGATCGTCCATATCGCGCCGGGCTGCGGTGGCGAGGACTTCGAGCTCGCCCGCGTGCACGACCTGCCCGTGCTCACGCCGGTCGACGAGGCCGGCCGGTTCTACGACAACTACGGCTGGCTGCACGGCACCTCCACGGTGGAGGCGGCCGAGCAGATCATCGGCCGGCTCGAGGAGAGCGGAAGGCTCGTCGAAGCCGGTCTCTACGAGCATCGGTATCCCGAGTGCTGGCGCTGCCACACCCCGTTGATCTTCCGGATCGCCGATGACTGGTTCATCTCGGTCGACGAGCTGCGTCCGAAGCTGATCGAGGCGAACGCGGGCGTCGAGTGGGTGCCCGCGTACTTCGAGAAGCGTATGGAGGACTGGCTGCGCAACATGGGCGACTGGAACATCTCGCGCCGCCGCTACTACGGCCTGCCCCTGCCGATCTACCCGTGCTCGTGCGGGCACACGACGCTGATCGGCTCGAAGGCCGAGCTGGCGGAGCGCGCGCTCGAGGGGATGGACCAGCTCGAGGAGCTGCGCCGGCCGTGGATCGACCGCGTGCCGATTCGCTGCGAGGCCTGCGGCGAGCCGGTGGCGCGCATCCCCGAGGTCGGCGACGTCTGGCTCGACGCCGGGATCGTGCCGTTCTCGACCCTCGGCTGGCAGAACCCGGAGTGGATCGACGAGGGCTATGCGACCGGAGCGGCCAAGGGTCTGACGAAGGCCGATCTGCCCGACCACGCCTATTGGGAGAAGTGGTTCCCTGCCGACTGGGTGACCGAGATGCGCGAGCAGATCCGCCTCTGGTTCTACTCGCAGCTCTTCATGTCGGTGGCGCTGATCGGGCGCGCCCCGTTCAAGCGGGTGCTCGGCTACGAGAAGATGTTCGACGAGACGGGCCGTGAGATGCACGGCTCGTGGGGGAACATGATCGCGGCCGAGGATGCGTTCGAGCAGATGGGCGCCGACGTGATGCGCTGGCAGTACTGTCACACAGCCGCCGAACCAGGATCTGCTGGTTCGGCTTCGGGCCTGCGCACGAGGTCAAGCGCAAGCTGTTGACGCTCTGGAACTCGGTGAAGTTCTTCGTCGACTACGCGAACATCGAGGGCTTCGTCCCGTCGTGGGAGGACGCCGAGCCGCGCGCCGATCTGCGCACGCTCGACCGCTGGCTCGTCGAGCGGACGAAGCAGCTCGTCGCGGAGGCGACGGAGGCGTACGAGGCGACGCTGACGATGGACGTGATCCGCGCGTTCGACTCGTTCGTCGACGACCTCTCGAACTGGTACATCCGCCGCACGCGCCGCCGGTTCTACTCGTCGGATCCGGCCGCGTTCCAGACGCTCTGGTTCGCACTCGTCCGGTCGCTGCAGACGATCTCGCCGGTGATGCCGTTCCTCACCGAGCATCTCTGGCAGAACCTCGTGCCCGACGGGCCGGCGTCGGTGCATCTGGCGCCGTGGCCGGAGGTCGAGGAGCCGGACCGCGAGCTGCTGGCCGAGATCGCGCAGGTGCGCCGGGTCGTCGAGCTGGGGCGCCAGGCGCGCTCGGCCTCAGGCCTCAAGCTGCGCCAGCCGCTGCGGCGGCTCGTCGTCGACGGGCCGGCAAGCCGCGCCGAGGGGCACAGTGACGAGATCGCCGAGGAGCTGCGGGTCAAGGAGATCGTGTTCGGCGACGTCGAGGCATCCGAGCTCCGCGTGAAGCCGAACCTGCCGCTGCTCGGCCCGCGCCTGGGCGCCGCGCTTCGCGAGGTGCGCGAGCGGCTGGCGAACGGGCGAGTTCGAGGAGCTCGACGGCGGTCGCTTCACGGTCGACGATCACGTGCTGGAGCCCGACGAGGTGCTCGTCGAGCGCATCGGGCGCGAGGGGTGGGCTGTCGCGAGCGAGGACGGCGTCACGGTCGCGCTCGACACCGAGCTCGACGACGAGCTCCGGCTCGAGGGCCGCCTGTACGACCGCATCCACGAGGTGAATGTCCTGCGCAAGGAGTCGGGCCTCGCCGATCACCGACCGGATCCGCCTCTGGTGCCCGAACGAGGACTTGCTGGAGCGTCTTAGCGATCGTCTGGCCGCCGAGACGCTCGCCGTCCGAGCTCGCCGCCGGCGAGCTCCGGCTCGAAAAGACGTAGCGCACCGAACCATTCGGTCTGGAACCAGGTTCAGCGACCCGCGTCGGGTGTCAGGCTTGCGTCTCGGCGAGCGCGAGCTCGCGGCGCAGCTCGACCGGCAGACGGAACTCGACGTCCTCGTCGACGAGGCGGTACGGCTCGATCTCGGCGACGCCGCGGGCGCGGAACCAGTCGCAGACGCCGCCGCACGAGCCTCTCCGGCGCCGAGGCGCCGGAGGTGACGCCGACGACCTGCGCCGTCTCGAACCACGCCTCGTCGATCTCGGACTCGTCGTCGACGAGGTACGACTCGACCCCGCCGGCCCGCGCGACCTCGACCAGCCGGTTCGAGTTCGACGAGTTACGCGACCCGATCACGAGCAGCAGGTCGATCTCCGGCAGCATCTCCTTGACCGCCCACTGCCGGTTCGAGGTTGCGTAACAGATGTCTTCGCTCTTGGGCGCGTGGATGTCGGGAAAGCGCCGCCGGAGCACGGCGATGATCTCCGCGGTCTCGTCGACCGAGAGCGTCGTCTGCGTGATGTAGGCGAGCGGGGTGCCGGGAGCGAAGGCCAGCTCTTCGGCATCGTCGACCGACTCGACGAGGACGATCTGCCCGGGTGCCTCGCCCATCGTCCCGACGACTTCCTCGTGGCCGGCATGCCCGATCAGCAGCACCGTGTAGCCGGACGCCGTGTAGCGCCGGGCCTGCACGTGCACCTTCGTGACGAGCGGGCAGGTCGCGTCGATCGTCGTCAACCGTCGCGCGCCGGCGTTCGCCCGCACCGACGGCGCGACACCGTGCGCGGAGAAGACGACGGTCTCGCCTTCCGGTACCTCGGTCTCTTCGTCGACGAAGATTGCGCCGCGCGCCTCGAGATCGCGCACGACGTGCAGGTTGTGGACGATCTGCTTACGGACGTAGACGGGTGCTCCATAGAGGTCGAGAGCTTTCTCGACCGTTTCGACGGCGCGCTCGACGCCGGCGCAGTAGCCGCGCGGAGCCGCCAGGAGGACCTTCCTGACCACACTGCGATGGTAGCCGGGGAACCGAGAAGGCCCGCTGCTTCGGGGGGTCGTCGCAGCGGGCCTCTCGTGAATGCCTTCCGCCGCAGAGTGCTTGTGGCACGCGAACCGCAGAAAGCATCGCCCAGGCCCGGCACGCTAGTCATCCCCGCCCGGCGGGGGAATAGGCCGAGCGGCCCATCTTTCAAACCCGTACCCCGATCTGGAACGAGCGTACGATTCCGGTTTCGTGAGCGATTCCACTCGTGCGCTGCTGTTCAACGCCATGCCGCTCCTGGCGGTCGGTGCCGCGTATCTGGCTCTGGCGGCGACGCTTCTGTCCGCGGTGTGGCGCGATCGCTCGCGCGCTCACCTGCTCGACTGGGGAGTCGCGCTCGTCTTTCCCGGAGTTGCGTGCACGGCGCTGATCTTCGGCGGTCTCGTCGTGCAGGACCGGAGAGCCTTCGCAGGCCATGTCTGGTGGTCGTTCGGCGCGGCGCTTGCGGTGCTCGTGCCGTCGCTGCTCCTGCTCGCGCTCTGGCGCGATCGGGCATTCGTACTCGGCGGGATCGGGCGTAGCCTCGAGGCCGAGGAGCGCACGTCACGGCGGGGCCGCGAGCTCGGGGCGGTCGCCGACATCTCGACGGCGCTCGGGCGGGCTCGCGACCGGGCCGAGGTGGCGCGGCCCCTGGTGAAGCACGTCCGCTCGCTGCTGGGCGTGAGCTTCGCCGGGGTCACCGTCGTCGCCGAAGGCGGCGCCGAGGCCGAGGGCGTCTACGCAGAGCTCGGCGACGATGTGGCCGAGTGGTGGAGCTCGCTTCGCATCGACCTGGCGCAACCGTCGGGCATTGCAAGCGCCGTGCACGACGCAGTCCCTCTGACCGTCTTCGACGTGAGCAGCTCGGCGCTCGTGAGCACGAAGCTTGCCGAGCGGGTCGACGCGAAGAGCGGCGCCTGGATCCCGATGATCGCGGAGGAGCGCGTGGGCGGCGTGCTCGTTGTCGCCTCGACCGACGAGCGGCGCGCCTTCTCGACCGAAGAGCTGGCGCTGCTGCAGGCAATCGCATCCGAGGCCGCGCTGGCGCTCGAGCATCTGCGCTCGGCGGCCGCCCTGTCGGCCGCCCTCGGCCGCGAACAGAAGCTGGCCGAGATCGCGCGCCGCGTGCGGGCCGAGCTGAGCCCGGAGGCGGTCGCGCGCGTCGCCGCCGACGAGCTCCGTGGCGCCTTGCAGCTCGATCGTGTGCAGGTATTGCTCGGCCCCGATCCGGCTGCGGGAACCCCGATCGAGATGCTCGGTGAGCGGATCGCGACCTTGCAGATCGCGCGGAAGCGCGAGCTGTCGCCCGGCGAGGAGTTTCTCGTCGATTCGGTCGCGCGCGAGACCGGAGCGGCTCTGCAGACTGCCAGCCTCCTCGCCGAGAACCAGCGCCGGCTCAAGCAGCAGGACGCGTTGCTCAGCGCGGCGCAGGCGGTGACGAGCGAGCTGGACATCGACACCGTCCTGCAGCGGCTCGTCGAAGAGGTGTCTCTGCTCCTCGATGCGGAGGCGGCGGACTGCTACCTGCTCGATCACGAGCGGGGCGTGCTGCGCTGTGCTGCGGTGCACGGAATCGACACGGCGCTCGTTGGCGCCGAGTTTGCGCCCGACCGGGGAATCGCGGGGGTGGCGTTGAGCGAATCGCGACCGGTTGCCTCGGACGAGTACGAGACAATCGAGGCGCCGGTGCCGCATACGGCCTACCGTGGCTTCACGAAGGCGCTGGTGGCCCCGGTCGTGTGGGGAGGGAGGACGCGTGGCGTGCTCGGGGTGGGGCTGCGCGAGCGGGGGCGGTCGTTCTCGGTTGCGGACGTCGAGTTGCTCGAAGCGTTCGCCTCGCTCGCGTCGGTCGCGCTGAGGAACGCCGAAAGCTACGCGGAACGGTCACGGCAGGCCCGCGTGCAGCGTGGCTTCTACCGCATCGCGGCGCTGCTCGGCGAGCCGCTGTCACTCGACGAGACGTATGACGCCGCGGCGCACGCAGCCGCCGAGGCTCTGGGCGGCGACTTCGCCGCCGTGCTCGTGCGCAGCCACTCCGGCCTGTCGGTCGTCGGCGGCCACGCGCTGCCCGATGCCGTGCGCGTGCTCGAAGCGCCGCAGGCGCTCGTCGAGGCCGCGGCACAGGGACAGCTGCTCGCCGCGAGCGAGGTCGCGAACGACGGTCGCTTCGACGCGCCCTGGGGCTCGGCTCCGTTCGCGTCGTTGCTGGCGATTCCGGTGCCCGGTGACGGTGCGGGGCTTGTGCTCGTCTTCTTCGTGGAGGAGCACGCGTTCTCGGACGGCGACCTCGAGCTCGCACAGCAGGTTGCTGGCGCCGCCCGCGGCGCTCTCGATCGCAGCAGGCTGTTCGAGGCCGAGCGCAGCGCTCGCTCGCTCTCGCAGCAGCTTGCGCGCACCGGCAGCCTGCTCGCCACCGAGCTCGATCCGGCGGTGGTGCTCGAGGCGATCGTCGAAGAGGCGGCTGCGTTGCTGCACGCTGACGCGGCGGCCGTCGCGTCGCTCGACGAGGGCGATCTGATCGTCACGGCAGCGACAGGAACGGGCGCCGGCGACGCGCTCGGAGCGCGTTCTCCGGCAACCGGTTGGGCGTCCGGCGACGTGATCCAGTCGCGTGCGCCCGTCGCTCACGAGGACGTGAGCTCCGACCGTTCACTTGTGGAATCCGAGGCGCTCCTCCTCTCGGGCCATCGCGCGTATCTGGGCGTTCCGCTCGTGGAGCGCGACGGCGCGATTCACGGGGTGCTTGCGGTGTACCAGGTGGAGCCGCGCATGTGGCGCGACGAAGAGGTCCAGGCGTTCGTCGCGCTGGCGGCGAGCGCCTCGGTTGCGCTGTGGAACGCCGAGCTCTACCAGCGGGTGGCGGTCGAGCGTGAGCAGAGCATCGCGATCCTCGCCAACATCGCCGACGGGATCGTCGCCGTCGACCGCGACGGCCGGGTCGTCCTCTGGAACCGCGCGGCCGCCGAGATCACCGGCGTCCCGGCATCGGAGGCGGTCGGTCGCACCCCGACGCAGGTCCTGCAGCGCGAGCTCGAATCCGAGGCGGGCGGCACCAACCGGCTCGTCGCGATTCCGCGCGGGAACGACGACGTCTGGCTCTCGCTTTCGGAGGCCGTGATGCGCGACCCGACCGGCGCTGTCGCAGGGAGGATCTTCGCGTTCCGCGATATCTCTGCCGAGCACGCCGTCGAGACCATGAAATCGGACTTCGTCTCGACCGTCTCGGTCGAGCTACGTGCCCCGTTGACGTCGATTTACGGCTTCGCCCAGACGCTGCTGCGCACGGACGTCGACTTCGGCGAGCCGGAACGGCGCACGTTCCTCGAGTTCATCGCGCGCGAGTCGGAGCGGCTCACCTCGATCGTCGACGCGTTGCTCGACGCCGCCCGGCTCGATGCGGGCGACCTCGCCGTATCGCTTGCGATCACCGACGTCGGCGAGGTCGTCGAGCAGGTCGTCACGGGGATCGAGGCGACCGCAAACGGTGGCGGCCACCGCTTCGTCACCGAGGTCGACGGCGAGTCGCTGTCGGCTCGCGCCGACGCCGACAAGCTGCGCCAGGTGCTCGACCAGCTGGTCTCGAACGCGGTCAAGTACTCGCCCGACGGCGGTACGGTGACCGTGTCGGCGCGCCGTACGGCCGATACCGTCGAGCTCGTGGTTGCCGACGAGGGCGTCGGTGTGCCCGCGTCCGATCGCGAGCGGATCTTCTCGAAGTTCTATCGCGGCCCCGATGCGCCCGGCCATGGCACGGGGCTCGGGCTCTTCATCGCGAGCGGGCTGGTGCACGAGATGGGCGGCAGGATGTGGCTGGACGAGCACGAAGGGCCTGGGGCGAGGTTCGCGTTCGAGCTGCCCGCGACATCGCGTGTGTCGGTTCCGGCGACGGAGGGATGAGAAGGCACGTGACGACAACCGTTCTGGTAATCGACGACGAAGCTCCGATCCGGCTGCTCTGCCGGGTCAATCTCGAGGCGGAGGGCATGGCCGTCCTGGAGGCCGCCGACGGGCCGAGCGGGCTCGAGAAGGCGCGCTCCGAGACTCCCGACGTCGTGCTGCTGGACGTGATGATGCCCGGGCTCGACGGCTGGCGCGTTGCCGAAGAGCTGCTCGAGGACCGCCGGACGGCCCGGATCCCGATCATCTTTCTCACCGCGCGCGCCGAGCTGCGCGATCGCGCACGAGGTATCGACCTGGGCGGCGTCGACTACGTGACGAAGCCGTTCAACCCCGTCGAGCTTGCGCCGCTCGTGCGGGCGCTGCTCGGCCGCGTCGAGCGAGGTGAGCGAGACGAGCTGCGCAGCGAGAAGCTGGTCGAGCTGCGCAGCGCGCTCGAGCAGGATTAGTCAGCCGGCGAGCCGGGCGAGGATGACCTCGTCGGCGAATTCGCCGCCCACCCAGGCCGAGCGGCGGAGCGTTCCCTCGAGTGCGAAGCCGGCGCGCTCGGCAGCCCTGATCATCGGGACGTTGTCGGCGAGCGTCTCGAGCTGAAGGCGGTGCAGGCCCCGTGTGTCGAACCCGTAGCGGCACAGCACGTGCAGGACATCGATCGCAAGCCCGCGGCTGCGGAAGCTCGGGCGGAGAGAGATGCCGACGTGCGCCGTTCGGTTGTGCAGATCGATGCCCCAGAGCAGAGCCTCGCCCGCCAACTCGCCCCCGGCGCGCTCGACCACCGAGAAACAGGCGGCGTCCTCGCCCCCGTCGCGAACCCGGTACGGCGACTCAGTCGAATCGGCGGAGAGCGGCCGCCACGGGCGCGAGTCGGCGCGCGAGCGAGTCGTGACGTCGTTGTAGAGCTCGGCGTGCAGGATGGCGACGTCCGCCTCTTCGCGGGCGCGCAGCCCGATCTTTTCTCCCAAGAGCACGCGCGAGTTTTAGCAAGGCTTTGAGGCTCAGAGCGGCGACTCAGAGCGGCCGCGCGGTCTGCGCGAGCACGATCGCCGACAGCGCGACGACCGCGCCGACGATCTGCATGCCGTTCAGCGATTCGGCGAGCCAGATCCAGCCGACGAATGCGCCGACGACCGGCTCGAGCATCGCGACGATCCCGGCACGGGTGGCGCTGAGGTGCCGGAGCGCGCTGACGAGGAGGAAGAACGGGACGATCGTGCCGAGCACGATCATCCACACGGCCAGCAGCCAGACCGGCAGGTGCACGGCGCCGAGGTGCCCGTGCAACGAAGTGTCGCGCATCAGCACGCGTCCTGGAAACGACCACCATGGCACGAGCACGGCCCAGAAGACCGAGGTGAACCCGAATCCCCAGGCGAGTAGCGAGACGGGGTCGCGGTCGCCGACCGCGTGCTCGGCCAGCAGGACGTACAGCGTGTACGCCAGTGCGGCGGCGAGCCCGAACGCGATGCCGGTCGACGAGAGCGACGCGCCGCCGCCGAACAGATTCACGATCAGCGCGAGCCCCAGGAGCGCCAGGGCGAGCGCCGCCCAGATCCGCCGGCGCACCGGGTCGTGGTAGACGAGCCGGGCCCAGAGCGCGACGAGCAGCGGGGCGAGGTACTCGAGCAGGGTTGCGACGCCGATCGCGAGCCGGTGGATGGCCAGGAAGTAGAACCACTGCACGAATGCCAGGCCGACGACGCCGAACAGGATCAGGTACGGCAGTTCCCGGCGCGTCACCTTGAGCCGCTTCGGCGCGGCGACCACGAGAATTGCCACGAGTCCGGCCGCGGCGCCGAGCGAGCGGACCTGCGCCAGCCGCTCGGACGACAGACCCGTCGAGAGGATCGTCTTCGACACGGCGCCGTTGACGCCCCAGAGCACGGCCGCCGACCCGGCCATCAGATAGCCGAGGCGTGGGCGTCTGACGCGCGCCGCCGGAACCGGAAAGGCTGCTTCCGTCATCAGCCGGCGACGCTACCTGTCGTGCTGGTGGTGCTTACACTGCAGCGACGGGACGTAGCTCAGCCTGGTCAGAGCGCCGCCTTTGGGAGGCGGAAGCCGTCGGTTCGAATCCGACCGTCCCGATCTCGTGCCAGCAACTTGGCTGGCGCTGAGAGCCTCTTAGAGGTTTCAGCCGAGAACCCAGTCGCCGCCGCGCAGCAGCGGCACAGCCTCGCCGCCGGCGGTGACGCCGTCGACCTCGAGCTCGTTCGAGCCGATCATGAAGTCGGTGTGGATCGACGAATGGTTGACGCCGCGTTCGAAGCGCTCCTCCGTCGAGAGCTCCGGCGCCCACGGCACCGCCTGCACGATCGATGCTCCCAGCGCGATGTGCGACGACGCGTTCTCGTCGAACAGCGTGTCGTAGAACACGAGGCCTGTCTGGCCGACGCGCGAGTGGCCGTCGACGAGCGCGACTTCGCCGAGTCGTGCCGCACCCTCGTCGGTGGCGGCGTGGGTGCGAATGACGTCCTCGCCGGAGGCGGCGCGGATCTCGCTCGCCCGCCCCGACTCGAAGCGAACCTCGAGGTCGCGCACGATCGTCCCGTCGATCTGCAACGGGAGCGTCGAGCGCACCGTGCCTTCGACGCGCCGCGAGTCGGGGGTGGTGAAGACCTCCTCCGTCGGCATGTTGGCGACGTGGTCGATGCCCTGAGAGGTGTCGAGGGCGGTCTGCCACTCCGACTCGGCGTGCAGGCCGATCGTCAGGTCGGTGCCGGGCCCGCGGTAGCGGAGGTGGTCGAAGCGGCGGTCGTTCAGTGACTGTGCGCGCTCCTGGAGCCGCCCGATGTGCTCGTGCCACGCGGCGACTGGGTCGGGCTCGTCCAGCCGGACGGCGGTGGCGACCGCGGCCCACAGCCGTTCGACGTCCGGGTCGCCGAACACCGCCTGCGCCCAGCCGGCGGTCGGGAACGAGACGATCGTCCAGTTGCAGAGCCCGTTGGTCAGCTTCAGCGACTCTTTCGCGACCTCGCGCATGCGTGCCTTGCCGACGCGTTCTCCGTCGAGGTCGGCGAACAGCTCGGGCTCGGGATTGCCGGTGATCGCGCAGATCGCGCCGCCGCTCTCCCCGAGTGAACGGAGGCGCTCGACCAGCCAGGGCGGCGAATGGTCGAGCTGGTCGTCCGCCGCTTCGGCGATGTGCGCGCGGCGCACGTGCTGATCCGTGTAGAGGACGTCCACATAGCGTGCACCGGCGAGATAGGCCTCTCGCGCGATCTCGCGGGCGAGCGGCGCGTGTTCGACGAGCGCGTTGATCGCGAGTGTCTGGCCCGGCTGCAGGTTGAGCCCCACGCGGACTGCGAGCCGCGCGTAGCGCTGAAGGCGTTCGGCGGGCTCGGACAAGAGGCCAAACGATAGCCATCGCGCCGACGTTCCCCGTACACTGACGCGCCGTGAAGCTCGTCGTCCTCCTTTGCCTGGTCGCGGTGGTCGCGGCGTCCTGTGGGAACCCCGCCAACAAGCGCTATTCGGCGCCGAAGACGAAGGCCTGCCTGGCTTCCGCGGACATCAAGCTCGGCGGCCCGCTGGACTTCGTTGCGACGACGTCGACCGGCGGCGCGTTCAAGGCGCACCTCGGCCCGAACTTCGTCACGATGGTGTTCGGCGAGACCCTGGTCGACGCGGACAACATCAACGAGGCGTACCACCGCTTCCGCGCGAAGAACGTGGGGATCGACGACGTGCTGCGTCAGCAGCAGAACGCCGTGATGCTCTGGCACGAGCATCCGTCGGACGCGGATCTCTCCAAGATCACCGGCTGTCTCAAGTAGTCCCCTCTTCGGCGAGAAATCGCTGGAACCAGAAGGCGAAGACGGCGAAGAGCACGAGCGCCTGCTCACTTGCCATCGCCACACCGCCGATCTCCTGGTCCGCGAGCGGGCTGAGGCCCCAGACGCGCGGCTCGACGTGGATGTAGAAGCCGTAGGCCGGGCTCGGGAGCAGCGCCAGCATGAGCCCGATCGGCGAGGCGAGTAGGAACGCGGCGAAGGCGTACATCGCCCGGCCCCCCGAGGCGAGGCGGCGCGGGAGGTCCTGCGCCAGCGGCCACCAGAAGAGGATTCCGGTCGCGAAGTAGGAGGCATGCTCGACGTGGATCAGCCAGGCCTGATGGTTGAGCGCGGCGTCATAGACGGGCGGTACGTGCCAGGCGAAGTAGTTGGCGAGCCACAGGGGCAGTGCGAAGAAGGGATGGGTGAGCCCTCGCCACACCCGAAACCGCGCCAGCCCCTCGGCCATCCCGCGTGACGCGCCGAGCACCGCGAGGAGTGGCGCCCACTCGGCCAGGATCACGTTCTGCAGCAGGTGCGCGCTGAGCAGGTAGTGCAGAGCGAGGTGGTGCACCGGCGTCCAGAACGCAACGCCCAGCAGTGCCATCGAGCCGGCGTAACAGGCGATCCGCCAGCGTGGTGCGCCCACGCGGCCAACCGCGAAGAGGTAGAGCAGCGTGAGCGCGGGGATGACGACCGTGGTGTCGACATCCGCCTGCCAGGCATACGGCGAATGGGCGTGTGCCAGCAGCACTGAGCCTCTAACCTAGAGGTCGACGCGGGTGTAGCTCAATGGTAGAGCTCCAGCCTTCCAAGCTGATTACGCGGGTTCGATTCCCGCCACCCGCTTCCCGAGCTCTCAGCGCAGGCGGTCTGCAAACGGGGCGAGGTCGTCCGCGTGCAGGCCGATCTCGCCGGACTCCAGGGCCGCCTTCACCTCGCGCGCGAGCGTCAGCGCCTCGTCACGCTGCCCCGGTTCGAGCACCGTCGACAGCGACGCGACGACGCCCTTCCCTTCGTGGAGCTGGATGTCGACCGTGCGCAGCGTGCTCTTGTCGTTGATGTACGCGTCGTCCGGGATACCGACCCAGACGGTGACCGTTCCACCTCCGGGAAGGGTCACGTGCTCGACGATCGGCGAGGCGCGCAGGCTCATCGTCCTGAGACTAACAACGTCCGATCGTATGGCGATGCTGACGTTCGTGACAGCCGTGCGCGTCGTCGACCTCCGCCCCCGCACGATCTTCCGAATCCTGTTGATCGCGATCGCGGTGGCGTTGACGCTCGAGATCGTCTGGATCTCGCGGCATGTCCTGTCCTGGGTCGTGATCTCCCTCTTCCTCGCGCTCGCGCTCGATCCACTGGTGGCGTTCATCCAGCGTCACACGAAGCTCGCCCGCGGGCCCGCGATCGGGATCGCATATCTCATCGTGATCGCCGTGATCGTCGGGGTCGGGGCGTCCTTCGTGCCGAAGCTAATCGACGAGGTCAACGGCTTCGTCGACGCGCTGCCCGCGTATCTGCACGACTTGACGCACGGCCGTGGCCGCCTCGGGTTCCTCGAGACGAAGTACCACGTCGTCGAGAAGGTGCGCGAGCAGGTCGACAACGGCGGCGCCAAGAAGGTGCTCGGTTTCTCGGGCGCTGCGCTCTCGGTGACGAAAAGCGTGATCACGATGATCGCCGCGACGGTCACGATCGTCTTCCTGACGTTCTTCATGCTGCTCGAGGGCCGCGACTGGGTCGAGCGGGTCTACTCGCTCCTTCCCGAGGCGTCGCGCCCGCGCTGGCGGCGTGTCGGCCATGACATCTACCGGACGGTCGGCGGCTACGTGACCGGGAACATCCTGATCAGCCTGATCGCAGGCGCATCCTGCACCGTCGTGCTGCTGATCATGGGTGTGCCGTACGCGGTCGCGCTCGGGCTGCTCGTCGCCGTCCTCGACCTGATTCCGCTGGCGGGCGCCACGCTCGCCGGGATCATCGTCGTCGCGGTCGCGTTCCTGCACACGGTCCCGGCGGGCATCGTCCTGCTCGTCTTCATCATCACCTACCAGCAGCTCGAGAACCACTTCCTGCAACCAGTCATCTACGGCCGCACCGTGCAGCTGTCGCCGCTCGCGGTGCTGGTCTCGGTGCTCGTCGGCGCGGAGCTCGCCGGCATCGTCGGAGCGCTCGCGGCGATCCCGGTCGCCGGCGCGATCCAGGTGCTGGTGCGCGACCAGCTCGCGTTCCGGCGGGGCCGTACTCCCGATGCCGATTCGCCCGAGGAGTCGCAGCCCGCCCTCCAGCCGAGTTACCGTCCCCGCCGCGGGCAAGCACGGAATCAAGCCTCAGGTCTCCGGCGGGCCGCCTGGGCGAAGACTCGAATGCATCGAGCGGCCCATGCTGTCTTGCCAAAGGTGGGCGACGCTGCCGTGATGAAGCGCAGGGGCCTTGTGACGGCGTTGCTCGTCGTCTGCTTCGCGGCCCTGGCGCTGCCGGCCCTTGCGGGCTCGGCCCCCGGCCGGACGGGGGCGGCGCAGACGTCGCTCGAGTCGGGCGTGCTCACCCAGCTGAACGCGATCCGGCTCGCCCACGGCCTCGTCCCACTGACGGCCAATGCCCGGCTGGCCGCCGCAGCCGTGCAGCACACGCAGGAGATGGCGGCCGACGGCTATTTCGCCCACGAATCCGTCGACGGGACGTCGTTCTGGCGGCGGATCGGCCGCTGGTACACGCCGGCCCATTACTCCTACTGGTCGGTGGGCGAGAACCTGCTCTGGTCGTCACCGGATGTCGACGCGGCCGGGGCGCTGCGGCTCTGGATGCGATCCCCGGAGCACCGGGCGAACATTCTCGCGCCGAGATGGCGCGAGATCGGAATCGCGAGTGTCCATGTCGCGGCCGCGTCAGGGGTGTATGGCAATCCGCCCGGTCACCATCGTCGCGACCGATTTCGGGGTGCGCAAGGCCGAGTACCCTTCCGGCGCGCGCCCGTAGCTCAGTGGACAGAGCGACGGCCTTCTAAGCCGTTGGTCGGAGGTTCGAATCCTCCCGGGCGCATGGGTCTCGGTTGCCGCGTTTGCTGGACAACCTGTCCGAAAAGGACAACGATGGGCCGATGCGGAGAAGGGCGGCACTGTTGCTCGCCACGGCGTTCGTCACGCTCGCGAGCCTGGCGAGCGCGAGCGCTCAGGCCGGCCCTGCCCAGTACACGATCTCGGCGACTGCGCGCGTGGCCGCGGTCGCTCCGGCCTGTCGGAGCGGCTACTACAAGAACGTCAGCGATCACTGCGTTCGCCGTCCCGTGAAGGCGACGAGCGCGCCGGCAGGTGCGACCGCCAAGTGTCGCGACAACACCTACAGCTTCTCGCAGCACGCCTCCGGACGTGCTCCACCACGGCGGGGTCGGCCGCTGGATCCACCACCCGTAGAAAGCAGTCGGGATCGCCCGGCCTCGGCGACTGATCCTCTATCCAGGGCTGTCTTCGCCCGCTTCGACAGGCGGCCACCGATACGATGGGCGCCGCACGGTGGCGGTAGCTCAGTTGGTAGAGCCCCGGGTTGTGGTCCCGGTGGTCGCGGGTTCGAGTCCCGTTCGCCACCCTCGAAGGATGTGAGGGTCGTAGTACGCTTGGCACGCACGGCCCCGTAGCTCAGCGGACAGAGCGGGAGCCTTCGAAGCTCCGTGCGGTGGTTCGATTCCACCCGGGGCCACTTGACCTCGATCGGCGAGCAACCTCCGACGCTCGGCAGCGAGCTCGATCCGCTCGACTCCGAGCTCCTCGACGCGCTCGCGCAGCTGCCCGAGGCCGGTGGCGCCGCGACGGCCGCGCCGGTGGCGACGGCGCTGTGGCGAGCACAGGTCGAGAGCCGAAACTGCGACCTGGCCGCTCGCTGGCTGCAGGGGGTCGGCCGGAGCTTCTACTCGATCGCCTCGGCCGGCCACGAGAGCAACGCGGCGGTCGCGCTCGCGCTGCGTCCGACCGATCCCGCGCTGCTCCATTACCGCTCGGGCGCCTTCTACCTCGCGCGCGCGGCGCAAGCAGGGCGCGACGGGGTGCCCGACATCCTCGCCGGAGTCACTGCGTCGATCGACGAGCCGATCGCCGGCGGCCGGCACAAGGTGTTCGGTCACCACGGGCTCGCCGTGATCCCGCAGACCTCGACGATCGCGTCTCATCTCCCGCGTGCCGTCGGCGTGGCGATCGCGATCGACCGCGCGCGCAAGCTGCGGGTGCCGTCCCCCTGGCCGTCCGACGCGGTGGTCGTCTGCAGCTTCGGCGACGCCTCGCTCAACCACGCGACGGCGCAGGCCGCCCTCAACACCGCCGCAAATGTCGCCTTCCAGCAGCTCCCGGTGCCGATCCTGTTCGTCTGCGAGGACAACGGGCTCGGGATCAGCGTGCCGACGCCCGCGGGCTGGACCGGCGGGCGCTCTCCGCGCACGGCCGCAGCTCCGCTACGAGTTCGCGGACGGCGACGACTCGGAGCTGGTGCTCGAGACTGCGGCGGAGCTGGCGGACTGGGTGCGGCGGACGCGGCGGCCGGCCGTGCTCCACCTGCGCACAGTCCGGTATCTGGGCCACGCCGGCGCCGACGTCGAGATCGGCCTACCGCTCGCCCGCCGAGCTGCGGGCCGACCGGCAACGCGATCCACTGCTCGCGACCGCGCGGTGGCTCGTCGCGGCCGGCGCCGGCTCGGGAGCCGGCCTTGCGGCCGACTACCTCGAGACGCGGGAGCGTGTCCGGGCTCAGGCGCTGGCAGCCGCGCGCCGGCCGCAGCTCGAATCCGCCGACGAGGTGATGCGGCCGCTCGCGCCGCGCTCGCCGGCGCTCGTCCGCGCAGCCGTCACGACGCGACTGGCAGGCCGGCGCGCCGCTGACGCTCGCCCAGTCGATCAACCTGGCGCTCGCCGACGCGCTCGAGCGGAACCCGGAGCTACTCGTGTTCGGCGAGGACGTCGCCGCCAAGGGCGGCGTCTACGGGGTGACGCGCGGCCTGCACGCCCGCTTCGGGGCGGGCCGTGTCTTCGACACGCTGCTCGACGAGACGTCGATCCTCGGCCTCGCGCTCGGCGCCGCGGTGAGCGGCTTCGTTCCGGTGCCGGAGATCCAGTATCTGGCCTACCTCCACAACGCCGAGGATCAGTTGCGCGGCGAGGCGGCGACGCTGCCAGTTCTTCTCGCAGGGGCAGTACCGCAACGGGATGGTGGTGCGGATCGCGGGCTACGGCTACCAGAAGGGCTTCGGCGGGCACTTCCACAACGACGACGCCGTCGCGCGTGCTGCGCGACGTGCCCGGCGCTCGTGGTCGCGTCGCCGGCGCGGCCCGACGATGCTGCCGCGATGCTCTCGCACCTGCGTCGCGGCAGCCAAGGTCGACGGCAGCGTGTGCGTCTTCCTCGAGCCGATCGCGCTCTACCACACGCGCGACCTGCACGAGGAGGGCGACGAGCCCTGGCTTGCGGCACCGGCCGACAGGCACGTCCCGCTCGGCTCCGCGCGGACATACGGGGAAGGCGATGCGTTGACGATCCTCACCTGGGCCAACGGCCTTTACCTGTCGCTGCGCGCCGCCCGCCGCCTCGAGACGCAGGGAATTGCAACGCGTGTGGTCGACCTGCGCTGGCTGGCGCCGTTGCCGCTCGACGACCTCGCTGCGCGAGGCCACCGCAACCGGTCGCGTGCTCGTGGTCGACGAGACGCGACGGACGGGTGGGGTCGCCGAAGGGATCATTGCCGCGCTGGTCGACGCCGGCTTCGACGGACGCATCGCGCGTGTCGCCAGCAAGGACTCGTTCATCCCGCTCGGCGACGCCGCCAACCTCGTGCTGCTCTCGGAGGACGAGATCGTGGCGGCCGCACTCGAGCTCGCGGGACGCTAGTACGCTCCAGGAATCCGCGGGCGTGGCGGAACTGGCAGACGCGCCGGGTTTAGGTCCCGGTGGGCTTCGGCTCTTGGAGGTTCGACTCCTCTCGCCCGCACTTCGACTGGGTTGACCCTTGCCCGGCGCCCCTGCTCAGCGCCTTTGCGCCTCTACGGCAGGAAGGCGAGCGCGAGCGGCAAGCGCTCCTTCGCCAGCGGCACGCTCGCCGGCGGGCCGAGGTGGATCAGCGCCACCACCCGCTCGTCGTCGGGCAGGGCGAGCAGCGCCCGGATCGCGGGACTCTCGAACGCACGCGGCGTGCGCCAGTACGACGCCAGGCCGCGCGCGGTCGCAGCGAGCAGCACCGCATAGACCGCGCAGGCGACGGCGTGCAGATCCTCCTCGTCGGCGTGAGGATCGCCCGAGAGCGCCGCGGTCGCCAGCACGAGCGTCGGTGCTCGCCGCAGCTTGATCGCCTCCTTCTCGCCCGCGGCCTCCTCGACCCGAGCCCGCGTCTCCGGCCCGAGCACCCGAAAGCGCCAGGGCTGAGACAGATGATGGTTCGGCGCGAAGCGCGCCAGCTCGAGCAGATCGCGAAGGGCCGCGTCGTCGAGCGGCTCCGATCCATACCGCTTGTGCGTGCGGCGGGAACGGATGGCGGTGTCGACGTCCACGGCCTCGGACGGTAGCTGTCTGGTCTAATGGCCCGGCCATGTCGAACACCCTCGAGCAGCTCGCAGACGACAAGGTCCGCCTCACGGTCGAGGTGCCGGCGCACGACGTCCACCATGCGGTCGAGCACGCGGCCAACGACCTCGCGACGTCGGCGAAGATTCCCGGCTTCCGCAAGGGCAAGGTTCCGATGCCGCTGCTCTTGCAGCGGATCGGCAAGGAGCGGCTGTTCGCCGAGGCGGTCGAGAGCCATATCGGCGGCTGGTTCTGGAACGCGGCGACGCGCGCGCGCGTCAACCCGGTCGCCCAGCCCGAGTACGAGTACGAACTGCCCGCCGCCGACGACCAGGACTGGAGCTTCTCGGCCACCGTCGCGGTGCAGCCGAAGCCCGAGCCGGCCGACTGGACGACGCTCGAGGTGCCGAAGCACGAGGCCGAGGTGCCGCAGACGGCGGTCGACGCCGAGCTCGAGGCGCTGCAGCGCACCGTCGGCGAGCTCGTGCCGGTGGAGGGGCGGCCCGCGCAGGAGGGCGACACGGTGGTGATCGACCTGATCGCGGCGGACGGATCGGCGCAGCGCGACTACGTGATCGAGCTGGGCTCCGAGCGGCTCGTCGAGGAGATCGAGAACGCGATCCGCGGTCTGGTCGCCGGCGAGACAGCGCGAGGTCGCCTACGAGCTCGCCGACGGCGCCCGCCGCAGCGCGACCGTCGTCGGTCAAGGAGGTCAAGGAGCGCGTGCTGCCGCCGCTCGACGACGAGCTGGCGAAGACAGGCAACCGAGTTCGACACGCTCGACGAGCTGCGCGCCGAGATCGAGGGGCGGCTCCGCGGCGCAGATCGAGGACGAGCTCGACGGCCAGTTCCGCGCCGCCGCGGTCGACGCGCTCGTCAAGGCGTCGAAGGTCAACGCGGCGGGCCCGCTCGTCGAGGCTGCGCACGAGCGAGCTTCTGAACGGCCTCGCACGCAGCCTGCAGGCGCGCGGGATCGACGCCGGCACCTACCTGCAGCTGACCGGCCAGACCACCGAGCAGCTGCAGCAGCGGCTGTGCGCCGAGGCGTCGCTGTCCGTCGCGCGCGAGCTGATCCTCGAGGCGGTGGCCGACAAGCTCGGCCTCACGGTCACCGACGACGAGATCCGCGAGGAGCTGCGCACGGCGGCGAGGACGAGCACGAGATCGAGGAGTTCATCGAGCAGGGCGGCGCCGACCGCGTTCGCGACGACCTGCGCATGAAGAACGCGCTCGACCGTATCGCGGCCGAGGTGAAGCCGATCGCGCCCGAGCTGCACGAGGCGCGCGAGACGATCTGGACGCCGGAGCAGGAGCAGCCGGCCGAGACCCCGAAACTCTGGACCCCAGGCAGTAAGGAGAGAAGACGAGGATGCCACTGATTCCGATGGTCGTTGAACAGACGTCGCGCGGCGAGCGCGCATTCGACATCTACTCGCGCCTGCTCGCCGAGCGCATCGTGTTCCTCGGCACGCCGGTCGACGATCAGATCGCGAACCTGATCATCGCGCAGCTCCTGCATCTCGAGTCCGAGGATCCCGACAAGGACATCTTCCTCTACATCAACTCGCCGGGCGGCTCGGTCTACTCCGGTCTCGCGATCTACGACACGATGCAGTTCATCAAGCCCGACGTGCAGACGATCTGCGTCGGCATCGCGATGAGCATGGGCTCGCTGCTCCTGGCCGGCGGCGCGAAAGGGAAGCGCATGTCGCTGCCGAACTCTCGAATCCTGATCCACCAGGTGTCCGGCGGGTTCCAGGGCCAGGGCACGGACATCGAGATCCAGGCCCGCGAGGTGATCGGCCTCAAGCGCCGCCTCGAGGAGATCTACACGCTAGCACACCGGCAAGACCCAGGAAGAGATCTCGCACGATATGGAGAGGGACTTCTTCCTGAGCCCGACGGAAGCAGTGGATTACGGGATCATCGACACGGTGATCACACACCGCGAGACCGCGGCGTAAGACGGACTCGGCGGGAGAGCGTCTAGTGGTTTTGGTCAATCAGGGGTAAAAGGAGTCAGAGATGGCGCGCGCGAGCGAAGGCAACGAGCAGCTCCTCTGCAGCTTCTGCGGGAAATCGCAGCGCCAGGTCAAGAAGCTCATCGCAGGCCCCGGGGTCTACATCTGCGACGAGTGCATCGATCTCTGCAACGAGATCATCGACGAGGAGCTGACCGCACCCGAGCACCCTCGACCTCGAGAACCTCCCGCGCCCGACCGAGATCTACGGCTCGCTGAACGAGTACGTCGTCTCGCAGGAAGAGGCGAAGCGCTCGCTCTCGGTCGCCGTCTACAACCACTACAAGCGCGTCCAGATGGGCTCCGAGGACGGCGAGGTCGAGCTGCAGAAGTCGAACATCCTGCTGCTCGGCCCGACCGGCTGCGGCAAGACCCATCTCGCGCAGACGCTGGCGCGGATCCTCAACGTCCCGTTCGCGATCGCCGACGCGACCGCGCTCACCGAAGCCGGCTACGTCGGCGAGGACGTCGAGAACATCCTCCTGAAGCTGATCCAGGCCGCCGACTTCGACATCAAGAAGGCCGAGACCGGGATCATCTACATCGACGAGGTCGACAAGATCGCGCGCAAGGCCGACAACCCGTCGATCACGCGCGACGTCTCGGGCGAGGGCGTGCAGCAGGCGCTCCTGAAGATCCTGGAGGGAACGGTCGCATCGGTGCCACCGCAGGGCGGGCGCAAGCATCCGCACCAGGAGTTCCTCTCGATCGACACGACGAACATCCTCTTCATCTGCGGTGGCGCGTTCGCCGGGCT
Organism: uncultured Actinomycetes bacterium; assembly: GCA_963785895.1. Lineage (GTDB taxonomy): Bacteria > Actinomycetota > Thermoleophilia > Gaiellales > Gaiellaceae > PALSA-600. Next base: position 69,046 of record CAWAXB010000013.1, on the reverse strand, counting down.
CGACAAGATCATCGCGAAGCGGCTGGGCAAGAACGCCGTCGGCTTCGGCCGCGAGATCTCGGCGAAGCGCGACGCCGAGAGCGCCGAGCTGCTCAGCGAGGTGATGCCGGAGGATCTCCTGAACTTCGGGCTGATCCCCGAGTTCATCGGCCGGCTGCCCGTGCTCTCGGCCGTGCACCAGTTGCGGCGCGAGGATCTGGTGCAGATCCTCACCGAGCCGAAGAACGCGCTGGTCAAGCAGTACCAGCGGTTCTTCAACTACGACTCGATCGACCTCGTCTTCACGGACGACGCGCTCTGGTCGATCGCCGACAAGGGCCTGAAGCGCGAGACCGGCGCCCGCGGCCTGCGGTCGATCATCGAGAACGCGCTGCTCGACGTGATGTTCGAGCTTCCGTCCCGGAAAGACGTCTCCAAGTGCGTGATCACCAAGGAGACGATCGAGAAGGGCCTCAAGCCGACGCTCGTGACGAGCGCCGGGGCGGACGAGCACGACGAGCTCGCCGAAGAGTCCGCGTAGCTCCTCGCCCAGTCGGCATGTCCCGGTCGCGGTTTTACATCCCGCGGCCTTGACAGGCACGTGTGCATCCGTCACAACTCACACCTGAATCAGGTCTCAGGTTTGCTTCAGCCACCAGGAGGATGCGTTCATGCGCCATCGCTTCAGCAAGGTCCTGCTCGGGACAACGCTCTTCATGCTGCTCGCCGGAACGGCGTCGGTCGCGGCGAAGTCGCACCACGCGTCGGCGTCGTCGTACAACGTCGGCATCGTCTACTCGCGCACGGGCCTGCTCGCCGCCTACGGCGCCGAGTACGTCGAGGGCCTGAAGTTCGGGCTGCAGTACGCGACGAACGGCACCGGCAAGGTCAACGGCAAGAAGGTCAACTTCACGTACGTCGACGACAAGACCGACGCGGCCACGGCGGTGTCGGCGGCGAAGGATCTGATCGGACAGGGCACCAACATCATCGCCGGCACCGTGTCGTCGGGGATCGCGCTGCAACTGGCGCCGCTCGCCGCACAGAACCATGTGCTCTACATCTCAGGCCCGGCGGCATCGGATGCGATCACCGGCCTGAACAAGTACACCTTCCGCTCGGGACGCCAGACGCTGCAGGACGTCTACACGGCTGCGTCGTTCCTCGGTAAGGAGACGGGCAAGAAGGTCGTCGTCTTCGACCAGGACTCCGTGTTCGGTCACGGCAACTACGCCGCGGTCAAGGCGGTGCTCGGGAGCAAGGGGCACCACGTCACCGAGATCTCGGTGCCCTTGACCGCGACCGACTTCACGCCGTTCGCACAGCAGGCAAAACAGGCGAACGCCGACCTGCTCTTCGTCGCCTGGGCCGGCACGACCGCAGGCGCGATGTGGAAGGCGCTCGACCAGCAGGGGGCGTTTGCGTCGTCGACGACGATCGTCACCGGGCTCGCCGAGCGGGCGACCTGGTCGACGATGGGTGACCAGGCGACGAAGATCCAGTACCTGTCGCACTACGTCTACACCGCGCCGAAGAACAAGGTGAACGACTACCTCGTCAAGCAGATGCGCAAGCGGGGCCAGGTGCCCGGACCTCTTCACGCCGGATGGCTTCGTCGCCGCGCAGATGATCGTGCACGCTCTCAAGGTGGGCGGTGAGGACGTCGACAAGATGGTGTCCTCGCTCGAGGGCTGGAAGTTCCTGGCGCCGAAGGGCTTCCAGGCGATCCGCCCGCAGGACCACGCGATGCTGCAGCCGATGTTCCGCGTCAAACTGGTCAGCAAGAACGGGCACCTGGCTGCTCAGGTGCTCGGCACTGCGAGAGCTACGACACGGCGCCGCCGGTCGTCCCGTTCAAGTAGACAAGACCGCGGTGACCGCACCCCCGATCCTTGCAGTGCAGGATCTCGGGCTCGACATCGGAGGCGCCACGATCGTCTCCGGTGTCGGGCTCGAGGTCCGCGAGGGCGAGCTCCTCGCCGTGATCGGGCCGAACGGCGCCGGCAAGACGACGCTGTTCAACCTCGTCTCCGGCCTGCTGCGGCCGACAGCCGGCAGCATCGCGCTGGACGGCGTCGACATCACCGCGCAAACCTCCCTATCGCCGCACGCGTGCCGGGATCGGCAGGACGTTTCAGGTGTCGAATGTCTTTCCCGCTGCTGTCGGCGCTCGAGAACGCCCGGCTGGCCGCCGAGGCCGCGCTGGGCGGGACGATGCGTATCTGGCGACGCGCGACTCACGTGCGGGAGGCGGTCGAGCGCGCGCACTGGGCACTCGGTCGCGTCGGCCTGGGCCGGCTCGGCTCGCAGCCGGCCGGCCTGCTCTCGCACGGCGACAAGCGCAAGCTCGAGCTGGCGATGTTGCTCGCCGGCAAGCCGCGCCTCCTGCTGCTCGACGAGCCGATGGCCGGCGTCTCGGTCGAGAACGTGCCCGAGCTCGTCGAGCTGATCCGCTCGGTTCACGTCGACGAGGGCAAGACGGTGCTGATGGTCGAGCACCACATGGAAGTGGTGACCGGCCTCGCCGAGCGGATCGCCGTGATGCACCACGGGAGCCTGCTGGCGATCGACACGCCCGAAGCGATCATGGGCAACGAAACGGTGCAGCAGGCCTATCTCGGGGAGGCCCTGTGAGCCTGTTCGTCGGTCGGCGATCTGCACGTGCACCTGGGCGAGTCGCACATCCTGCAGGGCATCTCGTTCGACGTCGCCGACGGCGGGGTCACGGCGCTGCTCGGCCGGAACGGCGTCGGCAAGACGACGACGCTGCGCGCGCTGATGGGGCTCGTTCCGAGCACGCGGCACGATCGAGCTCGACGGCGTGCAGTCGGGCGGCAAGCCCACCCACAAGATCGTCCGGCTCGGCGTCGGCTACGTCCCGGAAGACCGCGACGTCTTCGCCGGACTGACCGTCAACGAGAACCTCCGGCTCGCCGAGCGCGACAGCGAGCCGCGCTACGAGCTCGTCTACGAACTCTTTCCCGAGCTGAAGGCGCGCGGGAAACAGGCCGCCGGGACGCTCTCGGGCGGCCAGCAGCAGATGGTCGCGATCGCGCGGGCGCTGCTCAACGACAACCGCGTGCTGCTCGTCGACGAGCCGACGAAGGGACTCGCACCTCTGCTCGTGACCGAGGTGGCACGCGTGCTCGAGCGCGTCTCCGAGTTGACGACCGTGCTGCTCGTCGAGCAGAACCTGGGCGTCGTGCGCGCGGGTCGCGCGCGACGCCGTCGTGCTCGACACCGGACGGGTCGTTCACATCGGCCCGGCGCACGAGCTGCTCGCCGACAGGCCGATGGTGCACCGCATGCTTGGCGTCGGATCGGCGGCTGCAGCATGACTCGCCCGGCGGGAGCCGACGCCGGCAAGGGATGCGCATGAGCACGTTCGTGCTGCTCTCGATCACGGGTCTCGGGCTCGGCGCGATGTACTTCCTGATCGCCTCCGGCCTCTCGTTGATCTACGGATTGATGGGCGTGCTCAACTTCGCCCACGGCGCGTTCCTGACCGTCGGCGCCTATGCGATGTGGTTCACCGAGTCGAAGCTCGGCGGCGTGCCCGTCCTGCCGCGGTTCCTGCTCGGCGCGCTCGCCGGCCTCGCCGTCGGCGGTGTGTTCGCCGCGCTCGTCGAGCTCGTCCTGATCCGTCCGCTCTACCGCCGTCACATCGAGCAGGTGCTCGTGACCGTCGGGCTCGCGCTCGCGACGGTCGCGCTCGTCACCGCGATCTGGGGGAACGACGCGCGCACCGTCGCGGCGCCCGCGCTGGCTCGGGACGACGACGACGGTCGTCGGCGCGCACATCCCGAACGACCGTTGGGTCGAGATCGTCGACCGCGCGTCGTCGTACTCCTCGGCGCTCAACGCGTTCCTGCGGCGCACGCGCTACGGGCTGATCATCCGCGCCGGCGTCGAGAACCGCGCGATGGTGACCGCGCTCGGCATCGACGTCCGGCGCGCTTTCACGCTCGTCTTCGCGATCGGCGGCATCGCAGCCGCGATCGCCGGTGTGCTCTCGAACGTCTACTTCGGCACGATCGACCCGCAGCGCGGGACGCTCCCTGCTGATCTTCGCCTTCATCGTCGTCGTGATCGGCGGCCTCGGCTCGCTGCGGGGCACCGCTGCTCGCCGCCATCGTCGTCGGGCTCGTGCAGCAGTACGCGAACTACTACGCGTCCTCCGGGCTCGGCGACCTCAGCGTCGTGCTGCTGCTCGGCGATCGTCCTGCTCGCCCGCCCGCGCGGGCTCTCGGGGAGCTTCGCGTGACGCGGCGCCGTCACAGTCGCTCCCGCTCGCCGTCCTCGTCGCGCTCGCGTTCGTGCCCGAAGCTCGCGGTCGACATCCCGTACGTCTTCAAGGGCTCCCTCAACACGCCCGGGCACGCTGCAGCTGCTCGCGCTCTGCCTCGTCTTCGGCGGCCTCGCGCTCACCTACGACCTGCTCTTCGGCTTCACGGGGCTGCTGTCGTTCGGGCACGCGCTCTACTTCGCGATCGGCGTCTACGTCGCGTGCATCGCGATCACGCAAGTGGCACTGGGGCTTCTTGCCGTCGCTCGCGTTCACCGCGCTCGTCGGCCTCGTGCTGCCGCTGGTGCTCGGCGCGGTCTCGCTGCGCGTCGGCGGGATCGCGTTCGCGATGGTGACGCTCGCGTTCGCGCAGGCCGGCTCGATCCTCGCCTTCAAGAACCCGCACAGGTGGACGGGCGGCGAGGAGGGCTTCGGCACCGACTACACCAAGCTGCCGGCGGCGCTCGTCGGCATCTTCAACACGAAGAACCTCTACTGGCTCGCGCTCGGCTACGCGCGCGGTCGTCTTCGTGATCGTGCAGTGGGCGGTCGACTCCTCGCCCGGCCACGTCTGGCAGGCGATCCGCGAGAACGAGCTGCGCGTCGAGGTGCTCGGCCTGCGGCCGTACGCGTACAAGCTGATGTCGTTCGTGCTCGCGTCGTTCCTCGCGACTGCGGGCGGCGTCGTCTACCTGCTGCTGCTCGGCGGCGCGACGCACCGACGTGACGACGCGCGAACTTCACGCTGACCCTGCTCGTGATGGTCGTGATCGGCGGCACCGGCACGCGCTGGGGCGCGCTGCTCGGCGGCATCCTCTACACCTACGCCGAACCAGCGGCTCGGCGACGCTGTCGAGCTCGCACGCGGTCTCGATCGCTGCCGTCGGCTCCTGCGCACGCCGCTCGCAGCAGCCGCTGTTCGTGCTCGGCGTGCTCTTCATCCTCGTCGTCTTCTTCGTGCCCGGCGGGCTCGCGCGCATCGGCCGCGTGCGGCGGCCGCGCACGCTGCAGCGGCTCGCAGGAGGCGATGCAGCGATGAAGATCGCGCTGGGAGTCGCACGGGTCGCGGCGCGCCGCTGCTCCTGATCCAGGGGCTCGGCTACGGCGCTGGGGCTGGGAGCCCGTCGTGCCCGGCGCTCGCCGAGCGCTTCCGCGTGCTCACCTTCGACAACCGCGGCATCGGCGAGCTCGGACAAGCCCGCAGGGCCCGTACACGGCGCGCCGAGCTGGCCGGACGACGCGCTGCAGGTGCTCGACGAGGCCGGTGTCGACCGCGCGCACGTGCGTCGGTGCGAGCCTCGGCGGGATGATCGCCCAGGAGCTCGCCGTCGCGCACGCCGGAGCGGGTCGACAGGCTCGTCCTCTGCTGCACGACGCCGGGCGGCGCCGACGCGCGTGCCGATGCCCGAGGTGACCGTGCAGCTCTTCGCAGGAGGCGGCGACGCTCGCGCCGGAGGTCGCGCTGCGGCGGTTCGTCGAGAACGCGCTCGGCGGCCGAGGCCGCCGACGGGCTCGTCGACGAGCTCTATCGCGCGCCGCGTCGCGAACCCGCCCGACCCGGCCGGGCTGGCAGGCGCAGGCCGCCGCCGGCGCGGCTTCGCAGGCGTCGACGGGCGCGATCGCGGCGCCGACGCTCATCCTGCACGGCACCGAGGACAACGTCGTCGACCACCGCAACGCCGACGCTGCTCGCCGCGCGCATTGCCGGCGCGCGCGTCGAGCTCTTCGCGGGCGCCGGGCACCTGTTCTTCTGGGAGCAGCCCGACGCGTTCGTCAGGATCGTCACGGAGTTCCTCGCATGACCCGCTGACCATCGACCGCATGCTGCGCGACCGCGCGCGCATCACGCCCGAGCGCGTCGCGATCGACGAGCGCGACCGCACGCTGGACCTACGCCGAGCTCGACGCGCGCTCCGACGAGCTCGCGCGCCGGCTCGCGCACGGCGACGCGCGTCTCGACGCTCACCGGCAACTCCGGCGAGCACGTCGCGCTGTTCTTCGCGTGCGCGAAGGCGGGCGCGATCCTGCACCCGATCTCGTGGCGGCTCGCACCGGCCGAGGTCGCCTACCAGCTCGACGACGCCGAGCCGGCGTGCTTCCTCGTCGAGGACGAGCACCGCGAGCTGGCCGAGGCGGCGCTCGCGCTCGCGCACGGCCGCGCCGGCCGCTCGACGCTCGAGCGTGCGTTCGGCACACGTCCGGCGAGCGCCGGACGCGCGACGATCCGCTGCTCCTGATCTACACGTCCGGCACGACCGGCAAGCCGAAGGGCGCGCTGCTCACCCACGCGAACTGCTTCTGGACGAACCTCTCGTTCGACCTCGCGACCGGCATCGGCGGCGACGACGTCGTGCTGCAGGTGCTGCCGCAGTTCCACGTCGGCGGCTGGAACGTGCAGCCGCTGCTCGCCTGGTGGAAGGGCGCGCGCGTGCGTGCTCGAGCGCGGCTTCGACGCAGCCCGCGCGCTCGAGCTGATCGAGCGGCGAGGCGTCACGACGATGATGGGCGTGCCGGCGAACTACCTGTTCATGGCGCAGGAGCCGCGCGTTCGCGGCCGCCGACCTCTCGTCGCTGCGGCTCGCCGTCGTCGGCGGCGCGCCCATGCCGGAGCCGCTGCTCGACACTGGGCGGCGCGCGGCGTCGACATCGTCCAGGGCTACGGGCTGACCGAAGCCGCGCCGAACGTGCTCTGCCTGCCGCCCGAGGATGCGCGGCGCAAGGCCGGCTGGGCCGGCAAGCCGTATCCGTACGTCGACTGCGACCTCTCGGACGAGGGCGAGCTGCTCGTGCGCGGGCCGAACGTCTTCCCCGGCTACTGGCGCAACGCCGAAGCGACCGCCGCGCGCGTTCCGCGACGGCTGGCTTCAGACCGGCGATGTCGCCGAGCGCGACGACGAGGGCAACTACCGGATCCGCGGGCGCCTCAAGGACATGGTCGTCTCGGGCGGCGAGAACGTCTACCCGGCCGAGATCGAAGCGGTGCTGCACGAGCATCCGGCCGTCGCGGATGCCGCGGTCGTCGGCGTGCCGGACGAGCGCTGGGGCGAGGTCTGCGTCGCGTTCGTCGTGCTGGACGCGCCCGTCTCCGACGAGGAGCTGCGGGCGCACTGCCTGCGCGCGGCTCGCGCGGTTCAAGGTGCCGAAGCGCTTCCACGTCGTCGACGAGCTGCCGCGCAACTCGATGGGGAAGATCCAGAAATCCGAGCTGAAGGTGAGCCGCATGACCGAGGTCGTCGTCACGAACGTCGACGGCCGGCCGCTCTCGAAGCGCGGCCTCGACACGCGCCGCCGGCTGCTCGACGCCGCCGAGCAGCGTCTTCGGCGAGCTCGGCTACCACGATGCGTCGATCGTCAAGCTCGCCGAGACCGCCGGCGTCGCGGCCGGGACGTTCTACCTCTACTTCGACTCGAAGAAGGCGATCTTCGACGAGCTCGTGCGCGACCTGAACCAGCGCGTCCGCCATGCGATGAAGGAAGGCTCATCGCAGGGCGAGACGCGTCTGCAGGCGGAGCTCCTCGGCTTCCGCGGCGTACTTCCGCTTCACCGGCGAGCATCCGGCGCTCTACCGGATCATCCGGCAGGCCGAGTTCGTCTCGCCGGAGATGCTCCGCTACCACTACGACCACCTGTCGCGCGGCTACATCGACGCGCTGCGCGACGGCGGTCGACTCGGGCGAGATCGGCAAGCTCGATCCCGAGGTCGCCGCGTACGCGCTGATGGGCCTCGGCGAGATGGTCGGCATGCGCTGCATTCTCTGGGGCGACGGCAAGCCGCTCCCCGCGCGCGTCTGGGCCGAGCTCGAGCGGATGATCGCGTGCATCCTCGAGGTCGGCGAATGAGGAAGGTCGGGCTCGTCGCGACCGCTTCGTACCTGCCGGAGCGGTGGCTGACTGCTGCCGAGATCGGTGAGCTCGCCGGAATCCCGGAAGCGGTGATCGTCGAGAAGTTCGGCCTCCGGGGCAAGCACATCGCCGCGCCTGACGAGCACGTCAGCGACCTGTCCGTGAAAGCTGCGCAGACGCTGCTCGACGAGACCGGCGTCGACCCGGCGTCGATCGACGTCGTTCTCTACTACGGCTCGATGTAGCAAGGACTACGCGGTCTGGCAGGCGGCGCCGCACATCGCGCACCGCATCGGCGCCACGAATGCGTTCGCCGTCGAGTACGACAACGTCTCGCACGGCACGTCGATCGCGCTGCGCGTCGCGCGCGACCTGCTGCGCGCCGAGCAGGAGCTGCAACGCGTGCTCGTGGTCGCGGCCTGTCGCGAGTCCTATCTCCTCGATTACACGAACACGCGCTCGCGCTTCATGTTCAACTTCGGCGACGGCGCCGTTGCCGGCCTACTCGTCGGAGACGCCGACCGCAACGAGCTGCTCGGCGCGCACACGATCACGGACGGCTCGTACTCGCTGCAGGTGAAGGTGCCGGGCGGCGGCTCGGTCGACCCGGACGGCTACCGGTTCCTCGACGTGGCCGACCCGGCGGCGATGAAGGGCGGTCTCGACGAGGTGTCGCTGCCGAACTTCGTCGCCGTGGCGCGCGGGGCGGTGGAGCGGTCGGGGCTCAGGCTGGAGGATGTCGCGATCGTCTGCCCGCTCCACACGAAGCGCTCGATGTTCGAGGCGTTGCTCTCAGGGCTCGGAATGCGCGAGGATCAGGCGGTGTACCTCGACGACACCGGTCACATGAGTGGGGTCGACCCGCTGCTCGGGCTCGACCGCGCGGCGCGGGACGGCCGGGTGCGCGACGGTGACGTGGTGCTGCTCCTGTCGGCCGGCACCGGCTACACCTGGGCGGCCTCGACGGTGCGTTGGGGGCCGATCGCGTGAATCGCCGGCGACACGTTCGGGCCCTCGAGCTGGATCGACGTGCCCGCAGGAGAGGATCGACACCTTCGCCGAGGCGACCGGCGATCGCCAGTGGATCCACGTCGACCCGGAGCGGGCGAAGGAGGGGCCGTTCGGCACGACGATCGCGCACGGCTACCTGACGCTGTCGCTCCTGCCTGCCGCCTCGTACGAGGTGATCCCGCGGCAGGGCCGCATGGGGATCAACTACGGCCTGAACAAGCGTTCGGTTCCCGGCGCCCGTTCCGGTCGGATCGCGGCTGCGTGCGACCTTCGAGGTGCGTCCAGATCGACGAGATCGAAGGCGGAGGCCAGGTGACGATGAAGGCGACGGTCGAGCGCGAGGGCGGCGACAAGCCGGTCTGCGTGGCCGAGGTCGTCTTCCGTCTACTACGTGTAGATGAGCGCGGTCGTCCTCGTCACGGGCGCGCGCGGCGGGATCGGCGCCGCGATCGTGACGCGGCTCGGCGAGGACGGCTGGACCGTGCACGGGGTCGACCTCGAGGACGCCGACCTGACGACGCCCGCAGGGAACCGCGCGGTGGTCGACGCCGCGCTCGCGACGCACGGACGGCTCGATGCGATCGTCCCGAACGCGGGCTTCCAGCACGTGGCGCCGGTACGCGATTTCCCGGAAGAGCAATGGGACCGGTTGCTCGCCCTGTTGCTCACCTCTCCGTTTCTGCTCGCCAAGTACGCGTGGGATGCGCTCGCCGCGTCGGGTGACGGCCGCGATCTGCGTGATCGCGTCGGCGCACGCGCTCACAGCATCTCCCTTCAAGGCGGGCTATGTGCCGGCCAAGCATGGGGTGCTCGGGCTGGTGAAGACGCTCGCGCTCGAAGGTGCGGAGGCCGGCATCGTCGCGACCGCCGTCTGCCCCGCCTACGTTCGCACCCCGCTCGTCGATGCGCAGATCGCCGATCAGTCGCAGGCGCACGGACTGCCGGCCGAGCGCGTGCTCGAAGACGTGCTGCTCGCGCCTCAGGCCGTCAAGCGGCTGCTCGAGCCGGCCGAGGTGGCCGACCTCGTCGCGTATCTGCTCGGGCCATCCGGCCGGGGCTTCACCGGGGTCGCGCTGCCGCTCGACCTCGGCTGGACTGCTCGCTGATCAGAGGTGCCTGTCAGTCGCGCTCGTGGTCGCGCTCACAGAAGTCGGGGCACGTGCACTCGGCGAGCTCCCACATCGGAGGGCGAGGCGCCTCCTCGGTGCTGCGGGGCTGAGCCGGGAGAGGTGCCGGCAGCGGTTCGGTGCCGATGGACGTCATGGTGGCGAGGCTCCTTTCGGATCCATTATGAGAGACAGTATACCCATTATGGGATCCAGATTAACCCGATACCTTCGCATAGGCTCGCAATTGACAGCGGTGACCTCCCAAATCTAGGATCCAGAATCGCGAATCAACCTTGCGAAGGAGAACGACCAATGACCAACACTTGGATCCAAGAACAGGCGGCAGCGCTCGACGAACGGTGGGCCACCGACGAGCGGTGGGCCGGCGTCGAGCGGATCTACACGGCCGAGGAAGTGGTGCGGCTGCGCGGCTCGGTCGTCCCCGAGTGCACGCTCGGGCGGCTGGGCGCCGAGCGCCTCTGGCGGTTGCTGACGCGCACGGCGGTTACATCAACGCCCTGGGTGCGCTGACCGGCGGCCAGGCGGTGCAGATGATCCGGGCGGGGCTGCAGGCGATCTACCTGTCCGGCTGGCAGGTCGCGGCCGATGCGAACCTCGCGGGCTCGACCTACCCCGACCAGAGCCTCTATCCCGGCGAACTCGGTGCCGAACGTGGTGCGGCGGCTGAACAACGCACTGCTGCGCGCCGACCAGATCGACTGGTCGGAGGGCCGGAACGGGACCGACTGGCTCGCACCGATCGTGGCCGACGCCGAGGCAGGCTTCGGAGGAGCTCTCAACGCGTACGAGCTGATGCGCGCGATGATCGAGGCAGGCGCCGGCGGCGTGCACTTCGAAGACCAGCTGGCGGCAGAAAAGAAGTGCGGCCACCTGGGCGGCAAGGTGCTCGTGCCGACATCGCAGTTCGTCCGCACGCTGACCGCAGCTCGGCTCGCTGCAGACGTGCTGGACATTCCGACGGTGCTCGTCGCGCGCACGGATGCGCTGAGCGCCACGCTGCTGACAACCGATGTCGACGCGTACGACGCGCCGTTCATCAGCGGCAAGCGCACGAGCGAAGGCTTCTACGAGGTGCAGGATGGGCTCGACGCCGCGATTGCTCGCTCGCTCGCGTACGCGCCCTACGCCGACATGTTGTGGTTCGAGACGTCGACGCCCGACCTCGGCGAAGCGCAGGAGTATGCGGCGGCGATCCACGAGCGGCATCCCGGCAAGCTGCTCGCCTACAACTGCTCGCCGTCGTTCAACTGGCGGCAGGCGCTCTCCGACGCGCAGATCGCCGGGTTCCAGCAGCAACTCGGCGAGTGGGGCTATCGCTTCCAGTTCATCACGCTCGCCGGCTTCCACTCGCTGAACGCCGGCATGTTCGAGCTCGCGCGCGGCTATCGCGAGCACGGGATGACCGCGTACGTCGAGCTGCAGGAGCGCGAATTTGCCCTGGAGAACGACGGTTACACCGCTACCAAGCACCAGAGGGAGGTCGGTGCGGGATACTTCGACAAGGTGATGCAGACCGTGTCCAAGGATTCCTCGACGCTCGCGCTCCACGGCTCCACGGAGGAAGCGCAATTCGCGTAGAGCACGACGTGCTGTCGGTGGAGGCGCTCGCGTTCGTCGAGCGCCTCCACCGGGAGCTCGAACCGGAGCGCCGCCGGCTGCTCGCCGCGCGCGACGAGCGGCAGGGCTCGCGTCCGTCGTTCGTCAGTGCGCCGGAGGAGTTCACCGTCGCGCCCGCTCCGGCCGACCTGCAGGACCGGCGCGTCGAGATCACCGGCCCCGTCGAGCGGAAGATGATGATCAACGCGCTCAACTCGGGTGCGAAGGTCTTCATGGCGGACTTCGAGGATGCGAACTCGCCGACCTGGGACAACGTGCGCGACGGCCAGCGCAACGTCTACGACGCGGTGCGCCGCACGATCGAGCTCGACACCGGCGAGAAGCAGTACCGCCTGAACGACCAGATCGCGACCCTGCTGATCCGGCCGCGCGGCTGGCACCTGCTCGAGCGGCACCACGAGATCGACGGCGAGCCCGTGAGCGCGTCGCTCTTCGACTTCGGGCTCGTCGCGTTCAACAACGCGCACGAGCAGCTCGAACGCGGCACCGGACCGTACTTCTATCTCCCCAAGCTCGAGTCGCACCTGGAGGCGCGGCTGTGGGCGCAGGCGTTCGCGCTCGCCGAGGGCGAGCTGGGGCTGCCGCACGGCTCGATCAAGTGCACGGTGCTGATCGAGACGATCCTCGCCGCCTTCGAGATGGACGCGATCCTCTACGAGCTGCGCGATCACTCCTGCGCGCTCAACGCCGGCCGCTGGGACTACATCTTCAGCTGCATCAAGAAGACGGACGCGGTGCTTCCCGACCGCTCGCAGGTGACGATGACGGTGCCGTTCATGCGCGCCTACACCGAGCTGCTCGTGCGGATCTGCCACCACCGCGAGGCACACGCGATCGGCGGCATGGCCGCGTTCATCCCGTCGCGACGCGATCCCGAGGTGAACGCCGTCGCGCTCGCGAAGGTGCACGAGGACAAGAAGCGCGAGGCCGAGGCCGGGTTCGACGGGACGTGGGTCGCGCACCCCGACCTCGTACCGGTCGCGCTCGAGGAGTTCGACGCCGTGCTCGGCGACCGCCCGAATCAGGTCGACCGCAAGCGCGACGACGTGACGACAACCGAGGAGCAGCTGGTCGACTTCGAGATCGCGGGCAGCTCGATCACCGACGAAGGACTGCGCGTGAACGTCAGCGTCGGCGTGCGCTACCTCGACGCGTGGTTGCAGGGCGTCGGCGCGGCGGCGATCGACAACCTGATGGAGGACGCCGCAACCGCCGAGATCTCGCGCGCCCAGGTGTGGTCGTGGGTGCAGACCGGCAGGTTCGACGAGGCGCGGGTCCGGGAGGAGATCGCACGGATCGAGGCGTCCGACGCGGCCAAGGAGGTCTTCGCCGATGTGGCGCTCTCGCGTGCCGCTCAAGGAGTTTCTGACGACTGAGGCATACTCGCGCCTGCCGTGACGATCGAGAGCACGAAGGCCGACGATGTCGCCGTCCTGATCGAGGAGGCGATCGTCTCGGGCGAGTTTGCGCCGGGCTCGGTGCTCAGGCAAGAGCAGCTTTCCGAGCACTTCGGCGTCTCGCGAACCCCGGTGCGCGAGGCGCTCCGCCGGATCGCGGCACTCGGGCTGGTCGACTTCGTTCCCAACCGTGGGGTCCGCGTCCGCACGCTCTCGCACGACGAGCTTCGCGAGGCGTTTCTCGTGCGCGCGGAGCTCGAGAGCCTGATCACCGAGCTGGCTGCGCGCCAGATGACGCCCGAGGCGTTGCAGGAGCTCGAGGAATGCGAGCAGCGGTTCGCGCGGCTGACGAAAGAGCTTCGCTCGCGCGACCCGGGCGGCGACCGCCGTTCGCTGATGGCCGACTGGATGCGCGCGAACCACGCGTTCCACGACGTGCTCTACACGGTGGCCGCGGCGCCGTACATCGAGACGGTGGCGAAGGCGGCCCGCCGCACGTTCTCGGGCCCCGCGCTGTGGGCGCCGGTCGATGCGGATCTCGATCGTCTCTACGAGCGCAACCAGGCCGAGCATCGTGCGATCCGCCAGGCGCTGCAGGCCGGTTCGGTGACCGGCGCCCGTGAGCTCGCGCACGAGCACGTGATGCACTCGTTCGAGCTGCTCCGCACGCTGCTCGAGTACGTCGGCGGCAATCGCACCACCATCTAAGAGGCTCTCACAAAATAAGCGTTGTGTCGCCCGGCCGCGCTCGGCGGCGCGAAGCTGCGTCCTCGGTCGCGCCAAGAGCGACGGCTCTTGACGCTCCCTGCGTCCTTGCCTCGCACTCGCCGATCGCACCCGGATCGACGAACGTCATTCTGTGAGAGCCTCTAAACCGGCAAGCCGAGCGAGCGCCTCCGCGTAGGATGGCGGCCCGGTGAGCGAGATGCAGTCACGTTACGAACCGCACGGCGTCGAGGAACGCTGGCAGCAGACGTGGGAGGCCGAGGGCCTCTACAACGCCGACCCCGATCCGTCGCGCGAGGCCTTCACGATCGCGCACCCGCCGCCGAACGTGACCGGCGACCTGCACCTCGGCCATGCACTCCAGCTGTCACTTGCCGACGCGATCGTGCGGACACGTCGGATGCAGGGGTTCAACGTCCTCTTCCAACCGGGCTTCGACCACGCCGGCATCTCGACCCAGAACGCCGTCGAGAAGCACCTGGCGCTGGAAGGAAAGACACGCCACGACCTCGGCCGCGAGGCGTTCGAGGCGCGTGTGTGGGAGTGGCTGCACGAATACGGCGGGAAGATCATGGTGCAGTTCCGCCGCATCGGCGCCTCGCTCGACTACCGCCGCGAGCGCTTCACGATGGACGACGCGTACACGCGCGCGGTCATGCGTTTCTTCGTCCACCTCTGGAACAAAGGTTGGATCTATCGCGCGAACCGGATCGGCAACTGGTGCCCGTTCCACCTCACCTCGCTCTCCGACCTCGAGGTCGCGCACGTCGATGTGGACGACACCCTCACCTATGTGCGCTACCCGTTCGTGAGCGGCGAGGGGCACATCACGATCGCCACGGTCCGGCCCGCGACGATCCTCGGCGACGTCGCAGTCGCAGTGCATCCCGACGATCCGCGCTACACGCAGCTCGTCGGGCAAGAGGTCGTCGTGCCATGGGTCGGGCGCCACGTGCCGGTGATCGCCGACGACCGGGTGGAGATGGACTTCGGTACCGGCGCCTTGAAGATCACGCCGGCGCACGACCCGACCGACTACGAGATCGGCCGCGACCACAACCTGCCCGAGCTGAGCGTGATCGGACCGGACGGCCGGATGAACGAGGAGGCCGGTGAGCTCGCCGGCCTCACGCAGGACGAGGCCGACGAGCGGATCCTCGGCTGGCTGCGCGAGCACGACCAGCTCGAGAAGCGCGAGTCGTACCGCCACACCGTCGCGCTCTGCGACCGTTGCAAAACGCGGATCGAGCCACGCATCTCGCTGCAGTGGTGGTGCTCGATGCAGGAGTTGAAGAAGCCGGCGCTCGAGGCGTTACGCACGGGGCGCGTCCGCTTCCACCCTGAGTCGCAGCACCGCTTCGCAATCTCCTCGCTCGAAGACGCTCCCGACTGGAACATCTCCCGCCAGATCTGGTGGGGCCACCAGCTGCCGCTCTGGGAGTGTCCGGACGGCCACGTGACCGTGCAGGAGACGACGCCCCAAGAGTGCGCCGAGTGCGGCTCGGCCGAGCTCACCCGGTCGACCGACGTGCTCGACACGTGGTTCTCGTCGGCGCTCTGGCCGTTCGCGACGCTCGGCTGGCCCGACGACACCGACGACCTGCGCACGTTCTACCCCGGCAACATGAACACGACCGCGCGCGACATCATCCGGCTCTGGGAGAACCGGATGATCTTCTGCGGGCTCGAGCTGATGGGAGACATCCCCTTCAGCGACGTCGTCATCCATTCGACGGTGCACGCGCCCAGCGGCGGGCGCATGTCGAAGAGCCTCGGCACCGGGATGAACCCGCTGGCGCAGATCGACGCGCACGGAGCGGATGCGACGCGCTACGGCCTGATGAAGATGGCGTCGTCGCAGGACGTCCGGTTCTCGGAGGGTGCGATCGAGGAAGGGCGCAAGCTCGCGAACAAGCTCTGGAACGTCGCCCGCCTGATCCTGCAAGCCGGCGAGGGCGCCGCCCCTGCCGAGCGTCCCCGGGCGCTCGAGGAGCACTGGATGCTCGCGCGGCTGTCGCAGTCGCAGCGTGCGGTCGAAGGCTTCCTGGGCGACTTCGACTTCGCCCATCTGGTCGACGAGCTCTACCACCTCACCTTCGACGACTTCTGCGACTGGTACGCCGAGGCGGTCAAGCAGCGGCTCTACGACGGCGACGCGGATGCGAGGGCGACGGCGACCGCCGCGCTGGAGCGCCTGCTCAAGCTGCTGCACCCGGTGATGCCGCACGTGACCGAGGAGATCTGGTCGTACCTGCCCGAGCGCGCGAGCCGGCTGATCGTGGCACCGTGGCCCGAGGCCGGAGACGCAGGAGCAGCAGGGTCGCTCGACCGCGTCCAGGAGTACGCCCAGGTCTTCCGGCGCTCCGGCGTCGTGCCCGCGCTCGAAGGCGAGGAGAAGCGTATCTTCGACGCGGTCGTGCGACCCGACCGGGCGCCCAGGCAATCGGAGGGCAGCGCGGACGCGGAGCGCGAACGGCTGCGTGGCGAGATCGCGCGGGCCGAGAGGCAACTCGCGAACGAGCGGTTCGTGGCGAACGCACCCGCGGAGGTGGTCGATGCAGAGCGCGAGAAGCTCGGGCGCTACCGGCGCGAGCTCGCCGCAATCGGCGACTGACTGGGTCGCGTCGCTCTCGCCCTGGCCCGCGGACGGCTTCGGGCTCGATCGGATGCATGCGCTGCTCGACCGGCTCGGACACCCCGAGCGGCGCTTCGACACCGTCCACGTCGTCGGCACCAAGGGGAAGTCGACGGCGGCGCGGACGATCTCGGCGCTGCTCCGGGCCGAAGGCATCAGGGCAGCCGCGTACACCTCGCCGCACGTCGCCGGCTGGGAAGAGCGGCTCGAGACCGACGAGCGTGGCTTCGAGTGCGCGGTCGCCCGCGTGCGCGGCGAGGCAGAGGCGGTCGGAGCGACGCAGTTCGAGATCCTCACCGCGGCCGCCCTGCTCGACTTCGCCGAGCGCGGAATCGAGGCTGCCGTCGTCGAGGCGGGGCTGGGCGGGAGGCTCGATGCAACCAACGTCGTCGACGCAAAGGTCGTGCTCCTCACGAACGTCGGGCTGGAGCACACCGAGATACTGGGCGACACGCGTAAGGCGATCGCGGGTGAGAAGCTCGCGGTGGCGAAGCCCGGGGCGGTGGTCGTCTTGCCCGACCGGGAGTTCGCGGTGCTCGTCCCGGACAACGAGATCCGGATCGGCGGCGCACGCGACGCGGCGGCCGCGTACCTCGGTCGCCCGGTGGAGGCGGAGGTCTCCGTCCGGCTCGCGGGGCGGTTCGAGCAACGCGGCACGGAGGTGCGCGACGGAGCACACACGCCAGAGGCCGCCGACTGGCTGCTCGACCGCCTGCCGCGACCGTACGACTACGTCGTGGTTGCCTCGGTGCTCGGCGACAAAGACGTTGGCGGCTTGCTCGAACGGTTCTCGCGCGCGGGCAGGACGTTGGTCGCGACCCAGTCGTCGAATGCCCGTGCGCTACCGGCTTCCGTGCTCGCCGAGCACGGCCGCAGGGTATTCGGCGACGTGGTCGAGCTCGCCGATCCGAGGGCGGCGCTGGCCTTTGCCAGGGGACTCGGGCGAGCGGTCCTCGTCACCGGATCGCTCTACCTCCTTGCCGATCTGTCGAAAGAAGAATGAAATGCATACGATGAGCCGGCCCGGTGACCGAATCAGCGTCTTTCTGTTCGCGCTCGTTCTGCTCGCGCTCTTCGTCGGTGCGGCGTTTGCGGTTGGCTACCTCGTAGGAAGGATCCTGCTGTGATCGTCGCCTCAGCATTCGGCAGCGTCCACGACTTCTTCCACTCCTCGGCCTGGTACGTGATCCGCAACCTGGCCATCTTCTTCGTGTTCGTCTTCTGGGCCGCCATGGCCTACTGGGTCTACAAGGACGCCAAGCACCGGATCGCCGACCGGATGATCGTGTGGGTGGTGACCGCGGTCGGGATCGTCCCCTTCTTCGGCCCGCTGATCTACATGCTCTTCCGGCCTCCGGAGTACATCGCGGACGTGCGCGAGCGCGAGCTCGAGATCAAGGCGATCGAGAAGCGCCTGGGCGGCCAGGATCTGCGCTGCCCGGTCTGTCGCGCCGAGGTCGAGGACGACTACCTCGCGTGCCCGGTCTGCACGACGAAGCTCCGCCAGGCGTGTGTCACCTGCCGCCGGCCGCTCGAGGCGTCGTGGCAGGTCTGCCCGTTTTGCGAGACGCCGATCGAGCACGATCCGGCCGCGATCGAGCTGACGCCGACGACGAAGCGCCCGCCGCGGCGCGAGAGTTCCCGCTAACCTGCGCGCCCGCATGGCTGTCGAGCAGACCCTGATCCTTGCCAAGCCGGACGCCGTCGCCCGCAACCTCGCGGGCGAGATCGTGGCGCGGTTCGAGCGCCGCGGGCTGAAGCTTCGCGCTGCCCGGCTCGTCACCGCAACGCGGGAGGTCGGCGAGACGCACTACGCCGAGCACAGCGACAAGCCGTTCTTCGGCGAGCTCGTCAACTTCATCACGTCCGGCCCGACGCTCGCGTTCGTGCTCGAGGGCGAGGGGGCGATCGCGACCTGCCGCAAGACGATCGGCGCGACGAACCCGGCCGACGCGGATCCCGGCTCGCTGCGCGGCTCGTTCGCGCTCGCGATGCCGAACAACCTCGTGCACGGATCCGACTCGCCCGAGTCGGCCGCCCGCGAGATCGGGATCTGGTTCCCCGATGGGCTGGTCTGACGACGCGCGGCGCAACGCAGCGTTCTGGACCGAGACCAACCGCGAGTACACGAACGACTCGGCGCCCACGAACTGGGCGCTCGACGAGATCTGCTGGGGAACCTGGGCGGTCGACGAGTCGGAGCTGAACGTGCTCGGCGACGTTGCCGGCCTCGACGTCGTCGAGCTTGGCTGCGGCACCGCCTACTTCTCGGCCTGGCTTGCGAAGCTCGGTGCACGGCCGGTCGGTGTCGACGTGACGCCGGCGCAGCTCGAGACCGCGCGCCGCATGATGGCCGACACGGGGCTCGAGTTCCCGCTGGTCGAGGCGGACGCGGCCGAGACCGGCCTGCCCGGCGCGAGCTTCGACCTGGCGCTCTCGGAGTACGGCGCCTCGATCTGGGTCGACCCGTACCGCTGGATCCCCGAGGCCACACGCCTGCTCCGGCCAGGCGGCCGGCTGGTGTTCCTCTGCAACTCGCCGCTCGTCGTCCTCTGCTCGCCCGACGAGGGGCCCGCGTCGACGACGCTGCAGCATCCGCAGTTCGGCATGCGCCGCTTCGAGTGGCCGGAGGGCGGCGTCGAGTTCCATCTACCGCACGGCGAGTGGATCGACCTGCTCCGCGCGAACGGCTTCGACGTCGAGCGGCTGGTCGAGGTGCAGGCGCCGCCCGACGCGGTGATGCACGAGCACTACGGCCACGTGACGGCTGACTGGGCGAGGCGGTGGCCGAGCGAAGAGATCTGGGTCGCTCGGAAGCAGGCGTGAGCCCACCTCCGCTCGTGCTCGCGTCGACCTCGCCGCAGCGTCGCGCAATCCTGACCCAGCTGAACGTTCCGTTCCGCGCCGTCGCGCCGAGCTTCGACGAGCTGCCGGGCACGAGCCCGCTCGAACGCGCGGCCGGGAAGGCCCGGTCGGTCGACGGCGGCGATGCACCGGTGCTGGGGGTCGACACGGAGGTGCTCGTGAGCGGGGAGCTGCTCGGCAAGCCGGGGAACGCGACCGAGGCCGGGGCAATGCTCGAGCTGCTTGCCGGCCGCACGCACGAGGTCGTTTCGGGCCTCTGCCTGCGCACCCAGGCCTGGGAGGAGCTGGCGACAGCGACGACGCTTGTCACGTTCCGCAGCCTGACGGCGCGCGACCTTGCGCACTACGTCGCCGCCGGAGAGTGGGAGGGACGTGCGGGCGCCTATGCGATCCAGGGACTCGGAGCGAGCCTCGTCGAGCGCATCGAGGGAGACTTCCTCAACGTCGTCGGCCTGCCGGCAACGCTGCTCGTCAGCCTGCTTGCAGAGCGCTTCGCCGGGCTCTACGGGTTTGGTTGAGACTCCCACGCGCACCGTCGTGCAGGGCGACTGACCACGAAAGCGGTGTCTGGAGGTCGCCGACAGGAAGTCACCGCTTTCGCTGAGCGCCGGGACCTGCAAGCTAGACTCGCCCCCGGTCAACTCTATGGGCATCTTCAACTACCTCACCGGTTTCGGCGGTCGTGACATGGCCGTCGACCTCGGCACCGCGAACACGCTCGTCTACGTGCGCGGGCGCGGCATCGTGCTGTCGGAGCCGTCCGTCGTCGCGATCGATCAGCGCACCGGCGAGGTGCATGCGGTCGGGCTCGAGGCCAAGCGGATGCTCGGGCGCACGCCCGGCACGATCAGCGCGATCCGCCCGCTCAAGGACGGCGTGATTGCCGACTTCGACGTGACCGAGCAGATGCTCCGCCACTTCATCCAGAAGGTGCACCAGCACCGCTTTGCGCATCCGCGCGTCGTCGTTTGCGTCCCGTCCGGCGTTACCGGGGTCGAGAAGCGCGCGGTCGAGGAAGCGACGCTCAGCGCCGGCGCGCGCAAGGCGTACCTGATCGAGGAGCCGATGGCTGCCGCGATCGGCGCAGGCCTGCCCGTTGCCGAACCGACCGGGAACATGATCGTCGACATCGGTGGCGGTACGACCGAGGTTGCGGTGATCTCGCTCGGCGGGATCGTCGTGTCGCAGTCGCTCCGCGTGGGCGGCGACGAGATGGACGAGGCGATCATCAACCACATCAAGCGCGAGTACAAGCTGCTGATCGGCCAGCAAACCGCCGAAGAGATCAAGCTCGAGGTCGGTTCGGCCTTCACGCTGAAGGAGGAGGTGCAGGCCGAGGTGCGCGGGCGCGACATGCTCTCGGGCCTGCCGAAGACCGTCATCCTCTCGAGCGAGGAAGTGCGCCACGCGCTGGAGGAGCCGGTCAACCAGATCGTCGACGCGATCAAGTCGACGCTCGACAAGACGCCGCCCGAGCTCGCGGCCGACATCATGGACCGCGGGATCGTGCTGGCCGGCGGTGGTGCGCTGCTGGGCGGGCTCGACGAGCGCCTGCGCCACGAGACTCATATGCCTGTGCACCTGGCCGAGTCGCCGCTCACCTGCGTGGCGGTCGGGTCGGGTCGCAGCCTCGAGGAGTTCGACGCGATCCATCGCAGCTCGAAGGCGCGCAGCCGCTCCCGCAACGGCCGCAGGTACTAACCGAAGGCCGCAACCTGGTTGCCGCGAAGCGGAACCAGGTTGTGAGACTCCCGGCGCAGCCTCGAACCCGATCGCTACCGTATCCGGACTGAAGAGTCCGTTTAGGGAAGAGGGGTCGGTATGGAGGCATCGCTCAAGGCACTCGGCAAGACACACGGCACGAACCGCTGGTTCGTGCTGGTGCTCGTGTGCATCGCGCAGTTCATGGTCATTCTCGATGCGACGATCGTGAACGTCGCCCTGCCGTCGATTCAGAACGGCCTGCACTTCTCGACCTCGAGCCTTCAGTGGATCGTCAACGCGTACACGCTCGTGTTCGGCGGGTTCCTGCTCCTCGGGGGCCGCGCGTCCGACCTGTTCGGCCGGCAGCGACTTTTCGTCGCCGGCGTGATCATCTTCACCGTGGCGTCGTTCGTAAACGGCATCGCCACGTCATCCGGGATGCTCGTCGGCGGCCGCGCCCTGCAGGGCTTCGGCGCCGCTCTCGTCTCGCCGGCCGCGCTCTCGATCGTGACCACCACCTTCGCGGAAGGCGCAGAACGCACCAAGGCGCTTGGCGTGTGGAGTGCGATTGCCGCGGGCGGCAGCGCCGTCGGCCTGATCGTGGGCGGCGTGCTGACCGAGGCGCTGTCGTGGCGCTGGGTGTTCTTCATCAACCTGCCGATCGGAATCGTCGCGGCGCTGCTGTCGCTGCGCTTCGTGCCGAACTCGCGCGCCGAGGAGAAGCCGGACACGGCCGACATCGCCGGCGCCGTGTCGGTGACGGGCGGCCTGCTCGTGCTCGTCTACGCGCTCGTCAAGGCCCAGTCCTACGGGTGGGGATCCGGTAAGACCATCGGCCTCGGGGCGCTCGCCGTCGCGCTGCTCGTGGCCTTCGTGCTCGTCGAGCTTCGCTCGAAGGCGCCGCTGATCCGGCTCGGGATCTTCAAGCTGCGCTCGCTCTCGGGCAGCAACGCCGCGATGCTGTTCGTCGCCTCGGGCCTGTTCGCGATGTTCTACTTCGCGTCGCTCTACCTGCAGCAAGTCCTCGGCTACGGGCCGCTCAAGGCCGGCTTCGCCTTCCTGCCCTTCACCTTCGGGATCGTGATCGGCGCAGGCGGGGCGCAGCAGCTGATCCAGCGGATCGGCATCCGTACCGTCACCTACATCGGCCTGACGCTCGGTGCGATCGGTCTGGCGCTGTTCACGCAGCTCCCGACTCACGGGTCGTACCTCGTCCACGTCTTCCCGACGATCGTGATCGTCTCGATCGGCATGGGGCTGGCGTTCGTGCCGCTGACGCTGCTCGCCACGACCAACGTCGAGGATGCGGACGCCGGGCTCGCGTCCGGTCTCTTCAACACGTCGCAGCAGGTGGGCGGTGCGCTCGGCCTGGCGGTGCTCTCGACGCTCGCGAGCTCGCAGACGAGCCGGCTCACCGGCGGCGGGCCGGCGGTCGGGCACGAGGCGGCGCTGACGAGCGGCTTCCACGTCGCCTTCGGCGTGGGTGCGCTGCTGCTAGTCGGCGGCATTGTCATGCTGATCCTGACCGTGCGGCGCAGCGACGTCGCCCGGATCCACACGGAAGACGCGGTGCCGGTGCCGGCATGACGGATGCGGTCGCCGAGCAGCGTGAGCTTCGCGCGGATGCGCAGCGGAACCTCGAGCGCATCCTCGACGCCGCGCGCGAGCTCTTCGGCCACGAGGGTGTCGACGTGCCCGTGAACGAGATCGCCGACCGGGCCGGCGTTGGCGTCGGAACGATCTTCCGCCGTTTCCCGACGAAGGACGACCTGCTGCTGGCGGTTGTCGAGCGGCGTGCTCAGCAGCTGCTCGCCGCCGCCGACTCGGCACTCGCGCACGACGACGCGGGCCCGGGCCTGCGGTCGTTCATGCATGCAGCCGTCGAGCTGCAGATCTGCGACCGGGGGTTCTGTGACGCGATGGACTCGAATCTCTTTGCGAACGAACGCCTGCGCGCGGTGTTCAGGCAGGTCGTGCGCCGCGCCGGCGACCTGCTCCGGCGCGCCCAGAAAGCCGGCCGGGTGCGGGACGACGTCACCGCCGAGGACATCACGATGCTGCTGTCCGGGATCGTCCGCGCGGGGCTGATCCTCGAGGACACAATGCCGGGGGCCTGGCAGCGCTACCTCGACCTGGTGCTCGACGGCCTCCGTCCCGAGGGCGCAACGCCGCTGCACGGCAAGGCGCCGACGAGGCGCCAGTTCGAGGCGGCACACGCCGCGGCAGCCGGGGCCTGATCCGAATGCGCCGGCCGTCCCGCGGCCGACCCTCTACACTTGGTCAGCCTGTGCCTCGCAACCGGACCGTACGTCTCGCGGTCCTGGGCTCTTCGGTCCAGCGTGCCGCGACTTCCGGATATCCCTCGAACCGCTCCAGCGCGCTGAAGCGCCGGATCATCGTGGGCGGCCTTGTGCTGCTTTCGCTCGTGCTGATCACCGTCTCGTTCCGTTCGAGCGCGCTCGACGGTGTCCAGGGCACGGCCGCCTCGATTCTGCGCCCGTTCGAGATCGCCGCCGACCGTGTGTCTCGTCCGTTCCGCGACACCGCAGGTTGGGTGCACGGTCTCGCGAGCGCGAAGTCGGAGAACGCGAAGCTGCGGCGCAAGGTCGATCAGCTGCAACAGCGGCTCGTGCTCGACGAGGGCGCGCTCCAGGAGAACGTCTACCTGCGCAGCCAGCTCGGCTACCACGGCCCGCCGTCGATCCAGAACTTCTCGCGTGTCAACGCGACCGTCCTCACGAACCCGCAGAGCGCGATCGACGAGAGCATCACGATCGCTGCCGGGACGAAAGACGGTGTGCGGATCGGCGCACCGGTGATCGCCCCCTCGGGCGGTCTCGTCGGGAAGGTCGCGAAGACCTGGGGGAGCGTTGCCCGGGTGGTGCTGCTGACCGATGCACAGAGCTTTGTCACCTCGATGGACCTGACGCATCCGAGCGCCGTGGGGATCATCCGCCGCGGTGGCGGAGGAAGCGGCGCGCTGATCTTCGACCGCGTCCCGAAGCAGCCGAACGTGAGCGTCGGCGACACCGTCATCACCGCCGGGTCACTCGGGAGCGGTGCGCTGCCCTCGATGTTCCCGCGCGGGCTTCGGGTGGGAACCGTGACGAGCGTCAGCAACCTCGACGTCAACACGTTCAAGACGATCCAGGTCGAGCCGTTCGTCAACTTCGCGACGCTGCAGTCGGTGATCGTGCTGGTTGCCAAGCAATGAGGGCGCAGGGTTAGATGGACGCCCCGAAGGCCGCGCTCGTCCTGTTCGTCGTCGCGTTGCTGCAGCTCGCGGTGCTGACCGAGTACGAGCCGTTTCGCACCTCGAGCATCGTGCTCGTCGCCCTGCTCTCGATCGCGCTCCTACGCGGGTCGATCTTCGGCGCCGTCGCGGGCTTCGGCACCGGTCTGCTGCTGGACACCGCGACACTTGGCACGCTCGGCCTCACCTCGCTGCTGCTGACGGTCGGAGGCTTCTGGATCGGCCGCTACGGCGAGACCACGGCTCGCGACCGCTTCCATGCGCCGTTCGTCTCGGTGGCGGTCGTTACCGTTCTCTACTCGTTCGGCCAGATCGCCCTGCAGTTCGTACTCGGAGAGCCGGCGCCCGCGGGGCTTGTCGCCCATGCGCTGCCGCTCGGGTTGCTGCTCAACCTCGTGCTGACGCTGCCCGTCTACGCCCTGATCCGCAGGCTCTTCCCGCCGCTCGAGCTCGGCGACCGCGTCCGAGAGGTACGGCTGCTTGGCTAGACCGCCCGGCGCATCTGGAGCGGCCCGGGCCGGTCCGGCCGGTTCCTGCCGGGCGATCCGCGTGTCACCGAGCCCTACCGCCTCACGCCACAGCTCGCGCTTCGCGTCGCGGTGCTCGCGTTCCTCGCGCTTGCGATCTTCGCCGTCCTCTTCCTTCGTCTCTGGGCGTTGCAGGTGCTCTCGGGCGACAAGTACCTCGCGCAGGCGAACGACAACCGCGTCCGCACGCTGCGGCTCGAGGCGCCGCGAGGTCCGGTGCTCGACCGTAACGGCCACCTGCTCGTCCGCAACGTCGCCGGCACGCGCGTCGAGCTCTGGCCCGCAGACCTGCCGAAGACCTGGGCCGCTCAGCTGGCCGAGCTGCGTAAGCTCGCGTTCGTCACCGGCACGCCGGTGAAGACGATGCTCGCACAGCTGAAGCATCACCTCGGGGATCCGCTGACGCCGGTGATCGTGCAGCGCGGGCTCAAGCAGGATCAGATCGACTACCTGTACGAGCATGCGTCCGAGTTTCCCGGCGTGCAGATGCAGGACAGCTATCTCCGGCAGTACCCCTACAAGTCGCTCGCCGCGCAGGTGCTCGGCTACGTCGGGCAGATCAACAAGCAGGAGTACGACAACCTGAAGGGCAAGGGCTACCTCCCGACGGACTCGATCGGACAGGCAGGGGTCGAGTCGCCTATGACTCGTACCTGCGCGGGAAAGACGGCGCGGCGCAACTGACCGTCGACTCGACGGGGCGCCCCAAGGGCGCGGCCAAGCTCGAGACAAACTCGGTGTCGGGCGACGCCCTCCGGCTGACGATCGACATCAAGCTGCAGCGGGCGGCCGAGCAGGCGCTCCGCGAGGGCATCCGCCTCGCGCGGGCGAGCGGCATCGAGGGCGCTCACGCCGACGGCGGCGCGATCGTCGCGCTCAGCCCGTCCGACGGCGCGGTGCTCGCGATGGCCTCGTATCCGACCTACCAGCCGTCGATCTTCGTCGGCCGCCAGGACCCGAAGAAGCTCGCGCCGCTGCTCTCCACCAGCGTCGCGAATGCGGCGAACAACCCCGGCGTCAATCGCGCGATCGACGCGTCGTACCCGCCCGGCTCGACGTTCAAGCCGGTGACCGCGCTTGCCGCGATGGAGGACGGGGTTGATGAAGCCGTTCGACATCATCCCGTGCACGCCGGACTACAGGAATCACGGGCAGACGTTCCGCAACTGGACGCCGTTGATCAACCAGGGCATGGACCTCCCGACCGCGCTCGCCGAATCGTGCGACACGTACTTCTACGAGCTCGGCAATCGCTTCTACAACCTGCCGCCAGACAAGGGCCATCCCATGCAGACCTGGGCGAACCGCTTCGGCTTCGGTGAGCCGAGCGGCATCGACATCGGCCCCGAGTCCTCCGGCCTCGTGCAGACGCCCGAGTCGCGCTGCAAGGAGTTCGGAGGCCCGCCCTGCAACAACGACATCAACAAGACCTGGCTGCCGGGCTACTCGATTCAGATGGCGATCGGGCAGAACCAGATCCTCGTCACGCCGCTGCAGATGGCGCGGTTCTACGCTCTGATCGCGAATGGTGGCAATCTCGTCACCCCGCACCTCGCCGAGGACGTCGAGCTGACGGGCAGCCCGCCGCGGGTGCTGCGGCGCTTCGGCGCCCAGTCGCCGCAGCCGACCGGCGTCGACCCGACGGCACTCAGCTATGTACAGAAGGGTCTCGAGGAGGCGACGCACGCCACGTTCGGCACCGGGTACGGCGTCTTCGGCCAGTTCCCGGTCGACATCGCCGGCAAGACCGGCAGCGCCGAGAAGAACGTCACGCTGCCCGGCTATCCGAACCCTGTCAACCTCACCCAGTCCTGGTGGTGCGGGTACGGGCCTTACGACGCGCCGACGATCGTCGTCTGCGCGATGATCGAGAACGGTGGCCATGGCGGCACGGCGGCGGCCCCGGCCGCGCTCAAGGTCTTCGAGCAGTGGTTCGGGAAGACCGGAACGACGACGGCGCACGCCTCCGACTGATGACCATCGAGACCGCCAACCCGCGGACGCGGGGCATGCGCAGCAGGCGCCAGGTGGAAGCCGTCGGTGTCGCCGGAATGGTGCGCAGGCTCGACTGGGTGCTCGTGCTCGCGCTCGCCGCGCTCGTCACGTACGGCCTCTGGGCGATCAACGGGATCACGATGCACGACGCCGGCGGGTCAGCGCTCACGCGCCAGGCGCTGTACGCATTCGTCGGTCTCGCTCTTTTCGTGGGCGCGCTCTTCGTCGATCCGGACCGGTACTTCGCCCTGCGCCGGCCGATCTACTTCGGGACGCTCGGCGTGATGATCCTCGTGCTCGTCGCGGGCGCCGCGTCGCGTGGCTCGAAGCGGTGGATCAACGTCGGGTTCTTCACGTTCCAGCCGTCGGAGTTCGGCAAGGTCGTGTTCGTGCTGGCACTGGCCGGGTTCCTGGCCGAGCGATCCCGCTCGATGGGCGATCCGCGCGTGGTGCTGACCGCGCTCGGCTACGGAATTGCGCCGATCCTGCTGGTCTTCCTGCAGCCCGACATCGGCACCGCGCTCGTCTACACCGCGGCGCTCGCGGCGATCCTCTTCATCGCCG
This sequence comes from uncultured Actinomycetes bacterium, assembly GCA_963785895.1. Classification (GTDB taxonomy): domain Bacteria; phylum Actinomycetota; class Thermoleophilia; order Gaiellales; family Gaiellaceae; genus PALSA-600. The sequence continues at coordinate 41,514 of CAWAXB010000013.1, read as the reverse complement.
GCGTGCGCTGGACCCATCTGGCGGTGCTCACGACCTTGACGGTCGTCGCGGCGCTCGCCGTGCTGTGGCTGCTGCCGGCGGCGGGGATGAACGTGCTCAAGCCGTACCAGGCGGCGCGTTTGACCGGGTTCACGCACCCCAACAACGACCCCCGCGGCGCCACGTACAACCTGAGCCAGTCGATCATCACCGTCGGTTCGGGCGGGCTGCGCGGCCGAGGCGTCGTGGGTGCGACGCAGACCCGGCTCGACTACCTGCCGGAGCATGCGACCGACTTCGCGTTCGCCTCGCTCTCGGAGGAACACGGCTTCCTCGGCGCCTCGGTGCTCCTGCTCCTCTACCTGCTCGTGGTGTGGCGGGCTCTGAAGATCGTCGCCGGCGCGCGCGACCTCTACTGCGCCGTCGTTGCCGGCGGCATCGCGTTCATGTTCCTGTTCCAGGTCTTCGTGAACAGCGCGATGACGATGGGGATCGCGCCGATCACGGGCATCCCGCTGCCGTTCGTCTCGGTCGGCGGATCGTCGATGATCACCAACCTGCTCGCGATGGGGATCCTGCAAGCCATCTACATGCGCCGTGGAGTGCGTCGGCATGAGCGTGGGAAGGAGGCGTGGGGGAGCGGACAAGAGAAGGAAGAGCTCGAAGCTGGGGCCGCTGGCGCTCGTCTCGCTGATCCGTGAGGTGCGTCGCGGCGAGGGCGATTCGCGGCCGCTGGCGGTCGACGGCGCGCGTGAGCTCGTGCCGCTGCTCGCGCGGCAGTTGCGGGAGGGCGGCGAGGCCTCGGCGGTCGTCGAAGGGCGGGCCGAGGGGGCCGCCGTGCTGATCTGGGTCGGCGCGGCCGGCGAGGAGCGGCTGCACGCGGCCGCGAAGGCGGGTGTCCCGATCGTCGCGCTGACCGACGACGAGTCGCTGCCGTATGTCCTGGCCGCCGACCTGGTCCGCGTGCCGCCGGGCCGGGGGTTTCCGCTCGACGAGCTCGCGGCTGCGGTCGCCCGCCGGCTCGGAGAGGACGGCACGTCGCTCGCGGCCCGGCTGCCGGTGCTCCGGAAGGCGGTCTGCGACGAGCTGATCCGGTCGTTTTCGAAGCGCAACGGGCTCGTCGCGGCCGCGATCTTCGTTCCCGGCGTCGACCTGCCGGTGTTGACGCTGAACCAGGCGCGGCTCGTACTGCGGATCGCTCTGGCGTACGGCGAGCGGATCGACAACCGCCGCGCGGCGGAGTTGCTCGGCGTCGTCGGCGCGGGTTTCGGCTTCCGCGCCGTCGCACGGGAGCTGCTGGACCTCGTCCCGGTGGCCGGGTGGGCCGTCAAGGGCTCCGTGGCCTACACGGGCACGAGGGCGATCGGCGAGGCGGCTGTTCGCTATTTCAACGCCGTCTCTCACTGAGCAGCCGCTCGCTCCGTCCGGTCCAGGTCCTACGCTCTGGAGCATCCGAATGGAGGTGACGCCCGCATGGCTCTGACCGGACATACCGAAGCGATGGAGTTGCTCCTGATCGAGGAGGCGGACGCCTGGTTCGAGTATCTCGAAGCCACGCGTGCCCAGTCGGCGGCTCGCTACGTCGAGGTCGAGCCGTGGGCCTGGGCTCGGCTGTCGCAGCGCCTGCGCGCCATCCAGGCCCGCCGCGGCAAGCTCCGCCCGGCCGTGGAAGCGGCCTGACGCTCCCGCGGCATAGGCTCGACGGAGCCGCGCAGGAGCGGAGAAGGCGGATTGGGCGGCGCCGGAGCAAAGAACCGGTACCCTTCGGGGAGGCCTATGCCAAGGCTTTTCCCACACACCCGCGACGCGCGCCCGCTGATGGCTGGATTCCAGCCGGCGAGGCTGCGCGCGCGCCTTACTCAGGAGAGATCGTTTGCCACTGCCCTGGTTCCGACGCAAGAAGTCGGACGAGCAGGCGCCGTCCGCGGCCGCCTCAACATCCGCAGCACCTGCAGTTGAACCTCTGACCCGTGCACCCGCAGCCACTCAGGCGGCGGGGGACGGACAATCGAGCACCACTCCGGCCAAGCGCCGTCGCGGCACCCGCGGCGGGCGTAACCGGAAGAAGAAGACCGCGACCTCGGTCGGCGCAGGAGTTGCGGCGGCGGCGGACACGGTCGAGACGGCGACTGCCACCGAGAAGAAGCCCGCCGAGCGAAAGCAGTCAGGCGAGCGGAAGACACGCTCACAGGGCTCGCAGCGGCGCCGCACACCGCCCAAGCGCGCACCGTTGCCGAAGGCGAAGCGCGAGCTGATGATCTCCGTCGACGCGGGCGAGAAGCGCGTCGCGGTGCTCGAAGACGACCAGGTTGCCGAGGTGTATCTCGAGCGGCCCGAGCGCCGGTCGATCGCCGGGAACATCTACCTGGGCACCGTCGACAACGTCCTGCCGGGGATGGAGGCCGCGTTCGTCGAGATCGGCCTCGAGAAGAATGGCTTCCTCTACGTCGACGAGATCGTCGGCCCGGAGCTGGAGGGCCGGAAGGGCGCTCGCAAGATCCAGGATCTGATCCAGCGTGGACAGAGCGTGCTCGTCCAGGCGGTCAAGGATCCGATGAAGACCAAGGGTGCGCGGCTCACGACCGAGATCTCGCTGCCAGGCCGCTTCGTCGTCTTCGTGCCGCATGGCGACGGGCTCGGCGTCTCGCGCCGGATCGAAGACGAGGAGCGCAACCGCCTGAAGGCGATCCTCAAGGAGATCGCGCCGAAGCACGGTGGCGTGATCGTCCGGACGGCCGCCGAGGGCGCGTCGGCCGAGGATCTCGAGCGGGACCTCGACTTCCTGGAGCGTCTCTGGAAGTCGATCGAGGCGCGCGCCAAGGAGTCGGCGGCGCCGTCGTTGATCTACCAGGAGTCCGAGCTGCCGTTGCGCGTCGTGCGCGACCTGTTCACGGGTGACTTCGAGCGTCTGCTGGTCGACCACGACCGGACCTACAAGCGCATCGTCGGCTACCTGAAGAAGACCTCGCCGCACATGGCGGAGCGCGTCACGCGCTACAAGGAGCGAGAGCCGCTGATGGAGGTGTTCGGCGTCGACCAGGAGATCCGCTCGACGCTCAACAGACGCGTCGACCTGCCTTCGGGCGGCTATCTGATCTTCGACTACGCCGAGGCGTTCACGGTGATCGACGTGAACACCGGGCGGTTCGTCGGCTCGCGCTCGAAGAAGTCGGGCGCGCGGCTCGAGGACACGATCACGAAGAACAACCTCGAAGCGGTCAAGGAAGTGGTGCGCCAGCTGCGGCTGCGCGACATCGGCGGAATCATCGTCATCGACTTCATCGACATGGCGAGCCCGAAGAACCGGGCCGCGGTCGAGCACGCGCTGGGCGAGGAGCTGGAACGCGACCGTACGAAGACGTACGTCGTCGAGATCTCTCCGCTCGGCCTGGTCGAGATGACGCGTCAAAACGTCACCGACGGGCCGCGCGAGGTGATGACGAAGAAGTGCCCGACCTGCGGCGGCGACGGGATCGTCGTCTCCGAGTACACGGCCGCCGTCGACGTCGAGCGCCGGCTGCGCTCGCTCGTCACTCCCGGTTCGCGCGACAAGGCATTCAAGGTCGAGGTAGAGGCGAAGGTTGCGTCGCTCGTCGTCGGACCCGGCGGCACGCGCCTGCGTGAGCTCGAGGAGACGACCAAGCGCCGCTTCTTCCTCGTCGGCGTCGCAGGAGAGCATCTCGATCACTTCAGAGTCCTCGATCAGGGCACGCTCGAGAAGGTCGCACCGAAACTTCCGGTCGACGTCGGGCAGGAGCTCGAGGTCAAGCTGGGCGAGGTCGGCCTGCACGACGCGCACGCGGGTGTTGGGAAGCTCGCCGGCGTCGACATCGTCGTCGGCGGAGCCGCCCGGCTCGTCGGCAAGAAGGTGAAGGCGCGGATCACGGCCGTGACGGAGGGGATCGCCTGGGCCGAGCTGCTGTCGCCGGTCGAGGAGGTCGCCGAGCCGTTGACCGCCGAGGCGGAGGCCGAGAAGCCGACGCGCGCGAAGCGCGCTCCTGCGAAGAAGAAGGACGCCGAGGGCGAAGTACAGGCCGGGCCTGTCGAGGACGATCCGGAAGTGGACGACGAGGCCGAGCCCGCGGAAGACGCAGCCGCCTCCGGCACGACGCCCGCCAAGAAGCGGACGCGGCGCGGCTCGCGTGGCGGGCGCAACCGGAAGAAGCCCGTTACCGGCGACGATGCGACCGAATCTGCCGACTCGGACTCTCCGGCAGACGATGCCGCCGACGATGCGACCGAATCTGCCGACCCAGACTCTCCGGCTGACGATGCCGCCGACGATGCGACGGTGGAACCGGCTCCGAGACCTGCGCCCGCGAAGCGCGAGCGCGCGAAGCCCGCCTCCGGCCCGGTGATCCACGTCCCGGCTCGCGACCTCGGCGAGGACGAGGACGGCGAGGAACCGGCAGGGGACGATGGGGCCGCTCAGGGCGAGAACGGCGCCGAGCCGGTCGTGCCGAAGAAGCGCACGCGCCGTGGCTCTCGCGGCGGCAAGAACCGTCGCAAGAAGCCGGTCGGGGCAGCGACCGCCGTCGCCGAGCTCGAGACCGGCGTCGAAGCGCCCGCCGACGTCGAGGAAGCCGCTCCTCCGGCCGAGGAGACGGCCCCTGAGCGCCCCTCGTCAGCCGACGAGAACGGGGCGGGCGGGGACGACGAGTGGGGCTACACGCCCATGAGCCAGTGGGGGTTGGACGAGAAGTAGCCGCAGTCGCTACACTGGCGACCGCTCCGCGGGCTATCCCGCCTGCGATTTTTCACCACACCTATGGACTACGCAATCATCCGTCTTGGCGGCAAGCAGTACCGCGTCCGTGAGGGCGAGACTCTTGTCGTGGACCGCCTGAAGGCCGACGAGGGCAAGTCGTTTGCCCCGGACGTGCTGCTCGGCGCCGCCGGCGTCACCGCCACGGTCGTCGCGCACGAGCGCGGCCCGAAGCTCCTGATCGGCAAGTACCGCAAGCGCACCGGCTACAAGCGCCACAACGGTTTCCGCGCAGCGACCTCGCGCGTTCAGATCTCACTCGGCGGTGCGAAGAAGGCTGCGCCGGTGAAGGCCGAACCGAAGCGCGCCGCAGAGCCCAAGCCGGCCGAGGCCGCCGCAGTCGCCGCCGCCGATCACGTCAAGGGCATGCCGAGCGGCTATGAGGAGCTGACGGTCGCCCAGGTGTCCGACGGGGCGAAGACCTGGAACCGGCCGATGCTCGAGGCGGCGCTGGCCTACGAGCACGCGCATGCGGCACGGAAGGGCGCGATCTCCGCGCTCGAGTCTGCATTGAAGGCGAAGGTGGAGGACTAATGGCACACAAGAAAGGCCTCGGCTCCTCGAAGAACGGTCGCGACTCGAACCCGAAGTACCTCGGGGTGAAGATGTTCGACGGGCAGGCCGCGATCGCCGGCAACATCATCGTCCGCCAGCGCGGGACGAAGTTCCGGCCAGGCCCCGGCACGCAGATCGGGCGCGACCACACGATCTTCGCCGTCCGCGAGGGCACGGTCGCATTCAGCACCAGCGGCGAGCGCCGCACCGTCTCGGTCGCCGAGACCGAGCCGCAGGCCTAGGGCCCGTGTTCAGCGACCGGGCCGGGATTCACGTCCAGGCCGGCAAGGGCGGCGACGGAGGCCTGAGCTTCCGGCGCGAGAAATACGTGCCAAAGGGCGGCCCCGACGGCGGTGACGGCGGTGACGGCGGCGACGTGGTCCTGATCGCCGACCCGGCGCTCCGCGACCTGTCGGCGCTGCAGCGGCGGAAGCGGATCAAGGCGACGCGGGGCGAGAACGGGCGCGGTGCGCGCAAGCACGGCGCGAATGGCGACAACGCCGAGCTTCGCGTGCCGGTCGGCACGCAGGTGTTCGCCGCCGACGGCGGCCTGATCGCGGATCTCGCGCACGCCGGCGCGCGCGTGGTACTGGCGCGCGGCGGTCACGGGGGCAAGGGCAACGCGCGCTTCGTCTCGTCGACGCGCCAGGTGCCGCGGTTTGCGGAAGTCGGCCCGCCGGGTGAGGAGCGCGACATCGAGCTGCACCTGAAGCTGCTCGCCGACGCGGCGCTCGTCGGTCTCCCGAACGCCGGCAAGTCGTCTCTGCTCGCGCGGATCTCGAACGCACGCCCGAAGGTCGCCGACTATCCGTTCACGACTCTTCAGCCGGTGCTCGGCACTGTGGAGTCGGCCGACGGCCGGCAGCTGGTGGTCGCCGACGTGCCGGGGCTGATCGAAGGGGCGAGCGAAGGCGTGGGCCTGGGGCACGAGTTCCTGGCGCATCTCGAACGGGCCAGGACGCTCGTGCACGTGATCGACGCGTCCGAGCCGGCGGAGGAGCAATGGCGGACGATCGACGCCGAGCTCGGCGCATACGGGGCGGGGCTCGACGAGCGGCCACAGATCGTCGTGCTGAACAAGATCGACCTCGCGCCAGATCCCGCATTTGCGATCGACGACGAGCGCGTGATCGCGGTCTTCCGTCTGTCGTGTGCGACCGGAGAGGGGCTGGACGAGTTCCGGCGTGCGCTCTTCGAGCTCGTACCGCCCGCCGAGCTGCCGGAGCGGGGTGAGGACGAGCTGGCCGACTATCTCGTGTACCGCCCGCAGCCGAAGGCGCGTGGCTGGCGGCTGCTGCGCACCGAGGGCGGGTTCAAGGTGCTCGGCACGCCACCGTCGGAGGAAGAGCTCGAGCGCGCGCTCCGCGCGGCGGGAGCGAAGGACGGCACGGCGGTCGAGATCGGTGACGAGGAGTTCGAGCTCGCGTGATCGGCCTCTACGGTGGGTCGTTCGATCCGCCGCATCGCGGGCACGTCGCACTCGCGCGCCGCGCCAAGGAGGAGTTCGACCTGGAGCGGCTGATCGTGCTCGTCTCGGCCGGCCCGGGGCACAAGCAGGTCGAGACGCCGGCCGAGGTTCGGCTCGAGCTCTCCCGCGCGGCGTTTCCCGGCGACGAGGTGCTGCTCGACGAGCACGCTCGGACGGTGGAGACGCTGCGAGCCCATCCGGAGTGGGCCGACCCCGTGTTCGTGGTCGGCGCCGACCAGTTCTGCGATTTTCCGTCCTGGCAGGAGCCGCAGGAGGTGCTGCGTCTGGCGCGGCTCGCAGTCGCAACCCGGCCGGGCTTTCCGCAGGAGCGGCTTGACGCGGTGCTCCGGCAGCTGGCCACGCCGGCGCGCGTGCGGTTCTTCGAGCTCGATCCGATCCCGGTCTCGTCCCGCGATCTGCGCGCCCGCCTGGTAGCGGGTGAAGACGTCTCGGCCGAGCTGCCGCCTGCGGTCGCCGAGCTGATCGACGCCCGGGGCCTGTATCGCCGCCCTCCGGGCTACACTGAGGTCGCTTGAGTCCTCTCGAACAGGCACGCCGCATTGCGGCAATCGTCTCCGACAAGCTCGCGCGCGATGTCGTCATCCTCGACATGCGCCCCGTGTGTGCGTATACCGACTTCTTCGTCGTGTGTACCGGCGCCAACGCCCGCCAGACGAAGGGCATCTGGGACGAGGTACACGGCCGGCTGAAAGCCGAGAACGGCGTGCTCCCGCGCTCGACCGAGGGCGCCGTCGAGGCGACCTGGATCATCGGCGACTACATCGACGTCGTGCGTGCACGTCTTCACGCCGGAAGCGCGCGAGTACTACCGCCTCGAGGATCTCTGGGACGACGTCCCGCACGAGACCCTCGAAGCCGCCACCGGCTAGAGCCGGCGCCCCGCCACACCTGTTCGGCGGTCTCAACGCGCTGACCGACCTGTCCGTTTCAGACATCTGTCTTCTGGACAGGCAACAGGGACGTCCGATTGTGAGAGTAGTTTGTTGTCCATGTTGACGACCGATCAGAAGGGTGCGATCGCGGAGCAGGCGGTGGCTTTCGCGGCGCTCAAGCTCGGCGCCGGCGTCTTCCGGCCGCTCGGAGACGAGTGCTATGACTTGATCCTCGATCTTCGCCCGAAGCTGTTGCGCGTTCAGTGCAAGTGGGCCGTTCGATTCGGCGATGTCGTCGTGATTCGCACGAGGCGATGTCGGCGCGGCCGGGACGGTCTCATCCATCGGGGCTACGAGTCGGGGGAGATTGACGTGATCGCGGCGTACTGCGCGAATCTGGATCGCTGTTATCTCCTTCCCTCCGAGTTGTCCGTCGATCGAGCGGCCGTCCAACTGCGTCTTGCGCCGTCGAAGAACAACCAGCGCCGTGGAATCAACTGGGCCGAGGACTTTGAGTTCGGGGCTACACTTCAACGGCTCTACGGGCCCATAGCTCAGCTGGGAGAGCGCCGCCGTGGCACGGCGGAGGTCGCCGGTTCGATCCCGGCTGGGTCCATGCATTGCCGCGAGCACATCGAGGCCATTAGCTTCGGCTAGCCGCGCACCGCAACCACGGGTGACGTGGCGAGCGGCTTGCGTGACGCGTCGAGCGCGGTCGCCGAGACGAAGCCAGGGCGGCCTGCCACCGGTACGGCAGTCTCGAACGGGACGGCGGTCACCGTCGTCACCGTCTGCAGGCCCGTGCGCGACTCGCCCGCCGCGACCCGCCAGTAGGCCGTCTCGGTGCTGCCGTTCCAGCTCGCGTAGACCATCACCTTGCCGTTCTTTTTCAGCGCGACGGCATCGGGTTTGGTTGCCGGCCGCCCCACCCACACGTCGCGGAAGGCGCGGTAGTTCCAGGCGTCGCCGTCGAACTTCGCGTCGAAGCGAACGTCACCGGCGGGGCCGAACTCGGTCACGTACGGCTGCGTGCCCCAGCCGACGAGCATGGCGTCCCCGGGCAGCAACTGCGCGTTTCCCATCGCCGTGGCGGCAAGCGGGGCGGGGTGGTGGTACTGCTGGAGCACGTCGGCGCGCATCGCTCCGAAGTCGAGTCCCAGCCGGAGTCCGCGCGAGTCCGGTGAGGACGCCGACGGCCCGTCGTCGAACAACGTCAGCGTGCCGTCGCTGTGCATGCGCGCGTCGTGCTGGTACATGAACGGCGCGTCGAGGCCCAGTTGGAAGTCGCTCGAGCGGCCGTTCAGCCGCCAGAGCACCTGGCCGGATTTGCGGTCGAGCTTGTAGATCGCTGACGTGTTCCGCGCCGAGACGATCAGGTTGCCGTCAAGCGGGTCGACGTCGATCGAGTTCAGGTGGAAGTAGTCGAACGGTTCGAGCACCGGCGAGTACGTGTCGGTGATCGGAACATGGTCGAGGCTGTGCCATTCGAGCAGCACCTTGCCGGTGCGCACGTCGACCTCCTGCAGGATCGAGTCGAGCACCGTCCCGTTCGCCGGGCCGCCGACGGCGGAGAGGTCGGCCTGCACCGGGTTGAAGACGGTGATCAGCGCGGTCCCCGACGGTGTGAGCAGGAACTCATGGACGTCGGCCATGAAGCCGTTCCCCGCTTGCACGCGGGCAACCGTCTTGTAGGACTGGTCGACGATCACGCCCTCACCCTGGCCGATCCCGGTGCTCGAGATCGTGCCTTCCCACCAGGTGAGCACGGGCTTGCCCGCGTAGACCTGGCGGCTGAAGTTGATGGCGACCGTCTTGACGGGACGAAACCACACGACGCGGCCGTAGTTGTCGAGGATCGCCGGCCCGCGCTGTCCCGGCCCGTTCAGCGACGAGACGAACAGGTATCCGGGCGAAGGGCTCTTGAGCGCCGACACGGTGACCGTGGGCGGCGTCAGCGACGGAGCGCTGACGAACGCCGAAACGCCTGCGGTGCGCGATGCTCGAACGAACGCTGTCTGCGCGCGGGCGAGCCCCGGCAGGGCGAGCGTCGAGAGACCTGCGCCCGACACTGCGAGAAACTCCTTGCGAGACAGCGTCCGGCGCACAGGTGCGAGTTCTAATGATTGAAAGGGCGCAGATCAAGACGACGCCGGAGTCAGCATCGTCGTCTTGATCTGCGCCGATCTCTAGGCTCGGGCCGAACGTCCCAGCAACGCTGCCGGACGGAGCGAGAGCCGCCGCCTCGGCTTCCGCCCGCGGATCTGGTCGGCGCGCAGCTCGAGCAGTCCGCGTAGATGGCTGGTCTGGACGAACGGATCCGTGAGCATGTGTCCGCCGCCGAGCGGCAGCGCCGCGACCAGCTGACCGTTCGAGAATGCCACCACGAAGCGGCCGAACGGCAGGGGACGTTCGTTGAGCGCGGCAAGACGCTCGAGCGCCTCGTCGTCCCGGACGCTGCAGAGGCGCAACTCGATGTTGGCCGCCGGCACGGCCGCCTTTGCTACGGGCTCGGGACGCGGCACCCGGCGGGCCGAGTTCTGCAGTCCGAGGAACCGCTCCTTCATGATCAAGCGCATGATCTCTGGATGAATCACTCCCGACCTCCCACAGTCGTTGTAACCAGTGATATGATGATAGCAGTTACGTAACCTGCAAAGCAAGGTGAATGGTGAAGAGCGACCTGATTCTTGATTTCGTTAACACGCGCGATCTGCGACCGGTCCGGGAATGCCTCGACAGCCCGCGCGCGCTCGTCAGCTGGCTGGCCGAACGCGAGTTGCTCGCGGCCGGGACGCGCGCCTCGCGCGCCGAGCTCGAAGAGGCCCGGACCCTGCGTGAGGCGCTGCGCGACCTGCTGGCGGCTCACAACGGCGTGACTGTCGATCTCGATGCCGCAACCGCACGAATCGACGAGGCCGCCTGCCGGGCGCGGCTTGCGCTGCGCTTTTCGGAGTGCGAGGCGCGCCTCGAGCCCGGTGTCGGAGGTGTGCGCGGTGCGCTCGGGAGGATCCTCGTGGAGGTCACTGCCGGCATGGCCGACGGGACGTGGGAACGGATGAAGGCATGCCGGGCCGACGACTGTCTGTGGGCGTTCCTCGACACGGCCAAGAATCAGTCGCGTGCCTGGTGCTCGATGCGGAGCTGCGGTAACCGCGAAAAGGCGCGTGTCTACCGAGAGCGGCACGCGTCACACTGATCCTCCTCGGCAGCCGACTATTCTCGGGTGGTGGAGCTTCGCCCCACGGCCGCGGCTGACTTGCCTGCTCTGCACGGAGTGTTTCTGGCCGCGATCGGCGAGCTCTACAGGCGTCACCGGTTCACTCCGCCTGCTCCGCCACTCGAGGTGTTCGCGAACCAGCAGGCGCACATCGTCGCGACCGGCTCGTCGGTCGTTGCGGTCGACGGCGGGCGGATCGTCGGCTTCGGCTCCGCCTGGGCGAGGGGGGACGACTGGTTCCTCTCTTCGCTCTTCGTCGCACCCGGCGAGCAGAGACGGGGCGTGGGCCGGGCGCTCCTCGGGGCGGTCTGGGGCGACGGGCACGCGCGGAGACGGACGATCACCGATGCGATCCAGCCGGTCTCGAACGCGCTGTACGCAGGTCGAGGGCTGATTCCCGCGACGCCGATCCTGACGTTTACCGGCACGCCTTCGCGCATGCGACCAATGCTCGAGTCCGTCGAGGCGGGGGTCTCGCACATCGACGCCGCCGCGTACGGCTTCGACCGCTCGCTCGACCACTCCCACTGGGCGGCGTACGCAGACCGCACCGTCTGGCAACGAGGCGGGGAGCCGGTTGCTTACAGCTACGCATTTCCCGGCGGAGCGATCGGCCCGGTGGCCGGGCTCGACCCGGCGGCGGCGGCGGGAGCGCTCGAGTCCGAGCTGGCCCGGGCTCCCGCCGAGGTCGTGCTGCGCCTACCCGGATCGGCCCCGCAACTGGTCGAGGTGGCGCTGCGCGCGGGCCTGCGCCTGTCCGCGACGCCGGGGCTGCTGCTCCTGTCGGAGGGTGCTCCCGCCCCGCGTTCGCTTGCGATCACGGGCTATACCCTTTTCTAGATCCAAAAAGGGGCCGATCTCGTACACTCTTCCGATGTCGGGCACTGCCTGGGCTGTGATCTTCATGATGCTGATCCTGAAGATCCCGATCATCTATCTCGGGATCGTGGTCTGGTACGCGATTCGCGCCGAGCCCGAGCCCGGCGTCGATCCGTCTGAATATTCGACGTGGCGGCCTTGGCGTCAGCCTGCAGGCCCGGGCCCGCACCGCGGCGGCCCGCACGGGACGCGCGACACTGCACGCGCGACACGTGCGCGTCGCGATAGAGTCCCGTCGTGACGTCGACCTCAGCCGATTCGTGGCGCCCGGCTGAGACGGTCGCCGGACTGCTGGCAGCAGGCGCCCTCTTCATCGGTTTCATCGAGCTTCTCTACCGGCCATTTCGGCTTGCGCCGGCGGCGCTGATCCTGCTGCTGATCGCCACCGTGATGAGCAAGCGGCAGCAGAGGCTGATCGGGCTCGGGTTCGCGGTCGTCGGAATCTGCTTCGTCGTCGGCGCCGCGGTGCAGGTGCTGGCGAAGCACCCGCTGTACTAGACGTTTGAACCCGCAGGACAACCTGCGCCGCCCTGGTACAACACAGGGGTGAGCACGCACGACGTTGACGGCCTGAATGCCGGCTACGCGCGCGCCTTGCTCGACGAGTACCTCGAGAACCCTGAGGCGGTGCCGTCCGAGTGGCGCGCGCTGTTCGAGAGCGGTCATTCCGAGCTCGTCGCCACGCATCCCGGTCTTGCCCGGCTGCTCGAGACCCTGCCCACCAACGGCCACGCCGGGAACGGCAACGGTCACGTTCAGGCGCTCCGCGCACCGGAGGCGGTTGCGCCGCCACTCGACGATGAGCTGCTCGGGGGCGTCGCGGCGGCGATGGCGCTCGTCAAAGCCCACCGGACGCACGGCCATCTCGCAGCTCATCTCGATCCGCTCGGCGCTGAGCCGGTCGGTGACCCCTCGCTCGAGCCGATGCGGCTCGAGCCCAAGCTGACACCCGAGCTGCAGGCGCGGATCCCCGCGTCTGTGCTGCGCGTTGCGGTGCCGGGCGAGACGCTCGCCGAGGTGTTGCCCAACCTGGCGCAGACGTACTGCAGCACGATCGCGTACGAGATCGAGCATCTGTCCGACCATCAGCAGCGTGTGTGGCTGCGCCAAGCGATCGAGTCCGGGCGTTACCGCGGCGCACTGTCGGCCGAGGAGAAGCGTGCGCTCTTCCGTCGCCTCTGCGAGGTCGACGGCATGGAGCGCTTCCTGCGCAAGCGGTTCCTCGGCCAGAAGCAGTTTTCGCTGGAGGGGCTCGACGCGATGATCCCGATGCTCGACGAGACGATTGAGCTCGCCTCCGAAGCCGGAGCGAATCACGTGGTCCTCGGCATGGCGCATCGTGGCCGGCTGAACGTGCTTGCCCACACGATCGGGATGCCCTACGAGTACATCCTCCGCGAGTTCGAGGGCGAGCGCACGATTGACGCCGTCGCCGCCGACCCGGAAGGCGGCACGGGCGACGTCAAGTACCACCTGGCAGCGCATGGCACGAGGACAACGGCGAACGGCAAGGTCGGCGTGCGCCTCGTCGCCAATCCGAGCCACCTCGAAGCCGTCGATCCGGTCGTCGAGGGCCGCACGCGCGCCGAGCAGACCGACCGCTCGACCGCCAGCGGCATTCACGATCCGTCGGTCGCGCTCGCGGTGCTGCTGCACGGCGACGCGGCTTTTGCGGGCCAGGGAGTCGTCGCCGAGACCTTCAACCTCCACGACCTGGATGGGTATTCGACCGGTGGAACCGTGCACCTGATCACCGACAACCAGATCGGGTTCACGACCGATCCGAAGCAGGGGCGCTCGACGCGTTACTCGTCCGACCTCGCAAAGGGCTTCGACGTGCCGATCATTCACGTCAACGCCGACGATCCCGAGTCAGCGATCGCGTCTGTCCGGCTCGCCATGGCCTACCGCCGGCGTTTCGAGCAGGACGTCGTGATCGATCTCGTCGGTTACCGGCGTTTCGGACACAACGAACAGGACGAAGCCGCGTACACGCAGCCGCTGATGGTGGAGCAGATCAATGCCCACCCGAGCGTGCGGGAGCTCTACGGGAACCAGCTCGTCGAGGAAGGCGTGCTGACGAGCGAGGAGGCGGCGGCGCTCGTCGCCGAAGTCGAGTCCGTGTTGCGGACAGCGCACGACCAGCTGAAGGCGGCGCTCGGCGACGGGGCGGCGAAGGTCGAGCACGACGGCGCGATTCCTCGCGCCACCACGGCCACGGTCGTCACTGCGGTCGCCGCCGGCAAGCTCACGGAACTCGACGATCAGCTACTCCGGACGCCGGAAGGGTTCACCGTCCATCCGAAGCTTGCGAAGCAGCTCGCACGGCGGCGGGTTGCGATCGTCGAGGGCGGAATCGACTGGGGGCAGGCAGAGGCGCTCGCCTACGCGTCGCTACTGGTCGACGGCATCCCGATCAGGCTGACCGGACAGGACTCGGAGCGCGGGACGTTCTCGCAACGCCACCTCGTGCTGCACGACGTCCACGACGGCGCGACGTTCGTGCCGATGCAGCATCTCGACGATGCGGCTGCGTCATTCGAGATCTTCAACTCCCCGCTCTCGGAGTACGCGTGCGTCGGGTTCGAATACGGCTATTCGGCCGCAGCGCCGGAGGCGCTCGTCCTCTGGGAGGCGCAGTACGGCGATTTCGCGAACGGCGCACAGATCATCATCGACCAGTTCATCTCCTCGGCTCTCTCCAAGTGGCGCGAGACCTCGCGGCTGACGCTACTCCTACCCCACGGGTACGAGGGCAGCGGCCCGGAGCACTCGTCCGCACGGCTCGAGCGCTTCCTGCAGCTCGGAGCGCAGGAGAACATCCGCGTCGTCAACTGCACGACCGCGGCGCAGTACTTCCACCTGCTGCGCCGGCAGGCGCTCGACGCGACGGCCCGGCCGCTGGTCGTGACCACGCCGAAGGGCCTGCTGCGCCTCAAGGACGCGTCGTCGACGCTCGCCGACCTGTCTGACGGCGCGTTCCGGCAGGTGCTCGACGATCCGATCGCCGACAAGCGGGCCACCCGGCGCCTGCTGCTCTGCTCGGGCAAGGTCTACTACGACCTCGTCGGCCACGAGGCGCGCGCGGAGGATGTCGCGATTGCACGCGTCGAGCAGCTGTACCCGTTCCCGACTGGCGCGCTCGCCGAGCTGGTCGCGTCGTACGGATCCCTGGACGAGGTGCTGTGGGTGCAGGAAGAGCCGCAGAACATGGGGCCGTGGCGCTCGATTCGCCACCGGCTCGAGGAGTGCGCGGCCGGCGTGTCGCTGCGGTTCGTCGGCAGGCCGTGGCGTGCGAGCCCGTCGGAGGGCTATCCGACCGCACACGGGATCGAGCAGGACCGTATCGCCCGCGAAGCGTTCGCGCTCGTCTAGCCTCCTTGCGCGTCCTTGCCTCGCACTCGCCGATCGCGCCCGGATCGACGAACGTCATTCTGTGAGAGCCTCTTAGCGGCGTTTCTTCTGCGCGTCGCGGGCCTGCTTGACGGCCTGCTTCGCGATCCGGGGACCATGCTGGCGCACCTGGTTCGCCACCCAGCGCCGCTGCCCGGGCGGAAGCCGGCGCCACACGTCCCAGACGGTGAGGACGGCGCCGGCGGCGCCGAAGCGGCGTGTGAGCTTCAGCGGCGGCATCGAAGCTCAGCGATGGTCGTGGCCGGAGCCGCCGGAGCTGTCATGGCGGTGGCCGCCGTCGTCGCGGTGGTCGCCGTTGCCGTCGCCGCCGTCTCCGTAACCGTCGCTGTGACCCTGATCGTGCTCGCTGTCATTGCAGCTCGGGTCGACGGCCTGCGTCGCCGTGGCGAGCGTGTCGGCGAGGATGCGCGGAGCAGGCTGATCGTGCTTCGAGCGTCCGCGGGTGCTCGGTGGGACGGCGGGCAACGTTGGCAGTGGAGCGAGCTGCGGTGTGGACGGTGGTGTCGGCCGCGGCGCCGGCTGTGCTGCCGGAGTCGCCCCCGGGCCCGGCGCTGCTGCTGGGGCTGGCGCTGGGACAGGAGTCGGAGCGGGCGCGGGAGGCGCCGGCGCTGGGGGTTGTGTTGGGAGAGGCGTGTGGATCGCCGTCGGCGTGTTTTCGGTGGGCACCGGCAGGTGGTGCTGCCGGGTGGCGGAAGACGCGTGAGAAGACGCGTGAGCGGCGGGGGAATGAACCGGAGCGTGGTGAGTGACCTTGGCGGTCGTGTGGTGCGAGACGGGCGCGGTCTGGGCAGGGACCGTTGGGTGGTAGGTGACGAGCTGCTGGGGCGGAGCCTGCGCCGCTTGTGGGCGGACCGGGGCGCTGCGCTGAGAGGGTGCGGCGGCGGCGGAGGTTGGTGCGGGGCGGGATGCCGGACCGGAGCTGCCTGGAGCACGGCCGCTTCGCCCGGGTGCGCAAGGCGCAGCTGACCCGCATGATTCGCGGGCGCGAGCAGACGTCCCGGCAGCACTGCCAGGCCGGCGACGACAATGCCCGTCAGACCTCCTGCTGCCAGCTGTGCCCAGGAAAGCCTTGCCACGTGTCCCGTTCCCCCCATCCTTGCCGTCCAACGACTCCTGGTTGAGTCATCGGCATCCCTCGCCGAAAGCTTAGCCATCTGATGGGTAGCTTCAAGCTCAAGCTCGTCCTCTGGTTCGCGCTCCTGGCGCTTCTGCCACTCGGGATCGCGTTCTACGGCTACGGGACGCTCGCCCGGCAGAGCGAGACGCGCCGCGCCGACGCCAGCCTCGAGGCTGCGCTCCGAGCGGCCGTCGCCGGCTACGCCGACCGGCTCGACGCGGCGTCATCCCGCGCGACGTCTCTGGCCGCCGCTCCCGCGCTGCAGCAGGCGCTTCGCGTGCGCGACCGCGCCGTGCTGGCGAAGCTGGTGGCGAAGACGCAGGGAGCGTCGGTGACGGCCGGCAGGCTCCACGTCGGGTCGACCCGGTCTCCCGCCGCGGTCCGAACGGTTACCGTCGTCGACCGCGGGCGATTGCTGGGACGCGTTTCGATTCGGGTGGCAATCGACAACGCGCTCCTTGTCTCCCTCGGTTCCGGCCTGGCGCCGGGCGACCGGTTGGTCGCGGTCGCCTCGGGCCGGATCGTCGCGGGACCCGATCGCGGGTCGCCCGTCACGCTTCAGCCGGGCAAGCCGCAGCGGGCCAGGGTCGCGAATGCGGAGTTCCGCGGGCTGATGACCGAGCCGGTCTCCGCGCCACGCGGCCTCGCGCTCGCGGCGTTGTCGCCACAGCACGAGATCGACGCGGCGGCGCGCAGCTCCGAGAGCCGGGTCCTGATCGCCCTGCTCGCGTCGCTCGCGTTCTTCGCTCTCGTCGCCTACCTCCTCGGACAGGCTGTCGTCGGAACGCTGCGACGCCTTGCCGACGCGGCGCGCGCGATCGCGGGCGGCCGCTTCGACGAACGGGTGGAGGTTGGCGGACAGGACGAGTTCGCCCAGCTCGGTCGCGCTTTCAACGAGATGGCGGCGCAGCTCGAACAGCGGCTTGCCGAGCTGCAAACAGAGCGGAGCCGGGTCCGTGAGGCAATCGCGCGCTTCGGCGAGGCGCTCGTCGCGACCCACGAGCCCGAGCAGCTTCTGCGTGTCGTGATCGAGTCGGTCGTCGAGGCGACGGGCGCCGCCGGCGGGATCGTTCGCGACGCGGGCGGCGAGGTCGTCCGGACGGGCGACCCCGAGCTGCCCGGCGTGCGGGTCACGTTCCCGCTGCGCGCCGGGACGGCCGATTTCGGCTCGCTCGAGCTGGTGGGCGAGGGGCTCGAGCCGCGGCAGCTCGAAACGGCCGCAGCGCTGATCGCCCAGGCTGTTGTGGCGCTCGAGAACGCCCGCCTGCACCGGCTCGTCGAAGAGCAGGCACGTGTCGACAGCCTCACCAAGCTGGCCAACCGCCGCCGTCTCGAGGAAGCGCTGCATGCCGAGCTTGCCCGTGTCGCCCGGTTCGGCGGCGACCTGACGCTCGTGCTCGCCGACCTCGACAACTTCAAGCAGGTCAACGACCGTTACGGGCACCCCGCCGGCGACGAGGTGTTGCAGACGTTCGCGCGCGTGCTCGAGCGCACCGCCCGCGAGAGCGACGTGGCCGGCAGGTGGGGCGGCGAAGAGTTCGCGCTCATCCTCACCGGCACTGACGCGGACGGCGGCGCGCAACTCGCGGAGCGCGCCCGCGCCGCCTTCGAGGCTGCCCAGCTGCGGGCGCCCGACGGCGAGCCGCTGCCGGTGACGGCGAGTTTCGGGGTTGCGTCATCGGCCCAGACCGCCGAGTTCGACGAACTGATTGCGGCGGCGGATTCGGCTCTTTACCAGGCAAAAAGAGCAGGAAGGAACCGGGTCGAGGCCCCCGGGGCGAGGCCCGGCTGAGCCGAGATGGTCTAAACTGGTCCGCCGGGAGAGCAATGGCGTCGGAGCGGGAGGATTCTATGGCCGTCGACACCTCGTCGATGTTTGCGCAGGTCATCCAGGACCATTTGGAGTTGAAGCGACGGAACTCGGCGCTTGAGCGCGAGATGCCGCTCGAGCAAGTACATGCACGACGACCCGTTCGAGAACCATCCGCTCTTCAAGACCGAAGAGCAGGCGCGGATCGAGGACACGATGGACGGCGTCCAGGGAATCGAGGCGGAGGAGACCTCGCTCGACTGGCCGACCAGCGACGCGTTTGGCGAGCAGCCGGCCGACGCGACCCAGGAGTCTGCGCTCGTCGATCAGCCCACGGAAGCGCACCCGGCCGTCGAGCCGGACGAGCGCTCCGACGAAAGCCTCTGGTCGAAGTCGCGCGACTTCGACTGGGGCGACTAACTCGCGCGCCAGGTGTCTGAACGTTGTGTCAGACACCATTTCGATTAGCCGTCGGGCGTTTTGCCCTAACCGGCGGGTTACCCTGTCGCCTTCGTGCCGCCGCTCAAGACATCGTCCAGTTACGTCCCGACGGGCGATCAGCCGGCCGCGATCGAGGCGCTCGCGGGTGGGCTGCGGGCGGGCGACCGCTACCAGACCCTGCTCGGCGCGACCGGCACGGGGAAGACCGCCACGATGGCCTGGATCATCGAGCAGGTGCAGAAGCCGGCGCTCGTGATCGCGCACAACAAGACGCTGGCGGCTCAGCTTTGCAACGAGTTCCGGGAGTTCTTCCCCGACAACGCCGTCGAGTACTTCGTCTCGTACTACGACTACTACCAGCCCGAGGCATACGTGCCCCAGGCCGATCTCTACATCGAGAAGGACTCCTCGCGCAACGACGACATCTCACGGCTCCGCCTCTCGGCCACGTCCTCGCTGTTCACGCGGCGCGACGTGATCGTCGTCGCGTCGGTCTCGTGCATCTACGGGCTCGGGTCGCCGGAGGAATGGCGCGAGCGGATGCTCTATCTCGAAGTGGGCGCGGAGCAAGATCGCGACCTCGTGCTGCGCAAGCTGATCGAGTCGCAGTACGTCCGCAACGACACGGTGCTTGGCCGCGGCCGCTTCCGGGTCAAGGGCGACATCCTCGAGGTGCAGCCTGCGAACTCCGAGACCGCGTATCGAATCTCGTTCTTCGGCGACGAGGTCGAGCAGATCTCGCACTTCGACCCGCTCACCGGCGAGGTGTACGCCCGGCTCGAGAACCTCTCGATCTGGCCGGCCACCGAGTACGTCACCTCGCAGCCGACCGTCGAGCGCGCGGTCTCCGACATTCGCGCCGAGCTCGACGCCCAGACGAAGAGGTTCGAGAGCGAGGGCCGGATGCTCGAAGCGCACCGCATCCGCCAGCGCACCGAGTACGACCTCGAGATGCTGCAGGAGCTCGGCTTCTGCAACGGGATCGAGAACTACTCGCGGATCATGGAGGGACGGGCGCCGGGAACGCATCCGTTCACGCTGCTCGACTACTTCCCCGAAGACTTCGCGATCTTCATCGACGAGTCGCACCAGACAGTCCCTCAGATCGGCGGCATGTACGAGGGCGACCGCTCGCGCAAGCAGACCCTGGTCGACTACGGGTTCCGGCTCCCGTCGGCGCTCGACAACCGGCCGCTGCGCTTCGACGAGTTCCTCGCGAAGGCGCCGCAGATCGTGTTCGTGTCGGCCACGCCCGGCGCCTGGGAGCTGAAGCAGTCGTCACGCGTCGCCGAGCAGCTGATCCGGCCGACGTACCTCGTCGACCCCGAGGTCGAGCTGCGCCCGACGAAGAACCAGATCGACGACCTCCTGAACGAGATCCGCCGGCGCGAGGAGGTGGGGGAGCGCGTGCTCGTGACGACGCTCACCAAGAAGATGTCCGAGGACCTCACCGACTACCTGCTCGAGGCCGGCGTGAAGGCGCGCTACCTGCACTCGGAGATCGACACGCTCGAGCGCATCCAGATCATCCGTGAATTGCGCCTCGGCGACTACGACGTACTCGTCGGGGTCAACCTCCTGCGCGAAGGACTCGATCTGCCCGAGGTGTCGCTGGTGGCGATCCTCGATGCAGACAAGGAGGGCTTCCTGCGCGGCCGGACGGCGCTGGTGCAGACGATCGGCCGCGCTGCGCGCCACGTCAACGGGCGCGTCTTGATGTACGCCGACAAGATGACGGAGGCGATCAAAGGCGCGCTCGAGGAGACGGATCGCCGCCGCGCCACGCAGCTTGCGTACAACGAGGAGCACGGCACCAAGCCCCTCTCGATCGTGAAGGGCGTCTCCGACATCGCCGAGTTCCTGACGCTCGAGCAGCCGCACGTGCCCACCTCGCGCCGGCGCCGCGGCGACAAGGTCGAGGGGATGAGCCGTGAGGAGCTCGAGAAGCTCGCAATCACGCTCGAGGAAGAGATGTTCACCGCCGCCGAGGAGCTGCGGTTCGAGTACGCGGCGAAGCTCCGAGACGAGATCAAGGAGCTCCGCCGCGAGTTGCTGGTGTTCGCCGCAGCGCCTACTGCAGCAAGCTGAACGTCACGCGAACGGCGTGATCCGGAGCCGGTGCGAACGACGCGGTTCCACGCGCTCCCGCGTAGGCGCCTGTGCCGCCGACGATCGGCATCGAGTAGCGGTCCACCGAGGGGTGCTCGCCGGCGGCCGTGATCGCGCCGCCCGGGAGCGCGAAACCGAAGAAGGAGAGCTCACTGCCGTTGCCGTCGACGGAGAGCAGCGTGCCCTGGCCGCCGAAGGTTCCCGACGCGCGGCCCTGCGGCGTCGTCAGCACGCCTCGTTCGACGAAGCCGTCGCCGAGCGACGGGTGCTTCGGGTGGGCGAGGTGCATGGCGGTGCCCCGGCTGTGCGCGACGACGGTCACTGTGATCGTGGCCGTGTCGCGGGCGTGCGCGGCGTACGCGGCAATCCCTGCGAGCGCTACCGAAACGGCGAGTGCCAATGCGATGCGGTGCATGTGTCTCCTCCTGGTCGATGTGCGCTCGGACGTTAGGAACGAGAGGGCCGGTCTGCCTCGCCCGTGCGGACGGTTGCGATCGCCCGCGAGGATGAAGCGTTCCACCTGCGCTCGCGCTACGTTCGGGCCGTGAATTGGGGCCGCCGTGTCCAGGATCCGTTACTCGGTCTCGTCTTCTTCGGGATCGCCGAGACGAGCGCGCTGAGTGGCGCGGAGGACGGCTCGCGGTGGGTAACCGTCCCCGCTGCGGCGCTGATCGCGCTGCCGCTGGCGCTCCGCCGCTCGCGGCCGCTGGGGGCGCCGTTCCTGATCGCGGCCGGACTCGCGCTGCAGTCGATACTTGCCGTCTCGCCAACCTCGATCTGGGTGATCCCGATCGTGATGCTCGGGGCGTATTCGCCCGCGGCAAACCTGCGGCTCGGCCCGGCGCTCGTCGGGGGAGCGGCGATGCTCGGAGGCTCGTGGCTGCTTTCGCTCCTCGACGACACGAACGGCGGCTACGACAAGATCTTCACCGCGCCGATCTTCACGGTGCTTCCCTGGGCCGTCGGCCGGGTGGTTCGGCGCCTCGCCGACCAGAGGCGGGAGCTTGCGGAGCTCGCGCTCGCATTGGAGCACGAGCGCGAAGAACGCGAGCGCACAGTGGTCGAGCTCGAGCGCGCGCGGATTGCGCGGGAGCTTCACGATGTCGTCGCGCATGCGGTTAGCCTCATCGTCGTGCAGTCGGCGGCCGGCGATTCTCTACTCGACGACTCGCCGGTCCGGGCGCGCGAGGCGTTTCGCACCATCGAGTCGACAGGCCGGGCTGCACTCGTCGAGATGCGTCGCATGGTCGGGCTCCTGCGCGGTGACGGGCGATCGTTGCTCACGCCCCAGCCGACCCTGTCGGGGCTCGACAGGCTCGTCGACCAGCTTCGCGACGCGGGCCTCGAAGTGGACTTCGAGATCGCGTCCGGTGCCGGCAACGGTCTCCCCGCGGGCCTCGAGCTCGCGGCCTACCGACTCGTGCAGGAGGCGCTGACGAATGTCGTCAAGCATGCAAATGCATCGAACGTGTACATACGGGTGCGGCGGACTCCGGCTGCGATCGAGCTCGACGTGCGCGATGACGGGTGCGGGTCGGCGGGGCCGAACGAAGGCCATGGTTTGGTTGGGATGCGCGAGCGCGTTGCGATGTTCGGCGGCGAGATCTCGGCCGGCTCCGCCGACGGTGGTGGGTTCCGGGTGCACGCGAGACTGCCGTTGTGACCACAATCGCAATCGCCGACGACCAGAAACTCGTTCGTGCCGGGTTTCGCGCGATCCTGGAGACGCAGGACGACTTCGAGATCGTCGGCGAGGCGGAAAACGGCGCTCAGGCTCTCGAACTCGCACGCAGGCTCGCGCCAGAAGTCCTGCTGATGGATGTGCGCATGCCGATCATGGACGGGATCGAGGCGACACGACGGATCGCACTCGCTGCGCCCGCGGCTCGCGTCCTGATCCTCACGACCTTCGACCTCGACGAGTACGTCTACGACGCGATGAGCGCCGGTGCGAGTGGCTTTCTCCTCAAGGACGTCCCGCGCGAGGAGTTGATCGGCGGCGTGCGAACCGTTGCGCGCGGCGATGCGCTCCTCGCGCCGGCTGTGACACGCCGTCTCGTCGAACGTTTCGTCCGGTCGCCGCCGCCGGGCGGGGTTCCCGTCGCGCTTTCCGTGCTCAGCGTGCGTGAGCTCGACGTGCTCCGTCTCGTCGCGCGGGGGCTTTCGAATGCCGAGATCGCCGAGCAGTTGATCGTCAGCCCTGCGACCGTGAAGACGCATGTCGCGAGCGTGCTTGCCAAGCTTGAGCTGCGTGACCGCGTCCAGGCCGTTGTTCTCGCTTACGAGTCCGGGCTGATCGAGCCCGGGGGCGGTAACGTGACGGCGTGAGCCTCGGCTTCGTCCTCGCAATCCTGTTCTCGGGCTTCATCACGGGAGCGCTGGCGCGGCTGGCGATTCCCGGCCCCGACCCGATGCCCGTGTGGTTGACCGTGTCGATCGGGCTCGCCGGCTCGATCGTCGGCGCCGTCGCCGGCGACACGCTGTCGAACGGCAACGGCTACGTCATCTCGTTCCTCTCGTTCGGCGTCGCGATCGCCCTCGTCGCCTCGTACCGGAGGTTCGTGCAGCACCGGCCGGTCTTCGGCCCGGGCGCCCTCGTCTTCCCGAAGAGCGGGCTGGGTGTCGAGCAGCAACGCGACCGGCTGCAGAAGCTCGGCCTCGACCCGGATGCGTTGCGCCCCTTCGGGTTCGACCCGCACACCTTGCGGCCGGACACGAAGAAGCTCGAGCATGCGCGGCTCGAGGCGATGCTGAACGAGTTGCACCGCGCGGGTGTGCTCGACGACGACGAGCTTGCCGCAAAGCGGGCCACGCTCGACGAGCCGCTCGACGGACAGCAGACAAGCAAGTCCTGAGTTTGCCGTCCGGCAGGGACGGTTAGATCGTGCACATGGGATGGATCTGGTTGATCATCGTTGGCGCCATCGTCGGGGCGCTGGGGCGGTTCTTCCACCCCGGTCCCGATCCGATGGGCTGGATCGTGACGATCCTGCTCGGCATCGTCTCACTCATCGTCGGCGGCATCATCGCGAACGGCTTCTGGGCGTTTGTGATCGGTGTCATCATCGCGGTCGTCCTGACCGCGATCTACGGCCGGACGATGGCGAGTCGCTCGCCGCGCACGGTCTGAGACGGTCGTTTACGGCGATTCGCCTAGGGGCTCACGGCCGCGTGCGAACGTTCGCTCGGCCGTGAGCCCCCAGTCGCCGTCACGCCAGATGTATGTCTCGACGGTGAGCGTGCGCTCCTGCGTGCGATAGACCACACAGCCGCGCGCCTCGCCGCGGCGCCGCGGCCGCGGCTGCCCGAGCCCAGGAGCGATCGAGATCACGACTCCGCGCGCGTCGCCGCTGATCACCTCGAACTCGTGCCGTTCGGCGACCGTCCCCTGGTGGATGTGGCCGCCGACGATCAGCTCCGCGCCCGAGTCGACCAGCTGCCCCAGCACGTGGTTGCGGCGCGCCACCGGCTTCTTCCGGGTCCGCCACGGTGCGCCGATCATCTGGTGGTGCAGCACAGCCACCCGGAGAGCGCCGGGCGCGCCCTGCTGCAGCCTCGCCGTCGCACGCTCGAGCTGTTCGTCGCTGACGCCACCCGACTGGTGCCGCCACGGCCGCACCGAATTGATCCCGACGACGTGCGCAGCGGCGCCGGCATACGTCGGCTCCGCCGTTTGCCACTCGCGCTCGAACTCGTGCCAGGGCGAGGTGAAGCGCGCCGGAAACGTGTAGGGGATGTCGTGATTTCCGGGCACTGCGAGTACCGGGCGCTCGAGCGAACGGAGGAAGGAAGCCGCGCGCGCGTGCTGGTCGCGCCGGCCCCGGTGGGTCAGATCTCCGCTCGCGATCACGAGCTCCGGGTCGACCCGGCCGGCGAGCCGGGACAGCGCCTGCTCGAGGATCGGGTCGTCCCGAGCCCCGAAATGAAGGTCGGAGACGTGCAGGATGCGTGTAACCACCAGCGAAGGAGGCTATACAGTGGCGGAGATGGCCGACGAGCAGTCGACGGAGATCTTCGACGATCTCTACCTTGGCCTTCGTGCCGGAGGCGCGCTGCGCAAGCAGCGTCGCGGCGAAGCCTTGACCGCGGAGGAGCACGAGGCGCTCGGCCGCTGGCAGCGCCTGTCGGCCTGGCGCAAGGGCATCGCGATCGGCGGCTTCGCCGTCGGCACGTTCGGCCTGGGCCTCACCCTCGGCGGCCTGATCTTCGGCCGCTGGCGCAAGGCCTAGCTTCATCTGGGCCGCCGTTCTGGCGTAAGCACGGTGGCGCACCCGCCGTTCTCCCCTCCGTGGAGTGCCTATAGCGTCCAATCGATGCAGTGAAGCATCCCATGATCGCCGTTGCTGTTACGCGCTTCGCCCGCGACGCGGGCTGGACGACGTTCCTCTCCACCCAAGTTCGGGTCGACCGCCCGCGTCTCGGAGATGCCTGGCAAAGAGCCCGTCGAGGTGGGCGGATCTCGCTTGCCCTGCGTCTGGGTAACGGAATCCGAAGCGGAGGCGAGGTTTCCTGCATAGATCGAGATGTGAGACCAGGCCGATCGCCTGACGCCGTTACCCGGCGTCGACGAGATTCAGATCGGCCCAGGTCAGGCCTTCGCATCCTGCAGCTCCGACCAGTGCACACTGTTGTCTCCCAGTGCGGCGGCGGCTGCGCCATGAAAGGAAGGCGGTCCCGGCAGGCGAGTTGGATGGAGCCGAGACTTCCGGCAGTAGCCCAGGATGTACACGGCGGTCTTGCTCCATACGGGGAGCGGTGCCCAGCGTTCGCAGTCGCAGGTCGATCAGCAGCGCTCTCGCGCCGAACTCCCTGTGACGTCGTCTTCCCAAGCGAACACGCGACGAACGAGCGAGCCTGCGATCAGTACTCGCCGGTCTATCCTCGAGCACCGTTCGCCGTCCGTCCCGCGGTGCCTCCAGCTGGTCAGGGTGTCTTTCCGAACGCTCGCGCACCCCAGCTGCCTACGATCAAACCATGATCGAGCTGCGTGAACTCACCGACGAACAGCACGAGATCATCGAGCGCTTCTGGCAGTTCTTTCTCCATGATCTGTCTGAATTCCGCGACTCACATCCGGACGGACACGGGTCATTCAAGCGACGCCATCTCGAGCCGTACCTTGCTCCGGATCCGGACCGCGTCGCATACGTGCTCTATGGACCGACCGGGCCGGTTGGGTTTGCCTTCGTCTATGGCCTCACGGAGGACACGCGTCGATTCGATCAGTTTTTCGTCGTTCGCTCTCAGCGCCGCGCAGGCATCGGTCGAGAAGCAGCCGAAGCAACGATTCGCCGACATCCAGGGCGATGGGAGATCGGCTTCCAGAACGAGAACCCGACGGCGGCTAGGTTCTGGCGCCGTCTGGCATCGGAGGTCGGCGCCAATGTCGCGGAGCGCCTGCAGCCAGTGCCGAACAAGCCGCACATTCCCGACGATGTGATTCTCTCGTTCGACGCCGCCTAGCGTCTGGCGTCATTCCTTCGGGCTGGCCGAGCAAATCGGCTGACGCACAAAACGCGCTCAGGCGAGCGGGGTCTGTCAAGCGCTGGACGGTCAAACGTCAGGACGGTCAGCCCACCAGCCGCGTTGGCCATCGACGTCTTCGCGCGGATCCTCGCCGAGGTTGGGCGCGCCGATGACGAGGATCTCGAGGCCCTCTGGCCCGGCTTCGTAGCCTCGCCACGCGCCGGGCGGGACGCGCACCGCGTCCCATTCTTTGAGCTCGACGATCTCGTCGTCAACCTTCATCCGCCCGCTCCCATGCAGGACGACGTACACCTCCTCTTGAGTCATGTGCGTGTGGCCGTAGGGAAAGCGATAGCCGGGCGGGACGCGCTGGTAGCTCAGGGCGGATTTCTCGAGCTCGAGCGCCTTGGTCGCCGCGCGGAACTCCAGGTCAGGCGCGCCGTCGAACCTGGGGCCGATGTCCTCCAGATCCGCCTTGATGTTGCTGAGCGTGAACGGCACGGCGCAATCCTATGGCGTCATTCTGGAAAGCACGAGCTATGCCCGGGCGTATCTGATGTGAGTCACCCCGGGCGCCTCGACCGACTCGACCTGCTCGAGCTTCACGTCTCCCACGTTTTCGAACAGCCGAGCGCCGCCTCCGAGCAGGATCGGGACGACCGAGACGACGATCTCGTCGAGCAGACCCGCTGCGAGGTATTGCTGCGCGACGGACGCCCCGCCCCCGAGAGACACCTCCTTCTCTCCGGCTGCTGCCCGCGCCTGTTCGAGCGCCGACTCGATCCCGTCCGTGACGAACTGGAACGTCGTTCCGCCCTGCATCTCCAGCGGCTCGCGCGGATGGCTCGTGAGGACGAAGACGGGATGGTGGAAGGGCGGATCGTCTCCCCACCAGCCCTTCCACGACTCGTCCCACGGTCCCGGGCCGCCGCCGAACATGTTCCGGCCCATGATGGTCGCGCCGGCGCCGCCGAGGATGTCCTCGGCGAACGGCGTGCTCGCGTTGACCTCGCCGCCTTCCTCGCCGTGGCTCTCGCGGAACGCCTTGAGCGGGACCAGCCAGCCGTGGAGCTCCTCACCGCCGACCCCGAGCGGATGCTCCGGCGACTGGTCCGGGCCGGCGACGAAGCCGTCGATCGACATCGTGATGTTCAGCTTCAGCTTGCTCATCGATCCTCTCTCATGTTGTCCGCGCCGGTCTGGCGACCCGTGGCCCGTGAAATAGGCGCTTCCGGTGTCTGGAGGTCGTCTCAGAATGAAGGTTGTGTCGCTGGGCCGCGCTCAGCGGCGCGACGCTGCGTCCTCGAAAGGGCCAAGAGCCACCGCTCTTGACCCTTCCTGCGTCCTTGCCTCGCACTCGCCGATCGCACCCCATCAACGAACGTCATTTTGAGACGACCTCCTGACACCGGAGTTGTGTCAGACACCATTCCGCCTGTCCATGGCATCCGAAGAGGGTGTCAGACACCCGGTGACGGTATTTCCCTCCAGCTCCGTGGACCGCCCAGCGCATCGGAAATCATCGGTCAAGCCGGTTCGTACGGCCTCCCTCAGCCCTGACCTGTCGGATCGTGGAGCGAGAAAGGGGAGAGAAGGCGCCATCCCTCGGGCCGAATCGGTGAACGGATAGAGAAGCATGACGTGCGCCGGCATCCCTGCCGCGCCCTCAGCGGCACCGCTAACAGGCTCGGCCCCAGGGCGCCTCGGCCACGATTGCGGTCTCGGACACCGGCCAATCGTTGCCTACGCGCGCACTATCCCGCGGCGTCGTCCGTCGAGAAGAGCACCGTCGGCACCTCTTCCTCGGCCGGGTCGACGTCACGCAGGATGACGTCGAACAGCGTCACCGTGACCGCTGCGATCGGGACTGCGAAGAGCACCGCCCAGCTGCTGAACAGGATTCCCACGGTCGTGACCGACACGAGCACGAGCAGCGGTGAGAGCCCGACTGCGTCACCGAGCACCTTCGGCATGACGAGATAGTCCTCGCACAGGCGCACCGCCAGGACGCAAGCTGCGGCAAGCACGCCGACGTGGATCGAGCTCGTGAACCCGACGGCGATCGCGAGCGCGCCGGCGGCGAGCGGGCCGATCACGGGGACGACCTCGACGAGGCCCGCAAACATGCCGACGAGGATCCAGTATGGCTCGCCGATCGCCCAGAAGAGCAGCGACAGCGTGATCCCGACGGCGACGATCAGCAGCACCTGCCCGCGCACGAACGCACCGAGGCGCAGGTCGATCAGCGTCCACGTGTCGCGCACGAGCTTGCGCCTGGCCGGGGCAGCAACGAGCACACCACGTCGACCGCCCTGTCGCGCTCGAAGATCCAGTATGCGGCTGCTGCGAACGTGAAGAAGACCCCGATCATGATCTCGAACGCCTTCACGCCGGCCTGCTCGGCGGGCTTAGCAGCTTCGAACGGGCGGGCAGGTGCTTCAGCCGTTTTTGCAGCGCCGTGAGCACGTCGTGCTTGACGCCCGTCGAGTTCTGCGCCTGCCGGGCGAGCGCCGCCTTTCCGCTCGGGCTGAGCGCGTTGTTCACCTGGTCGAGTGCGCGCGGCGCCGCGATCCAGATCGCGCCCGCGATCAGCGCGACGAGCAGGAGGTAGTGCAACAAGAGCCCGACCAGTCGCGGCACATGCCGTGCCGCCAGCCACTCGACGCCCGGCCTGATCGCCGCGGCGATGATCGCGGCCGAGAAGAGCAGCGCCACAACCAGCCGGAGCTTCCAGAGGGCGAGCGCCGCGACGACGATCCCGCCCGAGACAAGGGTCGCGATCGCGGCCCGGCGAGCTGTTGCGGCGTTCATGTGCGGATCATCCCAATCGCGCCAGAATTTATGCCTGCTGCCCTATGCGAACAGGTGTTCGCTCGGTACACTTGGGCTCAAATGGCTGCCGACGAGCTGATCGTCCACGGGGCCCGCGAGCACAACCTCAAGGACATCACCGTCCGGCTCCCGCGGAACGCACTCATCTGCATCACCGGGCTCTCGGGCTCCGGCAAGTCGAGTCTGGCGTTCGACACGATCTACGCCGAGGGGCAGCGCCGCTACGTCGAGTCGCTCTCGGCCTATGCGCGCCAGTTCCTGCAGATGATGGAGAAGCCCGACGTCGACTCGATCGACGGGCTCAGTCCCGCGATCTCGATCGACCAGAAGACGACCTCGCGAAACCCGCGCTCGACCGTGGGGACGGTGACCGAGATCTACGACTACCTGCGGCTCCTCTACGCGCGGGTCGGGCATCCGCATTGCCCGGTCTGCGGCCGGCCGATCTCCGGCCAGTCGATCGACTCGATCGTCGAGCAGATGCTGGCGCTGCCCGACGGGACGCGCTTCACGGTCAACGCGCCGGTCGTGCGCGACCGCAAAGGCGAGTACGGCGCGCTCTTCGAGGAGCTGCGAAACGACGGCTTCTCGCGCGTCAAGGTCGACGGCGAGCAGTACTCGCTCGACGAGCCGCCGGCGCTCGACAAGAAGTTCAAGCACACGATCGAGGTGGTCGTCGACCGGCTCGTGATGAAGGACGACCTGCGCACGCGCCTGACCCAGTCCGTCGAGACGGCGGTCGCGCTCGCCGAGGGCCTGGTCGTGATCGACCGGGTCGACACCGGCGAGAGCGAGACGTACTCGCAGAACTTCGCGTGCCCCGAGCACGGCGTCTCGCTGCCCGAGTTGCAGCCGCGCATCTTCTCGTTCAACTCGCCGCACGGCGCCTGCCCGCGCTGCACCGGCCTGGGCGCGCAGCAGGAGATCGATCCCGACCTGCTCGTCCCGGATCCGTCGTTGTCGATCGACGACGGCGCACTCGTTCCGTGGGCGGTCGGCGGCTCCGGCTTCTACGAGTCGGTGATCCAGGCGATCGCGGATCGCTACGAGATCCCCACCGACGTGCCGTGGCAGGAGTTGACCTCGCGAGCAGCAGGACTTCTTCCTCTACGGCACGGGTGGCGACAAGGTCTATGTCCAGTACCGGAATCGCATGGGCCGCCGGCGCTCGTACATGGTCGACTTCGAGGGGATCACCGCGTCGCTCGAACGGCGCTACCGCGAGACTGACTCCAGCTCGCAGCGCGAGCGGATCGAGGAGTACATGTCGTTCCGGCCCTGCCCGGTCTGCAAGGGCGCGCGGCTGAAGCCCGAGGTGCTCGCGGTCACCGTCGGCGACCGCAACATCCACGATTTCACGCAAGCTCTCGATCGGGCGGGCGCTCGAGTTCCTCGACGATCTCGACCTCACCGAGACCGAGGAGCTGATTGGCGAGCGGATCGTCAAGGAGATCCGCGAGCGGCTCACCTTTCTCGACGACGTCGGGGTCGGGTACCTCAACCTCGACCGCGCCTCCGCCACTCTCTCCGGCGGCGAGGCGCAGCGGCTGCGGCTCGCGACGCAGATCGGCTCCCAGCTCGTCGGCGTGCTCTACATCCTCGACGAGCCGTCGATCGGGCTGCACCAGCGCGACAACGACAAGCTGATCGGCACGCTCGAGCGGCTGCGCGACCTCGGCAACACGGTCGTCGTGGTCGAGCACGACGAGCAGATGATGCGCAGCTCGGACTGGCTCGTCGACATGGGCCCCGGCGCGGGCGAGCACGGCGGCCACGTCGTCGCCGAGGGGACGGCGGCCAAGGTGATGCGCAACAAGAAGTCGATCACCGGTCAGTACCTGTCGGGCACCCGCGGAATCCCGGTGCCCGAGCGACGAGTCTCGACGACAACGGCTGGTTCACGGTACTCGGCGCGGCCGAGAACAACCTGAAGGAGATCGACGTCGACTTTCCGATCGGCAAGTTCGTCGCGATCACCGGTGTCTCGGGCTCGGGCAAGTCGACGCTCGTGAACGAGATCGTCTACAAGGCGCTCGCGAACTCGCTCTCGAAGCTGCGCATGCGGCCGGGCAAGCACGCAGGTGTCGAGGGGATCGACGCGTTCGACAAGGTGATCGAGATCGACCAGCGCCCGATCGGGCGCACGCCGCGCTCGAATCCGGCCACCTACACCGACCTCTTCACGCACATCCGCGAGCTCTACTCGCTCACGCCCGATGCGAAGGTGCGCGGCTACAAGCCGGGACGCTTCTCCTTCAACGTGAAGGGTGGGCGTTGCGAGGCATGCAAGGGCGATGGCCAGATCAAGATCGAGATGCACTTCCTGCCCGATGTCTACGTCCCGTGCGAAACGTGCAAGGGCAAGCGCTACAACCACGAGACGCTCGAGGTGCGCTTCAAGGGCAAGACGATCGCCGACATCCTCGAGATGTCGGTCGAGGAAGCGCTGGCGTTCTTCATCAAGATCCCGAAGATCCGCCGCCGGCTGCAGACGCTGCACGACGTGGGGCTCGACTACATGACGCTCGGCCAGCCGGCGACCACACTCTCGGGTGGCGAGGCGCAACGCGTGAAGCTCGCATCGGAGCTGTGCAAGGTGTCGACCGGCCGCACGCTCTACATCCTCGACGAGCCGACTACCGGCTTGCACTTCGCCGACATCGAGAAGCTGCTCGAGACCTTGCAGCGGCTGGTCGACGCCGGCAACACGATGCTGGTGATCGAGCACAATCTCGACGTGATCAAGCAAGCCGACTACCTCATCGACCTCGGCCCGGAAGGCGGCGAGGCGGGGGGAGAGATCGTCGCGGCCGGCACGCCCGAAGAGGTCGCGCAGGTCGAGGGCTCGTACACCGGGCAGTTCCTGCGTTCTCTGCTCGGCAGCCCGGCGCGTCGAAGAGCCGCGCGTCGCCGCGTGAAGATCACTGCGCGAACGCGGAACACGCTGCTCGCGATCGGCGCGATCTGCGCGGCCGTGTTCGTCGCCGGGATGATCGCGGCGTTCGTCAACCGCCATCATGCGTTCGTCGACGGGAATGGCGCCGCTCGCGCACCGGACCGGCACCGACAGACCGGCCCCGACGGCACGACGCCGCGTCGTCACCACCTCGATCTCGTGCACCGTTCCGAAAGATCCAATGCCCCTGCCGCAGACGGCGCAGATCATGCACCTAGCCAGCGCCGGAAATCCACGGACATCCGAAACGGCGCGCTGATGCGCGACTGGTGGCTGCGAACCCTGCTCGTGCTGCAGCGGCCGCGGCCCGTCTTCGTCGCGCTGCGCGACGAGAGCCCCGAGTCGCTCGCGATCGTTCCGAGCCGTCCTGCTGATCGTGATGCTCGCGGGGATCGCCGGTGCGCTCTCGACGGCCACCGCCGCGCACCTGATCGACGACTCCGACGTACGACGGGCTCGTCACCGCGGTGTGGGCGTTCACCGCCGGCGGCATCAACGGCGCGCGCGGATACTTCGCGTTCGGTGCGCTGCTCCACCCGGCGTGCGCGCGCTCGGCTCGCAGGGAACGTATCGCCGCTCACGCCAGCTGCTTGCTTCGCCGCGGTGCCGGTTGCGCTCTCACTCGTCGTCTGGCCGGTGAAGCTCGCGCTCTACGGCGAGGACGTCTTTCGCGCGCGGCGGCGCGACTGCGGCGCCGGCGCGCATGTCTTCGCCGTGCTCTCGGCTTGCCTTCCTCGCCTGGGCAGTCGCGCTGCTCGTCATCGGCGTGCGCGCGGTCACGGTTGGTCGTGGTCACGCTCGCGTCGGCGCGCTGCTTGATCGGAGGCGTCGTGCCGCGTGCGTCCTCTGGCTCGCGTTCAGGGCTTTCTGAGCGCCGCCTCGAACTCGGCGAGCTCCTCGGCCGAGATCCCGTACGTGTGCTTCTCCTCGGGGAACGCCCCGCTGCGCACGTCGGACGTGTACTGCGCGACGGCGTCGCCGATCTCCGCCGCGATCTCCGCATAGCGCTTGACGAACCGCGGTGTGCGGCCGGCTACATGCCCAGCAGGTCGTGCCACACCAGCACCTGCCCGTCGTGCCCGCGCCGGCGCCGATCCCGATCGTCGGGACGTGGAGGGCGTCGCGACACGCGTCTGCGACCGGCGCGGGAACGGCTTCGAGCACGATCGCGAACGCGCCCGCCTGCTCGAGCGCGAGCGCGTCGTCGTAGAGCCGCTTCGCCGCTTCCGCGGTGCGGCCCTGCGCCTTGAAGCCACCGAGCTTGGTCGCCGACTGCGGGGTCAGGCCGATGTGGCCGATCACGCCGATGTTCGAGTCGGAGATCGCGCGGACGCGCGAGACCATGCGGCCGGCGCCTTCGAGCTTGACGACGTCGGCGCCGCCCTCCTTGAGCATCCGGATCGCGCTGCCGACGGCCTGCTCGTCGGAGACCTCGTAGGTGCCGAACGGCAGATCGCCGACCACGAGCGGCCGCCGTGCGGAGCGGGTGACCGCGCGTGTGAGGAAGATCATCTCGTCGAGCGTCACCGGGATCGTCGAGTCGTGCCCGAGCATCACCATCGCGGCCGTGTCGCCGACGAGGATCAGCTCGACGCCGGCCTCGTCGGCGATCCGTGCGCCCGGCGCGTCGTACGCGGTGATCATCACGATCCGGTCGCCGCGCGCGCTTCATGTCGAGCAGTTCGGGGAGTGGCAGCTTGCCCGCCGCCGGGGTGGAGGGTGCGGGGGGCGCGGGCGGGTGCTCATGACGCTCCTTCCAGGAGGATGTTGTCGATCAGTCGTGTGCGGCCGACGCGGGCGGCGATCGCCAGCGTCGGCCCGTCGAGGTCGGCGACGGCGACGTAGTCGGTCTCGACACCTGCCGCGGCGAGCAGCGCGCGCGCACGGCCCGCGTCTCGCGTCTGCGAGGCCCGCGGGATTGCGAGCGCCTGCTCCCGCTCGGCGGGCGAGAGGCGGGCGTTGCGCGACGAGAGCGCGAGCCCGTCGGCGTCTCGGACCGTGTCGACGACGCGGATCTCCACGCCGAGGTTCAGGTCGCGCACGAGCTGCTTCAGGACCGCGACCTGCTGCGCGTCCTTGCGGCCGAACCACGCGAGTTGTGGCCGGACGAGGTTGAACAGCTTCAGGCAGACCGTGGCGACGCCGCGGAAGTGACCCGGCCGGTGCGCGCCCTCCAGGCCCTCGGCGGCGCCGCCAGGCTCGACCCAGGTGGCGAAGCCCGGCGGATACAGCTCGTCGGCGGTGGGGGCGAAGAGCAGGTCGACGCCGCCGGCCTCAGCGAGCGCGGCGTCGGTGTCGAAGTCGCGCGGGTAGGCCGCCAGGTCGGCGCGATCGGTGAATTGGGTCGGGTTCACGAACAGCGTCGCGACCAGCACGTCGCAGTCGGCACGCGCTGCGCGGAAGAGCGCCTCGTGGCCCGCGTGCAGAGCGCCCATTGTCGGCACGAGCCCGACGACGCCGCGGCGCGGCACGTCGAGCTCGGCGATCGAGCGCGCGACGATCATGGCCGCGTGGCCTCCGCAAGCGCGAGGTACAGCGGTTCGAGCTCGGTTCCCTTCAGTGCCTCGAGGTGGCGTGCGACTGTCTCGCTGTCACCGCGAGCGATCGGTCCGGTTAGCTCGAAGCCGTTTTCGATCGTGCGCCGCATCAGCGGCACGAGCGCCTCTGGCGGCGCGCCGGCTTCCTCGAACAGGCTCGCCGCCGCGCGGTGCAGCGTGACGAGGAAGTTCGAGGCGACGGCCGCGCCTGCGTGGTAGAGCGCCCGCTTGCCGTCGGCGAGCGCGAACGGGCGGAGCCCGAGCGTCTCGGCCAGCCAGAGCGCGCGTTCGTGCGCCTCGGGCGCCTCCGCCGTCACCGCGGCCCACGCGCCGTCGAGCTGCTCGGCGCCGCGGGCCAGGGTCAGCGTCTGGAGCGGGTGCACCGAGAAGCGCCGCTGGTGCGGGTCGAGCGCCGCCAGCGGCGTTCCGCCCGAGACGTGCGCGATCCAGGGGCCCGGCTCGATCGACCTGGCGACCTCGCCGATCGCCCGGTCGGGGACGCAGAGGAGCCGCAGCTCGCCGTCTTCGCCCAGCGTCAGCCCGCGCTCGCGCAGGCGCGCGGCGATGGCCGAGCCGGCGCGGCCTGCGCCGATGACGGTGATCGTGTCGAACATGACGCTCCAGTTCCTTCCGTCGGATACCGGGCTTCGCCGGAAGGGTACTGCACCGTCCGCCGCGGGCGTGAAGATGCGGCTTGGTAGGGTTTGAGCGATGCCGATCTACGACTACGTCTGCATGACCTGTGAAGCCCATTTCGAGGAGCTCGTCGGTATGTCGGATCCCGATCCGGCCTGTCCCGACTGCGGCAAGACGAAGGTGGTCAAGCAGTTCAGCACGTCGTTTGCGGCTCACGGCACCGCCGGGCAGCCCTCCTTCGGTGGAGGGTGTTGTGGCGGGGCGTGTGGCAGCTGTAACTGACCGGTCGCTGAGCGAATACGGGGCGGAAGTCGCCGGCTGCGTGCGCTGCCCGCTGTCCGAGACGCGCACCCAGGTCGTCTTCGGCTCCGGGTCGCCGAGCGCCGAGCTGATGTTCGTCGGCGAGGCGCCCGGGTTCCACGAGGACAAGCAGGGCGTCCCGTTCGTCGGCGCCGCCGGCAAGCTGCTCTCCAAGCTCCTGGAGGGCATCGGGATCTCCCGCGAGGAGGTCTACGTGTGCAACGTGATCAAATGCCGCCCGCCCGGGAACCGCAACCCGCTGCCCGAGGAGATCGAGGCCTGCGAGGGTCACCTCTTCCGGCAGATCGAGCTGATCCAGCCGGCGCTCGTCGCGACGCTCGGCAACTTCGCGACCAAGCTGCTCTCGGGCAAGCAGGCGGGGATCACACAGGTGCACGGTCGCGTCCAGGACGTCGTGCTCGGCGGACGGCCGGTGCGGCTCTACCCGATCTTTCATCCCGCTGCCGCGCTCTACACGCCCCGGATGCTGCAGGTGCTGGAGGAGGACTTCAGCCGGCTGCCCGAGCTGCTCGGGCACACCCAGGTCGCCGAGGTTCGCGCCGAACCCGTGCAGCCGGCAGCCGAACCGACCGTACAGCTCGGCCTGTTC
The DNA here is from genome assembly GCA_963785895.1 of uncultured Actinomycetes bacterium. Taxonomy (GTDB): domain Bacteria; phylum Actinomycetota; class Thermoleophilia; order Gaiellales; family Gaiellaceae; genus PALSA-600. The sequence goes on along the minus strand of CAWAXB010000013.1, from coordinate 5,530 downwards.
TAACACGACACTGACACCATGTGAGCGTATGGAGACGCTCACCTCCTCGGCCGCACAGACCGAAGCGCTCGGCGCGCGCCTCGCCGGACGTCTGCGCGCGGGGACGTCGTGGCGGTCTCGGGCGAGCTCGGCGCGGGGAAGACCACGCTCGTCCGCGGGCGGCCCGGGCGCTCGGCGTCTCGTCGCCGGTGTCGAGCCCGACGTTCACGATCGGCCACCGCTACGACGCTCCGGTTCCCGTCGCGCACCTCGACCTCTACCGCCTGTCGGGGCTCAGCGCCGAGGAGTGGGGCGATCTCGAGCCGTACTTCGACGGGTCGATCGCCTTCGTCGAATGGCCGGAGCACGGGACCATCTGGCTCCCGCCACCGCGCGTCACGGTTACCCTCAGTCACGTCGACGAATCTCACCGCCGCATCCGGATCGAGAGTGATGACGACCCTGGTCTTTGACACCGCGACGTCGTTCGGGGCTGTGTGCGGGCTGTCCACGGGGGAGCGTGCACGCGCGGCACGGGCCGGTGACCTGCTCGCCGCCGTCGACGAGCTCATCGACGATCCGGCGGCGATCAGCGGATCGTCGTCGGTCGCGGGCCGGGGAGCTTCACGAGCATCCGGATCGGGCTGGCCATGGCGCGCGCGCTGTCGCTTGCGCTGGGCGTGCCCGTGGCCGGCGCGTCGACCCTGGATGGGTACGCCGGCGTGGTTGCCGTCCTCGACGCCCGGCGCGGCGAGGTGTTTACGGCCGGCCCCGAGGTGCGCCGTCCCGAGGAGCTCGCCGTCAACGGCCGGGTGCTTGTGGGCGATGGAGCAATCCGCTATCGCGCCCTGTTCGAGGCTGCCGGGGCGAGCATCCCGCCCGACGGCGATCCGCGCCACCTGCCCGACCCGCTGTTGCTCGCCGAGCGCGCGGGAACGTTCGGCGAGGCGGAGCTCGTCGAGCCGCTCTACGTGCGCGAACCCGACGCGAGGCCGGCGGTATGACCGCCGTTGCGATCGACGTCCGCGTGCTCGAGGCGTCCGACCTGGACGCGATCGAGCCGATCGAGCAGCGCGCGTACCCACGCCGTGGTCGAGGTCGATGTTCGTGTCCGAGCTCGCGAAGCCGAGTCATCTGCCTGGGGGCGTTCGAGGGCGACGAGCTCGTCGGCTACGTGATCAACTCGCGTACGTCGACGCCTGGCACGTGATGAACGTCACCGTCGACCCCGAGCGCCAGCGGCGTGGGTCGCCCCCCACCTGCTCGAGCGGCTGTTCGAGCGTGACGCGCGACGATGAGCGGCGCGGGTACACGCTCGAGGTGCGCGTCTCGAACGAGGGCGCGATCGAGCTGTACGCGCGGCTCGGCTTCGAGGCTCGCGGCGTCCGGCGCGGGTACTACGCGGACAATCGGGAGGACGCGTTGATCATGTGGCGCGACGCGCGTACGCAACCGACTTTGACTGCGTGTTCTCGGGATCGAGACGTCGTGCGACGAGACCGCGGCGGCGCTCGTCACCGGCGACGGCGAGATCCGGTCGAACGTCGTCGCGTCGCAGGCCGACCTGCACGCGCGCTATGGCGGCGTGGTGCCGGAGGTCGCCACCGCCGCCACCTCGAGCTGCTACGCCGGTCGATCCGCGAGGCGCTCGGCAGCGCAGGCACGACGCTCGACGACGTCGACGCGGTCGCCGTGACGCACGGCCCGGGCCTGCTGGGCGCGCTGCTCGTCGGCGTCTCGGCCGCGAAGGCGCTCGCCTGGCGCGGCGGCTGCCGCTGTCGCCGTCAACCACCTCACGGGCACGTCGCGTCGCTCTACCTGCGGCCGCTCGACCTCGACCCGCCGTTCGCCTGCCTGCTCGCGTCCGGCGGCCACACGATGCTGATCGACGTGCAGGAGCACGGCAGTTACCGGGTGCTCGGGACGACGCTCGACGACGCCGCCGGCGAGGCCTTCGACAAGGGGCGCGGCTCCTCGGTCTCGGCTATCCCGGCGGCCCGGCGATCGACGAGTCGCGCGGCACGGCGACCCGGCGGCGCTCGACTTCCCGGTCGCCCGGGTGCCCGGCCTCGATTTCTCGTTCTCCGGTCAAGACCTCGCTGCTCTACCGGGTGCGCGACCTCCGCCAGGTCGAGTTCGAACCCGGGGGGCCGACCTCGCCGCCCCCTACCAGCGGGCCATCGTACGGGCGCTGGTGCAGCGAATCGAGGCGGTAGGCTCCAGCAGATCGCAGTCGTCGGCGGCATCACCGCCAACTCGGGGCTGCGGGCTGCTCTCCCGGATGCCGCGCTCGCGCCGTTCCCGCTCTGCACCGACAACGCCGCGATAATCACGTCCACCGGTGGCTATCCGAGCCGAGCGTTTTGTACCGGACTCTTTCGCTCGATGCGCGCGCCACGGCGTCGCGGAAGGCTCGTCCTCCTCGTTCTCGCGGCCTCGTCGCCGCGATCGTCGCGACCGTCGGGGCGCCGAGCCGTGCGGCCGCGCCCGGCCAGGCCGGAACGGCGCAGTCGCGCCGCCTGGTCGGCGAGCCACTGCGCCGTTCCGGCCTGGCCGGGCGCGGCCGCACGGCTCCGCGCCCCCACGGTCGCGACGATCGCGGCGACGAGCGCCGCGAGAACGAGGAGGACGAGCCTTCCGCTACGCCGTGGCGCGCGCATCGAGCGAAAGGTAGTCCGGATACACGCTCGGCTCGGTATAGCGACCGGCGGACGCGATCATCGCAGCGTTGTCGGTGCAGAGTGGCAACGGCGCGAGCGCGGCATCCGGCAGAGCAGCCCGCAGCTCCGAGTTGGCGGCGACGCCGCCGACGACTGCGATCCGCTCGGCCCCCACCGCCTCGATTCGCTGCACGAGCGCCCGTCGATGGCCGGCTGGTAGGCGGCGGCCAGGTCGGCGCGGCTTCGAGCTCACCGGCCGGCAGGTCGCGCACCCGGTAGAGCAGCGAGGTCTTGAGACCGGAGAACGAGAAATCGAGGCCCGGTACCCGGGCGACCGGGAATCGTACGCGCCCGGGTCGCCGTGCCGCGCGAGCTCGTCGATCGCCTTGCCACCGGGATAGCCGAGACCGAGCAGCCGCGCTCCCTTGTCGAAGGCCTCGCCGGCGGCGTCGTCCAGCGTCGTCCCGAGCACCCGGTAACCGCCGCGCTCCTGGACGTCGAGCAACATCGTGTGGCCGCCGCTCGCCAGCAGGCAGGTGAACGGCGGGTCGAGATCGAGCGGCCGCAGGTAGAGCGACGCCACGTGCCCGTGCAGGTGGTTGACGGCGATCAGCGGGAGCCGCCGCGCCCAGGCAAGCGCCTTCGCGGCCGAGACGCCTACGAGCAACGCGCCGATCAGGCCGGGCCGGGCGTCACGGCGACCGCGTCAACGTCGTCGAGCGTCGCGCCTGCGTTGCCCAGCGCCTCGCGGACGACCGGCGCAACGAGCTCCAGGTGGCGGCGAGCGGCAACCTCGGGAACCACACCGCCAAAGCGCGCGTGCAGCTCCGCCTGCGAGGCGACGACGTTCGACCGATCTCGCCGTCACCGGTGACGAGCGCCGCCGCGGTCTCGTCGCACGACGTCTCGATCCCGAGAATCATCATTCGGTTGCCGTACGCGCGTCGCGCCACATGATCAACGCGTCCTCGCGATTGTCCGTGTGGTACCCGCGCCGTGCCGCGAGGCTCGAAGCCGAGCTGCGCGTACAGCTGAATCGCGCCCTCGTTCGAGACGCGCACCTCGAGCGTGTTCCCGCGCCGCTCATCGTCGCGCGTCGCTCGAAGAGGCGCCGTAGCAGGTGGGTGGCGACGCCACGTCGCTGGTGCTCGGGGTCGACCGCGACGTTCATCACGTGCCAGGCGTCGACGTACCGCGAGTTGATCACGTAGCCGACGAGCTCGTCGCCCTCGAACGCCCCCAGGCAGATAGACGTCGGCTTCGCGAGCTCGGACACGAACATCGACCTCGACCACGGCGTGGGGTACGCGCGCTGCTCGATCGGCTCGATCGCGTCCAGGTCGGACGCCTCGAGCACGCGGACGTCGATCGCAACGGCTGTGATACCGCCGGCCTCGCGTCCGGCTCGCGCACGTAGAGCGGCTCGACGAGCTCCGCCTCGCCGAACGTTCCCGCGCGCTCGGCGAGCAACAGCGGGTCGGGCAGGTGGCGCGGATCGCCGTGGGCGGGATGCTCGCCCCGGCAGCCTCGACAGGCCGATAGCGGATGCTCCATCGCCCACAAGCACCCGGCCGTTGACGGCGAGCTCCTCGGGGCGGCGGAGCTGGGGCCTGCCGTAAACGCCTCGCCGCCCGGCCGTCGAGCGCATCGGCGCCGGCGTACCCAGCCGGTCGACGCGCCGGCCACGGGCACGGCCAGCGCAAGCGACAGCGCGGCCATGGCCAGCCCGGATCCGGATGTTCGTGAAGCTCCCGGCCCGCGACCGACGACGATCCGCTCGATCGCCGCCGGATCGTCGATCAGCTCGTCGACGGCGGCGAGCAGGTCACCGGCCCGTGCCGTGCGTGCACGCTCCCCAGTGGACACCCGCACACAGCCCCGAACGACGTCGCGGTGTCAAAGACCAGGGTCATCATCCTCTCGATCCGGATGCGGCGGTGAGATTCGTCGACGTGACTGAGGGTAACCGTGACGCGCGGTGGCGGGAGCCAGTCGGTCCCGTGCTCCGGCCATTGACGAAGGCGATCGACCCGTCGAAGTACGGCTCGAGATCACCCCACTCCTCGGCGCTGAGCCCCGACAGGCGGTAGAGGTAGAAGTGCGCGACGGGAACCGGAGCGTCGGTGAGCGGTGCGGCCGATCGCTGGTCTTTGGGCTCGACACCGGCGACGAGAATATTTGCGCCCGGGCCGTTTAGCGTGGCTTCCCCGCGCCGAGCTCCACCCAAGACAGCCACGACATCCCCCGCGCGCAGACACTCCGCCGAGGCACCCCCTCAACGCTTTTTTCAGTGCAGCCGAGGAGGTGAGCGTCTCCAGTTTGCTGGCATGGTGTCAGTGTCGTGTTAGAACAGGCCGAGCTGTACGGTCGGTTCGGCTGCCGGCTGCACGGGTTCGGCGCGAACCTCCCTTTACTGGGTGTGCCCGAGCAGATCGGGCAGCCGGCTGAAGTCCTCCTCCAGCCGCCTCTTTCGTCCGGGGCGTGTAGAGCGCGGCAGCGGGATGAAAGATCGGGTAGAGCCCGCAGGCAGTCCGCCCCGCGCGAACGTGCTGGACGCGACCGTGCACCTGTGTGATCCCCGCCTGCTTTACCCGAGGGCAGCTTGGTCGCGAAGTTGCCAAACGTGCGCGACGAGCGCCGGCTGGATCAGCTCGATCTGCCGGAAAAGATCCTCCCTCGCAGGCCTCGATCTCCTCGGGCAGCGGGTTGCGGTTCCGGGCGGGCAGCCGTTGATCACGTTGCACACGTAGACCTCCTCGCGGGAATCCCCGATCCCACCTCCAGGAGCTTGGAGAGCAGCTTGCCGGCGGCGCCAACGAACGGGACGCCCTGCTTGTCCTCGTGGAACCCGGGCGCCTCGCCGACGAAGGCGCTCGGCGCTCGGCGACCCG
>CAWAXB010000012.1:0-175214 GCA_963785895.1 uncultured Actinomycetes bacterium | reverse complement strand
CCGAGTCAAGTTCGAGGCCCGCGACTCACCTTTCCGGATTGCCGAGGATCTCGCCCCGTCCACGGCGAGGAGACGTCGCCGGTCATGAAGCCGGTCTCGTGGGCGCCGAGCTGGTAGGCCGAAGTAGGCAACGTTGTTCGGCTTGAACCGCTGCGCTGACTCCAGTAAGGTCGGCCTGTCCATACAGGATGGACTACGAGCATGACAGGAGATCCCCGAACAGTGCAAGCATCACTGCTGAGAATGCGGTCGCGGCTTCGGGCATCCTGGCCTCGCCCGCCGCGACCCGCCTTCGCCTTCCCTCGAACATGACCCGCTTCGACGGTACATCCGCTCTCGTCACCGGAGGCGCCCAGGGATCGGCCGGGCCGTCGCCGCGGGCCTCGTCTCGGAGGGCGCGCAGGTCGTCCTGCTCGACTTCGACGTCGACGCCGCCAAGGAGACAGCCGCCGAACTCGGCTGCGTCGCGGTCGGCGGCGACGTCGCACGGCGCAACGATGTCAGGCGTGCCGTGGCCACATGCGTCGAGCGTCACGGCGGCCTGCACGTCGTCTCGGCGAACGCCGGCGTCGCCGCCGTCGGCCCGTTCCTCGACGCAGACGACCATGTGTGGGAGCGCATCCTCGCCGTCAACCTGAGCGGCGCGTTCCGCACCCTCCAGGAATCCGCCCGCGCAATGCAGGGCCGCGGTGGCTCGATCGTCGTGACGACCTCGACGAACGCGTTCTGGCCCGAGACGGGCACGTCGGCCTACACAGCCAGCATGGACTGCTCGGCCTTGTCCGCAACGCGGCGATCGATCTCGGTCGCAGCGGCATCCGGGTGAACGCGGTGGCGCCCGGCATCGTGCGGACGCGGCTCGCGACCTTCCTCACCGAGAATCCGGTCGAGGCGCGCAAGTATCTGGAAAACGTGCCGCTTGGCCGCTTCGCCGAGCCGGAAGACGTCGCCAAGGCCGTCCTCTTCCTCGCCTCCGACGACGCTGCGTACATCACCGGCGAACAACTCGTCGTCGACGGCGGCGTCTCAGTCGGGGTGGTCGTGCCCGAGCCGGACGCGCCGCTGTCCGATCTCGGCTGAGCGCGATGGGCGATAGACGGCCCGTCGCTCGCTGTGCTCGGCCGTCCCGGCAGGGCCATCCACCTCGAGCTGTAGCGCGGTCGAACGGGAGCCGGTCGGTCGGCTCCTGCTGGACAAGCACTTCCAGGATGAGCCACGCAGACGACCGTTGGTCCGCCCGTCGTGCAGGCGCTGCCCGACCGGTTCGTGAAGGACGTGCATCTGATGGTCGACGGGCCGCTCGAGAAGGTGCACGCTTACGTGGCGGCCGGTGCAGGGATCATCACGTCTCCACGTCGGGCGACAGGGCGGAGTCGTCACCGACATCTGGCGGTCTCGCCACGCGGCCCCGGTCGGCCCGACGTCACGCACGCAGCAACGTTGCGGAACGACTCGGACGCGATTAGGGCCGTTACTCATGCCGGGAGAAGGCAGGGACATCTGCAGTACACCGCGGGCTTCGATCGCCGGCTCTGCCCGCGACAGGCATCGCTGATCACCCGCCCCGAAGCACTTCGCGATCGTGTCGAACTCGACCGAGACTCGAATGGCCTCTGCCTTTCGCAAGGGTCTGTGGAAAGCGACGTACTTCTGTCCCATCCTGTGCCTACAATCCAACTAATGATCATGCTGTCGGACGCGACGATCGACCGGAGCTTGCCGGTCCCCTTCTACTTCCAGATCGCGGATCTCCTCGAGCGCGAGATCGTGACCGGCCGCTGGGAGCCAGGCCTTCGCCTCCCTTCAGAGCTCGACATCTGCAGCCACTTCGGCGTCTCCCGTACCACCCTTCGCCAGGCGCTCAGCCGCCTGGAGCAGGAGGGTCTCGTGTCGCGCCACAAGGGTCGCGGGACGTTCGTGGAGACGTCGCGCCCGCACTCATGGCTGCTGCAGTCTTCAGGTGGGTTCTTCGAAGATGAGGTGGAAAGGATGGGCCGCCGCGTCACCTCGCGGGTGCGGCGTGTCGAGCCCGGCCCTCTCCCTGCCTGGGCCTGTGACGCACTCGCGCTGCCGACCGGAAGCGTCGGCCTCACGATCGAGCGGGTTCGCTCGATCGACGGGCTCGTTGCGATGTACGTCATCAACCATCTGCCAGAGCAATACGCGGATGCCGTCCTCTCGCTTGGCGAGGACGAATCCCTCTACCGGCGGCTGCGCGAGCGTTATGGTCTCATCGCCGCCGGCGGGCGGAGAGTCGTCGAGTCGCTGCCCTCCGAGGAACTGCTCGCGAAGTTGCTCGACGTGCCGCTCCGCACACCGTTGCTTTTCGTCGAGTCCGTGACGTGGAACGGCACGGGAAGTCCCTTCGACTGCTACCAGACTTGGCTGCGGACGGACAGGATGAAGGTCGAGATCGACGTCGTCCGCGCAGGACCACCGCTCGCCGCGCTCGCCCTCGACCGGGGCTCGAACTTCGCGTCGTGAGTACGGCTCGTCGGGGCCTGGTCGTCATGGGCTCTCTTCGTCGCTGAATTGCGCGGCAATGCGCCGCTCACTGCGGCTCAGTTGTGGCGCAGGACCCTACCGCCGCGCCTGTCCGTCAGGGCACCGTCCTCGAACGCTCGCGTGCCATTGACGAGGACGTGGCGCATCCCGACAGCCGGCCGGTTCGGCTCGAACGCCGTCTCGAAGTCGGCGAACACGTCGGCATCGAAGATCGCGATGTCCGCAAACGAGCCGGGCTGAAGGAGCCCGCGGTCCTTGACGCCGAGGATCGAGGCAGGCTGGGCCGTCATCTTCTGCACCGCTTGCTCGAGTGTCAGCAGCTTCTCGTCCCGGACCATGGTGCGGTAAAACCACGCCGCCCATCCGTACGCCCCGTGGAAGCTGCTTCCCGCGAGTGGGCCATCGAGCGCGAGCGCGGCGGCGTCGGACGCGGGCACGCAGAGCGGGTGGACGAATGCCACCTGCTGCTCCTCGTCCGTGAACGTGAGCAAGAGGTCCCAAAGCCGCCCAGGATCGTCCGCAGTGGCGGCGAGCAAATCGCAAATCGCGTCGGTCGGCCCGCTCCCGCGCTCCTCGGCGATCTCGGCAATCGACGTGCGGGCGTACTCCGGCCACACCTCGTTGTCGAGCAGGATCACGTTTCGCCAGTCGCCGAGCGCGCTGAGCCCGCTCCGGTAGGCGGCGACAGATCGACGGACATCCGGATCGCGCAGCCGCTCTGCGACTTCGTCCGGCGTCCCGGCGAGGATCGACGGAGGAACCGCCGTGTACAGGTACCCGATGCCGAAGAGCCGCGTGTGCATATCGAAGGAGACGTCGGCCCCCGCTGCGTCGATGATCGAGATGCACTTCTCGAGATCAGCTATGCCGCCGTCCGGGATCAGGTGAGAGATCTGCACCTTGACGCCCGACATCTCGGCTGTCCGAATCGCCTCCTCGACCGCCTCCGCCGCATGCTCGACGCGGTCTCGGGTGTGCGTGGCGTGGATCCCACCGGCCTGGGCGACCGATCGGCAGAGAGCGGCGACCTCCGCCTCGCTCATCGACATCTCCTCGCCCGACTCCAGGCACGTCGACAGTCCCCACGCGCCATCCTCGAGGCTCTGCTCGAGCAACTCTCGCATCCGGCGTTGTTCATCCCGAGTTGCAGTCCGCTCCTCTGCTCCAACGACCGAGAGCCGGAGCTGACCGTTCGGGACGAGGCTCGCGACGTTGATCCCCGGGCCGCCCGCATCGAGCAGATCGAAGTACTCGCCCGCGGAGCGCCATGAGATCGGCCTCGTGTCATGGTACGCGTAGATCCTGCTCTTGCCGAGCTCCGGATTTACGATCGGGAAGCAGCCGAACCCGCAATTACCTACGACCTCCAGCGTCACCCCCTGATTGAGCGGGCTGAAGGCCCGAGGATCGACAAGGAGCGTGTGGTCGGAATGGCTGTGAATGTCGATGAACCCAGGCGTCACGGTCAGCCCCGTCGCATCGATCACCTCAGCTACACCGCCCTCCTCCCGTTGTGGTTCTCCAGCCTCGCGGCGCGTCACGGCGACGATCCGGTCGCCTGCGATCTCGACATCGCCAACGAACGCCGGCGCTCCGCTTCCATCGACAATCGTCCCGTTCGAGATCCGCAGATCTGACATTTCTCACATCCTTCGTCCACGTGTTTTCGATTCGAGCCGGGAGACATCTCAGGGGAGAGGTCGCCGATGCAGAAGACCCACGCTCTATGTGATCGCGTCGCTGTGTCGACCCTGCGTGCGTTCCATATCGTCGACGAACGCGTAAAGAGATGTACGAGGGACGTCGCTCGCGTGGTCGAGAGTGATCACCTCCGCCGGCTCGAGCTCCCACTCGACCGACCGAAGATTGCTCTCCAACTGCTCGACCGTCCGGGCACCGACGATCGGCGCGACGAGGTCAGGCTTTGCGCGAAGCCAATTGAGCGCCACGTCTGCCGGCGAGACTCCGCGTGCCTCGGCGACACCGAGCAATGCGTCGACGACCGTCCATGTCCTCTCGCCACCGCGGTGCTCCCACGAGTCGGGTTGCCACGGCTCGATCCAATCAGCAACCCGCGTGCCGGCGATCGGCGCGGCGACGCCTCGTCGGTACTTCCCCGTTAGCCAGCCGCCGGCGAGCGGGCTCCATGGGATCAGCGCGAGCCCTGTCGACCGACAGGCAGGCAGTACCTCCAGATCGCTCATCCGGGCGAGCAGGTTGTACTCGTTCTGGACGCAGACGAACGGCTCCCAGCCGTGAATGCGGGCAAGCCCCCACGCCTGCATGAGCTGCCAGCCGAGCCAGTTCGATGCTCCGACGTGCAGGACCTTCCCGGCGCGGACGAGTCCGTCGAGCGTCGCGAGCGTCTCCTCGAGGTGGACGCCCGGATCCCATGCGTGTGCGTAGTAGAGGTCGACGTGATCTGTCTGGAGACGACTCAGGCTCGCATCGATCGCGGAAACGATGTGCTTGCGCGAGAGACCGATCGCATTCGAGCCGGAACCCATCCGACCCCAGACCTTCGTCCCGATCACGAACTCATCGCGAACACCGCGGCTCGCCAGCCAGCGACCGACTATCTCCTCCGCGCGTCCGTTGCCGTAGACGTCGGCTGTGTCGAGGAAGTTTCCGCCGCGGTCGCGGAAGAGGTCGAGTTGCGCGAACGCCGTGGCTTCGTCCGTCTCACGGCCGAACCTCCATGTCCCGAGCGCTAACTCGCTCACTCGGAGCCCGCTCTTCCCAAACCTGACGGTTCTCATCGCGCTTCAGCCCCCTGCCCGCCGTCAGGCGCCGCCCGCCGGCTCTTCGTGTTCACGTCTCACTGAAACATTGGTCATCCTGTACGCACTATGAGACGGATCGAGATTTATAGAAGATAAGCAGGGTGGAGTCAAGAACTGCGGTCTCTTCTTCAGGCCAGCGCCTCACGCTCCGCGTCACTAGCCGGGCGTACGCGACCATCTGTGAAGGGTTCGGTTCTGAATCGCTCACGCCGGCCAGTCGTCGGAAACGCTGTCCGCAACAGGGATGGTAATAAAAGCCCCGCACGTCGGGGCCTTTTGCGTTCAGGTCGACTTGCAGGGTCGGCAGCGCGCGGTGGCTTTTCTCACAGGCCGGCTCAAGCTTCACGCGACGGCCAGCTCGTGAGCTGCCTCTCGGCGAGCTCGTGTACGAACGCGGGTTCCATTTCTTCGATTGCCGTAGAGGTGAGCGCGTTCGCGGCGGCGACCTCACGCCAATGGCCCGTAGCCTCCGTGACCTCGGCGATCACAGTGGGTTAGGCATCTCTGCCCTTAAGGCTGCGCGGACGGGACCCGTTGGGGAAGCTGTTCGTCGGCACGCAGTCTCCCGATGTCAGATTCGTACGGGTCTAGCGCCTTCGGCAAAAGGTCTTGCAACCCAAGCGCTCGCAGCACAAGCAGGAGGTTCTCAAGGCTGACGCCGCCGTCACCCTTCTCGAGTCGCACGATCGTGTCCCGATTGAGTCCGGCGCGCGAAGCGAGCTGAGCCTGGGTCAGGCCGCGCAGTTTCCGCCATGCCTCTAACGATGAGCTGGTCGTCTCCAGGGCGCGCTTGACCTGCAGCGGCGAGCGCTTCCAACGACTTTACAAAAACCGAACATTTTGCCGTGCAGGGAACGCCCGCCTTGCAGGTCTCAACGAGCGCTAGGTCCACAAGGTCACTACGCCCAAGGGAGACCACCCATGCGGGAACGGGTTGCAATCGTGTTCATGACGCTGAACGTCATGGCGACCCTCGCCCTCGGCGGAGCGATCGCCTACGACTTCTCGCATAAGGGCCACGCTGAGACGTTGCCGGCCACGGCTGCGGTCGCCGGACAGTCCTATACGCCCTCTCCCGACAGCATTTCCGACACAGGAGCGCCGAGCAGCGGCGCCACCTCCGGCGCGCCGACCCCGAGCAGCGGCGGACCGTCCGGCACACCAACCCGGAGCAGCGGCGCCACGCCGGTCGGCCCCACGACCTCAGGCGCAAAGTCGACCTCAGGCGCGAAGTCGAACTCGGTCGCGAAGACGAGCCCGGCCGCGAAGACGAGCCCAGCCGCGAAGACGAGCCCAGCCCCGAAGACGAGCTCGGGAGGCAGCGGCGGGGCTGCGACGACCACTACGCAGAGCACGCCGCCGGCAGGACACGGTGGGGTGATCACGGTCGGCGGGATCTACGACGAGACCGGCCCGGTCGACGCGACGGTCGAGCGCGACACCGTCCGCTCGTACTTCAACCTCGTCAACGCGCAGGGCGGAGTCAACGGTTACACGTTCCAGCTGATCGACTGCGACTCGAAGTACGACCCGTCGTCGGCCCATCAGTGCGCGCAGAAGCTGATGAGCCAGGGCGTGCTCGCGATCGTCGGATGGCTGTCGCTCTCCGGCGAGCAGAACGAGACCACGTATCTGACCAACCAGGGCGTGCCGATCATCGGCGGGCTCGGGGTGCCCTCGGAGTTTCAATCGCCGCTGTCGTACCCGACAACGCCGAGTCTCGTCACCGAGGGAACCGCGCTCGGCACGCGTGCCGGCCAGATCGGCCTCAAGAAGCCCGGCGTCATCTTCCTCAGCGCCAACTTCATCGCGCCGGTCGAGAGCTCGTTCCTGTCCGCGATGAAGCGACAGGGGATCTCGCCGGTCGACGTCGAGACGGTCGACGCGACGAAGGCCGACTACACGGACATCGTGCTCAAGTTCGAGACGAGCGGCGCGCAGTCGGTGGCCGCCTTCGTCGACCCGTTCTCCTATGCGCGCCTGTTCCAGGCGATGGAGCGCCAGAACTGGCATGTGCCCGTCCTCGGCGGGGGGCTGGACAAGGCGTCGGCCAACCGCCAGTACGACGCCGGCTGCGGGTCGGCCTGCGCGGTCTTCGGCGCCGATTCGGCGACGCCGGTGCTCGAGTACCTCGACCACCAGAGCACGCCTGCGATCGCGCAGTACCTCAACGCCGTGCACACGTACTTCCCCGGTCAGTACGGCGCGCTCGACGCCTACTCCACCTCTCAGTGGATGGCCGCCGAAGTCTTCGTGCAGGCGGTCAAGAACATCGGCAACGCTCCCGTGACTCGGCAGAGCCTCGTCAACTCGCTCAACGGCCTCAAGAACCTCGACGACGGCGGCATCACCCTGCCGATCTCCTACGGGGCGGGGAACAGCCACGACCCCTTGAAGTGCCTCCAGTGGATCCACAACACAAACGGCCAGTGGAGGACCACCTCCGGCTGGAACTGCTTCGGATGAGCTCCTCGAGATGAGCATCCTCGCGTCAGCGAACTGGGGTCTGCTTCCGGGCTACACCGTCATCGGGATCACGCTCGGAGGCATCTACGCCCTGGCGGCGATCGGCCTCGTCCTCATCTATCGCGTCTCGGGTGTCCTCAACTTCGCGCAGGGCGCGGTGTCGATGTTCAGCGCCTTTGTCGCCTACCAGGTCTCGACCGTCATGGGGTTCCCGGCGATCGTCGGCCTGCTCGCCGCGATCGTCGCCGGTGGGGCGATCGGCTACGTCATCGAGCGATTCACGATCCGTCCCCTGGCCGGCCGCTCGACGCTGAGCAAGGTCGTGGCGACGATCGGCTGGCTGCTCGTACTGCAGACGGCGGCGGGCTTGATCTGGGGCCAGACGGCGTACCACCGGCCGGTCCAGCTGGTGTCCATCCACGGCTTCACGTTCCCCGGCACGTCCGTCATCGTCGGCTGGGACGAGTTCACGACGATCGTGGTCGCTCTCGGGCTGGCGTTCGGTACCGCCGCGGTGCTCCGGTGGACGACGTTCGGCACCTCGATGAGGGCGGTCGCCGACGACCCGAACGCAGCTCAGCTGTGGGGGATCAACGTGAACCGGGTCATGGCGGTCTCGTGGATGGCCGGTTCCGCCATGGGAGCGATCGCCGGAGTCCTGATCACGCCGCGCATCAACTTCGACCCGATCTCGCTCACGATCGTGGTGATCGACGCCTTCACCGCCGCCCTCATCGGCCGACTCACGAGCCTGCCCTGGACGGTGGTCGGTGCGATGTTCCTCGGTCTCGCCGAGACGTATCCCCGCATCTTCTCGTCGACTGCCGGCGCCGGCGACGCGGTGACGTTCGCGCTCGTCCTCTTGACGCTGGCCGTCCTCTTCCGCCCTGGAGCGCGCCTCGCGCAGCGCATCTCGGGCGTGCGGGACTACGTGCCGGTCCCCGCCGGCGACAACGCCCCGGTCCGACGCATGATCGTGGCCAATGCGATCGGAGCCGGGATCCTTGTCCCGTTACTGCTCTCGAGCTACTACCAGTCGCTCGCCGCGTACTCGCTGATCGTCGGGCTGATCGTGCTGTCGCTCGTCGTGTTGACCGGGCTCGTCGGCCAGGTCTCGTTCTGCCAGTACTCGTTCGCCGCGATCGGCGCCTTCACCGTCGGCTCACTCGTCGGAGGCCACGGCTGGAGCTTCTGGCCTGCCCTGCTCCTGGGCGTGATCGCCTCGATCGGAGTCGGGGTGCTGGTCGGGATCCCGGCACTGCGGCTGTCGGGCCTGTTCCTGGCGATCCTGACGATCTCGGTCGCGTTGTTCTTCGACCACTTCCTGCTCGCGCCGGGGACGTGGGACTCGTTCTCGGGCGGCATCTCATCGTGGACCGTGGGACGTCCGAGCTTCCTCGGCGTCTCGCTCGCCGGCGCCTACGCCTACTACCTGTTCACCCTCGGCGTGTTCCTCCTGGCTGTGCTCGCGGTGTGGAACCTCAGCAGGTCGAAGACCGGCCGCGTGCTGCGGGCGATCAGGAACTCGGAGATCGCGGCCGCGACGAGCGGCGTCAACGTCACCGCGTGGAAGCTTGCGGCGTTCGGAGTGTCGGCCGGGCTCGCCGGCCTGGCCGGCGGCCTGCTCGCAACCGGCATCGGCTCAGTGAGCGCGGGGGCCTACACGTTCCAGCAGTCGCTGGCGGTGCTGGCGATCGCGATCGTGGTCGGCGTGCGCTCGGTCGGCGCGGCCGCGGTCGGCGGGATCTTCCTCATCTTCGGGCCCGAGGTGCTGACCTACACGCCCCTGTCCACGCTGTGGTTCCCGCTGATCGTCGGGTCGACATTGATCGTCCAGGTCATCCTCACTCCGCAAGGCCTTGTTCCGGACTGGCAGGAGCGCTTCCGCAGACGGTTCCCACCGCCACCGCGGTTCCCCGAGGCGCCCGAGCCCGCGACGGCAACGCCGCTACCCGACCTGGCCGCGGCCGAGACGCCCACGATCGTGAACGTCTGATGGCTCCGCTCTTGCAGGCCGACGGCGTCTCGATGAGCTTCGGCGGCGTCCATGCCCTGTCCGGTGTGTCCTTCACGCTCCATCGGGGCGAGACCCTCGGGCTGATCGGACCCAACGGCGCCGGCAAGACGACGCTGTTCAACTGCATCACCGGCGTCGTGCCCGGCTACGGCGGCAACATCCACTACGACGGCCGTGACCTCAGGCACCTCAAGCCGCATCAGCGCGCGCGGCTGAAGATCGCGCGCACGTTCCAGAACCTCGAGCTGTTCGACGAGCTCAGCGCGCTCGACAACCTCGTGCTTCCGCTGGACGCCTTCTCGCGCCGTGGCGTGATCGGCGATCTCCTGCGGCTGCCGAGGACCGTCTTCGACGAGCGCAAGGTGGAGGAGAAGGCGCGCGCGATCCTGCACTTCCTCGACCTCGGCGACTACGCCGATACGCCGGCCGGCGACCTGCCGATCGGGCTTCAGCGGCGTCTCGAGATCGGACGCGCGCTGTGTCTCGAGCCTCGGCTGCTGCTCCTGGACGAACCGGGGGCGGGGCTGGACGCGCGGGAGACGGCCGAGCTGGCTCGGCTGCTCGCGTCGGTGCGAGCTCGCTTCGGGGTCACCATGCTCGTCGTCGACCACGACATGGCGCTGATCATGCGCATCTGCAGTCGCATCTACGTGCTCGACTACGGCCAGATCATCGCCGAGGGGCCGCCGCAGCAGATCCGTGACGACCCCCAGGTGGTTCGGGCTTATCTCGGTCAGGAGGCTGCGGTATGAGCGGAACGCTGCTCGAGGCTCGCGGGCTCCGCACCGGATACGGACGCCTCCCGGTCGTGTTCAACGTCGACCTCGAGGTCAAGGAAGGCGAGATCGTCGCCCTGCTCGGCGCGAACGGGGCCGGCAAGACGACGACGCTGCGTGCCCTGTCGGGGATGTTGCCGCTGATGGCCGGCGAGGTCTGTCTCGACGGCAAGTCGCTGAAGGGCAGCGCGCCCGACGCGATCGCGCGCGGGGGCGTCGTCCACGTCCCACAGGGACGGGGGATCTTCCCGAACCTCAGAGTGGACGAGACGCTGCGCCTCGCGTGCGCGATGGCGGGGGTCCGACGCGCCGACGTCGACGCCCGGGTCACCGACATGTACGCGGTCTTCGAGCGCCTGTACGAGCGCCGCACGCAGCTCGCGGGGACGTTGTCCGGCGGAGAGCAGCAGATGCTCGCGATCGCCCGAGGGCTGATCACGAAGCCGCGGCTGCTGATGATCGACGAGATGTCGCAAGGGCTTGCACCGACGATCGTGCAGGGGCTCTTCGGCATCGTCCGGTCGCTCCCGGCACAAGGCGTGTCCGTCCTGATCGTGGAGCAGTTCGTCACCCATGCACTGGCCGTCGCATCGCGGGCGTACGTGCTCGAGAAGGGTGAGGTGGCCTTCGACGGCAAGGCGGCCGAACTCGCCCGGGACGAGGCGTTCGTCAAAGGCAGCTATCTGGGCGAGGGCGGGATCGACGCGGCCGACGTGAACGGCGCGACGGATCTCGACTTCGACGACACCGCAGAGCGGCCCCTTCACGCCGACGGTCTGTTGCAGACGATCCAGGACCGGGCGGCGCATGAGGGCCGCAATGCGACCGAAGTCCTACTCGACCTGCTCCGGGACGCGATCGAGAGCCCGGCGAACGGCAAGGGAGGTATGTCGTGACGACGAGGCCTACTACTCGACGCAAGACCGTGGCAGCCGTGGCGATGCTGCTGGTGACGTTCTCGCTTGGGGTGGCGGGAGCAGTGTTCGTCGCTCACCCGGCGTCGGCGTCGTCGCCGGTGCCGACGACATCGTCGGCGTCATCGCCGGCGACAACGACATCGTCGACATGCACAACAACAACAACGCCGACGACGACGTCGACGTTCGGGGTGGACCCGAACTCGCCGGCAGCGCACTTCTTCGTCTTCAACGGCACGGTGAACGCCGCTTCCGATCACGAGATCCTCGGAAGCTCGGCGTTCCCCAACTACACGACGGGTGCGGTCGACAACTACTACTCCATGGCCAAATCGCACGTGGACAACTCCCCGTTCGCCGAGGGTACAGCGAGCCCCTTCGACACCGGCCCGGCCGGGCAAACGGCGGCGGCCGGCAACACCCAGCAGCCGCAGTACGCCGACGCCCGCCAGCCCGGCGACACCTGCCACGCGACCTACGGCAGCCAGGGAGGGCCGTATGCAGTCGCGGACGCGGGCGACTACAACGCAACAGCGGGAGCCTCGGAGGGTTCGAACGAATTCGCCGTCCCCGAAGGGTTCGACAGCCGCCTGCGGGTGGCGCTTGCAGCCTGGAAGGCGAAGTGGCTGGGCCCCGTCGGCGGGGAGTCGAAGGCACCGGCGGTCACGATCCCGGCCGCCACGATCCCGACCCCGACCGCCACGGTCACGACCCCGACCGCCACGATCCCGACCCCGACGGCCACGCCGCCGCTGCAGGTGCCGCCGGCAGCCGTGCCGTCGGCTCCTGCTACGCCTGACGCGACAGTCCTGTCGCGAACGCTGTCCGCATCGCCGTCCGCGTCTGGAGCCAGCGAGTCGCTGCTCGAATCGTCGACCTTGTCCATCCTCGATCCCAAGCTCGGCGCATTGGTGACCAGCGGAGAGTCGAGCCTCGGACGCGTGAGCATCGGCGACGGTCAGATCGTGCTCAAGGGCATCCACGTCTCCGCGAAGATCACGAACGACGGCGCCACCTCCACCCCGCCCTACACGACTGACGTCACTGTGGGCGCCGCGTCGATCGCGGGCGTTCCGGTCACGATCGACCAGGACGGCGTGCACCTGGTCACGCAGCACCAGAGCCTGCCGTACCAGCAAGCCGGAGATGCGCTCAACAACGCGCTGAAGCAAGCGGGGATCCAGCTGTTCATCGTCACGCCCGAGGTCACGTCGTGCGGTCAAACGGGCGGCACGGGCACCGGCACGACCACCACCACCACGACAACGACAACGACCTCGAGCGATCAATCGGGCATGGAAAATCCGAACTCGTGCGACCAAACGGGCACGACCACCACGTGCGGTCAGACAGGCACAGGCACCGGCACGACCACGACAACGACAACGACCTCGAGCGATCAATCGGGCATGGAAAATCCGAACTCGTGCGACCAAACGGGCATGACCACCACGTGCGGTCAGACAGGCACGGGCACAGGCACCGGCACGACCGCGACCACGACCACGACACCGGCCTTGACTCCGTCAAGCACGACGACCACCACGACAACGATGTCGAGCGATCAGCCGGGCACAGGAGCCACCCCGAACTCGTGCGCTGGAACCGGGATGACGCCGACGACGAGCTCGTGCGGCCAGACAAGTACGGGTACCGGCGCGACGACGACCCCGAGCGATCCGATGGGAATGGCCCCCGGCACGGGGAATTCGGGCGAGGAGACCGTCACGGCCACCGGAGTGCACGTGGTGTTCACCCAGCCGGTGGGCCAGTCGGGCGTTCCCGCCCAGTTCGCCGAGCACATCCTCGGTGAGGTGTTCGTGGACTCGCTCGCGGTTCCGGCAGGACCGCCCCCGAAGCTCGATCTCTCCTCCCCCTCCTCGTCCTTGTCCCCCGCCTGCGGCGGACACAAGAGCCGAACGACGAAGTCGGGCGGCCGCGCCTCGGCAGCCGGCGGCAGCTCATCGACCGGAGGACTTAGCTCGCCGGCCGGAGCATCGAACTCGTCGGGCTCCGGCTCCCTTCCCTCCTCCGCATCCACCTTCGGCTCGACCTCGCAGCCGACCGGGAGCTCGACCGGCACTTCCCTGCCGGCGTCGATCGTGTCGGCGCTGAGGAAGCCGCTGTGGTTGCTGCTCGCGTACTTGCTGTGGCAGGTGCTGGTGATCGGCACCGGCGCGAGCTTGTGGAACTGGCGTAGAGAGGAAGCGCCGTGAGCAGCGTCGGCAGAACCGTGAGCGGTGCCGCCGGTCGTCTACTCACGCGGCCGCGCGCACGCCCCGACGGCTACGCCTTCTGTCCCGAGGACGGCTTCTGGTTCCGTCCCGCCTACACCGAGGGCAAGTGCCCTCTCTGCGGCGTTGTCGCTCCGGGTGGAGCACCTCCGCTGCCACTGTTTCGACGGATCGACCGTTCCTTGCTCGGGATAGCGGGACTCGCGCTCGAGTCGCTTGGCATGTTGGCGCTGGTGCTGTTCATGTACTTCAAGGGGTAGGACGGCGACTTGCGATATCGCCTATCGACCGCCTCTCACGCAAAGGGCGTCACGCGGCAAGACCGTCAATCCAAGCATCATCCTGAGTCGAGTCGAGGAGCCACTCGGGACACCAGTGAAATCCGCTTCATCGACGGCGGCGTAGTTCCTTTGCTGCAAGTCCCGAATGGTCGGGGTTCTTGTGGAAAGGAGGAGAGTCGTGAGGAAGCTGATTGGATTGCTCGCCGCGGGCGTCGCCTCGGTTCTGGTGCTCGCCGCGCTTTCGCAGGCGGCCACCCGGGCGACGGTCTGGACGGCCGCGTTGTCGTCCGGGCAGGAGGTGCCGGCGCAGGTCGTCAAGAATGCGGCCGGGCACGGCTTGTTCAAGGGCACGTTGAGCGGTACGAAGCTGAAATGGACGCTCACGTTCGCCAAGTTGACCGGGCCGGCGATGGCCGCACATATCCACATGGCCGCGAAGGGCAAGTCGGGGAACGTCGTTGTACCGCTCTGCGCTCCGTGCAAAAGCGGCGCGAAGGGGACTGCCACCCTCACTCCGGCACTGCTCTCGGCGTTCAAGAAACATCTTCTCTACGTGAACGTGCACACGGCAAAAAACCCGAACGGTGAGATCCGCGGCCAGCTCGCAATCGGCTAGACCCTCGTCCACGCGGGGGAGGTTTCGCCTAGGCCGAGCCTCCCCCGCGAATCTCCTGTGACCTGGGAACGTGAGACGGACGTGTCGGAGGCCGTTGCTGTGTGACGCCGCGGCCAGCGGCGACGTATCGTCTCCGGGAGGAGGTTTCACGTGCGCGCAGGAATCGGAACGACCCTCGCACTCTGGCTCGTCGCGCTCACTGCCGTTGCCGCGCCGCAGGCAAGCGGCACAGTTCAAAATCAAGGGCGGTTGTCGGGCGTCACGCAAATCTCGTACGGATGTCCCGGTCCGCAGCGTGAAGGAGAACTGTGCGAACACTGGTCGACCTTCGCGCAAGCCCAGTTTCGGGTAGCGAAGCTCAGCAGCGGCGGCGCCACCCGCACGATTAGATCGGACCGGCGTGGCCGATTCACTCTCGTGCTTGCGATCGGCCGCTACCGGCTGACGCCCCTTCCCCAGGCCCACACCACCGGAGGAACGCCGATCACAGTCACAATCGAAGCCGCAGCGACAACCTGGACGCGCGTGCGCTTCCAAGGTTTCCCCCGGATGCTGTAGCGGGTCTTCGGGTGTTGGTTCGTTTCTCGGCGGCACGCGCGAGCGCAGCGAGTTCACCGCCGGAACTTGGCGTTGTTAGAGGTCGAGTAGCTGAAGCCCGCGATTCGGAGTCCAAGACACCGGGGTCGACGGTTCGAGTCCGTCAGAGGGCTCTGCAAAAGCGCCGCATGTCGGCGCTCGCCCAGGGTCACTCCCCCAAGGCCCACCTAGCCTTGAACGCTGGCGATCGACCGGCCCACCCGGAGCTCAGCAGCGTTTCGAGACAACGCTTGGGCGGAATACATCGGCGAGCACCCTGATCCTGAGGTCGATCGCGTGGAGTTGGGAGAGCTGCCGAGACGAGCCCACCAAAGATTCTGCCGCCCCCGCCCGGCGGCGGCAATCGGCGCACCCGAATAGCCCACTGACACGGGGAGGGATCGCAATGAGCACCGAGGAGCGCAACACAGAGCTGATGCAGACGCTGGACGACGCCTGGAACGCTCAGGACGTCGACGTTTTCAGGGCGCGCCACAAGCCCGACGTGATCGTCCGCTGGCCGGGGCAGCCAAACCCGACCGTCGGGATCGAAGACCACACAGCCGAGTCGATCGCGTTCTGGAAGATGTCCCCCGACCAACACCTCGACAACAGGCCATACAGGGTGTTCTTCGCCTCCGGCAACTGGACCTGCTCGATCGCGCGGTTCAAGGGCACGATGACCGGTCCGATGAAGGGCGCCGACGGCACGGAGATCCCGCCCACCGGAAAGTCGTTCGACGTCGACTTCTACACCATCGCCAAATGGGACAACGAACAGATCGTCGAGGAGAACCTCATGTACGACCTCGTCACCTTTATGCAGCAGCTCGAACTCGGCGGCTAGCTCATGCGCAGCGCGCTGGTCGAGCCTAGGCCTCACCGCCGTGATCAGCGGTGACTTCGTCATCGGCGAGGACGGCGACACGCGCGGTCGCCCAGAGGGGGGATGAGCTTCTCCGTTCTCGTGCGGAGTACGGCCAGGCTGCCGCTCGCCTGGAGTTCACGACTCAGCCGCGCGGGTGCAGACTGCGGAGAGGTCGGCGGACACCCTGACCTCGTCACCGACAACCACGCCGCCCGCCTCCAGCACCTGCTGCCAGCGGAGCCCGAACTCGCCACGGCTAATCGTCCCGCGCACCTCGAGGCCGACACGGTCGCCTCCTTGTGGATCGGGCGTGACGCCATGCACCGTCACCTCAAACGTGACCGGACGCGTCTCGCCGCGCATCGTCAGGTCGCCAGTGACCCGGTAGTCGCCCCTGTCGACGTGCTCGACCGTGGTCGACTCGAAGCCGATCGTCGGATGGTTCTCGACGTCGAAGAAGTCCGCCGAGCGAAGATGGTCGTCCCGCCGCGGCTCGTTCGTGTCGATTGAAGCTGCCTTGACCGTTCCCCTCACCTTCGAATCGCGGTAGTCGGGCGCCGCTTCGATCATCCCCTCGAGCTCGCCGAAGCGGCCACGCACAGTCGAGATCATCATGTGCTTGACACGAAACTCGACCGACGAGTGAACCGGATCTACCGTCCAGATGCCGGTTGGGACGCGGACGATGCCGCGCGCGGTCTCGAGCTGAGTCGCCATATGAGGCCTCCCACTGAAATGTGCTCGAACCAGATGAGTACGCAGAACCAGTACCCACACGTCACGGGACGCAATCACGAACGCGAGCTCGTCTCCGCCGCGGTTCAGCGCTTCGCGAGGACGTGGGTAGTCCTGATCCAGCCCCGAGGCGGCTGGCGGTCCTCGTGGTCTACGGATCGGTGGCCTGGGACCGCGCGACGGGCGCGTTGATTTCCCAGTGGATCCCGGCGAGCCGGATCGCGAAACAGACGGCGGCGCCGATGATCGGGAAGGCAAGCTCGTGAGTTCCCGCCTTCGAGGCAGCGACGACGACCGACGCGCCGACAAGCGCAGGGATCGCGTAAAGCCCCTCGCGCAAGACCACAGGGGTCTCGCGGAGCAAGATGTCACGAAGCATCCCGCCGCCGATGCCGGTGACCGCGCCCAGGATGACCGCCTCAACAGGGCCGAGGTGATGCTGGAGGGCGGTGGCGGCGCCGGTGACGCAGAAGAGTGACAGGCCGGCAGCGTCGAGCATGTTGATCGACCGTCCGAAGCGTCCCACGGTTGCGAACGCGAGGAACGTGACCAGGCCGGCGCCCGCTGCGACGGCGAGATAGCGCCAATCGCGGAAGGTCGTGGGGGGAATGCCGATCAAGACGTCGCGTGTGATGCCTCCGGCAAGACCGACCGCGATCGCGAGCACGACAACACCGAAGAGGTCGAGCTTGGCGCGCACGGCCGCGAGGCCGCCGCTGAGGCCGAACACAAAGGTTCCCAGCAGGTTGAGGACGAGCAAGAGTGTCGGGTCGAAGCCGCGCAACGGTGACAGCTGGCTCTGAACGGCAGCGGCCATTGTGTAGAGCTTACGAGGCTGGGGAGATAGACACCATGAACGCGAGCCCCGGTTCCGCGGCGCGGATCCTCGCACAACTGGACGACGATCTGCTGGCAGAAGCCGAGAGTCTGTACAAGGACGTTCACAGCCATCCGGAGCTGTCGATGCAGGAGCATCGGACCGCCGCGCTGGCGGCCGAATGGCTCCGCAAATCGGGCTTCGATGTGACTGAGAAGGTCGGCGGTACCGGTGTCGTCGGGCTGCTGCGAAGCGGCGACGGCCCGACCGTGATGCTGCGTGCCGACATGGATGCGCTCCCGATCGCCGAGCAGACCGGGCTGCCCTACGCCAGCACGGTCACCGCTACCGACGCGACCGGACAGGAGACCCCGGTCATGCACGCCTGCGGACACGACATGCACGTCGCCTGGCTCGCCGCAGCGGGCGCGCTCTTCGCCCGCACCGGCGATCACTGGCACGGCACCCTGATCGCCCTTTTTCAGCCGGGCGAGGAGACCGCCGAGGGAGCACGGGCGATGATCGAGGACGGGCTGCTCGAGCGCTTCCCGAAGCCCGATGTCGTTCTCGGACAACACGTGATGCCGTCCTCGGCCGGCATGATCGGTAGCCGCGCCGGTGTGATCACCTCCGCCGCCGACAGCCTGCAGATCCGCCTCTTCGGCCGTGGCGCGCACGGCTCGATGCCGCAGGCGAGCATCGACCCGGTCGTGATGGCGGCGGCGACCGTGTTGCGGCTGCAAACGATCGTTGCCCGCGAGATCGCGCCGACCGACGCAGCAGTGCTAACCGTGGGGGTGCTCCAGGCAGGCACGAAGGAGAACGTGATCCCGGACGAGGCGATCATCAAGCTGAACGTTCGCACCTTCGATCAAACGACTCGCGAGCACGTCCTCGCGGCGATCACGCGGATCGCGAACGCCGAAGCCGAAGCCTCGGGCGCCCCAAAGCCACCGGAGATCACGACCCTCGACCGCTACGACCTCGTCAGCAACGACGCCGCCGCAACACGCCGCGTGCGCGACGCCCTCACCGACCACTTCGGCGCCGACCAGGTCGTCGAGATCCCCCCGCTCTCGGCCAGCGAGGACTTCGGCTCCTACGGAACCGGCTGGCAGACAGCCTCGGTCTTCTGGACAGTGGGCGGCACCGACCCCGACACCTACCGAACGGCCGAACAGGCAGGAACGCTGAACGCACTCCCGACCAACCACAACCCCCGCTTCGCCCCGGTCATCCACCCCACCCTCGAAACAGGCATCCAGGCGCTCGTCACCGCCGCCTGCGCCTGGCTCACCGCCGCCGAGAGCTAACCAGCGCGACCGACCCCGACCGGATCAAGAATGCGCCGTTCGTTCGCAGGCGACGATTAGCTGCGCAGCGACGGTCGGTCCGGCGGCCGCAGGACGGCGAACTGGTCGGTGATCGCGAGGATGTGGTTGTCGAAGCGGAAGAGGGCGGCGGGCCGGCCGCCGGCTCGGCTGGAATCCCGTCGCTGCGCCGGTCGCGGTGAGGAGGCCGCGGCGGAGCAGGACGCGGCGCAGGTTCGTCGGCGAGACGTCGTGACCGAGCGCGGCGGCGTAGAACTCGCGCAGCTCGGAGATCGTGAACGTCGTCCGGTGCGAGGGCGAAGCCGACGTTGGTGTAGGAGAGCTTCGCGCGTAGCCGCTCGCGCGCGGCGAGCATGATCGGCTCGTGGTCGAAGGCGAGCGGCGGCAGCGCGTCGACGGGATGCCAGCCGGTGTCGGCGGGCACAACCGGGTCGATGTCGGCGGGACGAGGCCGAGGTAGGCGGTCGCGAGCTCGCCACGCGCGCGGGTTGCGGTCGGGATCTCCTCGCGTCTCGAGCTGCTCGAGGTGCGAGAGCTCGCGCACGTCGACTTTGGCGGCGAGGTGGCGGCGGATCGACTCCTCGAGTGATCTCGTCCGGTTCGAGAGTGCCGCCGGGGAGGGCCCAGGCGCCGACGTGAACGGCTCGCGGGCGCGCTGCCAGAGCAGGACTTGCAGCCGCCCCTCGCGCACCTGCAGGACGGCGCCGAGCACGACGTGGAACGCTGTTTTCGACTCACGGACACGAACCATGGGTAGACTCTGCCACCTAGGTTAGCGACTGGGAGGAACAAACCTTCGTGCGCGAAGCAGATCTCGTGTGGTCGGTGGTGGCGTAGCCGGA
Organism: uncultured Actinomycetes bacterium; assembly: GCA_963785895.1. Taxonomy (GTDB): domain Bacteria; phylum Actinomycetota; class Thermoleophilia; order Gaiellales; family Gaiellaceae; genus PALSA-600. The sequence goes on along the minus strand of CAWAXB010000012.1, from coordinate 155,450 downwards.
CTGTGCGGCGCACTCGCGGCGGCCGCCGAGGGCGCCGACGTGATCCTGCTCACGAAGGGGCCGCTCTTCTCCTCGAACAGCTACTTCGCGCAAGGCGGCGTTGCGGCGGCGCTCGGCGCCGACGACACGCCGAGCTGCACGCCGCCGACACGCTCGCCGCCGGCCGCGAACTGTGCCAGGAAAGCGCCGTGCGAGTGCTGACGGAGGAGGCTCCGGCGCGGATCGGCGACCTGGTCGAGCTCGGTGTGGCCTTCGACCCCGGCCTCGCGCGCGAAGGAGGCCATTCACGACGGCGGGTCGTGCACGGCGGGGGCGCCGCAGACCGGCAAGCGGATCGCCGAGACGTGCTCGCCGCCGCGTCCGCGCAGCAGCCGCGGATCCACGGTCAGCGAGGGCGAGCGCGTGCTTGCCTCTGGGCGTCGGCGGCCGGTGCGTCGGCGTCGTCGGCGCGACCGGCGCCGGTCGCCGCCCGGGCGACGCTGCTCGCGACCGGCGGCTACGCGGCGCTCTGGGAGCGGACGACGAACCCGCGCGGCGCGTCGGCGAAGGGCTGCTCTCGCCTACCGCGCCGGCGCCGCGGCTCGCCGACCTCGAGCTGATGCAGTTCCACCCGACCGCGCTTGCGTCGACGACGGCTTCCTGCTCAGCGAGGCGCTGCGCGGCGACGGTGCGCTGCTGCTCGACGGCGGCGGCGGCGCTTCACCGACGAGCTCGCACCACGCGACGTCGTCGCCCGCGCGATCGCCGCCCGCGAGCACGCGGTGCTCGACCTGCGCCCGGTCGACCGCAGCCGCTACCCGAGCCTGATCGCGACGCTCGAGCGTGCGGGCTACGACCCGGCGCGACGAGCCGGTCCCGGTCGCGCCGGCCGCGCACTACACGATCGGCGGCATCGTCACCGACCTCGACGGCCGGACCGACGCTGCCCGGCCTGTACGCCGCCGGCGAGTGCGCCTGCACCGGCGTCCACGGCGCGAACCGCCTCGCCTCCAACTCGCTGCTCGAATGCCTCGTCTTCGGCCGCCGCGCCGCGCTCGCCGCGCTCGACCGAGCCGGCGCCGGCGCAGACGCCGCCGCCGCCCGAACCGCCGCCCGGGAACCGCACCCGTCGACGCGCGCAAGCAGGCGCTCTGGCGTGAGGCGGGCCTGACCCGCACCGCCGGCGAGCTGCGAAAGCTGCTCCGTTCGGAGAGCCTGCTCCCCCAGCTCGTCGCCACGAGCGCGCTGCTGCGTGACCGAGAGCCGCGGCGTGCACTTCCGCAGCGACTTCCCGAGCGAAGACGACCGCTTCGCCGGCTGCCACGTCACCCTCGAGCAGGGCCGCGAGCCGAGGCTCGAACGTGGAGCTGAGCGAACAGGCGATCGCCGACGTGGTCGCGACCGCACTCCGCGAGGATGTCGGCGGCGGCGACCTGACGACCGAGCTGCTCGTCCCGCGCGACAGCCGATGCCGTGCCGAACTGCTGCTCGAGGAGCCTGGCGTCTCCTGTGGGGTCGCGGTCGCAGCCGCTGTCTTCGCCGCGCTCGACAACGCCGTCTCGGTCGCACGCTCTCGCGCTGACGGGACACGGATCGACGCACGCCTGCGGTGCTCGCCGAGGTCGCGGGACCAGCGCGCGCGATCCTCACCGGCGAGCGAACCGCGCTCAACCTCGTCGGCCGGCTGTCCGGGATCGCGACGCTGACCCGCCGCTACGTCGACGAGGTCGCCGGCACCGGCGTCGACGATCCTCGACACGCGCAAGACAACTCCCGGCCTGCGCGCGCTCGAGAAGTACGCCGTTCGCTGCGGCGGCGGCCGCAACCACCGCTTCGGCCTCGACGACGCGATCCTCGTCAAGGAGAACCACCTGCGGATCGCGGGCGGCATCACGGCCGCCGCCGCAGCACTCGCAGGCAACACCCGCGAGATCACGGTCGAAGTCGAAGCGGAAACGCTCGAGCAGGTCGCCGAGGCGCTCGCCGCAGGCGTCGAGCGGATCCTGCTCGACAACATGACGCCCGACGAGATCGCCGACGCGGTCGAGCTGACCGACGGACGCGCGAAGCTCGAAGCCTCCGGCGGGATCACCCTCGACACCGTCCGCGCCTACGCCGAGACCGGTGTCGACTTCATCTCGATCGGCGCGCTCACCCATGCCGCCCGCTCACTCCACGTCTCCCTGGAGGTGCAATGACCACCACCGCTGTCAGCGAGTTGCACGAAGAAGTGCGCGCGCTCGCCCGCGAGCACGACGCCGTGATCCTCGCCCACAACTACCAGCGGCCCGACGTGCAGGACGCAGCCGACTACGTCGGCGACTCACTCGGCCTCTCCCAGCAAGCAGCCGCGACCGACGCCGAGATGATCGTCTTCTGCGGCGTCCACTTCATGGCCGAGACCGCCGCGATCCTCGCGCCCGACAAGACAGTCCTGATCCCCGACCCCGACGCAGGCTGCTCACTCGCCGCCTCGATCACCGCCGACCAGCTCCGCGCCTGGAAGCAGGAGCACCCCGGCGCGGTCGTCGTCTCCTACGTCAACACCACCGCCGAGGTGAAAGCCGAGAGCGACTACTGCTGCACCTCGGGCAACGCCCGAGCCGTGATCGAGGCGATCCCCGCCGACCAGCGAGATCCTCTTCCTGCCCGACCTCTTCCTCGGCCTCTGGCTCGAGAAGGTCACCGGCCGCAAGCTGACGATCTGGCTCGGCGAATGCCACGTACACGCCGGCATCCGCCCCGCCGACATCGAGCGCTGGCAAAACGATGCGCCCGACGCCGAGCTGCTCGTCCACCCCGAATGCGGCTGCGCCAGCCAGGCCATGGCGTTCGGCAACGAGCACACGCACATCCTCTCGACCGAGAAGATGGTCCGCTTCGCACAGGAGTCGCCGAAGGAGCGCTTCCTGATCGCGACCGAGACCGGGATCATCCACCGACTGCAGAAGGAAGCGCCGGGCAAGCGCTTCGAACCGGTGAACGCCGACGCCGTCTGCAAGTACATGAAGATGATCACGCTCACGAAGCTGCGCGACTCGCTCCGCGACGAGCAGTACGAGTCACCGTCGACCCGGAGATCGCCGTTCGCGCCCAGAGAGCCATTCAACGAATGGTCGCGATCAGCTGACGGCGACCGCCGGGCCCGCGAAGTCAGGGCGCCGGGGTCAGCGAGCTGCACCATGCGCGTCACCGGCAACACGAGCGTCGGGGATACCCCGGACGTCCCGGCTTCACCGGGGTGTCCGAAACGATTGTGGCCGCTACGACGTCGCCTGTTCGTCAAGGCGAGGGTCGGGGGAGCCGCTGGCGCGGCTGCCCCGATCGCTCCACCGCTACCTGACCCTCCTACGGATCGATGTTCCCGAAGGAGAAGGTCAGCACGTCGGTGCCTGGCGGCTGCTGGATGTGCAACACCACGTTGGTGTACGTAAGCGAGGTGAGATGAACAGTCCAGTTGCCGTTGGGACACTGAGTCGCTGCGCTCGGTGTGGGCGGCGGCGGGATCGTCGGCGAGAACCTGATCTGCCCGTTGTGCGGCGTGATCGTCTGCGTGGGACCGGTCACCGTGCTCTGCACAACCGGCTGACCCGGAGCGACGTTTCCGCCCTTATTGACGCAGTCATACGTCGCCGAAACGCTGTCGGCGGTAAGGAAGGCCGCGGTCGGCCCATTCCCAGCCCGGCAGCCTTACCGCTGCACGTCACCCCCGTGCTTAGCGACTTCGTGCACGTCGGCGTGCCGATGAAGTGTGCGCTGTCTGCAAACGCGACCGCGGAGAAAGCCACGAACACTCCAACGGCCACAGCAGCCAGCACATAACGCTTCTTGCGATGCATGTGTTACCCCCCTGGGCGCGCAAAGAACGCGCGCCATCCCATCTGGTCGGAGGGCATTCGCCTGCCCACCGTGGACACGGATCCTGTTGGGCACCACCTCCTCGAACTGGTGAATGGAGGTGCGCTACCCCGTTCTCGCGGACGCCTAAAGCGACAATTCGGTCAGGTGTTGCCACGACAACCTCGAGTGGTGCCGGTACCGCTGCCCGGCCTGGATGACCGCAACAAGATCGCGCAGGAAACCGTCCTCCACCACCGGCTCACCCAACGGCAGGTCAACCCGAAGCTCGTAGTGGTTGCGCCGCCCACTCCTTTCGCCGACGCACATACCCGGCATGCTCCAAGTCGGCGAGGATGCGGTAGGTGCTTCGCTCGGGTGCGATACTCTGCCGCAGCCGCGATCTCGGGAACACGCATGGTCGACTCGCACACAAGGGCAAGAAAAACATCCGCGTGCTTTGTCAGGAACGTCCACGAGCGAAGGGTCGAGGAGGTCGACCACCACCCCGATCTCGGCCCTCCACTTGCGACGGCCTCCGTCGACTCGATTGATCGTGCGCGACCGCACCAGCATGGTCCCGACAGCCGGTAGAACGACCGCACAAAGCGCCAGTTTCACCCCTTCAGAAGGCTGGTCCACGGCTCGTTGACGGATTGGGGCGCGCCTGACTGTCGAGGGGCTGACGCTGCGGGCCATCCCTCCAGCTGTGTTTCGGCTCGCCTCTCGGGATCATCGTGCTCAACCAACGAGCTTGGAGGGGGAGAGCGATGAAGCCGTTTAGGCATGTTCAACTCTTGGTACTACTGACCGCGGGGCTGGTGATTGTCGCGGCACCGTCGATCGGCGGCGCGTCAGTCAACTTGCCGTGGCAGAGCCGGTATTCGAGCGGGTGGGCAACGGTGCCACCATCGAACCGGCAGTGGATCTCTCGGACGGAACGCAGACGTTTCTGATCACACCGAATCACTCGCCGTTCTACAACGGCAGCATCGCGACTCCGAACGCGCCGATCCCGCCTCCCTTCAACAGAGTGAACGCGCCGCTCTACCTCGTGACCTATCCAATCGGTTCGACCGCCGACGCCACCAACAAGTTCAATCTGCTACACAGAAGGCGCCTTCGATCCGACCGGAACACTGCCGTACAACTGCGACCACGCGCAGATTCCCGGCGTGAAGGGCCACGACCACCTCGTGGGCGACCCGGGAAGCAAGACGCCGGACGGCGACTACAACGTCCAATGGCACGTGTGGATCACCCTCTTCACCCCGCAGGGCATCGCAGATGGTGCGAGTAACACCAGGATCCTCACCCTGCATGACCTGAAAGCCGCCCAGGCCACAGGGGACGTCACCGGTTTCATCGACTCGCACATCTACTTCATGTGCGCGGCCGTCTCGGGTGCTGTGCACAGGAACGGGACGCCTCTCAGCTTCCCACCCTTCCCGACGGGCTAGAGGCAGAGACTCCTCGAACCTGATGCGTCAGCCAGTCTCTCGCCGGGGTTGCCCTCCCGGCGAGAGACTGGCATCGGCACGGTCGCCAAGCCCGCTGTTGGCACGGCACCGCGGAACCGCCTGATCGACCTCTATGGCGTTAGCGGCCGATACGTGAAGGTGACCGCGCCGACCGACACGCTCGGCTTGGACATTCATAGACGAGCATCGAGGTTCGCCACTAAGGACAGCGCCTGGTGCTGATCGGAAGACACAACCCCGGTCTGGCCCCGCCCTGCGCGTGGCATTACCCCCATGCCAGCTTCCATGAAGCAGGACAACCCACATCAAATCCTAGATTGGCGTAGGCGTCGGTAGGACGGAGTCGTCAGCCGCTGCCGTGGGTGGCTCGTTCCCGCCCATGTCGAGTCGGAACGGCGGGTAGACGTCGGTCATCAGCGTCGCATAGGCGGCGACGCGGAAGGCCCAACGGTTCATGCCGAGCACGAAGTCGTAGAGGGATCTCGGGTAGCGGCTGGTGAAGAGCAGCATGACGCCGGCGAAGAGGACGAGCAGGCCCACCAGGCCACCGCCGCCGTAGAGTCGGCTCCGCCGCCCTCTGCCCACCCGCCGCCGACGAACACCGCGATGACCAGGTAGTGGGGAATGGCAAGCAGCCACCATTTGACGAGTACGAGCCCGCGCGACAGCGACGCCGGGTATTCGACCTCGAGCCGGGCCGGATAATCCGGGGTGGCCTTGAGCGTGAACGGCGGGTACTGGTCAGTCGCGAGCGCGCTGTAGCTGTAGAAGCCGACGCGCCAGGTCCAGCGGAGCACGCCGACGTTGAAGTCGAACAGCCCCCGCGGGTAGCGGCCGGTGAAGAGGATCGCGAAGAAGGCGATGATGGTGACGACGGCGAAGGCGATCCAGAGGAAGAGAAGCACGATGAAGTGCGGGATCGCGAGCAGCCACTTGACGAGCCAGAGCCCGCGGCTGAGACGCGGCGAGAGCTCGCCGGTGAGCTGCAGCGGATAGGGGGAGGACATGCTGGGCTCCATTTCGGCCCTCTCTTTCGTCGATCAGACGGCGGGCGCCGGTGGGGCAACGATCTCCGCGTGGCAGCCGTTTCTTCGGTGCTGAGGACTGCCGCCGCGAGGGTCAGCGCGGACTCTGATCCATGACATTAACATCATGCTTTCCGGAAAGGGATCGGGTCGCGCTCCCACGTTTCAGAGCGTTCCGGTTGCGATCGCCTCCAGCAGCGCGTCCACACGCGCGAAGCCGCTCTTCGCTCCTTCCTCGACGCCGTACTGCATCGTCGTGTCGCGCTCCTCGGTCGTGGCGAAGCGCATCGTCTGCGTCAGCTTCGTCCGGTCGCCCAGATCCTCGAACTCGAGCGTCTGCAGGTGGTTCTGGAACGTCTGCACGAGCCGCTCGGGCGCTTCGACCTCGCGGAACTCGCCCTCGACGACGCCGAAGGCGGTGCGGAAGCGGTACGCGCCGCCGGGACGGACGTCCATCTCCTCGACGACCGTGCCGTCACCCCACCACTCCGGGATCAGCTTCGGGTCGGTCCAGACGGAGAAGACGTGCGCGCGCGGTGCGTCGAAGATTCGCTCGACGCGGATCTCGAGCTCGTTCGGGGTGGTGACGGTGGTCTCGTTCATCAGCCCACCGCTCTCTTCACGAGCGTGCGGATCTTCGCCTCGTCGGCTGCGGTCAACTTCGTCAGCGCGAAGGCGACCGGCCACATCGAGCCTTCGTCGAGCTTCGCGCTGTCGTTGAAGCCGAACATCGCATATCGCTCCTTGAACTTCCCCGCGTTGCGGAAGAAGCAGACGACCTTGCCGTCCTTGGCATACGCCGGCATCCCGTACCAGGTCTTCGGCGAGAGGTCTGGCGCGGCGGCCTTGATGAGCTCGTGGAGCCGCTTCGGCGATGGCGCGATCCTCCGGCGACATCGCGGCGATCGCGGCGCGCACGGCGCTTTCCCCGTCCGTCTTGTCCTTCAGCTCCCGGGCGCGCGCTTTCATCGCGGCCTTTTCCTCGGCTGTGAATCCTTCGTTCTTGCTGGCGCTCTTGGCGGACTGCTGCTTGCCCTTCGTGGTGTTCATCGGACTCCTTTCGTGCGCTCGACGACCTGCGCGAAGCGATCGAGCCGCTGCAGCCACATGCTGATGCCCTCGAAGGCGTACGGCACGAGCATGCACCTGCGGACACGGCCCACCTTCTCCGTCCTCATGAGCTGCGCCTCCTCGAGCAGCCGGACGTGCTTCTTCATCCCGGTCAGCGACATGCCAAAGGGCTCGGCGAGCTCGCTGATCGTCGCGCTGCCGGAGCCGAGCCGTTCGAGGACGGCGCGGCGGGTCGGGTCGGCGAGGGCTGCGAACGCGCGGTCGACGGTCGTTGCATACTGAACCATTCGGTTCACTCTAGGAGATTCGGCGCTGCGATGCAATGCCGCTCTGGATCGAGCACGTCCGCGTTTTCCTGGGCTTGGCGCGGGCAGGGTGGTGACCAAGATGCGCTTTCGGAACCGTTTCGATGCGGGCCGTCTGCTCGCCGACAAGCTGCAGGAATACACCGGCCGTGACGATGTCGTCGTGCTCGCGCTGCCGCGCGGCGGCGTGCCCGTTGGCTTCGAGCTCGCTCGCAGCCTCCAAGCCCCGCTCGACGTCCTTCTCGTTCGCAAACTGGGCGTACCGGGTCACGAGGAGCTCGCGATGGGTGCGATCGCGAACGGCGGCACCCGTGTTCTCAACGCCAGCGTGGTTGCCGAGCTCGGACTCACGGACGAAGACATTGCCCGCGCCGCGGCCATCGGGGGACGCGAGCTCGAACGGCGCGAGCGCCTGTATCGCGGCGGCCGCTCGCCGATCGACGTCCACGGACGCACGGTGATCCTCGTCGACGACGGCCTCGCGACCGGCGCTTCGATGCATGCCGCCGCGCTCGCCGTCCGCGAGCGCCATCCCGAAAAGGTCGTGGTGGCGGTGCCCGTCGCCGCGGAGCGAATCTGTGACGAGTTCCGCTCGGAAGTCGACGAGATCATCTGCATGGTCACGCCGGAGCCCTTCATCGCCGTCGGCTTCTGGTACGAGGACTTCTCGCAGACAACCGACGAACAGGTGCGCGAGCTGCTCGCGCAGTCCTCGCCGCGTCAGCGCGTGTAGGTCGTGTGGTGTCGCTGCGGCCGGCGTCAGTCCGGGTACTCGTCCTTCCGCCAGGTGCGGGGCTCGGCGGGTTGCGTCTTCGGCGTTCGCTCGAGCAGGAAGCTGTAGTACGGCGCGACGAACGGGTCGGGCGCCATCACGCCTGTACGTGTGGTAGACGGTGCCGTTCTCGCGTGCGAAGGCGATCCAGCTCGGCCCCTCGCGCAGCCCGTCCTCGAGCTCGGCCCCGATCTGGGCCGACCACTCCTGGAGCCAGTCGGGCGGGTCGTCGATCATCCCCTTGACCTCGGGGATCTGGTGCGCCTGCTCCTTGGTCATCGCGAGGCCGAAGTCGAAGGCGAAGTCGGTGTTGTAGGTGGAGACGTAGGGGAACTGCCAGCCCATCCGCCGCTTGTAGGCCGTCAGCCGCTCGATCGGCGCCCGCGAGAAGCAGAGCAGCGTCACGTCGCGGTGGTTCAGGTGGACGAGCGAGCCGTCGAGCCCGTCGCCCAGGCTGGTGCAGCCGGGGCAGGCGCCGAGCGTGTAGTCGGGGCCGAACATGATGTTGTAAGCAAGCAGCTGTGAGCGCCCGTCGAAGAGCTCGGCGAGGGTCTTCGTGCCGTCCTCGGTGTCGAACTCGTACTCCTTCTCGACCGGGACCCAGGGGAGATCGCGACGCTTACTCGTGATCTCCTCGTTTCGCTCCGCCTGCTCAGCCTCGAGCTTGGCGAGCTCGTCCCGGGCTGCCTGCCATTCCTCGCGCGTTCCGATCTTGCGTTCAGGCATCTCATCTCCCTCCGTCGAACTCGCACGGGTCCCGCGCGAGCCGGTCCCGCCGTCCGATCGGACGTTACCCGGGATCAGGAAAGAAGACCGGCGGCGCCCCGGAAACTCATCGCTCCGGTATCTCGTCGTCGCTGTAGTGAATCGCCATCGCGACCATCACCTTGCGACACCGACACGGAAGTATTTCGGATCCGCCACGTTCGAGAGCGCGACGAGGCCGAGGGGGACGAGGAGCGCCGCCGAACTGCCGATCAAGAGCAGCCGGCTGCTGGCAGCGAACGATGCGATGTTCGCGACCATGCCGAGCGGGAGCACCGCGCTGACCCAGAGCGGCGCGATGCATGTGCGGGTCAGCGCGACAGCCAGCAGCAGGCTGCCTGCGATCAGCGCGAGCGCACCGACCATGAAGATGGCGGAGGCGGCCGGCGCGTTCTCGTACCGGTGCAGGAGCGCGGCCATCTGCACACGGTCGGCTGCGGGGCTTCCCATCTTCCAGTAGACGAGCTGCGTCGCCGAGTCGATCAACGACACGAACGCGCCGAGCTGGAGCAGCCCACCGCCGAGAATCGCCGTCCGCGGCGCCCCGTCACGGGTCAGCGTCATGAGAGCGGTTGCCGCGGGCACGAGGAAGAGCGAGCCGACGATCGAGAAGAGCGTGAACAGGTACCACGCCGTGGGGTGTTCTGCGATCAGGGCGAGCTGGGCGGAGTCGCCGCTTCTCAGAGCCGGGACGGCGATGCCCGAGAAGAGGAAGAAGAGCGGCGCGGCGACGAGAGCGACGCTACGGCTGAGAGCGGGTAGCTGCTGGATGCGCATGACGATTCCTCCGTTGATCGATTGCCGCGGAATGCTCGTCTACGGACGGGGCGGCGTCTGCGGTCGCGGGAGCGAATCGACTCGTCCGAAAGGATGAACCGCGGGGGTCTCGCGGCCGATGCAAGCCGGAGGCGCGGCCGCTACCTTCCGCCCATGCGACGAGGCGTGGCGCTCGACTGGACGATCGCGCTACTCGGCACCGGGCTGACAGAGTGGGTCGTGCTGGTCTCCCCGGACGTCGGAAATCCGGTCGCGGGCCCGCGCTGGCTGACCGCTTCTTGGCCCCTTCTGCTCGACCTCCCGCTCGCCTGGCGGCGCCGCATGCCACTCGCCTCGTTCCTACTCGTGCTCGCCGCGATCGATGCCCAGGCACTCACGACAGGCAACTCCGCCGAGGGGCTCGAGGTGCTCTTCCCGCTTGGCGTGGGGACATACTCGGTGGCGGCCCACGGCTCCCGGCGCCAATCGCTCGCGGGCCTCATCGCATTGATCGCCGGATACGCGATCTTCATCGGCGAGGACCGGAACGTCCAAAGCGGCGAATCGGGCCAGCTCTGGTCCGCCGCCTTCTTCGGCGTTGCGGCGCTCGCGCTCTGGCTCGTAGGCGTCTGGGTGCGCAGCCGGCGGGATGCGCGCGAGCTGTCCGAACGCGCGGCCGCCCTCGAGCGCGAAACGGCATCGGCACTCGCCGACGAGCGGGCGCGGATGGCACGTGAGCTGCACGACATCGTCTCGCACAACCTCAGCGTCGTCGTCCTCCAAGCCGCCGGTGCACGCGCATCCGGAGCGAGCGCGTCCACGCTCGAGAAGATCGAACGCAGTGGACGCGAAGCGCTCGTCGAGATGCGCCGCCTGCTCGGTGTCCTCCGCGACGACGGCGACCGCGAAGCGGAGCTCGCACCCCAACCCGGGATCGCACAGCTCCAGTTGCTCGCCGAGACGGTCCGCGCCGCGGGGCTCGCCGTCGAGCTGCAAGTCGAGGGCGACTACGACAACCTCCCCTCGGCGCTCGAGCTTTCCGTCTACCGGATCGTCCAGGAGGCACTCACGAATACGCTCAAGCACGCCGGAACCGCGCGAGCCCAGGTCAGGGTCCGTCGAAACGACGGCGCCCTCACCCTCGACGTCGTCGACGACGGCGCCGCCCCGTCGAATCCGAGTCGCGCCGGGCACGGGCTGGTGGGCATGCAGGAGCGCGTCGCGCTGTTCGGCGGCGAGCTCCATGTGGGGCCACGACAGGAAGGCGGATGGGCGGTCCACGCACGGCTACCGGTGACGTCGCCGTGATCCGGGTCCTGATCGCCGACGACCAGGACCTCGTCCGTGAGGGACTGCGCATGATCCTCGAGGCGGAACCGGATATCGAGGTCGCCGGCGAGGCGGGTGACGGCACGCAAGCGCTCGAGCAAGCGCGGCAGCTCGACCCCGACGTGATGCTGATGGACATCCGCATGCCGAAGCTCGACGGCATCGAGGCCACCGCGCGCGCTCGCAGCGTCCGGCCTGCGCGCACGCGTGCTCGTGCTGACGACCTTCGACCTCGACGAGTACGTCTACCGGGCGCTGAAAGCCGGTGCGAGCGGGTTCCTGCTCAAGGACGCGACCCGCGAACAGCTCGTCACCGCGGTGCGGACGGTCGCCGCAGGCGAGGCGCTGCTCGCACCCGCGATCACGCGCCGGCTGATCGAAGACTTCTGCCGTCAGCCCGGAGCCTGGAGCATTACCGGAAGCGGCCGGTGCGTTGAGCGAGCGCGAGCTCGACGTCCTGCGGCTGATCGCGCGCGGACTGTCGAACGCCGAGATCGCCGGCGAGCTGTTCCTCAGCGAGGCGACGGTGAAGAGCCACGTCGCCCGCATCCTCGCCAAGCTCGCGCTGCGCGATCGTGTGCAGACGATCGTGTTCGCCTACGAGTCCGGGCTCATCCGCCCGGGCAGTGCCTCGTAACCGCTGCCGCTGACCGCTTCTGGATTTCCCGCTACGAGCAGTAAATTCGGCTCGCGTGGGGTCACGGACCGGTTTACGGCGGAGCGCTTCCCTGCAATGGCTTCTTTGACCATGCGCGATTCGCCTGGTCGCACACAAGGGAAGGAGGGAGTGGAATGTCTCAGTCCCTGGCAGAGCGCGCTACGCCCCAGGCGACCGAACGGTGGGAGCCGTTCGGCGAACTGGAGCAGCTGAGCGAGCGGATGCGCAGGATGCTCGAGCAGACCTTCGGCGGAGTTGTGCCGTTCGACCGTGAAGGTTGGTCGCCGCTCGTCGACATCGAGGAACAAGACGATGCGTACGTCCTCGAAGCCGACCTTCCGGGTGTCAAGCGGGAAGACGTCACGGTCGAGCAGGTCGGACACGAGCTGCTGATCAACGGCGAGATCAAGGAGCCGATGCGGAAAGGCGTGCTGCGCCGGCAGGCGCGGCGCATCGGCCGGTTCGCCTACCGGGTCGCGCTGCCCGATCGCGTCGACGGCTCGGCCATCGAGGCAAAGCTCAACGACGGCGTGCTCACTGTTCGCGTACCGAAGTCGCAGCGTGCAGAGAGGCGGCAAGTCCAGATCACCTCCTGAGGACACTGACGCCGACATCCGTCCGGCCGCCGCGCCGCAGAGCGGCGGCCGGACACGCCGCTACGCGGCCTCGGGCTGCCCGTCCGCAGGCTCTGCGTGCCCGTAGCGGGCGATCAGGCTCGGATCGATCCGCTTGAGGTCGCCCTCGGGCAACGAGAGCAGCAGCTTCCAGGCGAACTGGAGCGTCTCCTCGATGTTGCGGCGCTCGCCGCGCTGGTTGACGAACTGCTGCTCGAAGTCGGCGGCGAAGGTGAGGTAGCGGCGGTCGTTCTCGGAGAGCGCCGCCTCGCCGATGATCGAGACGAGGCGGCGCAGCTCGCGGCCGCGGGCGAGCGCGGCGTAGAGCTGGTCGGCGACGGCGCGGTGGTCCTCGCGTGTCTTCCCCTTCCCGATGCCCGCGTTCATCAGCCGGCTGAGCGACGGCAGGACGTCGATCGGCGGGCTGACGCCGAGCCGGTCGAGCTCGCGTGAGAGCACGATCTGGCCCTCCGTGATGTAGCCGGTCAGGTCGGGAATCGGATGCGTGATGTCGTCGTCGGGCATCGAGAGGATCATCAGTTGCGTCACTGACCCGTCGAGGCCGCGAATGCGTCCGGCACGCTCGAAGAGCGACGCGAGGTCCGTGTACATGTAGCCGGGGTAGCCGCGCCGACCGGGGATCTCCTCGCGCGCGGCCGACAGCTCGCGGAGCGCCTCGCAGTAGCTCGTGACGTCGGTGAGGATGACGAGCACGTGCAGCCCCCGTTCGAAGGCGAGATACTCGGCGACCGTCAGCGCCGCCCGCGGCGTCAGCAGCCGTTCGACTGCGGGATCCTGGGCGAGGTTCAGGAAGAGGACCGTGCGTTCGAGGGCGGCACTCTCGGCGAATCGGCGGCGGAAGAAGCTCGCCTCGCGCTGCGTCACGCCCATGGCGGCGAACACGACGACGAACTCGTCGCCGGTCGCTCGACCCCGGCACCGTCGCCTGCTCGGCGATCTGCGCGGCGAGCTCGGCCGCCGGCAGGCCGAAGCCGGAGAAGATCGGCAGCTTCTGGCCGCGCACCAGCGTGTTGAGGCCGTCGATCGCCGACACGCCTGTCTCGATGAACTCGCTCGGGTGATCGCGGGCGACCGGGTTGATCGGCATTCCGTTGACGTCGTGGTACGCCTCGGGCTGCAGCGGCGGGCCGCCGTCGATCGGCTTCCCCGAGCCGTCGAGGATGCGCCCGATCAGGTCGCTGCCAACCGCGGTCGTTGCCACCTCGCGGCGGGCGCGCACGCTCGTGCCGGGGAGGTTGAGGCCCGACGTCCCGCCGAGCACCTGCACGACGATCCGGTCGCCTTCGATCGCCAGCACCTGGCCGCGGCGGATCGTGCCGTCGGCGCCGCCACCTCGACGAGCTCGTTGTAGCCGATGCCTTCCGCGCCGTCCGCGAAGAGGAGCGGCCCGGCGACGTACGAGACGGTCCTGTGCTCGATCGTGAACAGGCTCGTGGCGCTGGTCGTCATAGCTCCCCCAGTTCGTTGCGGACATGGTCGATCGCGGCCTCGGCCCGTTCGCCGACCTCGGCGTCCGGCCAGAACTTCATCCGGGCCAGGTCGCGCAGAGCGGTCGCCGCCGCGATGGAATCGATCGTGACGCTGCGTCCGACGGCTGCGTCCATCGCCTCGTGCGCGGCGTGGACGACGCGCAGCATCGCGTACTGCTTGACGAGCGAGCAGTACGCGTCGACGTCGTCGAAGGCGGACTGCTGGAGGAAGTCCTCGCGCAGCAGCCGGCCCGCCTCGAGCACGACGCGTTCGGTGGGCGCCAGCGAGTCCGCGCCCAAGAGCTGCACGATCTCGAGCAGCGAGCTCTCGCGCTGCAGCAGGTCGAGTGCCCAGGCGCGTTCGGCCTGCCAGCCGGATGCGACCTCGCGCTCGAACCAGGCGCCGAGCTCGTAGAGCGTGTAGCTGCGGTTCCAGTTGATCGACGGGAAGTGCCGCTGGCGCGCGAGATTCGTGTCGAGCCCCCAGAACGTGCCGGCGAGGCGGAGGCTGTGCTGGGTGATCGGCTCGGAGAAGTCGCCGCCGGCGGGCGAGACGGCTCCGACGATCGAGACCGAGCCCGGGGCGCTCGTCGCGTCCGAGACACACGACCGCGCCAGCCCGCTCGTAGAACTCCGCCAGCCGCGTGCCCAGGTAGGCGGGGTACCCCTCCTCGGCGGGCATCTCCTCGAGCCGGCTCGAGACCTCACGCAACGCCTCGCCCCAGCGGCTCGTGCTGTCCGCCAGCAGGGCGACGTCGTAGCCCTGATCGCGGAAGTACTCGGCGATCGTGATGCCGGTGTAGATGCTCGCCTCGCGCGCGGCGACCGGCATGTTGCTCGTGTTCGCCACGAGGATCGTCCGCTGCATCAGCGACGAGCCGGTGCGCGGGTCGGTGAGCTGCGGGAACTCTTCGAGCATCTCCGTCAACTCGTTCCCGCGCTCGCCGCAGGCGACGTACACGATCACGTCGGCCTGGCCCCACTTCGCGAGCGACTGTTCGAGCACCGTCTTGCCCGTGCCGAAGCCGCCGGGAATCGTCGCCGTCCCGCCTCTGGCGAGTGGGAACAGGGTGTCGATCGACCGCTGCCCCGTCACGAACGGCGCGTCGAGCGCGAGCCTGCTCGCGGTCGGGCGGCCCCGGCGCACCGGCCAGCGGGAGAGCATGGTGAGCGGCGCGCCGTCGATCCAGACGACCGGGTCGTCGAGCTTCACCTGGCCGCCGCGGACGTCGGTGACCGCACCTGTGAGATCCGGGGGAACGAGGATCCGGTGGGCGAGCGCGTCCGTCTCCTGCACGATGCCGAGCACGTCTCCCGGGCCGACCTGGTCGCCGGCCTCGACCTCGGGCCGGAACTCCCAGACGCGTGCGCGATCGAGAGCCGGGGGCGCGACCCCGCGCCGGATCATCGGGTTTCCCCACGGGTTGTCGCCCGACCGCGCCAGCACGAGGAGCGGCCGCTGCGTACCGTCGAAGATCGCACCGAGCAGGCCTGGGCCCAGCTCCACCTGCAGCGGCTCGCCGGTGTCGACGACCGGCTCGCCGGCGGCCAGCCCGGAGGTGTCCTCGTAGACCTGGATCACGGCGGCACCGTGGTCGAGGCGGATCACCTCGCCCGGCAGCCCGGCGTGCCCGACATGGACGACGTTGTAGAGCGACGTCGCGACGAGGCCGTGCGCGACGACCACCGGCCCGGCCACCGAGTGGATCTCGCCGGTCGGGGTCTCGACGTGCTCGAGTGCAGGTGCGCTCACGCGGTTTCCTCTCGTCGGTCGAACGTGATCTCGAAGCCGACCGCCTGCCAGAGCATGCGCAGGAGCCGTGCGCGCCGCTCACCCTCGGCGTCGGACTCGTCGCCGCCGGGCAGCGCGACGACGAGCGGCGACACGAGCGCGTCGATCCGGCGTCGCAGGTGCGGGTCGAGCTCGTTGAAGAACGGCTCGTGGACCGCGACGACGTCTCCTTCGGCGCCGGCGTCGAGCAGCTCGCGGAGCGTCTCGGTCGCCTCGCCGGGCGAGACGGTCGCGCGCGTCGCGACTCCGGCCAGGCGATAGCCGGGCTCGAGCTCGGGAGTCGTGACGACGATCAAGCGCCCCATTGCCCACCGGCCCGGGGTAGCACGAGCTGTGCGCGCACGACGGCCGCCGGCGTGTGGCCGCCCGCCTCCTCGCAGAGCAGGCGCAGGTTGCGCACCTCGTTCTCCTTCGCCACCGTGTACGCGACAGGGATGTCGACCCCGAGCGGGTCGCCGACCAGAAACAGCTTGACCGCCCAGCGGACGCGGGTGAGCTCGAGCTCGCGGTCGAGTATGACCAGCTCGCCGCCGGCGGCGAAGCGCTCGAGCGGCGCACGCCAGTCTTCGCGCCGCGCGGAGGCGGCAAGCCTCGCCGCCGCCTCCGCGCGGCTGGGCTGTCTCAACGCTGCGTCCAGTGTCGGCTCGTCGATCCGGCCACCGGCCAGGAAGCGTCCAGGGGCGGGAGGCGGCGGCAGCTCGGCCAGCTCCTCGCGGTCGAGCGCCAGGCGCAGGCGCAGGACGACGAGCGCGTTGGTAGCGTCGCGTTCGCGTGCGACCAGCTCGCGCAGCGGTTCGGCCTCGGCGCCGATCTCGGCGAGCTCGTGCTGGATCAGGCGCGCATGCTGGGTGGCGAGCGCGAGCTCGAGTGCCGCCAGATCCTGGGTGCGCTCGTACTCCGGCCAGGCCGCAACGAGCGCGCGAGCGGTTCCCGGGTTGGGCAGACGCCAGGAGACGATCAGATCGACGACCGCGGCCGGGTCCTGCCGGCGGGCGATCTCCTCTGCGGCGTCGCCGCCGAGCGAGCCGATCGGAATCAGGTTGGCGACCACCTCGTCAGGGCTGTGTCCGTGCAGCCGGCCGCGCAGGAGCGTGAGCAGGTTGTGCAGGTCGTAGCGCGCGAGCAGAAGGTCGACGAGCGTGCGCGCCGGACCCTGATAGAAGGCGCGCAGCTCGCCGAGGCTGCGACCGAGGTGGCGGCGTAGAGCCTCATGCAGCCGGGCTGCGTCGCCCGAACGGCCCAGCATCCCCTCGATCTCCGGACGGTAGGCGGTGCCGGCGAGCGACTCGGCGAGGCCGTCGAGATCGCGGCCAAGGAGCGCCTCGAAGTCGTCGGCGCCCAGCAGCCCGGCCTTGCGCGCACGGAGGCGCGTATTGCCGTAGACAAAATCTGCGGGCGGCGACAGGACGGTCATACCCGCTCCGGCACCGGCAAAGCCGGAGCCTCCGCTCCCTGATCGCCTCCGTCAAGCCTACGGCTCATGACGTCTTCGCGCTTTCGGCGAGAGCCGCTCCGAAGAGGAGCCTCAGCGCGGGCTCGGCGTTTGCGAGCCGCTCCTCGAACGTGTTGCGGACGCTCCGGCCCGAGTCGCTCACGAGCTCGACGCCGCCGGCGGTCTCGAGCGTGGCGACCACGGTCAGATTCACGCCGAGCTCGCCCATCAGCTCTGTGGCGACGCGCTCGTCACGCGGGTCGACGCGAAGCGTCGTCGCGTCGGGGAGCGCGGCCACGCTCTCGCGGATCGCCGCACGGAGCGCGTCGGGATAGGCATCGCCGTCGCGCAGCGTCCGGACGCGCTCGCGCACCCGTGCCAGCAACGTGCGGAAGCTCTGTTCGCGCGCCTCGCGCAAGAGGCGGGCGGCGACGAGCCGGGCCGCGGCGCCGTGCTGCGCCAGCTCACGCTCGAGCTCCTCACCGTCGGCGCGAGCCGTCCGCTCCTCGATCGCGACCGCCTCGGCTCGGGCCGCCTCGACGATCCGGCGCGCCTCGTCCTCCGCCTCGCCCTCGAGCCGCGCGGCCTCGGTCGCTGCCTCGGTCTCGAGTGCAGTCAAGAGCTCCGCGAGCGCCATCAGAGCAGGACGATGATCATCGCGGCAACCGCGAATCCGAGGATCACAAGTGTCTCCGGGATCGCCACCATCAGAATCGCGCGGCCGGTCAGCTCCGGCTTCTCGGCGATCGCGGCCATCGCGGCCGCTCCAATCCTCGCCTGCGCCAAGCCGCTGCCGATCGCGGCCAAGCCCACGGCGATCCCCGCCCCCAGCGCCATCAATCCTGTCTGCATCTCGCTTCTCCTTCTCGTGGTTTGAGCGGCCGCTACTACGCGGCCCGCTGGCCGAACGGCCGGAACGGCTGGCCGCCGCCCTCGTAGAACTTGCTGAAGAACTCGACGTAATGAAGGCGGAGCGCCTGGATCATCGGGCTGAACGAGGCGAGCGCAAGGTTGAGAACGTGGAAGAACAGCGCCACGAACAGCCCGAACCAGATCGGCCCGAGCGCCCCGAGCTGGTTGGCCACCAGCGCGAGGTAGGTGGACGCAAGGCCGACGGCCCCCACACGCAGATAGGAAAGGACGTTGCCGAGCGTGCCAACAAACTCGAGCGGGCCCATGATCATCCCAAGGGCGCCGCGTGGGACGACGAGGAGGGCGAGGCCGACGATGATCGCTGCAGCCGCAGGGAGCAGTGCGATGCTTCCGATTCGGTGGGCGGCGACACCTGAAAGGACGAAGACCCCGAACAGCGCGAGCAGCGAGCCGCTGCGCTCGAGCAGCTCCGCCGTCCGGCGGGTGCGCACCGCGTCCCAGATCCCGATCCCCAAGCCGAGTACGACGTGCGCGGCGCCGAGCACGAGCGAGAACACGAGCAACGGAGTGACCGCGGCCGGACCGCCTCGGTAGACCCAGATCGCGTGCAGGCCGAGCCGGTGCCCGATGTCGCCGAAGAGCTCGCCGTAGAGAAAGCCGAAGACGATCGCCCACACCGCGCCTGCAGAAAACACCCGCGTCAGGTCGCGCACCGCCGGCGACTGCCCGCCGAAGCGTCTGCGCGCGAAGATCGACAGGCCGAGTAGCACCACGCCGTAGCCGATGTCCCCGACCATCGCTCCGACCATCAGCGGCAAGAAGAACGCCATCAGGAGGGTTGGGTCGAGCGCGCTCGAGCGCGGCAGGTCGAAGAGGCGGACGAGGAACTCGAACGGCCGGGCGAGCGGCCAGTTGGCCAGCAGGACGGGCGGCTCCGCGCCGCGCTCGTCGAGTGGCTCGAGCACGAGCTCGCCCGCCGCCGACCGGTCGAGCTCGTCGCGCAGGCGGGCCAGCTCGCGCCGCGGCGCCCAGCCGATGACGACGAACGTGCGGCCCGTCTCGCCCACGTGCTCGATCGCCTCCACCTGGTCCAGCTCGTCTGCAAGGGCGGCTCGCGCGGCGCGCCAGCCCGCAGCCCGCGGGGAGAGCAGCTCGCGCAGCTCGCCGCTTCGGAGAGCGAGCGCGGCCGGGATCTCGCCCAGGCGACGGTCCATCGCGGCCACCGCAGCCCGGAACGACAGGCTCTCGTACGCCGGCGGCAGCGGCATGCTTCTGACCCGCTCACGCCCGAGGAGCGTGCGGACGGCGTCCGCGTCGTCATGCCGCAGCACGATCACGCAGCCGACCGCGTCCGCGTCGACCCGGGCCGAGACGAACTCGAATCGATCTCCGACCAGCTCGTGCAAGGCATCTCGGAGGGTGACCAGGACAGCGTCGTCGTCGGTGTTGAGGACGAGCGCGATCGTGTCGAGCTGAAGCGCCTCGAGTGCGCTCTCGTCGAGCTCGGCGAGCTCGGGGACGAGTGGCAGCAAGCGGCGCAGCGGCGCAAGGTACCGGGGCAGGACGGCTGCCTCGGTTCGCAGATCGTCGATTCGGGTGGTGAGCTCTTCGATTCGAGGCGTCACCTCGGCGAGCTCGCCTTCCAGCTCGGCCGCGCTCGGCGCGCCAGCCAGGTCGGGTCCCGGGGGGCTTGCGGCGAGCGCGAGCAAGCCGTCGAGCCGGGCGATCAGCAGCCGCAGCTCTTCGACGCGGGCCGCACGTTCGGCTTCTCCCCGGTAGGGCGCGAGCTCCAGCACAGGCTCGGAGTCGGCCGGTGAGAGCTGCAGGAGTTGCAGCCGGTAGAGACGGTCGAGCACCTCTTCGAGGCGTGGCTTCGGGCCGACGATCTGCACCTTCGCCATCGGTGCGGGCACCGGTTACACCGTGCTTCCGGTGGCGCCCGGCAGGACGAGCGCCAGCGCCGCAGCGACGGTCGCGTCCAGGACACCGGCGGACGTCGTCCGCAACTCGGCCGCGTCGGCCTCCGCCCGTGCGTGGACCCCCGCGGCTTCGAGCTCCGCAGCCTCGAGCGCCTGCCTACGACGCTCGGCCGACGCGGCGGCGGCGTGCTGCTTTGCGGCCTCGAGGATGCCCACGGCTTCCGCCCGAGCCGCCTCGAGCCGCCGCGTTGCGACCGTGCGCGTCGTCGCCTCCTCTGCAAGCGCCTGCTCGAGCTGCCGGATCGACGCCAGGGCACCCTGCCCGTTCGATGCGTTCGTTGGCTCGTTCACGCCCGCGTTTCCCCAAGTTCCTTACGGCGGCGGCCGGCGGCCCGGGCGCGCCGCAGCCGCACGCGGTCCTCGAGCTCTCGCTCGGCGAGGACCATCTGGATTGCGTCTCGTTCGCGGGCGAGCCTGGGCACGACCACGTGCTCGAGCGCGTTGACGCGGCGCGTCGTCCGGGTGATCTCTCCGGCCAGGCGTCGCAGGCTGAGCTCCGTCGCGGCGACGTCGAGGAGCAGGTCGAGCTGCGTCTCGAACGAGGCCGCGGCGGCGTCGATGCGCGAGGTCGTCGTCGCAAGGCTGTACCCGCGCTCGGTCCGCGCCCGGGAGACCGGGTCGTGCTCGAGCTCGACCAGTGGGACACCGGCGACGTTCCGCGTCGTCATCTCGATCGTGACGTCGCCCGAGGCCGCGAACGCGGCCGACGCGACGGCCGCGGAGCCGTCGAAGGAAACGGTGTCCCGCAGCGCACGCCTGCTCTCGGTCGCCTGGCGGCCAAGCGTCTCGACCGCCTCGAGCACCGAGGTGCCGACGCTCTCGAACTCACGCAGCAGGGCGGCGCGCTTCTCCTTCAGGAGGTCGCGGCCCTGGGTCGCCAGCGAGATCTGGGCGCGCCGCGCGAGCAGCTCGCTGCGGGTTGCGCTCAACTGGTCCAGGGCACCGCCCTTCGCGACGTGCGCGTCGTGTCGTGATCGCATCCCATATGTCTTTCACGCTACGGAAGGCCCGATGGGAGCACTAGCCGTCGCTACGCCGATTCGGTCGCGCTTCTGTGAGGGTTCCCTCACACGGGGTCGAAGCGGCCGTACGGCCAGATGCGTTCCCGTGGCATCCAGCCGAGCACGGTCCGGGCGGCATGGTTCGTGCAGCGCCTCGACGGAGGCCGCGGCAGGCCGGGCGCCCGCCGGGGTCGCGCGACGCCGATCAGGTCCGCGAGTGCGTCGACGTAGTCGCCGTAGCGAAGCGGCTCGTCGACGATGTTGAACGTCGAGCCGGGAGGAGCAAGCTCGAGCGCGGCGTCGATCGCAGCGGCCATGTCGGCCACGTTCACCAGCGAGAGGTAGTTCGACCCATCGCCGGCGACCGCGACGTCGCCGGCTCGCAACCGCTCGATCAGCGCGCGCTCGTTCGTTCCGGCGCCCACGAAAGCGCCTCCACGGAGGATCGTCCAGGCGAGGCTCTGCGGAGCGACGTTGCGGATGATCGTCTCCAGCTCGATCGCCGGCCCGCAGGTCGCCGCCTGCCGGTCCGAGTCGTCGAGCGGCGCGTGCTCGTCGAGCCACGCGTCGCCGCCGTCGCGATAGACGATCACGTTGCTCTGCTGGACGTAACGTGAGACACCAGAGGCGAGTGCCGCGTCGAGAAGTCTCGTCGCGCCCTCCGTGATCGCCGTCGCAATGTGGACGACGGCATCGCAGCCACGGACGAGTTCAAGGAGGTCGTCCTCCGTCGCGGCATCACGGGCGATCGTCCGGACACGGTGCCCGCCGGCGATCAGCCGGGGGACGAGCGCGCGGCCGAGCGGGCCGGTGGCGCCGGTGACGAGGATCGTCACCGCACGGCCCGACCATCCATTCGCAGTACACGCCCCACGCCGGCCGGTTGCCGCGAGTCGGCCTCGAGGAGCTGCTCCATCAACCGATGGAACTCGGCCGCCTGCGCGGCGTCCACCCGACCGTCCGTCACCGCCCGCTCGACTTTCGAACCAAGCCCGTCTGCATACCAGTCGCGCAGAGACGATAGGGATGCCTTCTTTCCTTGCGCCATGCTGGATCGACCTCCTTGTTCGCCGGTCCATCGACGCTACGCGCGGACGCAGATGGCCGAACCAGCCTCGGCTTTGCCGATCGCGTGGGGGTTCCGTGAGCGCCCGGCCACACGGCCAGGCGTGCGTCTCTCTGATCACTCGGCAGGGATCAGCTTGTAGCCGAAGCCGGGCACCGTGATGATCCGCTCCGGGTGGGGAGGGTCACGCTCGATCTTTCCGCGCAGCGTCGAGACGTGTGCGTCGCAGGCTCGCTCGTCCCCGACGTAGGTGCTCTGCCAGAGATGCTGCATGATCTCGCGACGCGAGAAGACTCGCCCCGGCTTCCCTGCGAGCAGCGCGAGCAGGTTGTACTCGGAGGGAGTGAGCGAGACCGGCTTGCCATCCGCCGACCACCTCGTGCTTGACGACGTCGATGCTCAGCCCACCCAGTTGCTGTACGGTCGACGTCGCCGCGGTCGAGCTCGCGCCGGCGCAGGATCGCGCGCACGCGGCTGAGAAGCTCGACCTCCGAGAACGGCTTGGTGATGTAGTCGTCGGCGCCGATCTCGAGGCCGAGCACGCGGTCGGCCTCGGCGTCCCGCGCCGTGAGCATGATGATCGGCACCGGGCTCTCGGCCCGCAGCCGGCGGCAGATCTCGGTTCCCGAGAGCCCCGGCAGCATCAGGTCGAGGATCACCAGGTCGAACGGTTCGGCCTGCGCGCGCCTCGAGCGCCGCCTTGCCGTCGGAGACCCCTTGCACCTCGAACCCTTCCGCCGCGAGAGCGTCGGTGACCGCATCGAGGATCGCCTCGGTGTCGTCGACGACGAGGATGCGCTCGTTCATGCCGGAACGGGACCGTCGGCGCGCGGGAGCAAGATGCGGGCGGTCGTTCCCTCGCCGGGAGCCGAGTCGATCTCGACCCGACCACCGAGCGCCTCCACGGCCTCCTTCGTGATCGGGAGGCCGAGCCCGAAGCCCGCGCGCCCTTCCTCGCCGGAGCCTCGGTAGAAGCGGTCGAACAGCCTGCCGAGCTCGTCGGCGCGGATTCCGGAGCCCGTGTCGCTGACCTCGATCGATCACCGACCGTCGTTCGCGACGCTTGCGCTGATCCCGATCCGGCCGGACCGGTGTGACGCGCTGCGTTGGTGGCGAGGTTGAGCAGCGCATGCTCGAGCAGGTCACGATTGCTCGCACGGAGAGGCCCGGCGGGCAGTCGAGCACGACCTCGACTCCCGGCTCGAGCTCGAGTCCGCCGACGAGCTCTTCGAGCAGTTCGCCGAGTGGGATCTCCTCGCGCCGCGGCGCCTCTTGGTGCGCCTGGGCGCGTGCGAGGACGAGCAGCGAAGAGGCGAGGCGGTTGAGCCGGGTCGATTCGTGCTGGATGTGACCGAGGAAGCGGTCGCGCTTGTCCGGGACCTCGCGCGCCCCGGCCTGGAGCCGCTCGATCGCACTCGTGATCGCCGCCAGCGGCGTCCGCAACTCATGAGCGGCGTTGTCGACGAACTCGCGCTCGGCGCGCCGCCGCTGTTCTCGCTCCGAGACGTCCGTCATCACGAGCAGCGCCGCCTCGGAGCCGGCGGCCGGAATCCCCGTCAGGTCGAACACACGCGTGCCGTCGGGACTCGACAACCTGGGCCTCGACGGCGCGCACGTCGGCCCGAAGAGACCGGTGGCGAAGTTGTGGAGTGGGAAGCCGTGCCAGCTCTCGGGGACGCGCTCGCCTTCCACGAGCGCCGCGGGGCTCAGCATCCGCTTGGCGTTCGGGCTCGCGAACTCGACGCGGCCGCGACGGTCGACACTGACAACCCCTTCGTGCAGCCGTTCGACGAGGCGAGTCAGCCTGCTCCGCCCGTCGACCTCTGCTTCGTAGAGCTGGGCTCGCTTGATTGCCTGTGCGCATTGGCGGCCGAGCGCGAGCACGAACGAACGCTGCGCCTCGGAGAACCTTCGCGGCCGGGTGAAGCCGAGGAAGAGCACTCCGAGCGCGCGCCCGGACAGGACGAGCGGGATGTGAGCGCCGGCCCTCGCGTGGAGGTCGAACCCCGTCAGCGCAGGCGGATAGTCCTCGACGTGCGGGTAGTTGTCGCGGATGTCCTTCTCCGACTCGATGAACACCGGCTCGAGACTGTGGAACGCATCGATGCTCGGCAGCTCCAGATCGACCGGGAGCCGGCGCCAGCCCTCTCCGATCAACGCCGAATCCGAGCTCTGCCCGAAGACGATCTCGAGCGCCTTCCCGTCGGCGGTGAGCAGCTGGAGCGCGCCGGCGTCAGCGTCGACGCTCGCAATCCCTTGCGTCACAGCCACGTTCGCCACCTCGTGGGTGTGAGCGCCACCGCGAGCTCGGCCGCCAGTAGCTGGAGCCGCATCGTGCTCTTGATCGCCTCCTTGGCGGCCGCGTGCGCCTGCCGTTCGGCCTCGAACAGCTGGGCGCGCTCGAGCGCCTGGGCGCACTGGCTCGCCAGCGTCTTCAGAAACTTCCGATCGTCATCGTCGAACGCGCGCGGGTCGGCGAAGCTGAGCGCCATCACGCCGATCGGCCGGCCATGGACCTGCAGGGCGACGAACGCGAACGCCTCGTGGCCCGCCGCCGCCCGCTCCCGGGCGAACTCCGGCGATGCCGCCTCGGCGGCGGCGGCCGACTCGAAGTAGCACTCGCCGCCCGTGCGGAAGACTTCGGCTCCCGGCAGCGCGCTGTCCAGCGGCACGCTCCCGTATGCGCGCGTGAACTGCTGCGGGTAGCCCACCGACGCTTCGAGCTCGAGCTGCTCGAGTCGGGGGCCGGAAACCGGACGAAGCCGCCGCTTGCCCCGACGGCCGCAGCTCCTTCGCGGACGAACACCTCCGCCACCGCCGCTGGCGTCACCGCTCGCGACAGAGCTGCGGTGACCGCCTGGAGGCCGCTGATCCGCTTCACCGCCTGCTCGGCCCGGCGCCGGGCCTCCTGCTCCGACCGGTGCAACGCCGAGTTGTGGATCGCGAGCGCCGCCCGCCTGCCCAGGTCCTCAGCGAGGTCGAGATCGTCCAGGCTGAACGGCCGGCCCGGCTCTGCGCGTGCCAGCAGGATCGTCCCGAGCGGCTGTTCGCGTGCGCGCAGCGGCACGACGATCAGCGACGTCGGGCCCAGCTCGCGCAGCAGGCGCAAGTGATCGGCGTCGTGAGCGATGTTCCCGAGCAGCGCGTCCGAGACGTTGGGGATCAACTCCGCCCTGCCGGTCGTGAGGACGCGAAGCGAGATGTCCGGGCGATCCGGGTCAGGCGGGTAGAGGCGTCGCAGCTCGCGCAAGCGCTCGGCCTTGTCGGGATCGCGATGAGCGACCGCGACGTGAGTGAATGGGGCCGCCGCGCCCGAGATCTCGACCAGACACCAGTCGGCGAGGCTCGACACCGTCAACTGGGCGACGCGGGAGAGCGTCTCGCGGTAGTCGAGGTCGACCGCCAGCAGGCGACTTGCCTCAGCCAGGAAGCTCTGGATCTCGTCGTGGCGCTTTCGCTCGCTGATGTCGTGCACGATCGCTGTGTCGACAACCTCTCCAGACGAGGACTGGACCGGTGAGATGCTGAGCGACACGTGAATATCGACGCCGTCCTTCCGGCGCCGGACCGTGTCGAACGGCTCGATCGTCTCGCCACGACGCAGACGCAGGAGGATCTGCTCGAGCTCGCCGAGGCGTTCAGGTGGGTAGAGGATGCTGACGGGCTTCCCGATGATCTCGTCGGAGCAGTAGCCGAACAGCCGCTCGGCCCCCGCATTCCAGGTGTGGATCGTGCGGCCGAGCGTTCCGACCACCGGATCGCTCAAGGCCGCGATCGCTGCCAGTGCTGGCGGATCCTGGGACACGTGCCTGTGCGACTTCGTGGCGCCCAACCCGGCCTCCTCGGGGACTCGCCCCTCGCACAGCGATTCTATCGCTCGCGTCGCGTAGCGCCTCGGCGTCAGGCGCCGTTTTCGGCAACGCTCGTCATCTGCATGCTCGGCCCGGAATCTGGAGATCTGAGCCCGGGGACGCTGCCGGGGGCGGCGGCGACCCAGATTCCCGCGGCGACGAACGCAAGTGCGAAGAAGGGCGTGAGGCGGTGCCCGAAGGGAAGCACCTTCTCGGCGAAGATCAGCCCGGCGACGAGAAGCATCCAGACGATGCTCATCACGCCCAGCGCGAAGAGGATCAGCATCAGGCCCCAGCAGCAGCCGACGCAGTAGCCGCCGTGCTCGAGGCCCATCCGGAGCGCACCGCGGTGGCCTTCGCGCCAGCCGCCGAGCACGAAGTGCAGCGGCGATCGGCAGTGGCGGAGACAGATCCGCTTGAGCGGCGTCAGCTGGTAGATCCCGGCGGCGGCGATCGCCCCGCCTGCGACCAGGGGGCCGTGCGCCTGCCAGCCGAGCGCGTGCAGGTCGGCCGCGCTGACGAGTCGGAACAGCCCGTAGGCGACCAGCCCGTAGCCCGTCCAGGCCGCGAGGTAGCCGCAGAGGAAGACCCAGGTCGGGACGAAGCTCGTTCCCCGGCGACGGCGCTCACCGCTCACCCGGGCAAACAGGAGCGCCATCGGCGCGACCGACGGCAGCATCATCGCCGCCATCATCGTCACCCAGACGCCGAGGAACCAGCCGAGCGCGCCCAGGTCGGTACCGGGGCCGGTGTCCATGCCGCGCATCCGATCGACCGTCACGACCCAGGTCGCAAGCGTCGCCCCGCCGAGGAGCGCCGCCACCCCGAGGGGGCGGCGGCCGAGCAGCGACCACGGGCGCGAGTCGCTATCCGAAAGCGTTCTCGACCACGGTTGGTTCATGTGCACCGGTGTGGAGGTCGCTGCCGTGCTGGACGTAGGCCATCGAGCTGTGCCCGTTTGTGACCTCGAACTCGATCGGTCCGTGCGTGACGATCCGCTTCGCGAGCGCCGTCTCGGCCTCGTGGTTGGGGCCGGTGTACTCCATGCCGTTCGGAATCCGCACGAGCACCCGGTAGGGGTCGGGCGGCTCGATCCCGCGCAACGTGTCGACGTCGGCCTCGAGTGCGTCACCTACGCGGATGCGACCCGTGCGCTTCTCGATGTCGAACTCCCACTCGACCGGTGCGATCACGGGCTCGTGAATCGTCGGGCAGATGACCGCGAACACCTCCATGAAGGTGTCGCCGTGCTTGCCGCTCGCGAGCTCGAAGATCGCGTTCACCTGCTCCGGCGAGGCGTCCGAGTCGACGAACGGCTGCATCTCGCCGTTGCCCTCGTGCAGCGCGCCTGGCCAGCGCACGATCCCGCCCCACTTCACACCGGCGAGATCGACGTCGCCGAACTGCCCCTTGGTGATCCGCATCGCCGCCATCCCCTCACAGAAGCCCTTCGTCGGGCGCTGGTTGAAGTCGCACGGGCAGCCCGGATCGCAGTTGCAGTTCTTGAACCACTCTCCTTCGATGTGCCAGGCGGTCATGGAGGAAACTCCTTTCACACGACTGACGAGACGGATTCGCGAAAGCGTACGCCTTACGGTGTAAGTTTTCAAGGATGCCGACCGCTCCGCACCGCCGATGACCCAAGCGGCCCGACGCCGGCCGCGGCTCGACCGGCACACCGTCCTGCGAGAGGCGCTCGCACTTGTCGACCGCGAAGGAGCGAAGGCTCTCTCGATGCGCCGGCTCGGACAGGCGCTCGGGATCGAGGCGATGTCGCTCTACACCTACGTCGGAAGCAGAGCCGAGCTGCTCGACGGGCTCAGCGAGATCATGGTCGAGTCGCTCCCCCGAAACGCCGAAGCCACCGACTGGCGGGACGCGATCCGCAGCTTCGCGCACGCGATCCGCACCACCGCCAAGGACCATCCGGAGGCCTTCCTGCTCGTCGGCATGCGCCCCCTGAAGAGCACGGGCTCCCTCGCACCGGTGGAACAGCTGCTCTCGATTCTGCTGCGCTCCGGCTTCGACCCGCCCCAGGCGGTCCGCGCCTACCGGTTCGTGGCCGCGTATGCGCGCGGCTTCGCGCTCGCCGAGATCGAAGGGTTCACCCTCGAACACGACCACAGCACCTCTTCGGGAGCCCACGCGGCGATCGCCGAAGCACGCGCGTCGCGGGATGCGCTCGACCACGACAGCTCCTTCAACTTCGCGCTCGAGACCATCGTCGCCGGCCTCGCAGCTCACCTTCCACCGAGCACGCCCGGACCGTGATCGGCCAGCGTCAGCGGAGCCCGTAGCGAAGGAACAGGTGATCGTCGTGTCGCCGTGCAGAGACCAACCGTGCGGCGTTCGTCTCACCGGGCAGGATCTCCAGCCCCTCGACCAGGGACATGCGCGGCTGCGACGCGCGACCGGCGAGGTGCGGCGAGATCGTGAGAAAGAGCTCGTCGACGACCTTTGCCTCGAGCAGGGCGCCGAACAGCGTCGGCCCGGCCTCCGAAAGGATCAACGAGTGGCCGCGCTCGCGCAGGCATGCAAGGGCCTGCGCGACGTCGACTTGGTCGCCGTCGTTGACGGCGACGATCTCGCTGGCCGCCGGCACGCGCGCCCGGAGGCCGGCGGCGGCGTGATCCGTCGTCAGAACGATCGCGTGGTGCTCGAGCGCCGGATGCGCCGGATCGAAGGAACCGCCCGTCGTGACGAACGCGACGGTCGGCGACTCTGGCCGTCCGCGACGGCGGCGCAACTCTGCGAACTCGCCGGCCGCCCGTGGATAGACGCGCTCGGGCAGCCAGGTTCCATGTGGCGACGCAAGCATCGTCCCCGACCCGACGAGCACCACGTCCGCGGACGCGCGCAGAAGGCCCATCACGAAATGGTCGGCCTCGCTTCCGCCCGCGATCAGCGCGTTCGAGCCCTGGAGCTCGGGGATCGCCACGACGCCGTCGATCGTCTGGACGAAGTTGGCGAACACGCACGGCTCGTCGAAGCCGAGCCCGCCCCCGTAGAGCCTGCGCAGCTCCGCTGGCAGGTCGAGCTCCAGCGGGCCGGGGAGCTCGAAGAGGGACTCGAGCGGTGTCAGCGGCGGCTCCGAACCTCGGCGAGGAACTCGGCCCGGAGATCGGCGTGCTCGTTGTAGAGGCCGCGCCAGAATGTCGTCACTGTCCGGGACCCCTCCTCGGAGACGCCGCGCATCTGCGTGCACAGGTGCGCGGCCTCGAGGTGAACGGCGACGCCGCGCGGCTGGACGAGCTCGACGAGCAGGTCCGCGATCTGCTCGCCGACCCGCTCCTGCACGGTGAAACGGCGCGCGTAGAGACGCACGAGCCGCGTCAGCTTCGAGATCCCGATGATCTCCGGCCCTGCGATGTACGCGACGTGCGCGACGCCGTGGAACGGGAGCGCGTGGTGCTCACAGAGCGCGTGAAAGACGATCGGCCCTTCGACGATCTGGCTGTGCGAACCGTCGACGGCGTGCGGCCGCTCGGTCGGGAACGCGGTGTGCAGCTTCGGGTCGCCGTCGTAGCCTGCGGTCGCATCGCGGAGCGCCTGCAGGAACCGCCGCGGCGTGTCACGCGTGCCCGGGGTGGCGAGCTCCATGCCGAGTGCGCTGAAGATCTCGCCGACGTAGCGCTCGTAGCGGCGCCAGTCATCCGGCGTGATCTCTCTCGGCTCGGCCTCCGCGAGTTGCGGGTTCAGCTCGACGACTGGGGTCACAGGGACTCCTCCTTGAGTTGGGGTGCGCTGCGGATTCGCGAGCTCGCGACGCAGCGGTCAGGAACAGCACGAGCGCCACTTCGGCGAGCGCGATCCAGGCGAACGCGGCCGGCCGGCCGAGCGCGATGCAGGCCCCGAAGACCAGGAGCTGCGTCGACATGCCGAGATTCGCGAGCACCAGGACCGTGCCACGATCGTGGTAGGCGAGACGTGCCTGCGAGCTCACATCGCGGAGCCGCCAGGCGAAGAAGCGCTCGACGAGGCGATCCTGCGGCGCGTAGACCAGCACATACAGGTGGCGGAGTAGGCCGGCGGCGCGGCCGGTCGTCTCCGGCATCGCGTCCGCCTCGTCACCGTGAGCGGCGCGGTAGAGCCGGTCGGCGTTGTAGTTGACGTTCAGCACGGTCGTCAGCGCGACGAAGCCCGCGGCTGCGAGCACGGGCCGTCCGGTGCTCCAACCGACGGCGGCGAAGAGCGCGGCGTTCACGAACAGGTCGAGCTCCGAGTCGAGATAGCGCCCGAACGCAGTGATGCGACCCGAGAGCCGGGCGAGCTGCCCGTCGGCGTTGTCGAACACCGTCTTCAGCTGAACGAGCAGCGCCGCGAGGAGAAACCTGCTCTGGGCGAGCTCGACCGCCGCAACGATTCCCGTCGCGCCGGCCGCGGCCGCGACGAGCGGCGGCGGTACCCGAAAGGGCAGCAGCACCACCACGACGAGATGCGCGAGCGGCCGGAACACGCGCTCGCAGACGAGCTCGTAGCGCGACCTTCGGCTTGCGGGAGCGCGCGAAGCGCGCCGGTAGACAAGGGCCGACTCGTCGATCGGCGCTCCCGCCAGGATCAGCTCACGACCACGCTCCACGTGATCCCAGACGTTCCAGAAGAGGAACCCGCGCGGCCGCCGCTCGCTCGTCGACGTACGCGACGATCCCCTTGCGATTCGGCTCCTGCCAGCTCTCGACGGTCTCGAGCCGCGAATCGACCTCGCCCACCGCCTCATAGCCCAGATCGAACATGTCGGAGTAGAAGAATGGCAGGTGGATGTACGGGACGTTTGCGCCCGCCATGTTCGCGCCGACGGCGCGACCTTGGGTCTTCGCGTGATCTTCGTGCTCGACACGGAAGCGGCGACCGAGCGCGGCGATCGGGAAGCTCGCGACGTCGCCCGCTGCGAAGACATCGGCCTGCCCGGCGGCGCGCCCAAACTCGTCGACGACGATTCCGTTGTCGACTTCGAGGCCGGCCGACTCGCCGAGCTCCGTGGCGGGCACGAGCCCAAGCCCGGCGACAACGACGTCGGCCTCGAGCTTCCGGCCGTCACCGGTCGTGACCCAGGTCGCGCCCGCTGCCTGCACCGTCTCCTCCGTCAGTATCTCTACGCCGCGGCGCCGGTAGTCCTCGGTGACGTAGGCGGAAAGCTCCGCCGGCAGCACGCGGGAGGCGATGCCCGCCTCCGGAAACACCATCGTCACCTTGCAACCGTTCGCGGCCAGCGAGGCTGCGATCTCCGAGCCGATGAAGCCGCCTCCGATCACGATGGCGTGCGCGCCCTCGTGCACGCTCTTCCGCACCGTCCGGTAGTCGTCGAGCGTCCGGTAGTAGACGACGCCGTCCGTTCCCGGGATCGTGCGCGGACTGCCGCCCGTCGCGAGCAGCAGCTTCTCCCAGGCGTATTCCTCACCCGTGTCATCGGTCGCACGGTGGCCGTCGAGGTCGATCGAGACGATCCGGCGGCCGAGCTGGAGCTCCGCCCCCAGATCTTCGGTTCCCCGCCAGATCTTCGCCTCGTCGGCGCCGGACCAGAGTCCCTTCGTGAGCGGCGGCCGTGCGTACGGCGGATCGTGCTCTTCGCCGACGAGGACGATCGAGCCGTCCGCGTCATGGTCACGGATCCCCTTGACGGCGGCGTCGCCGGTCATACCGCCACCGACGATCAAATAACGGGTTGAGTGCATATCGTCTCGACTCCTTCTACGGTTTCCTTGTTCGTGTCGCCTCGCTCCCGGTCCTTACCTTGGCATCGGCGATACTTCGGCGATGGACGGCTGGGAAGAACGGGACGGAGCGCTCGAGCGGACCTACGAGTTCGGCTCGTTCGCCGAGGCGATCGCGTTCGTGAACCGGATCGCCGCGCTCGCCGAGGCGGAAAACCATCATCCCGACTTCGCGATCGCTTACCGAAAGGTAACACTGAGGTGGGTGACGCACTCGGCCGGAGGGATCACCACGCGCGACCGCGAGCTGGCTGTTCGGAGCGACGAGCTCGTCTAAGCGACGGTCCGGATCAGCGGTCGAAGCGCGCGAGCTCCTGATCGAGCCGGCGCGCGAGATCGGGATCGAGCGGCCGATCGGTCGAGGCGCCCGCTTGCCCGGGTGACCTCCGCCCGGATTTTGTCCAGCCCCACGCAAGCGCGCCGATCACCACGCCCGAGCCCCCGAGTCCAAGCAGCGGGATCGCCCAGGCGAGCAGGCTGAACCCGTGTGCGGGCGGCGACGCGAGCACCGCTTCCCCGAAGTCGCTCACCAGTCGGTGCTTGATCTCGCTCTTGGTGTCACCGGCGGCGATCCGAGCCTTGATGAACGTGCGGATCCGGTCGGCGACGGGGGCGTGCGAGAGCTCGAGCAGCTGGTGGCACGTCGGGCACATGACCTCGTGCTCCAACTCGCCGAGTGTCGGGTGGCGCTCGCTTGCCGCCGCGGGCGCAGCGAGCAGCAGGCCGAGCAGCGCCGCCGTCGCGATCGCCCACCGAACAGCCATCACCGAACCGCCCTGTCGACATTGCGCGTCAGCTGCGCACGCGTGAGCGGCCCCTTGATGTGCTCACCGACGACGTGCCCCGCCCGGTCGACGAACCATGTTTCGGGAAACCCGGTTACGTCATAGCGGGTGAGAGTCGAATCGCCGCTGTCATGGACGATCGGATACGTGAGGCCGTAGCGGTCGATGAACCGGCGCGCGTCGCTGCGAAAGTCTTGCGCGTCGATCCCGACCACGACAACACCGTCTGCCCGATACGTCCTCGCGACCGTTTCGAGTAGCTGCGCTTCCTGCTTGCACGGGGTGCACCAGGACGCCCAGAAGTTGAGCACGAGGGTCTTCCCCCGCAGCGAGCGGAGCCGCAGGGAACCTTCGCCGTTCAACCGCGGCAGCGAGAAGTCGGGAGCAGCGGCGGTGCGTCCTGCGGCGAGCGCCTGATCAAGGCCGCGGCCGCTGCCGTTCGAGGCGAGTCGCATACCGAGGAGGACGAGCAGAAGGACGACTGCCGCGAGTGCCAGGCCCTGCAGGAGCAGATGCGCGTTGCCGCGTTGCCAGGGCCGGCTTGGATGGTGCCCGTCGTCTCCCTGCCCCACGCTCAACGGCCAACCCCCACGCCGGCTTGCCTCTCGGGCCGCCGGCTGCGCGCTGGGCGCAGCGGTTCCTCGCGCAGCTCGAGCACCCGCAGCGTCTCGACCGCCCGCCGGCGAAGCGCTCCGATCTCCTCGCGATAGTCCGCATCCGAGACCTTGCCGGTGCGGTGGTCGAACTCGAGCTCCTTGAGGGCGGCCAGCGCCCGATCGCGTTCCTCGACGAGCGCCAGGCGGCGACGCGCGAACACGTCGGCGCGTGCGCCGGCGTTCGGTGCGGCATCGCCGAAGAACGGCCGCACCACGTAGAGGAGCGCAAACACCGCGACGGCGGCGACGAGGATTGCCGTGATCAGCATCAGGCCGGCGCCGGCAACGCATCGCTTTCGAGCGATCGCCGCGCCAGCTGGCGCTGCTCGCGCCCATCCGGCCACATCGCCACGACCGATCCGAGCAGGAACACGACCCCCGCCAGCCAGATCAGGTCGATCAACGGGTTGACGGCGATCTTCAGGAACACCGAACCGTCCTTGTCGAACTGGTCGCCGATCAGCATCACATCCTCGGCACGGAGCCAGTCGGTGTGGATGCCGACCGCGTTCGAGAAGAACTGCTCGACGTTGTAGTGGTTCTTCCCCGCGGAGACCATCCCGACCGGCTTGGCGCCGTAGTAGAGCTCGAACCGCCCTCGCAGCTCGTCGTGGTTCGCACCATGCTTGAGCGTCGTTCCCAGGTAGGTCGCCGTATAGCCGGCGACGCTCATCGATTCACCGGCCTGGAGATGCATCGTCCGCGTGCTCCCGTACGCGCTCGACCCGACGACCCCGAGCACGAGCAGCACGACGGCCGCGTGCGAGATGTAGCCGCCATAGCGGCGGCGGTTGCGCGAGACGAGCGAGGTGAAGGCGCCGAGCCAGGTGGTACCGCCGCGCTCCTTGCGGGCCCGCGTCCCGCGCCCGAACTCGAGCAGCACCGCGGCGAGCGCGAAGGCCGAGAACGTGTAGGCGACCAGGCCAGGCGGGCTCGACCCGGCGCCGGCTCGGACGAGCAGCGCGCCCACGAGCAGGGCAAAGAGCAGCGGCCAGGCGACGGCACGAGCGAACGAGCGCAGCGACGCCCGCCGCCAGGCAAGCAACGGGCCGAAGCCCATCAGAAGCAGCAGCGGCAACCCGAAGACCCTGAGGAAGAAGTTGTAGTACGGCGGGCCGACGGTGACCGGCATGCCACGCAGCGCCTGAGAGAGCAACGGGAACGCGACCCCCCAGAGCATCGTCAGCGCGAAGGCGACGAGCAAGAGGTTGTTGTAGAGAAAGGCGGCCTCGCGCGAGGCGAGCGACTCGAACCTGGTCGGGGTGCGCAGGATCGAAAGCCGCGTGAGGATCAGCACCGCAGATCCTGCGGCGACGACCGCGATGAAGGCGAGGAACCAGCCGCCGATCGACGACTGCGAGAAGGAATGGATCGAGTTGATCACGCCGCTGCGCGTCAGGAATGTCCCGAACAGAGTGAGCGAGAAGGTCAGCGCGATCAGCACGACGTTCCAGACGCGGAGCATGTTCTTCTTCTCCTGCACCATCACCGAGTGCAGGAACGCCGTTGCGGCGAGCCAGGGCATCAGCGCCGCGTTCTCGACCGGGTCCCACGCGTAGTAGCCGCCCCAGCCGATCGACTCGTACGCCCACTTGGCGCCGAGCAGGATCGCAACGCCGAGCAGCGTCCAGGCAAACAGCGTCCAGCGCCGGCTTGCGACGACCCACCGCTCGTCGATCCGGCGCGACGCCAGAGCCGCCATCGCGAACGCGAAGGGAACCGTCAGGCCGACGTAGCCGAGATAGAGCAGCGGCGGGTGGATCATCATGTACGGGTTCTGCAGGCTCGCGTTCATCCCGACGCCGTTGAGCGGCGCCGGCTGCGTCGCAAACGGGCTCGCGACGGCATTCGGGATGAAGGCGAAGTAGGCGCCGATCCCGGCCAGGATCGGCACCGTCCATGGGAGCACGTCGCCGACCAGGCGCCGGTTCAGGAGCACCGCCACTGCGCTGACGCCCGTGAGCACGAGCAGCCAGAGCAGCAGCGACCCCTCCTGGCCCGACCAGAGCGCAGCAAGCTTGTAGCCAAGCGGCAACTCGCGGCTCGAGTGGCCCGCGACATAGCTGAGGGAGAAGTCGTTCCGGACGAAGGCAAGGACGAGGGCGCCTGCGGCGAGCGCGGTGCCGGCGAACGCCGCAACGAGCGCATTGGTGGCCGACTCGAGCAGGCGCCTGCGACCCCGGAGCGCTGCATAGCTCCCGGCCAGAGTGGCGTAGACGAGCAGGCCGAACACGAGGACGAGCGCGGCGTGACCGAAGAGCGCCAGTGTTACCCCTTAGACGCTCTCTTACCCGTTCCGGCGTATTTCGATGGGCACTTGGTCACCAGCGAGCCGGGCACCGCGTCGAAGACGCCTCCGTGCAGCCGCCCCTGGAGAAAGACGTGGCGTCCCGGTGAGAACAGATCGGGGACCGAGCCGCGATAGAGGACCGGGACTCGGGCAGTCCCGCCGATCTCCTCGAGGGTGAAACGCAGCCCCGAGCCGTGCGCGTCGCCGCCGAGTGGCCCGACGGCGACGCCGACGATTGTGACCTTGCCGCCATGTCCGACGACCGATCGTGGCGTCAACGACGACGTCGCCGATCCGGCCAGGCTCGTGTAGAGCAAGAAGACGGCGAGCAGACTCGAAATCGAGAGTGCGATCAGCAACCGCGGCGTGTTGCCTCTGCTCGCCACCCGCGGAGCGCCTCTTAGCGGCTCTTCAGGAACTCGACAAGGTCGCTCTTCTGTCCGGCGTTGAGCCCGAGCTTGAAGCAGCTGTCGTAGTGGTCGATCACCGCGGCCAACGTCGGGTAACGGCCGTCGTGGTAGAAGCCGCGCTTCGACCGTGCCCAGAGGCCG
The DNA here is from genome assembly GCA_963785895.1 of uncultured Actinomycetes bacterium. Taxonomy (GTDB): domain Bacteria; phylum Actinomycetota; class Thermoleophilia; order Gaiellales; family Gaiellaceae; genus PALSA-600. Next base: position 119,381 of record CAWAXB010000012.1, on the reverse strand, counting down.
CTGAGCTGCGGCGTGACCAGCGAACCGGGGTTCAGCCCTCTCGGCCCACGGTCGGCCTGGAAGGTGTCGATTTCCCCCTTGGAGTTCTTGAGGCACATCTCTTGCGGCGTGTGGGAGTTGAAGCCGGCGTCGGTGTACAGCGGGGGCATGTGGCAGTCGGAGCATTTGCCTTGGCCGTTGAAGACCTGCTCGCCGCGTTTCGCCGCCGCGGGGTCGAAGCTGCCGGCGGGCGGTGTCGGCGCCGTCAGCGAGAGCTGGTAGTAGTGGAGCGGCGCCAGCTTGCTCGTGACCTCGTCCGGGCTGTGCCGGAGCTTGTTGAAGCTGCCTCTGATCGCCGCCGGATACTTGTACTTGCCGTTCGGCAGCTTGAACTCGAACCGCGAGTCGTTGAAGTTGCCGTTGCCGTGCATCTGGAGGTTCGCGACGTACGCGTTCCAGTAGGTGACGTCGCCGAAGTAGCCCGTCCAGGTGTGGAAGTTCTCGCCGAGGTGGCCGTAGGCGGCCGGAATCCTGGTCGCCGCCGACTCGGGCTTGCCGTCCGGGCCGATGAGGGTGTTGCCCTCAGCGTCCTGCTTGAAGGGAATCGCGTCGATGTTGACCTCGGCGTCGTACATGCCCGGGCCCCAGCTCAGAAGCGCCTGCTTGAGCCCGTCGATCGCCGCTTGGTCGCTCGATCCGAGGACCTGCTGCGCCATCGGCGCCAGGTTGGGCGCGAGCGAGACGATCAGGCCGGTGTTCAGATCCTGGTTCGGCCAGCCGTCGAGCCGATTGCCGATCCCTGGAGCGAGGGAGTCGTCGACGGTCGAGTGGCAGAGGGCGCAGGTGATGCCGATCGAGCTGAGCGAGCCGCCTTTGTCGAAGAAGCCCTTGACGCCGACGACCGAGTTCAGCTTCAGGAGCGCAAGCGTCGTCGCAGGACTGTCGAGATCGACCTTGCCCCGCTTGAGCTCGCTGACCAGTTTTCCCGGCAGCGCGGCGACGTCGACCTTCAGGCCGGCGGCGGTGAGCGCCGTCTTCGGGCTGACGCCGGGGCCGACGCCTCCCAGTGCGGCGCCCTCGATCGCCTTCTCGAGGTGCAACTGGCCGCCCCAGAAATCCTCGTCGCCGAAGGTGTCGAAGCGGAAGACCTGCTTGCCCTGCTCGAACAGTTCATTCCGCGCTTTCGCGTCCCGGTTTCCCGGGTCGTCCTTGCCGTTCGCCGAGAACGCCGAGACGCTGCCGTTCACAATCACGCCACCGAGCAAGACGAACACCGCCGCGCCTGCCGAGACAGCCACTACCCGAGCGATCCGGCTCAGTCCGAGCATCGTGCACCCCCTGCCGATGGCCGACGCTAAACGCGAGAGCAATGCTAGGAAGCGGCGCGGGAGACGTCTGTGAGCATTCCGACGAAGCGCCGAAACCGTGAGAATGCTCACACGAAATCGTGTGGGGAGACCCTGACGACATAGTGGCGGTGCTGGCGAAGGATGAAGCCTTCGCGAACGAGCTCGGCGAGGGCGAGGCTGACGGTCTCGCGGGCGGAGCCGACCATGTCCGCCAACAGCTGGTGGGTCAGTGGGAAGTCGATTCGGATACCACCGGGAACGACGTGGCCGTAGCCCCGGGCGAGCTGGAGGAGCTTCTCGCGGACACGTTCGCAGTGGCGGACGTACGCGCAGTTGCGGATGGTCACCTGGCGCTCGCTGAGCGCCAGGGCAAGGGCATCGGCGATCGCCTCCGCCACCGCGGGCAGCCTGAGCAGAGCCCTCAACGACTCGGCCGAGATGACCGTGATTCGGCAGGGCGTGAGAGCCTCGAGCATCTCCCCGAACGCGGGCGGAGCGAGGAACGTCCCGGCCTCGCCGGTGGCCAGGATGATCCGGCGGTTGCCGTTGCCGTGGCTGCTGCCGTTGCTGCTTGCCTCGCCCATGCTGGCGCTGAGCGCGACGAAGCCTTCGTCGACGGTCAGCAATGCCACATCAGACAACGGCGCGGCGCACCAGGCAGCTCCTCGCGCCAGCCCAATCGAAACGGACCGCCGGGCGATCTGCCCGCCCAGCTCGCCTCCGAGCTCGGCCAACCCGCCAAGACCACTCCGGCCACGGTCGGAGCAGCTGAATTGCTCCGACCAACCTTCTGTGCCAACGACCTCGGCGGAGCGAATGCCTGCGAGTCTCACTCGGAGACCTCCTGCGCTCAAGCCGCAGAGAGAATCGGGCCTGAGCTCGAAAACCTACCAAACGACCACGGCGACACGGTGAGAGATCGTGGCAAACGAATGACCGGCCCGCCCACGCTGCAGATGTCGCGCTACGCGTCGGCGATCGGCCGTCCGACGACCAGCGCCTCGAGCAGCTCGGGATCGAGCTCGCGGTAGCTTGCGTCCGGCAGCACGCCCAGCGCGTCGAGCGTCTTCGAGAAGAAGCAGCGCGCCGCCGCCGCGAGGATGACGTCCATGATCTCCGTCTCGGAGAGGCCGAGTCCACGAATCCTCTGCAGGTCGGCGTCGCCGATCGCCGTCGCGTCCTGGACGACCCGTTCGGCCAGATCCATGATGGCGACGTCGACCTCGTCGAGCCCTGCTGCATGGTGATCGCGTGCGATCTCGAGCACCGGCTCGCCGAATGTGTCCTGCAAGACCGCGCCATGCGCGAGGGAGCAGTAGCTCGAGCGAAGCCGGCGGGCCGAGGCGAGGGTCGCCAGCTCGTAGCGTCGCGGGTCCATCCCCGCCTTGATCGCGCCGTTCAGCTCCGCCCAGGCCGCATAGACCGCCGGACGCTCTTCGAAGGCGCGCTCGTAGTTCGTGCGCGTGGAGCCTTTGTCTTTCCCGCGCCCGTCGCTGGTTGAAGGCTCATTCATGACCGACTCCTGAATACGGCGAAGGTAGAGACGTTACGGATCTCGAAGAATGTGATATGGACGCAAGAGAGATTTTCTCGCCGCCACGGAACTAGACCAAGCAAGGGGTGAATGACTCGGCCCTTCGAGGGGCCGCCGCCAATGCCGATGCCACAAGGCGCGATCCAATATCGCTGTACCTGCGGTGCGTTGTACCTGATCGCGCTCCAGGAAATACCCGACGAGCAATGGGTCGAAACCGTCAGGACGGTGGCTCAATCGCTGCGCGCCGCCGTGATCGACGGCTCCGAGCCGTGCTTCACGTGCCGTGGCTGCGGCCAGGTTCACCTCCGCTCGGGCGTTGCCGCGCTCCCGGTCGAGCTGACCTTGCCCGCGCTTGTTGACTGAATAAAGGGCCAGATGGTCTATGGCAACCGGACCGGCACGAAGGTGCGGGTGCCGGTCGACGTGATCCTGAGCCTGTCGCGCCCTGAATGCCGCGCCTTGACCGGGACCGGAAGCGAGAGCCTCGTCCTGCCGGCCTTCACGCGCCTCGCCCAGCGCGCGAGCGTCCGGCCTCTGGCATCGAGCAGCACGAGCTGCAGGTTGCCCGGCCGAGACCGCGTGACCGTCAGCGAGAGCCACGGCTTGCCGGCGCGCATGATGACCTTCGTCCGCCCGATCACCAGCAGCCGCACGGACACGCTCCGCTTGGTGGGCGTGGCATGCGCCGTCTCCGCAGACACCACCCTCGGCGATGCGAGCGGTGCGGGCGCAGCCCCGCCGGCCGGCAGCTGGAGGTCGGCGGCCGGGGCGGCGTTACCGCCCGACGATCCGCCGGAGCCGGATGGCGCCGGGGGCACGGGTGGCGGCGGGGGCACGGGTGGCGGCGTCGCCGGCGTCAGTGACGGGTAATAGGCAAACGCCGGATCGGTGAGCGCCGCCGCGAAGGCCTGAATCGTCGTGTCGGTGTGAACCTCGAAGCGATAGTGCCGGTTCACGGCGTCGAGCGGCTGGACGGTCCCGGTCGCCGCCCCAAACGTGATCGGGTTCGTCTGCGTGAAGACGACCGAGAACTGGGAGGCGAAGAACCCCGGCTCCCACGCCTGCGTTGCGCCGGTCGGATCGTTGTACTGGTTCGTCCACTGACCGCACGCGTTCCACGGGCAGGCCCAGGCGTTCAGGTTCGCGGTCGGGATCTTCTGCTTCAACTCGGCCAGCCCGGCCGAGATCTCGGCCCGGACCGCCTCTTGGAGTGCCGCCGGCGTCTCGAGGGTCGACGTCCCAGCCGCCTGCGCGAGGCAGGTGAAGAACGTCCAGCAGGTCGACGGATAGCTCTGCCCGCCGGCCGTGGTCGTCCCGTCGCTGAAATCGCCGTGACCGTTGGTGCCGGCGTGGAACGCGATCTCCCAGCGTCCGTTCGCCGCCAGCGCCTGGACTCGCGCCCAGGTGAGGTTCTGGGCCGGGGGATTGGCGCCCGGGGTCGTGTTGTCGGCGAAGCCGGTCGCCTCGAAGAGCACCGCGGTGAAGCCGTGGGCCTGGAGAAGCGGGTCCCACGCCTCCTCGTCGGTGAGACCGTCGTCGACCGTGATCAGGACCGGTTTGGTCACGCCGGCCGGCAGCGCACCGGTGGCGAGCCACACCTCGTACTGCGCGAGGGTCACTGACTGGTAGCCATTCGCCTGGAGATAGGAGAGCTGCGCTTCCGCCTCCGAGGCGGTTTGGTCGAAGATGTCGGGACTCGGGTCGAGTGGCCCGATGATCCCGTGGTAGTTCAAGACCGGCAGATAGACAACCGGGCCGGACCTGATCTCGAGCGGCGCGGCGGTGCTGACATTGCCGGCGCTGTCCGTCACGATTGCCGAGACCGCGTGCATTCCCGGTGCGAGCGACCGAGGTGTCGAAGGTGATCGAGTAGAGGAACTGCTGGCCGGCGTCGGGTGCCGTCAGGAGCGCGCCCACTGGAGCCCCGTCGACGGTGAACCGCACGCTTCCGATCCCGTGCGCGCCGGAGGCGTGCACCTGGAAGAGCGTCGGACCGTTCGTGGCCTGGTACCCGTAGGAGGGCATCGGCAGCGGCGCGTACATCGTGGCCTCGGGCTTTGCGTTGGCGACCGTCACGCTCACGGCGCCGGAGGTCGCGGTCAGCCCGTTCGCATCGCTGACCGAGACGGCAACGGTGTGAGCGCCGTCGGCCACCGCCGTCGTGTTCCAGGCGAACGTGTAGACGTTGGCGCTGGCGGTCGGCGCGAGAGCGGTCGCCGTCCCGTCGACCAGCAGGCTCACGGCGGCGTACGGCACGGCCCCTCCACTCACGGTCGCAACCACCGAGGTCGTTCCCGTCGCGAACGACCCATCGCTTGGCGAATCGAGCACGACGGACGGCCCGGCGCCGGCGGCGAACGCGACCGGCGCCGACGTCGTCGTGTTGCCCGCGTTGTCCGTCGCCACGTCAGTCAACGAATGGGTGCCCGCCGAGAGTGACGCGATATCCAGAGTCGCCGCGTACGTGAATCCCCCGGGCGCCGTCGGCGCGGTGACGGCCGCTCCACTCGGCTGCCCGTCGATCAGGAACTGAACGTTCGCGATCCCGAATGCATCCGACGCGTTTGCCTCCACGGCGAGCGAGTCCTGGAAGTGGCCGCTTCCGCTCGGCTTCGTGATCGAGGTGAGCGGCGGCGTCCGGTCGACGGTCAGCTGAATCGCCGGCGAGGTGACGGTCGCGGCCGCGGAATCGGTCGCCCCCACCGTGATCGAGTACGCACCGTCGGCAACCGCCGAGATGTCCCAGCTGAAGGTGTAGGCGCCTGCAGCAGCCCCGGACTGTGGCGGGCCGCTAGCCAGTCCGTTCACATACAGCTGCACCCCGGTGTAGGGAGCCGTTCCCCCGGCCACGTTCGCAGTGACGACACTCGGGTTGGTCGCGAAGGTGAAGCTCGGCGGCGCGGTGACCGTCACGCTGAGAGGATCGGCCGCGCGCGCCGTTCCGGCCCCGCCGACCAGCAGGCCGAGGCAGGACAGGGCACACACGAGAAGACGACGGCTCTTCATAGCGTCACCTCTCCAGCTTGGAAGGCTGTTCCCGGCCTGTCCCTCTCCCTTGGTCTCGGTCCGACTCGACCCTGGACTTGAGTCGCCTGTCCGCTGCTCGAGCGACCTGGACTATTGGAGAGACGGCTGCATCGTCGAGCTCAGACGCGCGAACACGATCCAGCGGTGGGTCGCCGAGTAGAGCGGATGGCATGCGCTCAGAACGAGCTTCTCGTACCGGCGGCGGCGCAGGATCGACCAGTCGGTCGACGAGACGATCTTGTGCAGGTAGACGGTGTAGCGGAACGTGCCGTACGGCATCGCGAGCGTGATCCGGTCGCCCGACTTCAGGTCGTCAATGTGGCGGAACGGATGCAGGAAGGTCGTCCGGTGGCCGGCGATCGCGATCACGCCGCCCATGCCCGGCAGGTTCGTCGCCGCTCCCGAAGCCGCGTCGTAGTGGCCGGGGCCCCGTTCGAGATCGGAGGTCGTCGTCCCCTCGACGACGACCATGTTCAGGCCGATCCGCGGGATGACGATCCGCCCGATCGGCGCACCATCCCGCAGAGACCGTGCGAAGGCCGTCGCGGCCCGCTTCGTCTTCAGCGCCGTGCTCGAGATCGAGGCCAGACTGGCTTCCCGTTCCGCCCACGTCCGCTCGACCGTGGCCAGCCTGGCCGTAAGCGCATGCTGTTCGTACCGCGTGTAGAGCGAGGTGATCGGTTCCCCCTGCCAGATCGTCAGCGCGAGCCAGGCAAGCAGCAAGACGCCCAGGCCGGTGATAAGGAACCCGATCCGGCGAGCCATCGCCGTCGTGTCCTAGTGCAACCGTCCGCTCGACCGGATCCTGGTCATCAAAAGCCCGCAGCCGCTGAGAAAAAGACCCACGACGACGAGTGGCAGCGTCGCAAAGCCGGTGAACGGGAGTGCCCGTCCCTGACCGCTGTGTCCGCTCATATTCCCTCCTTTCAACCGTCACGAGTCTGTTGCGAGGCTTCTGTTCTCGCGAGAGACCGCAGCAGACAGAAGACCCATGACCAGTATCAGCCAGGCCTTCCGCCGCCTGCCTGTCCGAACGGACAGGCCGCACCCCCCGGTCGACTTGACTGTGTCGCTGCGCCGCAGAGCGCGGGAATAGCCGGCTCGAGCGGCCCGGGTAGGACGCGGGAATCTCGACCATCGTGTAGGAGCACGGATTCCCCGACCCCCTAGGCTGAGTCGGGTGCAAGGGAAGACCGGTGCAACGAGGATCCTGCTCGCACTCCGAGAGGGCTTGATGCTGGAAGGCGTGAAACGCGCGCTCGAAGCAGACCACAGCTTCGAGATCGTCGGGGAGGCTCACGATCCGTCCGAGGTGGGTGCCTGCACCGCGCGCGTCCGACCCGGGGTCGTGCTCCTCGACGCTCACATCTCGAGCCTCAACGACCTCGAGTCCTTGACGTCGCTCCGCGCCCAGCACCCGAGCGTCGACGTCGTCATGCTCTTTGCGTGCTCGCAGGAGCGGCTGATCCAGCAAAGCTTCGAACGAGGTGCACGCGGCTTCGTGATCGCGAGCATCAACCCCGCCGATCTCGGCCCGGCCATCCACCAGGCGATCGAGTACACCCGCCCGCAGTCACCGCCGCCCAGCCCCGCCGGCGACCTCCCGGAGACGGTGCTCACTCCTCGCGAGACTGCGGTCGTCGAGGCCGTCGCACGCGGTCTTTCCAACAAGGCGATCGCAGCCGAGCTGTCCGTGACGATCGCGACCGTCAAGTTCCATCTGACGAGCGCCTACCGCAAGCTCGGCGTCACGAATCGAACCGAGGCTGCGCGCTGGATGCTGCATCAGAGTCTCGGCAAGTAGCTTCTACGAACCCCTACTAGACCACCGGCGTGACCGTCAGGAACGTCGAGCGCAGCCCGAGGCGTTGCTGGAAGAGCGTGCCGTCGATCCGGGCGCTCGCGCCCTGCGCGCCCGTGAAGATGAGCGACCCGACGCGGCTACTGGCATCGGCGACGGCTCGCACACTGGAGACCGAGGCGGGCAACTGCGGGAACGCAGCGTGGAGCGCCGCCACCGGGATTCGCACGGGCCCCCAGTTGAGATCGGGGCTGCGAGCGTCAAAGGGATCCGGCCGGGTCACGAGATAGGGAACAGCCCCACCCCAGGTGGGCGCGCCGGCGCTCGTGAGACCTCCATTCGACGCAGAGAACATGGCATTGATCAGCCGGCCCTTGTAGAGCACGACCTTCCCGGCCGTTGCGCCGGCGGCGATCCGGGCGCTCGCGAACTCCTTGTTGGCGCCGTGATAGTTCTGCGAGCGGTCGTCCGGATAGAGGTCGAACGTCCTCCCGGGATGCAGATTCGCGAGCGCGTAGGTGCGTGCCGCGACCGCCTGGGCGCGCAACGCGTCCTGCCGCCAGTAGCCGGGGCACTCGGCGGACACCACATCGCGCACGTAATCCTCGAGCTGCACGCTGTTGACGGCGCGGACCGTGGCGCCGGCGCCACGCCACAGCGTGAGCGTGCCGTGATAGTCGGCCGAACCGACGCGGACATTGCCGGCGCCGGCACGGACGGAGACCGGGAAAGCGATGTGCGCAGCGCCGAGGCGACCGTCCGCCCCGGCGACGTAGCGACCGGCCGCAAACCGCACCACACGGCCATGCGCATCCCGCACGGTGAAAGGCGCGCTGGAGCCGATGAGCAGCCTGGCGCCTTCGGCGACCAGCACCCGAACGGTGCGCGGCGCTGCCCGGCCGAGCGTCGTCCTGGGGTAGTAGAAGGAGAAGAATCTGCCGGTACGACTGACCGGCCTCGGCGCGCTCTTCAGCCCCCCACTGAGAGAGCCCGATTCCATGCCCGAACCCGTGACCCCGGATCACGAGTGCGGTGGCGGCACGGTCCGTTGCCGGCCGTGCGCCGGCGGCCGGCGCGAGCACGAGCAATCCAACCGCCGCCGACACGGCAACGAGCCGGCCAACGGCAGCCGGCGAACGGCGTTCCCCCTCACGTCTTCTCCGGTCCAGAACCGAGAGACGCTAGCTTCGGCCGGGTCGGGCGGCAACCCACCCGATGGTCGAGCTTCCGGTGCAAGCGAACTCTTATTCGACGGTCACGGTCTTCGCCAGATTGCGCGGACGGTCGACGTTCAGCCCCCGGAGCTCCGCGATCCGGTACGCCAGCAACTGCAGCGGCAGGATCGCCAGGGCGGGCTGCAGGAACGGGTGCGTCTGCGGGACGTAGACGACGTCGTCGGCGAGATGTTGGATGCTCTCGTTGCCGTCTGTGGCAATCGCGATCACCTGTGCACCGCGTGCGCGCGTCTCCTGGAGGTTCGAGATGACCTTCTCGTAGACGTGCGAGTCGGTGGCCACGACGACCACGGGCGTCTGGTCGTCGAGCAGCGCGATCGGGCCGTGCTTCATCTCGCCGGCGGAGTACGCATCCGTCGGAATGTAGGAGATCTCCTTCAGCTTCAATGCCCCTTCGAGCGCGACGGGCAGGCCCATGTGCCGGCCGAGGTAGAGGAAGAAGGGCTTGTCGACGTGCGTCCGCGCGATCTCGTCGATCGGGTGGTCGCCGTCGAGGAACGCGGCCATCTTCCGCGGCAGCGCCCGCACCTCGCCCAGCAGGGCGGCGATCTGCGCGGGCGGCAACGTCGCCCGCGCTTCCGCAAGCCGTAGGGCGAAGAGATAGAAGAGCGCGACCTGCGCGGTGAAGGTCTTCGACGCCGCGACCGAGATCTCGAGACCGGCGCACGTGTGCAGGACCAAGTCGACCTCGCGCGTGATCTGAGAGCCGGCCATGTTCGTGACCGCCAGCGTCGTCGCTCCCCGGGCGCGAGCCAGTTGCATGGCCGAGATCGTGTCGCGTGTCTCGCCCGACTGGGAGATCCCGATCACCAGCGTGTCCGGGCCGATGACGGGATTGCGGTACAGCCACTCGCTCGCGATGTCGGGCTCGACGATGACTCTCGCCCATTCCTCGATCGCGTAGCGAGCCACGATGCCCGCGTGGTAGGAGGTGCCGGCCGAGAGGATGACGATCCGGCGGAGCGCGCGCAGGTCGTCGTCGTCGAGGCCGAGCCCGTCGAGCCTGATCTTCCCCCCGCGCAGGTGACGCCGGATCGTCTTCGCCACCGCGTTCGGCTGCTCGTGAATCTCCTTGAGCATGAAGGTGTCGTAGCCCCCCTTCTCGATCGGCTGGTCGTCCCACGCGAGCACCACGGGCTCGCCATCGGCGGCCGATCCGTCGGGCCGCCAGACCTGGACGCCGCCGGGTGTGATGACTGCGACGTCGTTGTCCTCCGGGAACCGGACGGCACGGGTCTCGCGCTCGAACGCGGCGGCGTTGGAGGCAACGAAGCACTCACCATCGCCGATGCCGACGACGAGCGGGCACTGCCGTCGCGTTGCGACGAGCACGTCGGAGTGGTCGCGATGCATGACGACGAACGCGAAGTGCCCTTCGAGCTCGGTGGACGCGACACGCACCGCCTCCACCAGATCGCCCGCGTACCACTTCTCGATGAGATGGGCCACGACCTCGGCGTCGGTCTCCGAGCTGAAACGATGCCCGCCGGCAAGCAACGCGTCGCGCAGCTCGCAATGGTTCTCGACGATGCCGTTCAGCACGATCGCGATCTCGTGCTCGGCACAGCCGGTCAGAGGGTGCGCGTTTTCTACCGTCACTCCGCCGTGCGTCGCCCATCTCGTGTGCCCGAGGCCCTGGTGCGACTCCGAGTTCTGGGCGAGCAGCGCGAGCTTGAGATTGTCGAGTGGGCCAACCGCACGCACGGAGTGCAGTCCATCCGCCTCGCTGAGCGCGATCCCCGCCGAGTCGTAGCCGCGGTACTCGAGCTGTGTCAGGCCGTGAACGAGCAGCGGCTGACACACACGCGTGCCTACATATCCGATGATTCCGCACATCTCAGGCTCCGTTCAGTTGGCGAATGCGGGATCGACGAGCGCCGTGGAGAACTGGGCGAGCGTCGTGTCGGTGTGGACTTCGAACCGGTAACGCCGCCCGAAGCCGCTGAGGCTCCCGACGGTTCCCGACGCCTGGGCGTAGGTCACCGGATTCGTCTGGGTGAAGATGATCGGGAACTTCGAGTTCATGAAGCTCGGCAGCCAGCTCTGCACGGCACCGCTCGCATCGTTGTAGAGGTTCGTCCATTGGCCGGCGTCGTTGAACGGAAGCGCCCACGCGACCAGGCTCGCCGACGGCACGTTTGCCTTCAGCTCGGCGATCCCGTTCGTGACCTCGCTCGAGACCGCCGACTCGAACGCGGCGGGCGTCTCCGGTGTGGTCGTTCGCCCCGTGACCGTGCGTCCGAGGCAGCTGTAGAAGTACGGGCAGGCCGTCGTGTAGCTCATCGTTCCGATCTTCGAGCCGCTTGCGTACGAGTCGCCGTGGCCGTACAGGCCGGCGTGGAACCCGATCTGCCAGCGACCGTTCCCGGCCAGTGACTGGATCTGCGCCCAGGTCATGTTGCCGCCCGGGTCCGCGTCGCCAGGCGTCGTGTTGTCGGCGTAGCCCGTGATCACGAACAGCACGGCCTTGAAGCCGTACTTCTGGAGCAGCGGGTCCCAGGCAAGCTGGTCGGTGAGGCCGTCGTCGACCGTGATCAGAACGGGCTTGGTGACACCGGCCGGAAGCGTGTGCGTGCTGACCCACGTCTGGTACTGCTCGAGCGTGATCGACTGGAAGCCGTTCGTCTTGAGGTACGACAGCTGAGCGTCGGCCTCGGCTGGAGTCTGGTCGTAGATATCCGGCGATGTGTCCAGCGGCCCGGTGAGCCCGTGGTAGTTCAGCACCGGGACATAGGTGGCCGCTGCGCCGGTCGTGATCGAGACGGAAGCCGCCGTCGTCGTGTTACCCGCACGGTCGATGACGATCGCCGCGACCGCATGCGTGCCGGCCGCAAGCGGTGTCGTGTCGTAGCTGATCGTGTAGAGGTAGAGCTGACCGGAATCCGGGGCCGTCAGCAGCGCACCGACCGGAGTGCCGTCGACCGTGAAGCGCACCGACTGCACGCCGTTCGCGTCCGAGGCATGCACCTGAAGGGCGATAACACCCGTCGCCGGGCTGTTCGGCGCGGGCTTGTACATGACCGCCGACGGAGCAGTGTTGTCGACGGTGACGTGGATCGCGGTTGACGTCGCCGTCAGCCCGTTCGCATCGGTGACCCGCGCCGAGACGGTGTAGGCGCCGTCCGCGAGCGTCACCGCGCTGCCCGGAAGCGTGTAGGGGCTCGACGTGACCGGCGAACCGACCGCGGCGCCGTTCGCCAGGAACTGGACGGAGTACGGCCCCGTGCCGCCGCCCGGAACTGCCGTGGCGGCCGACGTCTTCGTGAAGTAACTCCAGTCGGGAGGAGCCGAAACACTCACGGTGAGCGTCGTGACGCCGATGCTGAACGCCACCGGCGCCGAGGTGGTGACGCCTCCTGCCTGGTTCGTCGCAACGCTTCGCAGTTGATGGGCGCCGTTGGCCAGTCCGGCAAGCGACAGCGTCGCGGTGTAGGTGTACGGCGAACGACGGAGACGTCACGGCGGCTCCGGCCGGCGCTCCGTCGATCGTGAACTGCACGCTCGAGATGCCAAAGGCGTCGGACGCGTGCGCCGCGACGGGCATCGACCCGGTGAACGACTGGTTCGGAGCCGGTGACTGCACGTAGGTCGTTGGCGGCGTGTTGTCGACGGTGACCGTTGCCGATGCCGTCGCCTGCTTGCCTCTTCCGTCGACGATCGACGCCGCAATCGTGTGCGACCCGTCGGGGACGGTCGCCGAGTTCCACGAGGCCGGGACGGGGTTACCGTCGACCGCGAACGAGACGGTGGACGGATCGACGGCGCTCGTATGCGACTCCGTCAGCGCGACCTGCCCCCTGACGAATGTCCACGGCTGTGGCGTGACGAGGCTGATGGTCGGGTAGGCGGGACCCAGATCGACCACGACGGGCGCCGAGGTCTGGGTCCCGCCCTGTGGGAACGGAAGCGACCAGTCGTAGGCCGTGACCGTGAGCGTGTGGTCACCTACCGGCAGCCCGCTCGTATTCCAGTCGATCTCGTAGCGGTACTGCCCGACCTGTTCCGTGTCCGGAGCTCCGTACGCTGCCCCGTCCACATTGAGCTGCACCGCGTAGATGCCGTTGTCGGCAGATGCCGTGACGAGTACCGGCACGACGCCTGAGAGCGAGTGCGCACCGCCTGCCGGGCTCGTGATCGCAACCTCGATTGCGCTGTAGGCCGGAGCTGCTCCGACGAGGCCGATCAGCAGAGCCAGGCAGACGATGCTGCGTCTCATGCGGCAACCAGGTCGCCTGCGCGCACGCCGCCGATGACGTCGGACAGGATCTCGGCGAGCGAGTGCTCTGGCTCCCAGCCGATCGTCGCGCGCACCTTGTCGGTGCACGGCACGCGATGGAGCATGTCTTCGATCCCGGTTCCGTACACCTCGTCGAAGGGCACGTGCCGGGTCTCCGAGCGCGAGCCGGTCATCTGCTTGATCGTGTCGGCGAGCGCGATGATCGACGTCTGGTTGTTCGCGCCGACGTTGAAGATCTGCCCAGCGGTGCGATTGAGGTCGGTCATCAGGTCGCGCAGCGCGCGGATCGTGTCGTGGACGTGGCAGAAGCAGCGCGTCTGCTCGCCGTCGCCGTAGATCTCGATCGGCTCGTTGCGGAGCGCACGCTCGACGAAGCGTGGGATCACCATCCCGTACATGCCGGTCTGGCGCGGCCCGACCGTGTTGAAGAGACGGACGATCACCGCTCTGAGCTCGCACTCCTCGTGGTACGCCAGCGCGAGAAACTCGTCCATCGCCTTCGAGTCCGCGTAGGCCCAGCGCTTCTGCGTCGTCGCCCCGTAGATCCGGCGGGCAGTCTCGGTGAGCGCCACCTCCGAGCGGTGATCGCCGTAGACCTCCGACGTCGACGCGACCAGCACCGGCTTGTCGAACTTGCAGCAGGCATCGAGCACGCGTGCGGTGCCGTCGAGGTTGACGTGCAGCGTGCGCACAGGCTGCTCGACGATCGTCTTCACGCCGACCGCGGCGGCGAGGTGGTAGACGACGTCGGCCTTGTTCACCAGCTCGTTGACGATCGCGGGGTTGAGCACACTGTCGATGACGAGGTGGAACCGCGGGTCATCGCACAGGTGCTCGAGGTTGTCGAGCGACCCGGTCGAGAGATCGTCGAGAACGAACACTTCGTCGTTCTCCTGCAGCAGCAGCTCGCCGAGATGCGACCCGATGAACCCGGCACCACCTGTGATCAGAGCCTTCATTGTTGTCTCCTTGTGCTGTGAGCGACGCGCGCTCTTGGACGGGGGTCAGTGCTTCTCGAGGTCGAACCGGACCGGCGAGTCCCAGACGCACCGCTCGAGCCTGGGAACGAGGACCGTCTTCACGACGGCGTGCAACATCGCCACCCGGTAGAAGAGATCGAGGACCATGATTCCGGGGGCAAGCACGAGCAGCCTCGGTTTGCGCAATGCGATGGCGGCGATCGTGATCCAGAGGTAACTGGCGCCGAAGTAGTAGGCGAGGAACCACCACGGGTCGATCCAGCTGCTGAGGAAATAGGCCAGTGGCGGCAGGAGGAACGGCTCGAGCATGTACGGCAGCCAGTCGAGGAGCAGCGCGAAATAGGCGATGTCGAACCAGGAGAGCCGGAAACCAAAACGGGCTCCCGGTGCCCGCAAGATCGGCCAGCCAAGCCGGTGTCCGCGGATCGACTGGAACTGGCCCCAGGACCAGCGCACGGTTTGCCGGTACCAGTCCGAAAGATGATGCGGGTCGATCGTCCACGACTGCGCGTCGTGGACGTACGACACGCGTCCGAGCCGCCGGCGTACGATCTCTGCAAGCCAGTACATGTCGTCGATCGCGTAGGGCGCGTCTTCGTCGATCAACTGCTTGAAGACGTTGGCCCGGAAGACCGTGTTCGCGCCGCAGATCACGTTGACGACCCGGAGCGCGTTCTGGCCGCGCTTGATCGTGACCTGGTACGACCAGTACATGAACGCGCGCATCGCGATGAGGACGTTCCAGCGGCGCGTGTGATCCCAGAGCGAGTCGATGCGGCCGGAGCTCGCGGCGATCCGGGCGTCGAGATCCATCCGGCGCGTCGCCCTGGCGACGTAGTCCGGCGCGAGCGTCGTGTCGTCGTCGAGGATCGCGATGTAGTCGTAGTTGTCGGCGAGCGCGAAGGCGTCGTTCCCGGCGCGCAGAGCCGCCGGCTTTCCGCCGCTCGTGGCGCGAGCGAGCACGCGCGCGCCGGATGCTCTGGCCTGCTCGGCGGTGCGATCGTCAGACCCGTCGGAGACCACGAAGACGTCGGCCTGGCTGACGGCCGACCGCACCGAGGTCCCGATCGTGCCCTCGCCGTTCTTGCAGGCGATCAAGACTGCCGTCCTGTGCCGCGCGTCCATGCCACCTCCCTCCGGGCATCGCTCCGGGCTCTGCGTCTGACCGTAGTGCGCGCCGAAACCGGGTTCCGCCCCCGCACGGGTAGAGCCCGCTCGACATACGTCCAGAACGCGCGGTGCGGGCAGTGAAGAGTTAGAAGGTGTTTTGCGTCAGCGCGCGATCGGCAGCGAGAAGGCGATACGTGTCGGGCCGCCGACCTTGCTCGTCACGGTGAAGTTCCCGCCGACCGACCGGACCCGCTCCTGCATCCCCAGCAGGCCAAGCCGTTGCTCTTCGATCGCACGCCACAACACATGCTTGACGTCGAAGCCCTTGCCGTCGTCCACGATCTCGGTGTCGATCCCGTCGTCGTGACAGCGGACGCTCACGAATGCCGTCTTCGCTCCACTGTGCTGGAGGGCATTCGCCAGAGCGCTCTGCACGACGCGGACGAGCGCGATCCGAAGGTCGTCCGTCAGCGGCTGGGAGTCCAACGCAGGGTCGAGCCTGGATTCGACCACACACGGCCCCGGATACGCATCGACGATCGACTCCAGCGTCACCGAGAGAGAGCGCCGTAGCGCGGGGACACACCCGCGGAAGCGGCGACGTCTCTGAGCACACTGTCCAGGCTCACGACACGCGCGATGAAATCGTCAACCCGTCCGAGGACCTTGCGCCGGTCCTTCGACGACCCGAGCACGAGGGAGATCTGGGCGCGGAAGAGATGCAGATCGTTTCGGAGCGCCGTCAGGTCCTGCAGGCCCTCGTCGTGCAGATCGAAGCCGACCCGGGCGATCTGCCGGCGGACGCCTTCGACGTCGGCGCAAAGCTCTTCGATCAGGTCTGCCACATCTTGCTCGCCCTCGGTTCGCAGCTCGCCCGCGAGCCGACGTCCTCGACTGAGGCTGTCTGCGGGCACGCGCGGCCTCGGGAGCGCGCGGCGAAGCTCCTCGTCAAGCTCACCGCGATCGGACATCCAGCTCACCTCCGACGCCGTGGCCGTGGTGTGGCGAGGTCCAGTTTCTCGACCAACCGAGACTCGACCTTCGGGGAGTTGGCCTGCGCGTGCAGGGCTTTACGGTGAAGCAGACGCAAGAAACATGACGATTTGAGTGAGGAAGCTGACGATGAAGATCCTGCTCGCAGACAAGCACCCGCTCGTTCTTCTCGGGATCCAGTACGCGCTTGAAGCCGATGGAGAGTTCGAGACTGTCGGAGCGACGCGTTCGGGGGCCGAGGTGCTCCCACTCGTCGGTCAGCGGGCCCCGGACGTCGTCCTGCTGGACGTACACATGCCGAAGCTCGACGGCTTCGGATGTCTGAGGCGAATTCGCGCTCAATACCCTGAGGTCAAGGTCGTGATGACGTCGTCGTCCGCGTCTCCGGAGCAGGTCCAGCTCGCGTTCGACGGCGGGGCGTGCGGCTTCGTCGTCAAGAGCATCGACGCCGGCGATCTCGCTTCGGCGATCAGACAGGCGGTGAACGGCACGGCGTTCTACACGCTCGGCTCGCCCGTCGTAAACGAGGCCGCGACGGCGAGAGCAGCCGGCCTCACCGAGCGCGAGCTGGCAATCCTGAAAGCCGTCGCGCGCGGACTGTCGAACGGCGCGATCGGAAAGGAACTCTGGGTGACCGAGCAGACGGTCAAGTTCCACCTGACGAACGTGTACCGAAAGATCGACGTCACGAATCGCACCGAAGCCGCTCGCTGGGCGTTCGCGAGAGGGTTCGGGAGCGAAGCAGAGCCGCCAGCCGGCGCGTCGTCCTCCCGGCTGTCGAGTGCAGCATGACGCAGGGGAATCACCGAATGTCTCGGGCCCCGCGGATCGACTGGAACTCGAAGCACGTGAGGTCACTCGACGCTCCGTTCGCAGAGAATTCCAGCGCGATCCTAGCGGTACGCGAGGAAACGGCGCCAGGGGCGCCGGCGGCGAGGAGCAATGCATCCCAATTTCAAACGGGAACCACACCATGGAATCCGCGATCGCGGTCTAGGGTCCCGGGCAAAGGATCCGAACAGCATCACTTCGACCGGGAAGGCGTCCCCGAGCTAGTGCACGTGCATGTTCAACGATCTGAGTCGCTTGCGGCGACACAAGAAGGGCGGCGGCTATGAGCCCTTTCACGACCCATCTCACTCGGCCCAGTGACCTCACCCTGTCTCTGCGCTCCAGCCAACCTGCCAACCGATTGACACGCAATCTCTCTGAACGGAGGCTGACGTGAAGATCCTTCTCGCCGACGATCACGGCCTGCTGCTGGCGGGTGTCAGAAAAGCGCTCGAGGCGGACGGGTTCGAGATCGTCGGCGAGGCCAGCAGCGGACCCGAGGTGCTTCCGCTCGTCGGGAGAAAGTCGCCCGATGTCGTCTTGCTCGATCTCCGCATGCCGGGGATGGACGGGCTGACGTGCCTCCAGCGCATCCGCGCGGAGTATCCGGAGGTCAAGGTCGTGATGTGCTCGATGTCATCCGATCCGGACCAGATTCAGGGGGCGTTCAAGCGTGGAGCGTGCGGCTACATCCTGAAGACGATCAACCCGATCGACCTCGGATCGGCGATCAGGCAGGCGGTCGAGGGAACCGCGTATCACGCACTCGGGCTTCCGGCGATGAACGACGAGACCGTCGCCCGGTCGGCCGGCCTGACGGAGCGCGAATCGGAAATCGTCAAGGCGGTCGCTCGCGGTCTCTCGAACAAGGCGATCGCGGCAGAGCTGTGGATCACCGTCCAGACGGTCAAGTTCCATCTCACGAGCATCTATCGCAAGCTCGGGATCAGCAACCGGACCGAAGCGGCCAGCTGGGCGCTGGCCAAGGGCCTCAACTACGAAAGCGAGATCGCCGTATGAGCTCCCAAGTCGCCACCGGCTCGGACCGCCCGGCGGTCGAGCAGCCCTCCGATAAAACCGCGGCACCGAGCTCGGTTTCTGCGCCCGCGGTCGCAGTGATCGGTGCCGGCTATGTCGGCGTTCCGCTCGCTCAGGTCTTCGTCGATGCCGGGAGCCCGGTCGTGCTCGTCGACGTCATGCCCGAACGCGTGGCGGCGATTCTGCGCGGCGAGAGCCACATCGAGGATGTCTCGTCGGAGAAGCTCGTCGAGCTGCTCGACCGCGGCCTGACCGCGACGACCGACTACGACGTCCTCCCCGACTGGTCGACGCGATCGTGATCGCGCTCCCGACACCGCTCTCCAAGCAGCGAGAGCCCGACCTGTCGATCGTCCTCGGCGCGGTCGAGCAGATCGGCCGGCGGCTCCGGCAGGGTCAGCTCGTCGTGCTCGAGTCGACGACCTATCCCGGCACGACACGCGAACGTGTGCTGCCGATCCTCGAACGCGAGAGCGGCCTCGCCGTCGGCGAGGACTTCTTCCTCGCGTTCTCGCCCGAGCGGGTCGACCCGGGCCGGGTCGACTACACCACGAAGACGGTGCCGAAGATCGTCGGCGGGATCACGCCCGCCTGCACGGCGCGTGCGGCGGAGCTGTACAGCGGCGCGGTCGACGTCGTCCACCAGGTCTCGACGCCGGAGTCGGCCGAGCTGACCAAGTTGCTCGAGAACATCTTCCGCTCGGTCAACATCGCGCTCGTCAACGAGCTGGCGCAACTCTGCGACCGGATGGGAATCGACATCTGGGAGGTCACCGAGGCGGCTGCGACCAAACCGTTCGGGTTCATGAGCTTCAAGCCGGGGCCCGGCCTGGGCGGTCACTGCATCCCGATCGACCCCTTCTACCTCACCTGGAAGGCACGCGAGTTCGGCTTCTCGACCGAGTTCATCGAGCTTGCGGGGAAGATCAACGAAGGGATGCCGTACCACTGCAGGTCGCTCATCTCTCAGGCCCTGAACCACGCGTCGGGGAAGGCGCTCTCTGCCTCGAAGGTGCTCGTGCTCGGCGTCACCTACAAGAAGGATCTGAGCGACATGCGCGAGTCGCCGGCGCTGAAGCTGATCGAGCTCCTGCGCAACGCGGGCGCCGACGTCAGCTACCACGACCCGTACGTTCCCGAGCTCGCCGGGCTCGGCCTTCGCTCGGTCGAGCTCGACGTCTCCGCGTACGATTGCATCGCGATCGTCACAGACCACTCGACGGTCGACTACGACGCGATTGCGACGAGCGGGTCCGTTGTCGTCGACTTTCGCAACGCGACGGGGAAAGCAGGGACCATGTCACCGACAGTCTGGAAGCTCTGAGATTCTCCTGGAAGCGATGGGGCCGTCGAGCAGCACTCGTGCTCGGGCTTGTCACGATTGCGGCCTCGCCGGCAAGCGCCGGCAGCCGGGCGAGCACGGCGCCGGCGAGTCCGTGGCACAGGAACATCGTCGCCACGACCTTCTGGGTCGGGGAGCTCTTCGCGGCAGACCTGGCTGACGGAAGCCAGGTCTGCTCGACCTACGACAGCAACTGGGCGTTTCACTGGTCCGGGGTGAACAACGGCACGGTGCCGGCTAACGCGGCCGGTTGCGCCGGCGCAATCATCGGCGGGTGCGACGGGATCGCAGGGCCGAACAACAGCTGTGCGACCGAGCGGAGGGTCGCTGCACGCGGCTACTTCCCGAGCCGAGCGAAGCCGCGGGAGAACCCGTTCTATCTCGACCTTCCCTACGACGACGTCAACGACCCGATCGGGTTCGCCCAGCGCTGCAAGCTGATCCCCTGGGCCGGTCAGCGCGGATTTGCCGGGCACTGCTCCGACTCCAACTTCTCGTATATGAAAAACCACTGGGTGCGGATCGTCGGCCCGAACAGGAAGACCTGCTACGGGCAGGTCGAGGATGCGGGCCCGTCTCACGACGACCTCTACCACGACGCCCTGTACGTGTTCGGCAAGACGAACGCCCGGCCGGCGCAGGGTCAGTTCAACAACGCGGGGATGGACGTCTCACCCGCGTTGAACGCCTGCCTCGGGTTCCGCGCGCTCGACGGCGACGGCGACCGGGTCAGCTGGCAGTTCGTCGACGCCAAGCACGTGCCGAAGGGCCCGTGGAAGCGCATCGTGACGACGAGACAGCTCTACAACCACTGAGCATGGTGTCTGGAAGCACCGATTTCACCCGCCCGCGCCTCGTTACACCCGGGAGACGTTCGTTAGAGCACCTTCGAGAGGAACGCGCGCGTGCGCTCGTGCTGCGGGTTCGCGAGCACCTCGCGCGGCTTGCCGGTCTCGACGACCACGCCGCCGTCCATGAAGACCAGCGTGTCGCCGACCTCGCGCGCGAAGCCCATCTCGTGCGTGACGACGACCATCGTCATCCCGTCGGCGGCAAGCCCGCGCATCACGTCGAGCACGTCGCCGACGAGCTCGGGGTCGAGCGCCGAGGTCGGCTCGTCGAAGAGCATCAGCTTCGGCTGCATCGCGAGCGCGCGCGCGATCGCGACGCGCTGCTGCTGGCCGCCGGAGAGCTGCGCCGGGTAGGCTGTCGAGCTTGTCGGCGAGCCCGACCCGGTCGAGCAGCTCGCGCGCGCGCTGCACGCGCCTCCGCTGCGGCACCCGCTTCACGCGGATCGGCGCCTCGATCGACGTTCTCGAGCGCGGTCATGTGCGGGAAGAGGTTGAAGCGCTGGAAGACCATCCCGATCTCGCGCGCGCTTGCGGCAGACCTCCGACTCGCGCAGCTCGTACAGCTTGTCGCCCGACTGGCGGTAGCCGACCAGCTCGCCGTCGACCGACAGCCGGCCGGCGTTGATCTTCTCGAGATGGTTGATGCAGCGCAGGAACGTCGACTTGCCCGAGCCCGACGGGCCGAGCATGCACATCACCTCGCCCGGCCTCGACCTCGAGGCGTGATGCCCTTCAGCACCTCGAGCCGCCCGAAGCGCTTGTGGACGCCCTCGGCCTTGACCATCGGCGCGCTCATCGACTCCACCGTCGCGTGCGCGGTCGAGAACGAGGTTGCGGCGGAGCCGCTGCAGCGGCGGTCGGCGGCAGCGCCCGCGCGGCGCCGCGGCCGTAGTGGCGCTCGAGGTAGTACTGCCCGACCGAGAGCACGGTCGTGCACGATCAGGTACCAGATGCTCGCGACGATCAGCAGCGGGATCGTCTTGAAGTTCACCGAGTAGATCAGCTGCGCCGAGTAGAGCAGCTCCGGCACGGCGATCACGCTCGACGAGCGAGGTCGTCTTCAGCATCGAGATCGTCTCGTTGCCGGTCGGCGGGATGATCACGCGCATCGCCTGCGGCAAGACGATCCGCCGCATCGTCTGCAGCCGCGTCATGCCGAGCGCCTGCGCCGCGTCGCGTCTGGCCCTCGTCGACCGAGATCATCCCGGCGCGCACGATCTCGGCCATGTAGGCGCCCTCGTTCAGCCCGAGCGCCGAGGATCGCCGCGAGGAACGGGGTGATCAACGAGTTCGCGTCGCCGTGCACGAACACGGGCCGCCGAACGGGATCCCGAGCGCGATCTTCGGATAGAGCGCGCGAGATGAAGTTCCAGAAGAGGATCTGGACGAGCACCGGCGTTCCGCGGAAGAACCAGATGTAGAGCCAGCTGGCCCCCGAGACGAGCGGATTCGGCGACAGGCGCATCGACGGCGAGCAGCGACACCGAGCACGATCCCGATCGCCATCGAGATCACGGTCAGCTCGAGCGTCAGCACGCAGCCCGTGGAGGATCGCGTTCGGAGAACAGGTATTGGCCGACGACGCCCCACTCGAAGCGCGGGTTGGTCGCCACCGAGCGGACGATCGCCGACGGCGAGCAGCACCACGAGCGCCGAGGCGACCCACCGCCCGGGGTGCCGGACGGGGACCGCCCGGATCTCCTCGGAGCGCCGAGCCGGCGCTCGCTCGGTGACCGCCGTCGGACGCCACCGCCGACCTAGCTGATCGGCGCCGTTGATCTTCGGGTTCGAGATCGCGCCCTGCTGGACGCCCCACTTGGTGAGGATCGCCTTGTACGTGCCGTTCTCCATCAGCACCTTCAATGCGTCGAGGATCGGCACGGCGAGCCCGCTGTTCTTCGGGATCGCGATGCCGTACGGCGCCGTGCCGTAGGGCTTGCCGGTGAGCTTGAACTGACCCTTCGACTGCTTGACCTGGTAGGCGGCGACCGGCGAGTCGGCCATCGCCGACCTCTGCGCGCCCGCTCGAGAGCGCCAGGTTGACGCCGTTCTGGTCGGGAGTAGCACCGTGACGGTCACGCCTTTGCACTTCTTGCCCTGCGCCGTCGCGTCGGCCTGCTGGATCGTTCCTTTCTCGACCGCGACGGTGTGGCCGCAGAGGCTCTTGAGCGACGAGATCGCCGGCCCGCCGGACGCCTTCACGTAGAACGAGGTGCCGGCCGAGAAGTAGGTCACGAAGTCGACGACCTTCTCGCGCGCCTTCGTGTCGGTGAACGACGACATGCCGAGGTCGTACTTGTGCGCGGCAAGGCCCGGGATGATCGCTGTCGAACGTCGCGTTGACGACCTTCACCTTCAGGCCCATCACAGTTCCGAGCGCCTTCGCGAGGTCCGCGTCCATCCCGATGACGGTCTTCCCGTTCGACGCGATGAACTCGTTCGGCGCGTACGTCGCGTCGGCAGCGACCGTCAACGTGCCCTTCGCCTTGACCGCCGCAGGAACCTCCGCGGCCACCTTCTTGTTGACCTTGACGCCGCCGTCGCCGCCGAGCGCCTGCGGCACGAGGAGAACGGATGTGGCCACGAGAAGAGCGGCGATCGTGACCAGCCGCGTTGCGTTCGACGCCATAGCAGGCAACCTCCTAGACAGGGACGGAATCCGATGGAGAGGTCAGTCATCCTAACCTCGCCTGAGAAAGTTAGCCGCGAATCGACGCCCGCAGGCGCGCTGCCCGGACCGCCTTCGTGAGTGTCCTGATGTCGTAGGCGCCGTAGTGGCGGCGGCCGTTGATGAAGAAGGTGGGCGTTCCGGTGACGGAGCTGAGGTCGGCGCCGTCGACGTCCTCGGCGATCCGCGCCGCGCCGACGTGCCGCTCGAGATCGTCCGTCAGCCGGTCGACATCGAGCCCGAGCTCGCTCGGCATAGCCCACCAGGTCGCTGGGAGTGAGCGCGTCCTGGTGTTCGAGCAGCAGGTCGTGCAGCTCCCAGAACGCACCCTGCTCGGCAGCGGCCTCGGACACCTCGGCGGCGAGCTCGGCGTGCGGGTGGACATCGTTGAGCGGCAGGTGGCGCCAGACGTAGCGCACGTCGCCGGCAGTCGCGCAAGCAGCTCGCGGATGACCGGCTCCGCCTGACCGCAGAACGGGCACTCGAAGTCGCCGTATTCGACGATCGTCACCGGTGCGTCGTCGGGGCCGCGGATGTGGTCGCGCTCCGGATCGACGGGCACGGCGAGATCGACGATCGTCTCCGCCGTGCCGAGCAAGCGCGCGGATCCGCAGCCGCCGCGGCAGCAGCGCGGTGGCGCGGAACACGAGCCAGGTCAGCAGTCGACGCGCAGCAACGCCGCGGCGAGCACCCCGAGCTTCGCCTCGCCGAGCTGCTTCGCCGTGGAACGCGAGACCCGCGATGAGCAGCGAGACGGTGAAGCCGATGCCCGCGATCGCGCCGCCGCCCGTCGACGGCGGCCCAGCCGACGGGCGGGCGGACACGGCCGCGGCTCGAGCGTCGTCACCAGCCAGCGATGCGCCGACGATGCCGACCGGCTTGCCGACGACGTAGCCGATCACGATGCCGAGCGTGATCGGCGAGCGCGAACGCGTCGCGAGAGGAAGCCGCCGTCTGATCGGGATGCCCGCGTTCGCGAGCGCGAACAGCGGCACGATCACGTAGCTCGTCCACGGATGGAAGCGCTGCTGCAGCCGCTCGTTCGGAGAGATCGCGGAGCTGAGCCCGAGCTGAGCCGAGCGCGCGAGCTCCGGCGTCGGCTGCTCGCGGAAGAGCCGGAACAGTTCGGATGCGCGCTCGAGATCGCCACGCGCGGCGGGCGCGGCGAACGTCAGCAGCCCCATGGCGAGCCCGATCACGATCGGATCGACACCCGACTTCGAGAGCGCGACCCACCCGCCGGCCCCGGCGCAGCGCAGACGGACGCCGCGCTGCGACGCCGAGACGCACCGTGAGCACGAAGACGGCGAAGAACGCCGACCGCGACCAGCAGCGCGAGCACGTGCAGCCCGCTCGAGTAGACGATCGCGATCACGACCAGAGCGACGACGTCGTCGACGACGCAGACGGTGAGCATGAACGCGCGCAGGCGCGCCGGGAAGCGCGGCCCGACGAGCGCGAGCATCCCGAGCGCGAACGCGGTGTCCGTCGACATGGCAACACCCCAGCCGTGCGCCGACGGCCGTGACCGGCGTTGAACGCGAGGAAGATCACGACCGGCACGACCATCCCGCCGATCCCGGCTGCGAGCGGCAGCGTGACCCTGCGCCGCTCGCGCAGCTCGCCCATGTCGAACTCCCTGCGAGCCTCGAGACCGACGACGAAGAAGAAGAACGTCATCAGCCCGCTGTTCAGCCAGTAGCGCAGATCGTGCGCGACGCCCGTGCCGCCGATGCGGATCGAGAGCGTCGTCTGCCAGACGCGCTCGTACGAGCCGACGTCGACGTTCGCCCAGATGAGCGCCGCGACAGCGGCGGCGAGCAGGACCGCCGCGCTGCCCGTCTCGGTGCGCAGGAAGCTGCGCAGCGGCGACTCCAGGCTGCGTGCCCAGGCCGTGCGGCCGGTGAACGGAAGCTCACGGCTGGCCTGGGCGCCGTCGGCACTCATGCGATCGGATGCTAGAGGCCGGCGTAGGATATGCGCCATGGCTGAGACGTTCGACGGGCGGACGGCGGCTGACGTGATGGTCGCGGCGCCGAAGACGCTGCCCGGCGCGGTCACGGTCGCGGCCGCACGCGAGGCGCTCGACGATCCCCACGTCCAGATGCTGCTGCTCGCGGATGGTCCCGTATTTCGCGGCGCGATCACGCGCATCCCCGAGGCCGCCGAGCCCGAAGACGGCGCGCTTCGCTACGTCGACCCGGCGACGGAGACGATCGGCCCCAACGAGCCTGCCGACGTCGCGTTCGCGCGCACGAAGCTCAACCCGCACCGGCGTGTCGTCGTGCTCGACGACGACCAGAACCTGCTCGGCTTGCTCTGCCTCGACAAGACGCGCACGCACTTCTGCCGCAAGCAATGAAGGCTGAGCAACCCGAGGTCGGAAGCGCGAAGACATCGAGCGCCGGCCTGCGCGGCGTCACCGAGTCGATGCGGTACGCGCTCGCCGAGATGGGGCCGGTGCGCAGCATCAAGACGCTGCGGGAGATCAACCAGGCCGACGGGTTCGACTGTCCGAGCTGTGCATGGGCCGACCCCGACGTAGAGCACCGCAAGACGGCCGAGTTCTGCGAGAACGGGGCGAAGGCCGTCGCGTGGGAGGCCACCCGCAAGCGCGTCGACGCGGCGTTCTTCGCCGCGCACTCGGTTGCCGAGCTGCGCACCCAGGACAGCCACTGGCTGGAGCACAACGGCCGGCTCGCCGAACCGATGTACCTCGCGCCGGGCGCGACCCACTACGCGCCGATCTCGTGGGACGACGCACTCGCGCTTACGGCCGAGCGGCTGAAAGGACTGGCCGACCCGAACCGTGCCGTCTTCTACACCAGCGGCCGTGCGAGCAACGAGGCCGCGTTCGCCTACCAGCTGCTCGCGCGGCGGTTCGGCACGAACAACTTGCCCGACTGCTCGAACATGTGTCACGAGTCGAGCGGTGCGGCGCTCTCGGAGACGATCGGCGTCGGCAAGGGCGTCGTCAGCCTCACCGACATCACCGACCACGCCGAGCTGATCGTCATCGTCGGGCAGAACCCCGGCACGAATCACCCGCGCATGCTCACCGCGCTCGAGGAGGCCAAGCGGCGCGGCGCGCGCATCGTCGCGATCAACCCACTGCCCGAAGCGGGCTTCGGCCGCTTCCGCAATCCGCAGACGCTGCGCGGGCTGGTTGGCGCCGGCACGCAACTGGCAGATCAGCTCCTGCCGGTGCGCGTCAACGGCGACCTCGCGCTGTTCTCCGCGCTCAACCGCATCCTGCTCGAGCGCGAAGACGCTGCGCCTGGCACCGTGCTCGACCACGACTTCATCGAGCGCTCCTGCGACGGCTTCGAGGCAGCCGCCGCAGCGTGGCGCGCGCTCGAATGGGAGACACTCGAAACGCAGAGCGGCCTGACGCGCGCCCAGATCGACAGCTTGGCGGCCGAGGCGATGCGCGCGAGCAGCATCGTCGTCTGCTGGGCGATGGGGCTCACGCAGCACCGAAACGCGGTCGCCACCATTCGCGAGATCGTCAACTTCCTGCTGTTGCGCGGCAACATCGGCCGCCCCGGCGCCGGGCCGTCACCGATCCGCGGGCACAGCAACGTGCAGGGAGACCGAACCATGGGAATCTGGGAGCGGATGCCCGACGCGTTTCTCGACGCGCTCCGCGACGAGTTCGGCTTCGAGCCGTCGCGCGAGCACGGCTGGGACACCGTCGATTCGATCCGTGCGATGCGCGACGGCAAGGTCGACGTCTTCTTCGCCCTCGGGGGGAACTTCGTCGCCGCGACGCCTGACACCGAGGTGACGGAAGCAGCGATGGCGAACTGCGCGCTGACCGTTCACGTCGCGACCAAGCTGAACCGCTCGCACCTCTGCCACGGCGCCGAGGCGCTCATCCTCCCCTGCCTGGGCCGCACCGAGCGCGACGTGCAGGCAAGCGGCGAGCAGTTCGTGACCGTCGAGGACACGATGAGCATGGTGCACGCCTCTCGCGGCTCCCTTGCGCCGGGCTCGCCGCACCTACGCAGCGAGATCGCGATCGTCACGGGCCTCGGGCACGCACTCTTCGGTGACGACGTCGGCTGGCGCGCGATGAGCGACGACTACGCCGTCATCCGCAAGCACATCGAGCACGTCGTGCCCGGCTTCCAGGCCTTCGAGGAGCGGGTGGCTGAGCCCGGCGGCTTCATGCTGCCGCGCGGCCCGCACGACTCGCGCACGTTCCCGACCGAGACCGGCAAGGCGCGCTTCACGGTCAATCCACTCACAACGGTCGAGGTGCCAAAGGGTCACCTGTTACTGCAGACCGTCCGCTCGCACGATCAGTTCAACACGACGGTCTACGGTCTGGACGACCGCTACCGCGGCATCAAGGGTGGGCGGCGCGTCGTCTTCGTCAACGTCGACGACCTGCGTGACTACGGTCTGCACGACGGCGACCTGGTCGACGTGGTCAGCGTCTTCTCCGACGGTGAGCGGCGCGCCAGGAGCTTCCGTGCGGTGCAGTACCCCACCCCGCGTGGCTGCGCGGCGGCGTACTTCCCGGAGGCGAACGTACTCGTCCCACTCGATGCCACCGCCGAGATCAGCAACTCGCCCGCGTCGAAGTCGGTCGTGATCCGCCTCGAGCGTGCCTAACGCAGCACTCGGTGCGGGTGCGCGTAGACGTTCAGGTGTCCACCGCGCGCGAACCCGCACAGCGTGATTCGCTGCTCCTCGGCAAGCTGGACGGCGAGGCTCGACGGCGCACCCACGCCCACGAGGATCGGCGAGCTTGCGCACGCCGCCTTCTGCACGAGCTCGAACGAGAGGCGCCCGCTCACGCAGAGGACCAGGCCGCCGAGCGGCACGAGCCCAGCTCGGAGCGCCCAGCCGATCACCTTGTCGAGCGCGTTGTGGCGTCCGACGTCCTCGCGGACGCACAACGTCTCACCTGCGGGATCGAAGAGGCCCGCGCCGTGCAGGCCCCCGGTGAGTGCGAAGGCCGGCTGCGCAGCGCGGAGCCGGTCGGGCATCGACGCGAGGACACCGGCGCTTACGCGTAGCTCCGACGTGACCGGAGGCGCAGTGACGGCGACCGCCGCCAGTGCGCCCTTGCCGCACACGCCGCACGACGACGACGTGTAGAAGTGGCGCCGCAACCGTTCAGCGTCGAAGTCGCGCACGTGTAACTCGACGGTGTTCGCGGCGAGATCGGCCGGGAGCGCCGCCGCGATCGGGCCGAGTCCTTCGCCGAGCGCGAAGCCGAGCGCAAGCTCTTCGTCGTGCCCGGGTGTGCGCATGGTGATCGCGACCGGCTCGCCGTCGATGCGAAGCTCGAGCGGCTCTTCGACCGCGACGAGATCGAGCTCCTCGGCTCCGGGTACGCGAACGACGGTGACGCGAGCTGTCGCGTACGGCGGCGCCTTTGGCGCTTGCGAGAGATCGTGGCGCGTGTTGACGTTCAGGAGCAGCTCCTCGGGAAGGACGATCTCGGCTACGCGCAGCTCGCTCAGCGCATCGCGCAGCCGGAGCTCGCCGGCGGCGAGCCGCCGCTCGAGGACGGGCAGCGCGGTCCGCCGGTACACGCCGGGCAACGGGCCGGTCTGAGAGACGACGACGTCGACGTCTCCGGCCGCCGCGACGAGCGAGTGCACCGCAGCTGGGGTGAACGCGGGGCAGTCGACCGGAACGACGACGCACAAGTCGGTGGGCGCTGCACGCAGCCCGGCGACGAGCCCCGCCAGCGGCGCCCGCACCCCGATTCCGTCGTCCAGGAGCTCGAACGGCAGCGGCAGCTCGTCCGCGGCCTTGCCGACCGCGATTCGCCGTGCGCAGGTCTCGCCGAGCAGCGCCCACGCACGCTCGCCGAGCGTCTCGCCATCGAAGCGAGCCAGAGCCTTCGGCGAGCCGAAGCGTGCACTGCGACCCCCCACCAGCAGGATCCCGGTCAGCTCGGGCTCGGGCAGAGCCGTGAACCGTGCCAACTCGACCACGCACCGATCATCGTACTGGCGGCGTTCTGCGGTGCCGGCCCGATCGACGGCCTGATCGTCTGCAACGATCTCGTGCCTGATGCAGCTCCGCCGTGTCGACGCACTCCCCCCGTACGCGTTCGCCGAGGTCGAGCGCCTGAAGCTCGAGCTGCGGCGTGCCGGCAATGACGTGATCGACTTCGGCTTCGGCAATCCCGATGTCGCACCGCCGGAGGTCGCTGTCGAGAAGCTGCGAGAAGCTGCGCTCCTGCCGCGCAACCACCGCTACTCGTCGAGCCGTGGCCTGCCGAACCTCCGCAACGCGGTGTGCGAGCTGTACCGCGACCGCTTCGGCGTCGAGCTCGACCCCGAGACGGAGGCGACGCTGTCGCTCGGAGCGAAGGAGGGGCTCGTCCACCTGCTCTGGGTGCTGCTCGGGCCGGGGGACGTCGCGCTCGTCCCGAGCCCGAGCTACCCCATCCACCTGTTCGCGCCGGGCTTTGCCGGCGCCGCCGTCCAGCGCGTCCCGGTCGGTCCCGGCGTCGACTTCGTCGCCGGCGTGAAGGAAGCGTGGGAGCTCGCGCAGCCACGCCCGCGCGTGCTGCTCTGCTCGTTCCCGCACAACCCGACGACGGCGATCGCAGACCGGGCGCAGCTACAGGAGCTCGTCGACTTCGCCCGTGCGAAGGAGATGGTGCTGGTGCACGACTTCGCGTACGCCGACCTCGGCTTCGACGGCTACCGCCCACCGTCGATCTTCGAGTGTGAGGGGGCACGCGAGGTCGCGGTCGAGCTCTACTCGATGACGAAAGGCTTCTCGCTGGCCGGGTGGCGGATCGCGTTCGTGCTGGGCCGCGCCGACGTGGTCGGCGCGCTCGCCCGCCTCAAGTCGTACCTCGACTACGGCACCTTCCAGCCCCTGCAGATCGCCGCCACGGTCGCGCTGCGCGAAGCGCGCGACCGCCCGAGCCGAGGTCGCCCAGATCTACCAGGCGCGCCGCGACGCGCTGTGCAGCGGCCTGCAGCGGGTGGGCTGGGACGTGGCGCCGCCGCCCGCGACGATGTTCGTCTGGGCGCGCATCCCGACCCAGGAGAACGCACAGGACTTCGCCGTGCGCCTCCTGCGCGACGCGCACGTCGCGGTCAGCCCGGGCAGCGGGTTCGGCGCCGACGGCGAGGGCCATGTGCGCTTCGCGCTCGTCGAAAACGAGCAACGGATCGCGCAGGCCGTCCGCGGGCTGCGCAACGCACTCGACCTAAGAGGTCGTCTCAAAATGACGTTCGTCGATGGGGTGCGATCGGCGAGTGCGAGGCAAGGACGCAGGAAGGGCCAAGAGCGGTGGCTCTTGGCCCTTTCGAGGACGCAGCATCGCGCCGCTGAGCGCGGCCCAGCGACACAACCTTCATTCTGAGACGACCTCTAAATGATCGGCGGCGGACTGCCCTCGGCGCTAGCGGCGAGCACCGGGTCCCAGCCGCACACCGCGCACGCATGCCGGACCGCCGAGCGGGCGAACTCGAGCGCGGCGTCGTGCGGGTCAGGCGCGGCACGAATGTCCTCCCAGTCGATCAGGTACTCGCCGAGCTCCGCGTCCCAGCGCGCCGCCGGCGGCGCGAGCCGCGCGCTCTCGAAGCCGGGCGGAGCCGGGTGCGCGTAGGCGTAGAAAGCGGCGTGCGGATAGCGCTGGTCGCCCGGCCACCAGCCGACGGCCACCTCTTGCGCGTCCATCGCGTTCCGCGTGATGAAATCCTGCGCCGGTGGATCGGCCGGAAGGCCGGAGAAGAGGCTCACCGCAAGGTCGAACGAGCCCCACCAGGCGTTGACCGGCGTCGAGCGGCCACGGTAGGGCGCGCGGAGCGCGGCCAGCACGAGTGCCGCACGCGTCGCGGCCGCGAAGTACGCGTCGACGTGCGCCGGCTCGTAGGTCGCGTGCTCTTCGTCCGTGTCGAGCGGCGCCGTCCACGAGGTCTCCTGAGGTCTCGGGTCGATCTCGACGGGGCCGCCGAGCTTCCGCACGGCCGCCAGGACGGAGCGCGTGACGACGCCGACCGGCTGATGCGGAGTCAGCGCGATGCGCTCCGTTCGTCCGTCGCTGTGCTCGACGAGAGCCTCGTGGGTGCGCAGGTCGAGCGCGACCACGAGCGCACCCGAGCCGTCGGGTGCGGGCAGCGGCAGCGTCTCCCAGCCACGCGCGCTGAGGTGTAGGGCGCTGTGTTGCAGCTGCGGCTCCGGAGGCGCCAGGGCCGCGGCGAGCTTGCCGAGAACCTGTGTGTGGGCATGCAGCGTGTCGCAGGTGCTGCTCCAAGCCTCGTACGGGAGCGCAGGCCACTCCGACATGAGCGCAGGCTACAGCGGCGGAGACGCCATGGACCCGATTTGTCTGTAGTAGGCTCGGTGGGTGAAGCCCGACCGCGCACGCGAACTGCTGGCCCGCGAACGGAAGCGGATCGAGCAAGGCCTGGCCGGCTACTCGCCCCAGACGAGCGACGAGCCGACGACGACCGACCAGCACCTGGCCGACCAGGCCTCGGATCTCTACGACGCCGAGCTGGGCGAAGGGCTCTCGGACACCCTCCGCGACGACCTGGCCGCTCTCGAGCGGGCCGAGGAACGGCTCGCCGCCGGGACCTACGGGCTATCGGTCGAGAGCGGGCAGCCGATTCCCGACGCCCGCCTCGAGGTGATCCCGACCGCCGAGCGCACGGCCGAAGAGCAGTCGCGCTTCGAGGGCGGCGCCTAGTCGCTGCGTCAGCTACGAGCGCCTCTCGGCATGATCACGACCGGGCACGGTGCGTCGATACGCGCACTTGCTGGCCCCTGACGTTCCGAGTCCACGAGCAGACCGCGGAACCCGCCCCGGCCTCGCGAGCGCGACTGACGAGCAGTGCCGCGTCCTTCGCCTCTGCGCACCGCCTCCGCCAGGCACTTGTCGCCCGATCTCTGGCACGCCGGCGCCGCCTGGCGCGAGCTGATGACCGGCGAGGTCCGGGTTGCCGAACAGGGATACTCCTGGAGACGACATCCGAGGCTCGGATGGCATCCGGGACTCGGCTTCTAGGCCGCCCGCCAGGAGATGCAACGTGGCCAACAGCTCTGACGCAGTCCCGACCGGATCGTCGCCACCGCACCCGTTCGATCTCGAGGGGGCGAAGAAGCGGCTGGCTCGCTCCGGGGGCGGGTACGAGATCGTGCACTCCTCGCCCGGCCTCGAGATCGGCGTGTACATGCTGGTCGCCCCGGAGCCCGACCGGCAGCAGCCGCACACGGACGACGAGGTGTATTTCGTGCTCGAAGGCGGCGGGGCGCTCGACATCGAAGGTGAGCGCGTCGACCTGCACGAAGGACACGCCGTCTTCGTCCCCGCAGGCGCGGAGCACCGCTTCAGCGCGTACGAGCAGCTCGTGGTGCTCGTCGTCTTCCAGCGGCGATGAGCGCCCCACTCGCAGCCGAGGAACTGCGCCTCATCGACGCCTACTGGCGGGCAGCCAACTACCTCTCGGTCGGCCAGGTCTACCTGCTCGACAACCCGTTGCTCCGTGAGCCGCTCGAGCCGGAGCACATCAAGCCGCGACTGCTGGGGCACTTCGGCACCGTGCCCGGCCTCAATCTCGTCTACGCGCACCTGAACCGGGCCATCCGTGCGCGTGACCTGAACGCGATCTACGTCACCGGCCCGGGCCACGGCGGCCCGGCGCTCGTCGCGAATGCGTACCTCGAGGGCACCTACAGCGAGGTCTATCCACACATCCGGCGTGACGTGAGCGGGCTGCGGCTGCTCTTTCGCCAGTTCTCGTTCCCGGGCGGGATCCCGAGTCACGTCGCCCCGGAGACGCCCGGATCGATCCACGAGGGCGGCGAGCTCGGCTACTCGCTCGCGCACGCCTTCGGAGCAGCGTTCGACAACCCCGACCTGATCGTCTGCTGCGTGGTCGGCGACGGTGAGGCCGAGACCGGACCGCTCGCAACAGGGTGGCACGGCAACAAGTTCCTGAACCCGCTGACGGACGGCGCCGTCCTGCCGGTCTTGCACCTGAATGGGTACAAGATCGCAAGC
This sequence comes from uncultured Actinomycetes bacterium, assembly GCA_963785895.1. Lineage (GTDB taxonomy): Bacteria > Actinomycetota > Thermoleophilia > Gaiellales > Gaiellaceae > PALSA-600. The sequence continues at coordinate 86,412 of CAWAXB010000012.1, read as the reverse complement.
CCCACGTTGCTGGCACGGATTCCGGAACACGAGCTGCTTGCATTGCTCGAGGGCTACGGCTGGCGGCCCCGCATCGTCGCTGGTGACGATCCCGGCCGGGTTCACCAGGCGTTCGCGGCCGCGCTCGATGCGTCGCTCGACGAGATCGCCGCCATCCAGCGGGCCGCACGCGTCGACGGCGAGCGCGAGCGGCCGAGCTGGCCGCTGATCGTGCTGCGCACACCAAAGGGCTGGACGGGACCGAAAGAGGTCGACGGTCTGCCGGTCGAGGGCACCTGGCGAGCGCACCAGGTTCCGATCGCGGACGTTCTCGGCAATCCGGAGCACCTGCGACAGCTGGAGGAATGGTTGCGCAGCTACCGGCCGGAAGAGCTCTTCGACGACCAGGGCCGGCTCGCGGCAGAGCTGGCCGCCCTCCCACCGCGGGCGGAGCGGCGGATGAGCGCCAACCCGCACGCAAACGGCGGCGAGCTGTTGCACGACCTCGACCTACCCGACTTCCGCGAGTACGCGGTCGAGGTCACGGCCCCCGGAACCGGCTCCACGGAGGCGACTCACGTGCTCGGCGAGCTCCTGCGCGACGTGATTGACCGCAACCGGCGGAACTTCCGCCTCTTCGGCCCGGACGAGACCGCGTCCAACCGCCTCCAGGCGGTCTTCGCGACAACCGGCCGCACCTGGGAATCGGCCCGTGAGCCGACCGACGAGGCGCTCGCCGCCGACGGCCGTGTCATGGAGGTGCTGTCGGAGCATCAGTGCCAGGGCTGGCTCGAGGGATACCTCCTCACCGGTAGGCACGGACTCTTCAACTGCTACGAGGCGTTCGTCCACATCGTCGACTCGATGTTCAACCAGCACGCAAAGTGGTTGAAGGTGACGCGTGACATTCCCTGGCGGCGACCGGTCGCTTCGCTCAACTACCTCCTCAGCTCGCATGTATGGCGCCAGGACCACAACGGCTTCTCGCACCAGGATCCCGGGTTCATCGACCACGTGGTGAACAAGAAAGCCGAGATCGTCCGCGTCTACCTCCCGCCGGATGCAAACTGCCTGCTCTCGGTCGCAGACCACTGCCTGCGCAGCCGCGATTACGTGAACGTGATCGTCGCCGGCAAGCAGCCGGCGCTCGACTACCTCGGAATCGACGACGCAATCGTCCATTGCACCCGGGGGATCGGCATCTGGGAGTGGGCGTCGAACGACACCGCAGGCGAGCCGGACGTCGTGCTCGCCTGCGCCGGTGACATTCCGACGCTCGAGACCCTCGCCGCGACCTCGATCCTGCGTGAGCGGTTGCCTCAGCTGAAGGTGCGCGTGGTCAACGTCGTCGACCTGATGCGACTCCAACCCGACACGGAACATCCTCACGGCCTCTCCGACCCCGAGTTCGACTCGCTGTTCACAACCGATCGTCCCGTCGTGTTCGCCTACCACGGATATCCGGCGCTGATCCACCGCCTCACCTACCGGCGCACCAACCACGACAACATCCACGTGCGTGGGTACAAGGAGGAGGGCACGACGACGACGCCGTTCGACATGGTGATGCTGAACGATCTCGATCGCTTCCACCTGGCGATCGACGTGCTCGACCGCGTGCCCGGGCTTGCCCAACGGGAAGCGCACCTGCGGCAGGAGCTGCTCGACGCACGGTTGCGCGCTCGGGTCTACACCCGCGAACACGGCGACGACGATCCGGCGATCCGCGACTGGCACTGGCCGTCCTGAGTGACGGCATGAACGGAATCCTCGTCGTCAATGCTGGTTCGACAAGCCTGAAGCTGTCGCTCGTCGAGGGCGACTCGTCGTCGGCGGTCGCATCGCTCGCGGAGGCGCCCGACGACGTGCGCGCCGTCGCCCACCGGGTCGTTCACGGTGGCTCGCAGTTTCGCGATCCGGTGCTGATCGACGAGACCGTGGAGGCCGAACTGCGCGCATTGAGCGAGCTCGCACCGCTCCACAGCCGGCCCGCCCTGGACGCGCTCGACGCAGCGCGACGTGTGCTGCCCGGCGTACCGCACGTCGCCGTGTTCGACACCGCCTTCCACGCCACCATCTCCGAGGAGGCAACGCACTACGCGGTGCCGCGGCGCTGGCGCGAGGCATGGGGCATCCGGCGCTACGGCTTCCACGGCCTGTCGGTCGAGTGGGCGGCGGGACAGGTCAAGGTGGCTCGACTCGTCGTCTGCCACCTCGGCGGCGGCTGCTCCGTCACCGCCGTCGGCGACGGCCACTCGATCGACACGACGATGGGCTTCAGTCCGCTCGGAGGCATTCCGATGGCCACGCGCTCCGGCTCCCTCGACCCCGAGGTGCTGCTCTACCTGCTCCGCACCGGGCACCTCGACCCGGCCGGGCTCGAACACGCGCTCGAGCTGGAGTCGGGTCTTCTCGGCCTCTCCGGAATCTCGGCGCGCGTCGAGGAGCTCGAACGCTCGCGCGAGCCGCAGGCGCAGCTCGCGCTGCGTGTCTTCGCCCGGTGCATCGCAACCGCGGTCGCTGCGCAGGCCGTCTCCCTCGGCGGCGTCGACGCCCTCGTCTTCACCGGAGGCGTCGGGGAGAACTCGGCAAGCGTCCGCGCCGGTGTCTGCACGAAGCTCGCGCTGCTCGGAGTCGAGATCGATCCGAGCCGCAACATCCACGCAACACCCGATGCCGAGCTGGCCGCTGACGGAAGTCTCGTTCGCATCGTCGCTCTGCGGTCGCGCGAAGACCTCGTCGCCGCTCGTGCCGCCCAAACGGTGCTCGACTGACGAGCGCAGACGCAGTCGAGGTCGAGGCGCTGCGTGTCGTCCGCGGCCGCCGAACTGTCCTGCACGACCTCTCGCTCTCGGTCCGTCCCGCTGCGGTCACCGGTCTGCTCGGGCCGAGCGGCAGTGGCAAGTCGACGCTGCTCCGCGCAATCGTCGGCGTGCAGAAGATCGCAGCCGGTCGGGTGATCGTCCTCGGCGCGCCGGCCGGCGACGCGTCGCTCCGACACCGAGTCGGCTACATGACACAGGCTCCCTCGATCTACTCCGACCTTTCCGTCCGCGAAAACCTGGACTACTTCGCGCGCCTACTCGGTGCAGCGGCGGGCCGGGTCGAAGAGGCGATCGAGACGGTCGCGCTCGAGGATGCCTCCGGCCAGCTGGTCGGCCGGTTGTCGGGTGGGCAGCGCGCACGTGTCTCGCTTGCAACAGCATTACTCGGAGAACCCGAGCTGCTGGTGCTGGACGAGCCGACGGTCGGCCTCGACCCGGTGTTGCGGCGCGACCTCTGGGGCCTCTTCCACCGGCTCGCCGCCGGCGGCGCCGCCCTGCTGGTGTCGAGTCATGTCATGGACGAGGCGGAGCGCTGCGACAACCTCCTCCTCCTCCGCGACGGGCGCCTGCTCGCCGAAGGCACGCCGGAGGGGCTGCGCGAACGCACCGGCGCACACGGTCTCGACGAGGCGTTTCTGAACCTGGTCGAAGGAAGCGGATGAGCGCCCGCGCGACGAGGGCTACCGCGTTCCGGGTCCTCTTCCAGCTTCGCCGCGACCCACGCACGCTCGCGCTGATCGTCGGCGTCCCCTGTCTGCTCGAGACACTCCTGAAGGAGATCTTCGCGGGCCGTCCGTCCGTGTTCCAGCACGTGGGCGCTCCGCTCCTCGGGTTGTTTCCGTTCACCTCGATGTTCGTCGTCGCGTCGGTGACGATGCTCCGCGAACGCACCTCGGGAACCCTCGAACGGTTGATGACGATGCCTCTACGCAGACTCGACCTGCTCGCCGGGTACGGCGCAGCGTTCGCTCTGGTCGCCGTCGTGCAAGCGGCGGTGGTGTCCGCGCTCGCCTTCGGCGTGCTCGGCCTGGATGTGACCGGGCCGCGCTGGGCCGTCGTCGTACTCGCAATCGGCAACGCAATCCTCGGCATGGCGCTGGGACTCTTCGTCAGCGCGTTCGCCGCAACCGAGTTCCAGGCGGTGCAGTTCATGCCGGCCGTCGTCCTGCCGCAGTTCCTACTCTGTGGACTGTTCGTCGACCGCTCCGAGATGGCTCACTGGCTCAGGATCGTCTCCGACCTGCTGCCCCTGACCTACGCCTACAACGCGCTCGCCACGGTCGCCGGCAACGGGCCGTTCGGAGCACGCTTCGAGGTCGACGTCGCGGTCATGGTCGGGTCGATCCTCGTCTCGCTCATCCTGGGCGCCGCCACCGTCCGCCGACGGACGCCATGACCGGGAGTGACGCACCGGGTGCGCTTCCGCGCGGCTCGGTGCGCCACTTCATAAAGTAAAGTGTTAAGGTCTGAACGGCCTTGCGTATGCAGATCCCGACCAGGCGACCACCCACCCGGTGAGCCGCTCGACGATCGTCATCGGCGGCGGCGCAGGTGGAACGCTGGCCGCGATCCATCTCCTGCAACGTGGCGACGGAGAGCGCGTCACTCTCGTCGAACGCTCGCGCGCCATCGGTGCAGGCGCCGCCTACAGCACGAACGATCCGGCACATCTGCTCAACGTGCCGGCGAGCCGGATGAGCTGCTCGTCGGCCAATCCCGGAGACTTCGTCTCGTGGCTTCAACGCCGTCTGCCCGGGGCGACCGGAGCGTCACTTGCGCCACGCGCGCTCTACGGGCGGTACCTGGCCGACTCCCTCGCAATCGCGGCACGGTCGGGCGCCCTCGAGCTCGTGACGGGCGATGCGGTGGCCCTCTCGGTCGAACCGGGCCGGGTACACGTCGCGCTCGGCGACGGACGGCAGCTTTCGGGCGCCGCTGCGGTGCTAGCCCTCGGCAACCCGGCGCCCGCAAACCCGCCGCTCGCGGACCCGGCGTTCTTCAACAGCCAGCGCTACGTCGCGGATCCCTGGGCGGGTGGAGCGCTCGAACGGGTCGAGTCCGGCAAGGTGATCTTGATCGGTAGCGGCCTGACCGGCGTCGACGTCGCCCTCAGCCTCGCCCAACGGCCGGTGCACATCGAATTCGTCTCCCGGCACGGACTCCTCCCGCAGGTGCACGCGTCGGCTCCCGTCGATGCGAATCACGTTCACGCCGCTCTCGAGCCGGCGGGCAGCCTCTCGGAGATGTTCCGAACGATCCGAACGGCGATGGGCGAAGCCGACGACTGGCGCACGGTCGTCGACAGCCTTCGCTCGAGCTCACAACGGCTCTGGCAGAGCCTCGGCACGGGCGGACAGGAACAGTTTCTCCGCCACGTCGCGAGCCACTGGAACGTCCACCGCCACCGGATGGCACCCGATGCTGCTGGGGTCATAGACGCACTCCGCCGGGATGGCCGCCTCGCGTTGCAGGCGGGCAGAGTGACCGCGGCGTTCGACCGGGGCGACAGAGCCGAGGTGCACATAGAGCGTCGAGGCTCGACCACGACCTCGACGCTCTATGCGTCGCACGTCGTGAACTGCACAGGCCCGCGGCTCCGGCTGCTCGAAAACCCTGCGCCACTCGTCCTCGACCTCGAACAGAAGGGCCTCTGCCGGCCGGACCCTCACCGGATCGGTGTTGAGACGACCGAGGACGGCGCCCTGGTCGACGCCTCCGGCACGACCTCCCGGCTGCTCTTTGCCGTGGGGACGCTTCGCCGCGGAACGGTGTGGGAGTCCAACGCGATACCCGAGCTCCGTGCGCAGGCCGAAGCGCTCCCGGCAACCCTCCGCGCCGCGCGGCCGCCGCGATCGGCCGCCGGGGCCAAGGTCGCGGGCGCGACGGCTACACCCGGCCCGCCACGCGCTCGAGCAGGTCGATCACGATCTTCTTCGTCTCCAGCATCGTCTGCGTGACCCGGCCCGCGGATCAGCTCCGCGAGCCGGGCCCTGCTGCGTTCGAGCTCGCGGCCGTGCGCCGCGATCTCGGCGCCGCTCGCCCCACGCTCGATCAGGATGTCGCGCACGAGTGCAAGGCCGCGCAGGTCGAGCAGGAGATCGTCGATCTCCCGGTCGAGGAGCGCTTTCGCATCGGAGTCGAGCAAGGGCATCACGCTGCCTCCTCGACGAGCTCGAGCTCGTGCATGAGCTCCGGCTCGACCGCCACCGCGTGCGGTTCGGGCCGGATCAGCGCCGCGGCGATCAGGGCGGCGAAGAGGAGCAGCGCCGTCAACACGTAGAGCGCCGTCTGGAAACCATGGTCGAGCGCCGCGCCCCCCGTCGCCGTGACACCCGGATGCGCGGTCACGTAGTGACCCGTCGAGACGGCGGCGATCGCGCTGACCGCGGCGAGGCCGATCGCCCCACCGATCTGGCGGCTCGTGTTGATCAGCCCGGAGGCGATGCCCGCGTCGGCACGCTCGACGCCCTGCAGGCTGGCGATCGTCACCGGGACGAACGAGAGGCCCATGCCGGCGCCGCCGAGTACGAATGCCGGGAAGAGATCCCAGAAGTAGTGCCCGTGCTCCGGCAGCCGGGTGAGCACGGCCACCGACACGGCCGACGCGAGCAACCCGGCGGTCAGCGTTGCGCGAACGCCGAAGCGCGCCACCACCGACTGCGCGACGTTCGATGCGACGACGACGGTGAGGGCGAAGGCCGTGAAGGCGGCGCCGCTCTGGATCGCCGTGTAATGGAGCACGTCCTGCAGGTAGAGCGTCAACAAGAAGAACTCCGAGAACGTGGCCGCGCCGACCACGAGCATCGTCAGGTTTGCAGCGGTCAGCGTCTGCAGCCGGAAGATCCTGAGCGGCAGTAGCGGGGCCTTCGAACGGAGCTCGATCGCGACGAACGCGAGCACGAGCGCAGCGGATCCGAGCAACAGCCCGATCGTCGTGCCGGTGCCCCAGCCGTCGCTGGTCGCGCGCGTCATCGCATAGACGAGCAGCATCAGGCCCGCGGTGATCGCCGTTGCGCCGGCGACGTCGAAATGACGGTGCGCCAGCTCCGCGCGGCTCTCCCGCAGCAGCCAGGGCGTCGCGGCGATTGCGGCGATCCCGACCGGCACATTGACGAAGAAGATCCACGACCAGCTCAGATACGACGTGAGCAGCCCGCCGAGCAGGACGCCTGCGGCGGCCCCGCTCCCCGAAGCGGCGCCATAGATCCCGAGCGCGACGTTACGCTCGCGGCCCTCGTCGAATGTCGTCATCAGCAGCGAGAGCGCGGCCGGGGCAAGCAACGCGCCGCCGAGCCCCTGAACTGCGCGGAACGCGATCAGCGAGCTCTCCGACCAGGCCACCCCGCAGAGGAGCGAGCTGGCTGCGAAGAGCGCCAGGCCGGCGATGAAGAGCCGGCGGCGGCCCAGCAGGTCGGCGAGCCGGCCGCCGAGCAGCAGCGTCCCGCCGAAGAAGATCGCGTAGGCCGTGATCACCCACTGCAGGCTTCCCTGCGAGAAGCGCAGATCCGACTTGATCGACGGCAGCGCAACATTCACGATCGCCACGTCGAGCACGACCATGAACTGTGCGGTCACGATCAGGGCCAGCGCCCCCCAGCGCGGCCCCTTTTGTCCACTCACTATCGAGGAAAAGCTCATCTATCGTCCTCCACAATCGTTGATCTGCACAACGATATCAGTAGACAACCGTTTGGCGCGCTACACTTAACCTTTGAAGATGGCAAGCCTCCCCACGGCGCCCACATCCACCGCTCCGGCGAGCCCGCCCGGGCCTGCCCCGCGAGCTGCTCCTGAGCACGTCGTTCCTGCTCAAACGGCTGGGCTACACGGTCAAGGAGCGAGCCCACGAGGCGCTCGAATCGACCGGATTGACCTTTCAGCACCATGCCGTGCTCTCACTGCTCGACGAGGGCACGCGCGAGACGCAGGGGACGATCGCCGACGCGCTCGGCTACGACCGCAGCCAGCTCGTCGGGGTGCTCGACGAGCTCGAGGAGCGCAACTACATCGAGCGCCGGCGCGACCCCGGCGACCGCCGCCGCCATCTCGTCAGCCTGACCGCCGAGGGCAAGGAGGCGCTCGGACGGCTGCGGGCGATCTCGAAGCAGGTCGAGAAGGAGTTCCTCGCGCCGCTCGACACCGAGCAGAGGCGCCAGCTGCACGCGCTGCTGCTCAAGCTCGCGTGCCACCACAACACGCGCTACACCGCGCCGTAAGGTCTGCCGCCGCTGCGCGGCTGGTAATTTACGCCTATCGCGAGTGGGCAAAATCGGCTCTTTCGGGTATGCGCGGCGGCGTTCGTGCTCGCCGCGGCGGTCACCGCCGCCCTCCGCCTCGTCACCCCGTTCGCGCACGGATGGTGGCTCGTCGCGTATCTCGGCCTGGTCGGAGGTGTCTCGCAACTCCTGCTCGGCCCCGGCCTGAACGCGATCGCCCGGAACGCGAACCGGCCCGCACCTGGTCGGATGACGTCGTGCGCACAACTGGTCTCCTGGAACGCGGGCACGGTGCTCGTCGCCGTCGGGGTGCTCGCCGGCACGCCGGCCGGCGTGCTCGCCGGCAGCGTGCTGCTGCTGGCCGCGCTCGGCTCGTTCGCCGCCTCGCTCCGCCGCACCGGGCGCCTGCGCGGGTGGTCGTTCGGCTACGCGCTGCTCGTCGTCTTCCTCGTCAGCTCGGTCTTCGTCGGCGCAGCGCTGGCGGGTGCGCTACCCGGGCAGTGACAGGTTGGCTCTGCGCTCGTGCAGTGAGCGGAGCCGGGCCTCCAGCTCAGCCGCGAACTCGGTGAGCTTCTGCTGCCGCGCCGAGACGAGCTCGAGCTGCCGTTCGACGAGCGGGATCGCCGCCTCGAGAATCGCCGCTCGCTCCACGTCGCTCGGGTCGCTCTCCCACTGGTCGCGCAGCCCGGCCCGGACCTCCTCGGCCTCGGCGAGTGCGATCAGCTCGTCGAGCGAAAGACCCAGCAGGTCGCGCAAGCGGATCAACTCCTGCAGCCGGTCGACGTCGGACTCGCGGTACAGCCGGTGCTCGCCCTTCGCCCTGCTCGCCTCGCCTCCGAGCAGCCCCAGCTCCTCGTAGTAGCGGATCGTCCGCGTCGTCACACCGACGCGCTCGGCCACCTCGCCGATCCGAAACGTCGCCTCCTGATCCGAGCTCATGCCCGCTCCGCCAGCGGATCGAGCAGCAGATCGGCCTCGGCGTCGAGCGGCTGGGGCGGCTCGAGGCCGTGCCCTTCGCCGGCCTGCGCGGCCTCGGCGACGGCGAGCAACCGATGCCCGCTGGCGAGCACGCCGATCGAGGCGGCGATCGCGGCCGCACCGATGTAGAACGGCAGATGGTCGCCGTACGAGGCGGCGATCTTGCCGGCGGCCCACGGCGCGATCCCGCCGCCGATGAAGCGCACGAACCCGTACGACGCGGATGCGGTCGGCCGCTCGACCGACGACACCGTCATCACCGCCTGCGTCGTGATCGTGTTGTTGGTGCCGATGAAGATTCCCGAGAGGATCACCGCCACAACGATCGTTGCGCGCGAGTGGATGAAGATCCCGATCACGAGCACGTCGATCGCGAACAGCGTCAGATTGAGATAGAGCGCGCGAGCGATCCCGAGCCGGCGCTGGATCCACGGCGCCCCGAAGATTGCGAACACCCCGACCAGCACGCCCCACCCGGTGAAGACGTAGCCGAGCTGATGAATGCCGAGGTGCAACGGAAACGGGGCGTACCCGAGCACCGTGAAGAAGCCCCAGTTGTAGAGGAGCGCGGTCAGTCCCATCGTCAGCAGGCCGCGATGGCGCAGCGCGCGAATCGGGTCGATCACCGACGCCTTGCGCGCCGGGCGAGGCAGGTCCTCGACGAACGCGATCGTCGCGACGAGCGCGATCCCCATCAGGATCGTCACGCCGAAGAACGGCCCGCGCCAGCTGATGCCGCCCAGCTCGCCGCCCAGGAGCGGACCGAGCGCGATACCGATCCCGAGCGCGGTCTCGTAGAGGATGATCGCGCCCGCGAATCCGCCGGCGGCCGACGAGACGATCACAGCGAGCGAGGTGGCGATGAAGAGCGCGTTGCCGAGGCCCCAGCCGGCGCGAAAGGCGGCGATGCCGGCAATGCTGTTCGAGGCGCCGGCGAGCGCGCTGAAGGCCACGATCAGCACGAGCCCCACGATCAGCGTGCGCTTGGCACCGATGCGGCTCGAGACCCAGCCCGTCACGAGCATCGCCACGGCCGTCACCAGGAGATAGCTGGTGAAGAGCAGTTCCACCTGACTCGGCGTCGCGTGCAGCTTCGACGCCAGCGAGGGGAGGATCGGGTCGACGAGCCCGATCCCCATGAACGAGACGACGCACGCAAAGGCAACCGCGAAGACGGCCTTCGGCTGCCGGAAAGGGCTCGGGGAAGAACCGCTCTTCACGTAAACGTCAATTTACCAGCATAAACCCACCCCAGGCAGGAGGTAAGAACGGCGGCGCGATCGACACTAACTAGCCGAACGAGGACGGCGTACGTACGAGCGTCGACCCCAGCGACAAGTCGTCAAGAGGAGCCAACAAATGGAAATCGACAGGTTAATCGCCATCCGCACAGCCGGTTTGCCGGCTGGAAGAGCGTCGGCGCAATGAGTTACGTCGACTGGATCTTCGCTCTCCACCTGCTGACCGCGGCCACCCTCGTGGGCGGCTTCGTCATGACCTGGATCGTGGTCGTGGTGCTCCGTTCGGTGAACGCGCCGGACGAGACGCTCAGCCTCAACCGCATCGTGGTGATCGGCTCCGCGGTGATCGTCGTGGGGCTCGTCGGCACGATCTCGCTCGGGGTCTGGACAGCGTTCCTGCGTCCGGAGCTGCGCCCATGGCACGGCTGGGCAATCGCCGCGATCATCCTCTGGGCGATCGCCGCGGCGGCAGTGCTCCGCTCCTTCGTCGAATATGCGAAGCCGGCTCAGAAGGCACGCGAGCTGATCGCTGCCGGCAAGACCGGCCCGAGCGACGAGCTGAGAGCGCTCAACCGCGCAACGACCGGGCTCCTGCTTCGAGGCTTGGCCTCGGCAGCCGTCGTCCTGATCGTCATCGACATGATCTACAAGCCGGGGGCCTGACATGTTTGCTGCAATCCGGCCCGCTGGGCAGGACTTTCCACTCCTCCTGCACATCGTCGGCGCCACAATCGTCTTCGGCGGCTTGCTGGCAAGCATCGCCGCGCTCGCACTCGCACGCGGAGAGGCAAAGCTGCTCCGGGTCGGTTACTACTCGCTCCTGCTCGTCGCACTGCCCGGCATGGCGATCATGTGGGGCGCCGGCGAATGGCTCTACCACAAGCAGGGCTGGAACGACCTGCCGAGCAATCTGAAGAACGTCGACTGGTTGACGATCGGCTTCATCGTCGGGGACTACGGCGGCCTGTTCTTCATCGCCGCGCTGGTCATCGGTGGCATCGGGATCAGACGGCTCAACAACGGCCAGAGCGACGGTGGCCTGTTGAAGCTGACGATGGTGATGGCACTCGTCCTCGCCCTGGGCTACATCGTCGCGGTGTGGGCGATGACCGGCAAGCCGACCGGCTCGACCGCCGCACCGGCAGTCGCCGCTTCGAACACCGCCACGTCGACCGCCGTAACGGTCGATGCGAGCGAGTTCAAGTTCACGCTCACGAAGACACAGGTGCCACACGGCACCGTCGTCTTCACCCTGGTGAACCAGGGCAAGGTCTCGCACGACTTCTCGATCAACGGCAAGACGTCCGCGCTCGTCGCGCCCGGCAAGAGCACGACGATCACGGTCAGCCTCGCGGCCGGGAAGTTCCTCTACGTCTGCACCGTCCCGGGACACGCGAACGCCGGGATGGAAGGCACGCTGATCGCGACGTAGCGCCGAGCGGATCCCGCTCGGTCCGTGAGGGCCGAGCGGGATCCGCTCAATCATCTGGGAAGCCGCGCGAGAGAAGATGCGCACGGAGCGTCCGGCGGGCATCGTGGACGTTCTTGTAGAGCGCACCTACGGTCGAGTCGAGCCTCTCCGCTGTCTCGGCAGGCGACTCGCCGTCGATCGCAAGCGCGAGCAGGACGATTCGTTGCCGTTCGGTCAGCAGAGTCCTCACCGCGCCACACACGCAACGCAGCAGCTCGGCCTCCTCGGCCGCGCGCTCCGTGCCGCGCTGCAGGCCTGCGGTCGCGTCGATCGTACCGGGCTCCGTCAGCACCTCGAGCATCCGGCGGCGACGCTGCCGCATCCCTGCCGAGACTTCGCTCAGCGCGAACTGGCACGCCCAGGTGGTGAACCGGCTAGCGCCGCGAAAGTCGTCGAGATGCGCCAGCACCGAGACGACCGCGTCGTTCGCCGCGTCGCTGGCGGCGTCGTCCACCTCGCCGCGCTGCAGGGGCGGCTGCCAGTTCAGCAGCCTCGAATACGCCATCTTCAGAAGCTGTGCGTGCAGGCGTTCGACCGCCCGGTCGCCGACAGGCCCTCGATCTCGCAGCTCGGCCAGCCACCGCGACGAGTCCGCGTCGTAGCGCCCGAGCCTGCCGGCCCGCGCCGCGCCTTGAATACTCTGCACTCCCGCGGTCGAGTCGACCTCCCCTGTCGGTGCTTGCAGCCTCAGTCCGAGGCGTCGGAGTAGACGTAGCGAAGTGCGTCGGCCGGATCATGGTCGGTCCCGGCTTTCGCGAACTCGACCGACTTCTCTGCGACGAGCAGCGCCTCCGCATCGATCCGCGACCAGTCCTCGTCGCTGAGCGCGAGCTTCTGGCGCAGGTTCTCGATCGGATCGCGTGTCTCGCGCAGCAGGCGCAACTCGTCCTTGTCACGGTAGACCTGCGGGTCGCCGATGTAGTGGCCGGTCAGGCGCTCCGTCTCACAGAGGAGAAACACAGGCCCCCGCCCGTCGCGCGCGAAGGCAAGGGCTTCGAGCGCCGCCTGGTGCACGACCTCGACATCCTGGCCGTCGACGCGCAGCGAGTGCATCCCGTACGCCTCGGCCCGCTCTGTCAGATCCGAGATCGGCTGGTGCTGGGACTGGGGCGTGGACTCCGACCAGCGGTTGTTCTCGCAGACGAAGACGACCGGGACGGTCCAGAGCTGCGCGAGGTTCATCGATTCGTGGAACGTGCCGATGTTCGTGGCGCCATCCCCGAAGAACGCCAGCGCGACGCGCGGCTCGCCCCGCAACTTGAACGACAGCGCGGCGCCGACCATGGCCGGAAGGCCTCCTCCAACAACGGCATTCGCCCCCATCATCCCGCGCTTCACGTCGTAGAGGTGCATCGAGCCGCCGTATCCCTGTGAGCAGCCCTCGACCTTCCCGTAGAGCTCGGCCATCACCTCGTTCGGCGGTGTCCCGTTCGCGATCACATGGCCGTGCGCGCGATGGGTCGAGCCGACCACGTCGCGCTCGCCGAGCGCGCTGCACACACCGACCGCAACCGCCTCCTGACCGATGCACGCATGCAGAAAGCCGGCGAGCTCGCCGGCCCGGAACCGCTCGGTCACCTTCTCCTCGAAGCGCCGGATCACGAGCATCTCCGCGAGAAACGAAACGAGCCGCTCCCGCGACAGGGTCGTGGCGGCGGTCATCCCACGAGCGCGGGCTCGAGGGGTTCGCCGGCGCGGATCAGATCGCGCGCCGCATCGACCTTCCCGAACTGGTTCCAGAGCAGGACTCCACGCGGGCGCCGCTGCTCGTCGACGTAGTAGACGGTGGCCTCGCCTTCGAGACCGTTTCGGTCACCGATCGTCGCGAGGCGCGAGTCGATCTCGCCGACCGCCTCGAAGCCAAGGTCGAAAAGGTCGGAGTAGAAGAACGGCAGGTGGTCGTAGGGCTGCCCGGCGCCGGCCATGTTCGCCCCGACCTGCCTGCCGTGGCTCTTCGCCTGGTCTTCGTGCTCGAGGCGGAACTCGCCGCCGAGCGCCGTGAGCGGGAAGCGGGCGACGTCGCCGGCCGCGAACACGTCGTCGCGGCCGCCGACCCGGCCGAAGGCGTCCACGACGATCCCGTTCGAGACCGGCAGGCCCGCGCCGGCGGCGAGCTCGACGTTCGGCACGATCCCGATCCCGGCGACGACCACGCTCACATCAACCGTCTCGCCGTCTCCGAGCAGGATCCGGCCCGGCTCGAGGCCCGTCACCGTCACGCCGGTACGAACGTCCACTCCGTGCTGGCGGTAGTAGTCGACGAGCTCTGCCGAAAGATCTGCAGGAAAGACGCGCGCGCCGATTCCCGGCTCGGGAAAGACCATGGTCACCGCGCAGCCGGTGATCGTGAGCGCAGCAGCGATCTCGGAGCCGATGAAGCCGCCGCCGATCACACCGATCCGCAGGCCGGGCGTCGCAAGCTCCCGCAGGCGGCGGTAGTCGTCGAGCGTGCGGAAGTAGATGACGCCTTCGCCGCCGAATGGCAGTCTCCGCGGGCTGCCACCGGTCGCGAGCAGCACCTTCTCGTACGCGTAGCACTCGCCCAGATCGTCGCGTGCGGTGCGCTGCTCCAGGTCGAGTGCCACGATCCGCCGGCCGAGGTGCAGGTCGACGCCGAGCTCCGCGGTTCCGCGCCAGATCGTGCTCTCGTCCTTCCCGGCCCAGAGCGCCTTCGAGAGCGGCGGCCGCGTATAGGGCGCGTAGGGCTCCTCGGAGACCAGGGCAATCGTCCCGTCGCCATCGACGTCACGGATCCCCTTGCACGCAGCGTCGCCGGTCAGGCCACCACCGACGATCAGGTACCGAGTGCTCTGCATCTCGTTCGCTCGCTCTCTCCGTTCAGGTCCACGGGTTGCGGTTTCGTACCTCTGCCAGAAACTCACGCCGGAGATCCGGATTGGCGCTGTAGCCGCCACGCCAGACGGTGGTGACGGTCTTCGAGTGCTCTTCCCGAACGCCCCGCATCTGCGTGCACAGGTGCTCCGCTTCGAGATGCACCGCAACGCCGTGCGGCTCCATCAACTCAGTGAGGGCATCGGCGATCTGCTCGCCAAGCCGCTCCTGAACCGTGAAGCGGCGCGAAAACAGCCTGACGAGTCGGGTCAGCTTCGAGATTCCGATGATCTGCTCGTGCGCGACATAGCCGATGTGCGCGACGCCGTGAAACGGCAGCGAATGGTGCTCGCAAAGCGCGTAGAAGGAGATCGGCCCCTCGACGATCTGGCTGACGAGGCAGTCCGGGCCGCAGCTGCACTCGGTCGGAAACGCGGTCAGCAACTTGTGGTCGCCTTCGTAGCCCGACGTCGCGTCATAGAGCGCCTTCAGGAATCGCTCCGGCGTGCGCGCCGTGCCCGGCGTCTCGAGATCCATCCCAAACGCGGTGAAGATCTCCGCCATCGAGGCCTCGTAGCGCTGCCAGTCCTCGGGCGCGACCGACCGCGGCCGGACGTGCGCAAGGTTCGGAACGAGGTCGCCGCGCAGGTCGGTCACATTCGGCGCTGGCATCGATTTCTCCCCTCCGTTTGTCGAACAGGCAACTGCCTCGACGGGTAGCGCGCGGGCGCTCGCCGACAACATGATGCGGCGCTCGCGGAGGATGCTCGTCTACGAATCACCGTACCGAAACCACCCTCCGTCCGGTCGGCTACGGGCCCGCGTCTATGCTCGATTGTAGGATCTAATCAGGCAACGCAAAGGAGATGGACCGATGAACGACCTCCTGTCCGACGCAGGTTCCGGCTTCGAGAACCAGCGGCTCGACATCGGCAGCGAGGCGCCTGCCCTGTCGCGCGCACAGAGCGCCCTCGAACAGGCGATCGTGCTCGACCCCGTGCTCCGGGAGCTGGTCAAGCTCCGCGCGTCGATCCTGAACGGCTGCGCGTACTGCATCGACATGCACACGAAGGACGCGCGCAAGCGCGGCGAGTCGGAGCAGCGGCTCTACGCCGTCGCGGCGTGGCACGAAGCGCCTTTCTTCAGCGCACGCGAGCGGGCCGCACTTGCCCTGACGGACGCCGTGACGCTGATTGCCGAGACGCACGTTCCCGCGGACGTGTACGAGGAGGCGGCACGCCACTTCGACTCCGGGGAGCTCGCGAACCTGATCTGGCAGATCGTCTCCATCAACGCCTGGAACCGGGTGGCGGTCACCACGCGCCAGACAGCCGGCGATTATCAAGCCTAGAACGTGAATCTGCACTACGGGGACCCGCAGATCGCGATCGGCGTCACGTTCGCCGTGCTCGCGCTGCTGCTCGGATGCGCCTTCGTCGTGATTGCGATCCAGTCCGGCACTGAGGTCTCCGAGGAGCGCGTGCACCAGGTGGGTTACTGGCTGCGCAAGCGCTGGCTCGCGTTGCTGCTCGTGATCGGGATGGTCGTGGTCGGCATCTCGTTCTTCGACCTTCCGTACGCAACCGGCGGGACGACCGGCCGGACCGTGGTGAAGGTGACCGGAGGCCAGTTCTTCTGGGCGCTCCAGCCGGACCAGGTCACGGCCGGCACTCACGTCCGCTTCGACGTCTCCTCGGTCGACGTGAACCATGGCTTCGGGCTCTACGACCCCCAGGGGCACCTGATCGGTTCCGTGCAGGCGATGCCCGGGTACCACAACGAGCTCGACCTGACGCTGCGCGAGGCCGGCGTCTACCGGATCCGCTGCTTCGAGTTCTGCGGGCTGCACCACTCGACGATGGACGGCCAGTTCACGGTGACGAAGAGCTGATGCGAGCGTCGCCAACCCCGGCTCCCCCGCCGTCCTGCACGCGCAGGCGGCGCAGTTCACCACTCCGATGCGCGGGGTCGAGCGACGGATCGGGCTGCTCTTCGCCGGCGACCGGCATCGGGCTGATCGCGGTGATGGGCGTGCTCGGCCTGATCATGCGCCTGACCCAGGCCACCGTGATCGGGCTCTCGCCGGCCTGGTTCTACCGGCTCCTGACCTTGCACGGCGTCGGCATGATCACCGGCGCGCTGCTCGCGATGATGGGCGCGCTCTGGTACGTGCTCAACTCGACCGTGCCGCTTCGCCCGGGCCGGATGATGGCGGCCTACCACCTCACCGGCGTGGGCGCCGCCTTGGTGCTCGTGGCCACGCTGATCGGCGGGTTCGGCGCCTCGTGGACGTTCCTGCCCCCGCTGCCGTTCTACCCCGCCGGGCAGTGGCCGGTCTGGTCGGAGAGCGTGTTCTTCGTCGGCAACCTGCTCGTCGGCAGCGGCTTCTGCGTCTTCTGCGTCGACGTGCTCGAACAGGCGACGACACGCTACGGCGGGTTGTCGGGTGCGCTCGGCTGGCGGTACCTGCGCGGGCGCGAGCAGGAAGCGCCGCCGCCGCAGGTGATCGCGGGGACGGTCGTCGCAATCGACGGGCTGATCGCATCCGCGGTGGGAGCGACGATCCTGACCGGCCTCCTCGGACGCACGTACGACCACGCGGTCGGGTTCGACGCCCTCGTCGCCAAGAACCTCGTCTACTTCTTCGGCCATTCGATGGCGAACCTGGCGATCTACCTGGGCGCCGGCGTCGTCTACGTGATCATGCCTCGCTACGCCGGCCGCCCGTACCGCACGAGCAAGGCGTTCGTCGCCGGCTGGACCGGATCGCTGATCTTCATCGTCACCGGCTACTCGCACCACCTGTACATGGACTTCGTCCAGCCGTCGTGGGCCCAGGTGGTCTCCGAGATCACGTCGTACGGGGCGCTGCTCCCGGTCGCGGTGATCACGATCTACTCGATGACGATGCTCGTCTGGGGCTCCCGCTACCGCTGGACGCTCGCCTCGACATTGTTCTACGTCGGCCTGGGCGGCTGGGCGATCGGCGGTGTCGGTGCGGTGATCGACTCGCTGATCCCGTTCAACTTCCGTCTGCACAACACCGTCTGGGTCGTCGCCCACTTCCACACCTACGAGCTCCTCTCGGTCGTCGTCTGGATACTCGCCTTCCTCGCGCACGTGATCGAACGCGACGCCGGCGCACGGCGTCGCGCGCCGCCCGCGCCTGGATCGTCGGCTTGATCCTGGTCGGGGGCTACGGCTTCACCGGCACCTGGTTCGTGCGGGCGCGCTCGGCATCCCGCGCCGCTACGCGATCCAGCCCGCAGGCACGAGCGGCTACAGCATGGTCGGCGCGAGCTTCGCGCTCCTGCTCGCGCTCGGCTTCCTCCTCTACTTCGTGCAGATCGGCTCGCTCGCCCGCACGGCCTGGAGCCGCCGGCATTTCGTCCTTGTCGACCACACCGACAGCTGGACCGGCGGGCACTACGAGGCCCGGATCTCGCGCGCGGAGGTGGAGCCGGCGACCGCCGAGCGGCCCGAGCAGCCGCGCAGCGGTCTGCCGCTCACGACCCCGGCGGAGTTGGGCTTCGCCGTCGCGGCGTGCGTCGTCGGCCTGGCCGCGTTCTTCCCGCAGATCATCGATGCATCCGAGGTCAGCAACCGCTACCACCACCTCGACCACGCTGGCCACTTCTTCTTCGGCGCCATGCTCGGGCTGCTGCTCGGCTCGCTGCCACGGATCTCACGCCGGCTCGGTGACCGTCCGACGCTCGGCCTGGCCGCGGTGCTGGTCGCCCCGGCGACGATGATGCTGCTGATGGTCCCGCGGATCTACGAGCCGCTCGAAGCGGACCCATTCCAGCACGCCCTGTTCCATGTCGCGATGGCCGGCTGCGGCCTCGCCACCGGCCTCGGCGCGACCCGGCTCGGCCTCGTGACCGGCCGGGTGATGCTGATCCTCGCGGTCGGCATGCCGCTGATGTTCGCGGCGGCCCTCAAATGACGACGGCAAAGGATCTGACCAGATGAGCGAACACGAGACAGAGACAACGCCGAGCGAGTCGGACGGGATCTGGCGGTGGCTGCTAGGTGGGCTCGCCGGCGGCGGCATCATCCTCGGCCTGCTGATCGCCGCCTATGCGGTCGGCTATCACCGCGGCCAGGACCGCTCCGGCCCGCAAGCCACGCCCGTTGCGACGACGACCACCACGTCGACCGGGGCCGGGTCGACCACCCCGAAGCCCGCCGCCGTCGGGCCGGTCACGGCCACACCAGCGCTGATCGCGAAGGGCAAGACCCTCTACGTCACCGAAAGCTGCTCCGGTTGCCACTCACTGAGCGGAGCGGCAGGAGCGGGCCCCACCTTCAAGGGCCTCGCCGGAAGCCAGACCACGCTCACGAACGGCCAGACGGTCGCCGACGACGACGCCTACCTCGCACGGTCGATCACGAACCCGAACGCCGAGATCGTCAAGGGCTATAGCCCGGGGATCATGGCACCGGCGGTCGCGGGGTTCGACCTTGCCGCCAAACCGGCCGACGTCCGCGCGCTGGTCGCCTTCATCAAGTCGCAGAAATAGCGAGCGGCAGGCCGAAGAGCGGGAAGACGGCCTTGGTGTCGAGGAAGAACGTGAGCTCGGCGATCTTTCCGTCCGCCACCTCGAGCACCTGCAGCGCCCAGGGCTCGAACCCCGTGCCCGTCTGACTGGGCTTGTACTGCCCGAACGCAGGCGCGCCGTTTGCCGCCACCGCCGGAATCACCCGAGAGCCCTTGCAACCGATGCCGGGGCCGAGCCACCACGTGAAGATGTCGTCGCGGCCGGTCAGCCAGAGGTCGAACGGCGGCATCGACTGCATCGCGTCTTCGTGGATCAGCGACGTCAGCGCCTCCATGTCGTAGCGCTCGAACGCCTCGACGTAACGGGCGAGCAGCTCCGCATCCGCCGGGTCGACCGAGCGTGAGGTCTCGACCGCGCGGACGTCGCTCGCATCGAGCGTGGCGCGTGCCCGCTGGAGAGCGCTGTTCACCGACGGCACGCTCGTCTCGAGCAACTCCGCCACCTCGGACGCCTGCCAGCGCAGCACCTCGCAGAGGATCAGCACCGCTCGTTGGCGCGGCGGGAGATGCTGCAGCGCGGCGACGAAGGCGAGCCTGATCGTCTCGCGCGCGACGGCCAGCTCGGCCGGGTCGCCCTCTTCGGCCAGCACGAGCCCGTCCGGAACGGGCTCGATCCAGGTCACCTCCGGAAGCGTGTTCAGATTGGCGGCAACCGGTTCGCGCGCCGGGCCGAGGTCGATCGGACGTGCGCGGCGTCCCCGCCCTTTCAACTGGTCGAGGCAGACGTTCGTGGCGATCCGGTAGAGCCACGAGCGGAGCCCCGACCGTCCTTCGAAGCGGTCGTAGGCGCGCCACGCGCGGATGAACGTCTCCTGCACCGCATCCTCGGCCTCGAACGGCGAGGCGAGCATCCGGTAGCAGTACGCCGTCAGCTCGCGACGGGAGTGCTCGAACTGCACCTCGATCGGCATGGTGAGCGATGCGTCGCGCACGACGCCCATTGTAGGTGGTCGACCGATGACTTTTTGCCCCGAAATCGGTCATAGTTGAAACGAGCCGAAACGGGAAAGGTGAGCAGCGATGCCGCAGACGATGGTGCTGGTCGGAACGCGCAAGGGATGCTTCGTGCTGGAGAGCGACGGCGACCGCCGCGACTGGGCCGTACGCGGGCCGTACTGCGAGGGTTGGCCGGTGTACCACGCGATCCACGACCCTGCGACCAACGCGTTCTATGCGGCCGCGGCGAGCGAATGGCACGGCGCCGGCGTCTGGCGAAGCGGCGATCTCGGCGAGACCTGGGAGCTGTCGAGCGAAGGGCTGACCTACGCAGACGGGCTCAAGCTCTCGAAGGTCTCGGGGCTGAACGCCGCACACGGACGCCTGCTGGCCGGCGCGGAGGCCGCGGGCGTCTTCGAGAGCCGCGACGGCGGTGTCAACTGGTCGCTGCTCTCGACACTCGACGGCCTCCCCGGTCGCGAGGACTGGAACAACCCGGACAACCAGCCGCCGGGCCATCTCGGACTGCCCGGGCTGCTCGCCCATCCGGACGAGGCCGCTCGCTTCTGGGCCGTCATCCAGGGGTTCGGAATCTTCGAGACGACCGACGACGGGGCCTCGTGGGCGCCGCGGAACCGCGGGCTGCGCGCCGACTGGCCCCTCGAGGACCCCGAGGTCGGCTACTGCGTGCACAAGCTCGTGATGTCGCCTGCCGACCACGATCGCCTCTACCAGCAGAACCACTGCGGCATGCACCGCAGCGACGACGCCGGCCTGTCGTGGACGGAGATCACCGAGGGACTGCCCAGCGACTTCGGCTTCGCGGCGGCCGCGCATCCGCACGATCGGGACAGCTTCTACGTCATCCCGCTCGATCCAGGGCACGGTCGCTGTATGCCGGAAGGGCGCGCGGCGGTGTGGCGCACGCGTGACGCAGGCTCGAGCTGGGAGCGGCTCGAGCGCGGCCTGCCACAGGAGAACGCGCACCTCGGCGTGTTGCGCGAGGGAATGGCGATCGACTCGCTCGACGTGCCGGGCCTGTACTTCGGCACGACCACGGGCCAGGTGTTCGCCAGCGCCGACGAAGGCGAATCGTGGAACGAGATCGCGAGCTACCTGCCCGCCATCTCGTCGGTCGAGGTCGCCGTTCTCCAGTAGCCATGGCCGACCTGCACCTGCCGCCGACGCTGCCGCCGCTGTTCCAGGGGCTGCCGCGGCGAGTCGAAGTCGACGCCGCAACCGTCGCGGACGCGATTGCACGCCTCGACGACCGGTGGCCCGGGCTCCGTGACCGGCTCTGCGACCCCGGCCCGGCGCTGCGCCGGCACATCAACGTGTACGTCGACCGCGAGCGCGCAGGGCTCGACACCGCGCTCGAGCCGCGCTCGCGCGTCGACGTGATCGCCGCGATCAGCGGCGGGTAGCCGTTCAGGCCTCGAGGACGAACATCGCCTCGTCGACGTAGCACCAGCTCCACACCTCGCCCGGCTCGACCGAGCGTGCGATCGGATGGCCGGCGTCGCGTGCGTGACGACTCGCGTGCTGGTTCGGCGACGAGTCGCAGCAGCCGATCGCGCCGCACGTCTGGCACATGCGCAGGTGCACCCAGCCAGAGCCGGTCTTCAGGCACTCCGCGCAACCGGCGACCGGCTCGGACGGCTCGAGCAGCCTCACCTGATCCAGATGCGTGCAGACGGCCATGGCGAGCAGTCTACGATCCCCGGTGGGAATGAAGATCGCGGTAATCGGAGCGTCCGGGTGGCTTGGCGGGGCAGTCGCCCGCGAGGCGGTCGCACGCGGTCACGAGGTGACGGCGATCGGACGGGACGAGACGAAGCTGCGCGCTGTCGACGCTGCACGGGTCGCGATTGCGGACGTCGGCGATCCGGAGTCGCTGCAACGCGCGATCGCCGGAAGCGACGCCGTTGTCTCGGCGATCACCGACCGCTCGACCGCCGATCGCTCGATCATTCCGCAAACCACCCGCACACTGCTCGACGTGCTGCCGGCCGCGGGCGTCGGGCGCCTTGCTGTGATCGGAGGGGGTGGAAGCCTGGAGGTAGCGCCCGGCGTGCGTGCGATCGACGAGCCCGGGTTCCCCGAGCAGTACAGAGCGGAGGCGCTCGCCCAGGCCGAGGCGCTCGAGATCCTGCGCGCGTCGAACACCGCACTCGCCTGGACGTATCTCAGCCCGCCGCCCCACCACCTCGCTCCGGGCGAGAAGACCGGGCGCTACCGCGCAGCCGGCGGCGATGTGCCGGTGACCGACGCGAGCGGCGAGAGCCGGATCGCCTCCGGCGACCTTGCGTCCGCGCTCGTCGACGAGCTCGAGCAGCCCCGTTTCACGGGGCAGCGCTTCACGGCTGCGACGGTTTGATCAGGAGCAGGCGGGCGGCGCGATCCGGTAGCCACCAGTTCCAGTCGCCGAGCAAGCGCATCAACGCGGGCACAAGCAGGGCCCGGATGATCGTGGCGTCGAAGATGATGCCGGCGGCCAGGCCGATGCCGAACTGCTTGATGTCGGTGCCGGGGCTTGACGAGAGCACGAAGAACGCGAACATCAGGACGAGCGCGGCGCTCGTCACGAGCTTGCCGGTGCGCGCAAGGCCAAGCGCGATCGCGTGCGGTGTGTCCCCGGTCTCGTCGTACGCCTCGCGCATGCGCGTCAGCATGAAGACCTCGTAGTCCATCGACAGGCCGAAGAGGAACGCAAAGATCATCAGCGGGATCCACGGGATGATCGACGCAGTCGCGGGAACGTTCCAGATCGCCTGCGAGCCGTGGCCCAGCTGGAAGATGAAGACGATGATCCCGTAGGCGGCCCCGAGCGAGACGAGGTTCAGAAGGGCGGCCTTCAACGGCAGGATCAGCGAGCGGAACGCGCGTGCGAGCAGCACGAAGGTGAGCAGGATCACGAACGCGAGCACGTACGGGAAGTTCGAGTAGACCGCGTGCACGAAGTCGCGGTCCTCGGCGGCGACGCCGCCGAGCGTGCCGTTAGTTCCATCGAGCGCACGGTGGACGCGCGTGACGATTCCCTGGATCTTCGGGCTGGCGCCGTCGACGGCGGGGAACGCCTCGACGAGCGAGTCGGGACCCTTGCGCCAGTCGGCCGGTGCAACCGCTCCGGCAACGCCCGGGACCGTGCGCAGCTTGGCGGCGATCGGCTCGGGCTTCGCCCCGTGCTCGACCAGCACGACGAACGGCTTCATCACACCGGGCGAGATCCCGGCGTCGTTCAGCAACGTGCGGCCGGCGACGGCGTCGCCGGAGCCGGGCTGGTCCTTCGCCTGCGACTCACTCGGGTTGAGCTGCACGCCGTAGAAGACGAGCACACCGACGATCGCCAGGCCGACGATCGCGATCGGCAGCGGCCGCCGCATCACGAACCGGGCCCAGTGGCCCCACGGGCCGTCCTCGGGGTGGCCGCGGTCGACGAGGCGTTTCGGCAGCATCCGGACGCTGTTGATGCGGGCGCCGAGCACGGCCAGGAGCGCCGGCAGGAGCGTGATCGCCGTGAGCACAGAGACGGCAGGGATCAGGAGGCCGCCGATTCCGATCGACCGGATGAACGGCAGCGGCAGCACGACCATGCTGAGCAGGCCGACGGCGACGGTCGAGCCCGAGACGATCACCGAGCGCCCCGCGTGCGTCATCGTCTCGACGATCGCAGTCTCGACGTCCTCGCCCTCGCGCAGCTCGTCGCGGAAGCGGAAGATCATCAGCAGCGCGTAGTCGATCGCCACTCCCAACCCGACGAGCGCGATCAGGAACTGGACGATGATCGAGACGTCGGTGATGTAGGTGAGCAGCCAGACCAGTGTGAAGGTGTTGAGGATCGACGCGATCGCGACGACGATCGGCATCAACACCGCGGGCAGCGTCCCGAAGACGAAGAGCAGGATCACGAGCGCACCGGCGCCGCCGATCAGGGCCTCGGTGAGAACGCTTGGGCCGGTGCTACTGGATGACGCGGCGAAGAGCGCGTCACGGCCGGTGAGGTACGACTGCACACCGACCGGTGTCGTCTCCTTCAAGGTCGTGCGCACCTCGTCGATGTGCACCGACGAGCTGAACGTGGGACTGGCGGGCGGGTAGATCTCGGCGAAGGCGGTATGCCCGTCCGCCGAGACGTACGCGCGGCTACCCGTCGACCAGTACGACGACGACCGGGAGCCGGGATTCACGGCGGCGGCCGCGCTGACGGCGGCCTTGATGCCCGAGCTCTTCGTGATCTCGCCACTCGAATGGAAGACGGCGACGAGCGGAGCCTGCTCGCCGCTTCCGAACGCGTGCAACGTGCGCTGGTTGGCCTCGTAGGCGGAGTAGCCGGGAATCGAGAAGCTCTGGAACCAGCGCTTCGACACCTGACTGGCCGAGAAGGCGCCGAAGGCCGTGAGCACGATCCAGAGCCCAATAACCAGGCGGCGACGGCGAACGATCACGTGCGCGAGGCGGGCCAGCATCGCAAGAGGGTACGCAAAGCGGAGCGGGTGACCTCGGAGCTAACGGTGAACACGAGCGCATGCAGTTCGCACCACGATCTTCTTGGCCGACGTACCCACGCGCAACGGTGCAGGTCATCGTTACGCCGGTTCGGGCGTCGTGTCGGAGGCCACCACCGTGCCGTGAGCTGCAGGGCTCTCCCGCTTCCACGGTGGGGTCGACCACTGGTCGTAGCCGCCGGGAACCGGGATGTAGAACTCGGGGTAGCCCCACATGCCGTGCTCCGAGACGTCGAGACCCGCCGTCTCCGTCTCGTGCTCCACCCGGATGCCCCACAGCTTGTTCATCGTCCAGAGCGACCCGTAGGAGGCGCTGAACGTGAACGCCCCGATCGCGGCCACGCCGACCACCTGCACGCCGAGCTGGTGGAACGAACCGGTGTAGACGAGTCCGCCCTGCCCGGTGGCGAGGTTCTTCGCCAGCAGCGGCACCGCGAACAGGCCGGTCGCGAGGGTGCCCCACACGCCGGACATCCCGTGCACCGCGACCGCGCCGATCGGGTCGTCGATCCCGATCCGCTCGACGGCGATCACCCCGACGACGGCGATGAAGCCCGCGACGAGCCCGATCACGATCGCCGCCCAGGGGGCGACGAAGCCCGACGCGGCCGTGATCGCGACGAGCGCGGCCAGCACGCCGTTCAGCATCATCGAGATGTCGGGCTTGCGCAGCACGAGCCACGCGGTCGTCACACCGCCGAGTGCGCCGGCTGCGGCGGCGATGTTCGTGATCACGGCGACGTAGCTGAAGTAGCCGAAGCCGCCGTAGTCGACTCCCAGCGTCGAGCCGGGGTTGAAGCCGAACCAGCCGAACCAGAGGATCAGCGTCCCGAGCACGGCATACGGCAGGTTGTGACCCGGGATCGGGTTCGCGCGGCCGTCCTTGCCGAACTTGCCGATCCGTGGCCCCAGGATCAACGCACCGGCCAGGCCGGCGAGCGCGCCCTGGAAGTGCACGACCGTCGAGCCGGCGAAGTCCTGCATCCCGCGGCCGAAGAGCCAGCCGTGCGGGCTCCAGATCCAGTGCGAGGCGACGCTGTAGATCAGCGTGAAGACCACGCCGAACGCGAAGTAGACCCACAGCTTCGCCCGCTCGGCCATCGCGCCCCAGACGATCGCGAGCGAGACGCCGGCGAACACGACCTCGAACAGGTACCCGGCGGCGCCCGGAACCTCGGTGAACCAGTCGAACGGCTTCTGCCCGACCGACGTGAGCTGACCGACCGACGGGAAGAACCCGTGCGTACCGACCACCCCGTTTCCGTCCCCGAACGCCAGGCCGAACCCCACCGCCCAGTAGACGAGCGACGCGATCGCGAAGATCAGGACGTTCTTGCCGGCGATGTGGCCGGCATTCTTCATCCGCGTCAGGCCCGCCTCGAGAAATGCGAAGCCCGCCTGCATGAACATCACGAGCACCGCGGCGATCACGACCCAGATCGTGGATGCCGCCACCAGGAGGTCGTGGTTCTCAACCATCGCCGTCCACCTCCTCCAGGAGCGCTCCGGTCCTGTTGTGCGTCACGTTTTCGACCCGCGACGTCCAGACGAGCCCATCACCCGACTCGTTGCCGCTCCGCGCGGCATCCTTGATCGCCTCGACGACCCCGGCCGCAAGGGCGTCGGGGACGATGAACGTCAACATCGCCTTCGGCAGGAACCGCGACTCGAAGACCCGTCCGCGGTACTCGTGCGTGATCCCGCGCTCACGGCCGTGACCGACAGCTTCCACGACCGTGACGCCGACATGCCCCGTCGCCTCCTCCACCGCATCGATGACGGTCTCGATCCGCTCCCGGATCACCGTCGCCTCCACCTTCGTCATCGCGTCTCCTCCGATCCGCTCGCCCCAACCACAAAAAAAGGCCTCGGGGGCGCGTTGAACGCGCTCCCGAGGCCTCGATGCCTCCCCCAGGTCGCCTTCGGCGACGACCAAGCGGGGCCGATACTACAGAAAGTAAAGCGTCTTGCCTAGGTAAGACGATCGTCGGCAGGTGTCAGCTGACACCAAGAGCGCTACTTGACGGAGAGCTGATCCCAGACGTTCTCGAGCAGCTTTGCCGTCTCGGGCCAGAGCAGCGCCTCGCCGCCGAAGTTGAGCACGCCCGCCGAGAACACCCGCGCGCCCGCGGCGGTCTCGTAGTAGGTCATCTGCGCCGTCAGCCCCGGCCCGAGTGCATCCGGGATCTCGGCGAGGACCTCGGTGCCGGGCGGCGAGCTTCGTGCGGTGGCGTCGATCTCGATCCCGAACCGGCCGAAGGTCGAGCCGGCGCCGAGCCCGGTGCCGGCGAACGCCCAGCTCGCCGCTCCAGCGGGCGTCACGACGAACGGGCTCTGGTGCGTACCGCGGTCGGAGGCCCGGTACTGGGTTCCCAGCAGCGCCGCCTCGGGCCGGCCGGCGTCGCGGAACAGCCCGACGAGCGCGAGCTTGTCGCCGCGCTGCTCGACGCGGCGAAAGAAGTTGTTCGACGAGAAGAATGCGAGATTGCCGCCCGCGTCGCGATAGCGCTCGATCACGTCGTACGCGTGCGCGGTCACGTACTCCTCGTGACCGGGGAAGATGACCAGGTCGTAGGCGCTGCGTAGATCGTCGCCGCTCGCGAACGCCGTGAGGTCGTCGTCGGCGTAGAAGTCCGGCTGCTTGCCGCCCTGGGCCAGCCAGTGCAGGAAGGCCAGGTCGTAGCTGCGGAACCTGTACGGGACGCCGCGCAGCAGGTGCGGGCGGGTGAGGTCGATCGAGGTGGTCGCCCAGGTGACGTACCAGCTATCGCCGAAGCCGTCGCCGTCACCGTCGTAGAAGTTGTAGGCCTGCCACGTGTTCGTCGGCATCACGACAGCGACGCGCGCGCTCGGCGCGGCGGGCCGCAGGATGAACGGTGCAAAGCCGAGCCGGCCGTCGTCACTCTGGAGCCGGACGAAGTAGACACCGCTCGGCCAGTCGCCCACAGGCAGCCCGAACGAGGCGGGTGCGTTGACGTTGCCGCGCCAGTCGATCGTGACCGGATTCCCGACCGGTACGCCGTTCATCTGGTCGTTCGCATACGTCGGCACCGTCTCGGGGCCGACCCGGTAGAGCTGCGCCTGGATCGAGTTGGCGTCGGCGGCGAGTACGACGTTTGCGGTGTCGCCGGCGCGGTAGCTGCGCTGAGCGAACGCGGCGTCGAGGCCGAGCACGCGTACGACCGGCGCGTGCAGCAGCTTCGGATGTGCGGGCGAGGCGGCGCCGTACACGGTGCGATGCCCGGCGGCGTCGGTGACGGTCATGACGAGGCTGTACGTCCCCGGCTTGACGGTCGTGTCCGGCTTCCACGTGAAGGTGTGGACGCCGCGCCCGAACTGCCGGTCGACGAGGCGACGCGCCGACGCGGCCGTGCCGGCCGTCCCGCCTTCGACCGCTGCGGCATGGACACCCGGGACGTTGCGATTGACCACGTCGAGCCGGATGTGCGCCCCGCGCGAAAGCCCGAGGCGCACAGTCGCGGTCGTCCGGCCCGACGGCCCGGTGGGGCTGAGCGTCGTCAGCAGCCGGTGATCGTCGCCGAACGGCTTGCCGCCGTTCGCCACCTGCAGGCGCGTGACGAGCTCGGCCTGCGGCGTGGCACGCGCAAGTGGTGGCAGAAGCTGCGCGGCAAACGCGACCGCTGCGCCGACGAGCGTACGGCGTCGGGTGAATGTGGGCGCCGGGCGTTCCACGACCTCCTGTCAGGTTAGCTTCGGTGTGGAGATCACCTCCTGCTACGTCACCTTGAAGCGCCCGAACATGATCGACTCGTGCGACGGGCAGTAGTACTTGTAGCTCCCGGCCTTCAGCTTCACGGTGAACGTCTTCACGCCGATAGACGGCACCGTCGTGAAGTCCTTCGCATAGCCGTGCGGGCCGTCGAGCGAGAACGCGTGAATGTTCGCCCTGTCGGAGATCACGAGCTTGTAGGTACCGGCCTTCAGCGTCTTCACGAGCTTGCCGTGCTGCTTCAGCGTGATCGTGTAGCCGGGCCCCACCGTGCCGCTCAGGGTCACGGCCGCCTGCGGACTCGCGAAGGCGACAGACGCTGCGGCGGCTGCGGCGATCAGGGCAAGGACGAATGTGCTGTTGCGGATCATGCGGCTCCCCCTCTTTTGTGGTGAGCCCGTAAGTACGGCACGAGCCGCGCGTGCGGTTTTCTCTAATGCAGCGAGTAGTCCGTGCGCAGCTGCCCGAGCACCGCGTTCGCGATCAGGTCGCCGGCCGCGGGCGTGTAGTGCACCCCGTCGGGAAGGCGCATCAGCGTCAGCTTCCCGTGCACGCGCAGGTACGGCGTGTACCTGCCGTGCGCGCTGTCGAGCAGATGCCATGTGTCCACGTACTGACGAGAGCGCTGCGTGCCGCGCCGCAACCGACTCCAGGATCGTGTTGACGACGGGGAAGCTTCGCTTGAAGCCCGGCCCGTCGGGAATCGGCAGGCCGAGCCAGACCGTGCGGATGCCGGCCGCGTTGAGCTCGCGCGTGACGCCGTCGACCCGCCGGCGATATTCGGCGATCCACGAGGGTGAGCCGAACGCGCCGACCTTGCGCCCGCCTCAGCACGCCGGCCATGTAGTCGTGGGCATCGTCGGCCCCGAACGAGAGCACGGCAACCTGCGGCTTCACGCGCGCGATCACCTGGTTGAAGCGCGTGTACCAGTTGTAGAGGTCGGGCCGGGCAAGCCCGGTCGAGAGGCGGCTCTCGACCCCGACGACGTCGACGCTTCCGATCGTCAGCCGTTGCGAGCCCGTCGCCCGGCACCTGCGCGAGCGAGTCGCCGGCGACCCATATGCGCAGCGGGTGCGCCGCCGTGAACACCGGCTTCGCCGGCCGGTGCTTCGCCGGCCGTGGCTGATGCGTTGGCCCGGCCGGCGGCGGCAGCGGCGGCTGGCTCAGGTGAACCGTCGAGTCGATGCTGTCCTCGCGCCGAACGGCCGATCGCGACCTGCAGCTCGTGCCGCGGCGTCGTCAGGTGGAGCGCCCGGCTGATTCGCACGAGCGGGCGCGTCACACCGAGCGCGATGTCGCGCTCGATTCCGGGCTGCTGGATCTGCGCCTGCTTGCGCAGCCCTTCGGCGTCGAGCAGCGCCGGCCAGCCCGAGCGCGACGAAGAGCACGATGATCGCGCGGCCGGCGGCTGTGGCGAAGAAGGCTCTCAAAAGCGGAAGTAGATGAAGGGCGCGACACCTTCCGGGCCGAGCGTGTTGATCAGCATCAGGCAGATCGCGACCGTCACCGCCTGCGCCGGCGATCGGCAGGCGACCGAAGCCGCCGAACGAACGCAGCGACCGCCGCGGGACGGATGAACTGGGCGCCGATGCCGACGACGATCGCCAGCACGACCGAGGTCGTGACGAGCGGCGATGAGCTGCCCCCACGCGTCGAACGAGCCGCTCGATCACCTGCGCCGGCGCGCCCGAACGAGTCGGCCCGGAAGAAGATCCACGCGAAGCAGACGACGTGGAAGGTGACAGATCCGTCCGAACCATTGCGCCGGCGCGCGACGTCGGTCGCCAGCCGAGCGCGCGCTCGACCGCGAGCCCGACGCCGTGGATCGCGCCCCAGGCGACGAACGTCCACGCCGCGCCGTGCCAGAGCCCGCCGAGCAGCATCGTCAGCATCAGGTTGCGGTAGGTGAGCAGCCGCGCCCTTGCGGTTGCCGCCGAGCGGGATGTAGAGGTAGTCGCGCAGCCAGCGCGAGAGCGTCATGTGCCAGCGCCGCCAGAAGTCCTGCAGCGAGACGGCCGTGTACGGCGAGTGCGAAGTTCTGCGGGAACTGGAAGCCGAGCAGCAGCGCGACGCCGATCGCGATGTTCGTGTAGCCGCAGAAGTCGGCGAAGATCTGGACGGCGTAGCCGTAGACGCGCGACGAGCACCTCGAGCGACGAGTGCCGGTTCGGCGCGGCGAACACGTCGTCGACGATGTGCGTCGCGAGGTGATTCGCGATCACCACCTTCAGGAAGAGCCCGCTGACGATCAGGACGAATGCGCGCGAGACGTCGACGCGCCGCGGGTCGCGCGGGCTGCTCGAGCTGCGGCAGCAGCTCGCTCGCGCGCACGATCGGCCCGGCGACGAGGTGCGGGAAGAACGCCTGGAAGACGGCGAAGCGCGCGAACGACGCCGGCACGAGCTGGCCGCGGTATGTGTCGACGACGTACGAGATCGCCATGAACGTGAAGAACGAGATCCCGACCGGCAGCACGACGTGCGCGATCCACGACGTCCCGATCAGCGTTGTCGACCGAGCTGAGGAAGAAGTTCGCGTACTTGAAGTAGCCGAGCAGCCCGAGGTCGAAGGCCAGCGCGAGCGAAAGCAGCGCCTTTGCGTGCGCGGACACCGCTCGCCCGGTGGATCGCGACGGCCAGCACGTGGTTGACGACCGTCGAGGCGCCGAGCAGGAAGACGAAACGCCAGTCCCACCAGGCGTAGAAGACGTAGCTCGCGAGCAGGATCCAGACGCGCCAGGCGCGTTGATGCGGCATCAGCGCCCACGACACCGGCAGGACGATCAGGAAGAAGACAGCGAAGGTGACGGTCGGAAAGAGCATGGCGCGCCCGTTCTAGCTGCAGGCGCAACCGAAGCTTCCGCGTTGCCGTCTGGCCGACGGCGTCCTTGACGCGCACGACGAACGTGAACGTGCCGACCCGGTCGATCGCCCGCGGCGTCCCGGTGATCGTTCCGGACGCGCCGCAGCTGCAGGCCGGCCGGCAGACGCGCCTGCGAGCGACCAGCGGTACGGCGCCGCGCCGCTCGCGGCGGCCAGCCTCGCGCGATAGGGCTTGCCACGGCGTGCGTGCGGCAGCGTGCGCCGGTCTCGACCTGCGACCGGCGGCGACGCGCGACGCCGGCCGCGACGAGCTTGTCGTGGATCGAGCTTCGCCATCGCGTCTCGCCCGCCGGCGAGCAGGTGGATGCCGTCGGCCTGGAACCAGTCCGGATGGCTGCGCGAGTAGACGTTCCAGTCGATCACGGTCATGCCCGGCTGCGCTTCGCCGCCGCCGCGACGATCTCGTCGTTCATGTCATGTACGGTGATGCTGCGGCGCGCAGCGTCAGCCAGAAGACGCGTTTGACCCCGACCGCGCTCAGCGCGGTCGAGCGTGTCGTCGATCTCACCCGCGTAGCGATCTTCGAAGTCGTTGTAGCCGACGGCGATCACGACAGTCGGGCCGATGCTCGCGCCGAGCGTCTTGATCAGCTCGATCGCGGTCGGCGGGTTCGGCGGGCAGCTCGGGTCCACGAGCCGGCGGCACGCGGCGACCTCGAGGTCCAGGTCGACACCCTGGCCGAGGATCTGCCTCGCGTACGAGTCGACCGGAGATCGCCGTCGCGACCGAGTCGCCGATCAGCGTCACGCGCTGAAGACGCGGCGAATCGGCATGAGCGGCTGCGCGATCGACGGATCCCAATCCCACGATGACCCCCACAGCCGCGAGCAGGAACAGCGCGCGACCCATCAGGGCCCGATCGTAGCGAGAGCCGCAAGTGAGCTCTCGATGAGCGGGCGACCCGGCCGGGCCGCCCGCTCATTCGCCTGGTCCATCTAGCGCAGCAGGCCGGTCAGGGGCTTGCGTCCGACGAGGCTCATCCGGACGAAGCCGAAGAGGAACAACAGGCCGGCACCGAGCACCGGCAGCGGCGCCACCGGTCCGGCAGGCGCGTCGAACCCCATCGACGACGACGTCAGGCAAGGATGGCTCCCGGTGTGGTTGGGCTGCTGTGGTGCAGTGGCACCCGGAGCAACCGGAGTCGTCGAGCCACCGGCAACGGCGCCGGTGCCCGGAACGGCACCGGTCGAGCTGTTCGGGCGCGGCGCCGGAGCGGCAGGCTCCGGCGGATTGACCCCACGCACCGCCGGTGCTGCGACGGGTGGAACCGTGCCCGCTGCCGGAGGCGTCGCGTTGCTCGACCCACCGGCCGGCGGAGCTGCGGGCTCCGCCGCGGTAGGCGGCGTCGACATCGCCGGCGGCGGGGTCGAGCTCGACGGCGGGGCCGCTGCATCATTGCTCTCACCACCGACCTGGACTGCGCCGACCGAGTTGCCGGCCGTGTTGCTACCGCTCCCGCCAACCGAGACGGGAACCGTCGTGCCCTGGTTTCCGGCAGCCGAGGTGGTGGCGACCTTCGGGTCCACGGACGTGCCGCCGACCTGGGCGGCGCCGATCGAGCCGTCGGCGTTGTTGTCGCCGCCGCTCGCAGCGGTCGTCCCGGCCTGGGCCGAGGTGGCCCCGTTGCCGGCAGCTGCGTCAGGGGCGGCCTGGACACCGGTCGCCTGGATCGCCCCGGCCGAGTTGCCGGCCGAGTTGCCGCCACCGGCCTGCACCCCGCCGATCCCGTCCGAGGTGGTGTTGCCTCCGGTTCCCGTCACTCCGACGGGTGCGGTGGCCGCAAGGCTGCCGTTCGCCGGTGTGGTGGTGCCGGCCGCCGGTGCGGTGGCTACCGGGCCGACCTGAACTGCGCCGATCGAGCCGGTTGCCTCGTTGCCTGCGGCAAGTGCGTTCCCTGTTGCGGCGAGCGAGAGGACGGCAATCGTCCCGGCGGTCGCCAGAGATGTGCGTTTCACGATGTTCTCCTTCGTTGCAGGTGTTTCGAACCGCCGGGCGGACGCCCGGCGTCACTGACAGCGAGAAGCGCCGGAGGGGCGCTCAGTCAGGGCGTTCGAGCCGAAACACCAACGTGAGCGAGCGGAAGAGCAAGGCCGAGGCTGTGAGCGGCGCGCGGCCACCGATCGTCGGCACGCGGACCGGTACGGGGGCGACTGCGATCGAGAGCACGCCACCGGCTGCAGGAGCGGCGGCCGGGACGGGCACCGCCGGCGAAGCCGGTGGCGTGAGCGGCACCCGGACAGGCGTGCGGCCGACCGTCTCGGAGCGTGCCGCATGGTTCGGAAGGGTGACGTCGGGACGGGCAGCGTGCACCGGGGTGCGCTGGGAGACCAGCGCAGCGGCTGGCTTGGCCGTCGAGGCGGCGGAAGCTCGCTTGACCGTTGGCCTGCGGGCGGCGGCAGGCTGGGAAACGGCGGGCCGGGAGGCGCCTGCTGCGACTACGGCGCGCGTGACCGCCGACTCGAGGATGGGCGAGCTGCACGGTGACAACTCGCGTGACAGTCTCGGCGACGGTTGCGGCGTGGACGGCTGCGCGCGGAAGCGGGACGGTGTGTACTGCAGCCGCGCGAACCTCTGGAACCCGGGTCTGAGCGGGCTGGATGACGGCCGTGGCGGCCACCGCAACAACGGAGAGCGCGGCAGTAGCAGCCTGCTCGACAGCGCCGTTTTGAACCGGTGCAGTGGTCTCAACGACCACGCTGTCCGCCGAAACCGGGGCTGCAAGCTGTCCCGCGGTCGCAGGCACGACGCCTGTGAGCCCTCCGGCCAGCGCTTGCGGTGCGAGCGCCAGGCCGACGACGGATGCGGGCACGAGCGCCCAGCGGATGAGCTGGATTTTCCTCCCCATTCGGGGGTTCTTTCACGCTCTACTGTTTACAAACCTGGCAGCTAGCTAGAGGCTTGATGCGTATTTCAGGCACTCACGGATGGTGCACCAGACGCGGCTCGGCTCGGCCGGGTCGGACTTACCCGTAACACCGCTATGGGTTGCGTCCGCCCCGGCCAATCCGCTTGGTCTGAAGCATCCCCGCGAGCACCCCAATACGCATCAGACCCTAGATCAGGAGCGATCGCGATTCCGGTTGCGATTGCGCTGCCGGCCGCCCTCGACTCCGGTGCCGCGCTGCGAGCGCGCGATTGCGGTGTAGGCGATGGCCGAGAGGATCGCGCCCACGATCAGGACCGGCACCAGCCCACCGGCGAAGATGCTGATGACGATCGCGGCGGCATACAGACTGCTGACCGCACCGCGGGCGACGTTCGGGTTGCTCAGGCTCATGACGATGCTCCTCCTGCGGGAGTTGTTGTGGATTAGGCGGGGACGAGCTCGGCCGCGCGACCGACCGGCTTGACGTCGTACAGGTAGCCGCGCTTGTCCTTGCCGTTGCACCAGACAAGGTGCTCGAACCATGCCTGCGGCGTGGCGAACGGGCGGCTCGTGCGGTCGACGACATACGGCGTCAGCCGTTCCTCGAGCTCGATCGGCTCACCCGAGAGCAGTGCCTGGTGGTATTCCAGCAACGGGTGCGACAGCACGAGCCGGCGATCGGTCGTCTGGAACGGGACGCGGAAAAGCGCCTGGTTCAGCTCGACCGATTCGCGCAGAGCCGTCGGTTCCGCCGCCGGGTCGCGCGCGGCGAGCAGGGCCGACAGCTCGCCGACTGCTTCGGCGTAGAAGGCGTCGAGGCGCCGTTCGAGCACCAGCCCGATCATCACATGCTGATCGGCGGGCCAGATCATGTTCCCGTACGCAGGCTCGGAGATGTACTCGGGCTCGCCGCGCTGGATCGCAGATGCGTGGTCGAAGAGCGTCTCGATCATGCCGGCGATCACCGGCGAGCGCTCCACCCCGGCCGCCATCAGCTGCTCGATCCCCGCGCGCACCGAGATGCCGTGCTCGCCGTGGAGGTACGCGAGCGGCAGCTGGAGCACCCGGTCGAAGTAGAGGAGGTCGGAGAGCCAGCCAGAACATCTTGGCGCGCACCCAGTCGGCCTCCGGCATCGCGTCGGTCGCGATCACCGTGTTGAGGTACTCCTCGATCTCGTGCTCCAGCTCGCGACGAGTCGTGCGGGTTGCGGATCAGCTGCGGGACGGTGCGGATGCCGAAGCGGGCGACGTAGTCCGGGTCGCCCATCTCGGCGTTCGGCAGGACCGCAGGTTGTGGAACTGCATGTGGTTGTGCTGGCCGTCGGCGATCAGCCTGCGTGACGCTGCTCGCGAAGCCGTCGTAGCTCTCGCCGGGCGAGCCCGAGGATGATGTCGGTGTAGGTGTAGACGCCGTCGAGCGGCGAAGCGCCGCTGCAGCTCCACGGTACGAATCGGACGAGATGTTCTGCGCGCTTGATGCTCTCGAGCGTCTCCTCGTTCGATCGACTGCAGCGAGAGCGTGACGCCGTACGCGTTCAGCGCCGGATCGGCAGGAGCTTCTGGATCTTGTAGGCGCGCTCGGTGGCGTTCTTCGTGTTCTGGACCGAGAACGACTCGGATAGCCGTGCGGTTCTTCGTCGGCGACGACCGCCTCGGTGATCTCGACGTCGCGCCGCAGCATCCCGAAGTTCGCGTCGCGCAGAAGACGAAGCCGATCTTGTTCTTGGCCATCCACTCGATCTCGCGTAGACGCGCTCTTCGGCGAACCGGAACACCTTCGACTGCGTGGCCGAGCCCCAGTCGCAGAAGGTGCACGAGAACGGGCAGCCGCGGTTCGTCTCCCAGATCATCACCCAGCGCTCGTCCGGGTTGGCCGTCGAACAGCGGCGTCGAACGTGCCGGCGAGGAACGGCGACGGGATCTCGGTCATGTCGCGCGATGCGCGTGCCCTTCGGCCGCACCTCGTACGTCCCGTCGTCGTGCAGGAGGCTGATGCCGGGAACACCGTCCCAGTCGCGTGCCTCGGCCCGGTCGAGCAGGGAGGTGAAGACCGCCTCCCCCTCGCCGTGGCAGGCGATGTCGATGAACGGGTTGGCGCGCAGGAACTCCTCCGACCGGTCGGGCACCTGCGGGCCGCCGAAGACGATCACCGTGCCGGGGCACTCTTCCTTCAGCCGGCGCGCGATCTCGAGCGACAGCTTGACGTTCCACACGTAGATGCTGAAGCCGACGAGCTCCGCGTCGCGCAGCCGCTCCACGGCCTCCTCGACCGGAACGCGCCGGTGGATCGGCAGCAGGAACTCGTGCTCGCCGGCCGCGTGACGTTGCGCGTAGGCCTGCAGCAGGCCGACCGAGTACGGGAAGAAGACCGAACTCGACCGGCGGCTCGTCCGGCTTGCGCTTCGGGTTGGACCAGGTGAGGCCCATGTTGATCTGAACGAGTCCGACGCGCACCGGCCCACCACTCTGGTGGAAGCGGCGCGCGCGGTCAAGCCTCGTCCGCCACAGTAGGATCGAGGCGTGGCGAGGACGCTCGACGCGCCGGTGGTTCCGCCCGGGCCCACCGAGCCGGTGCCGATCGCCGAGATCCGGCGCGATCCGCTCTCCTTTCTGCGCCGGCTGACCGCGGAGTACGGCGACGTCATCCGCCACGAGACCGAGGACGGCCCGGTGATCACCGTCAACCGGCCCGATCTTGCGCGCCATGTGCTGCGCGGCCGCGACCGCAACTACGTCAAGAGCGGCACCCCCGACGACGCGATGCTGACCCCGCTGCTCGGCCGTGGCCTGCTGACGAGCGAGGGAGAGACGTGGAAGCGCCAGCGGCGGATCACGCAGCCGGCGTTCGACCGCACGCGGGTCCAGGGGCTCGGCGCGCTGATCGTCGACGAAGCGCTCGCACAGGTCGAGCGCTGGCGCCCGGCGGTCGAATCGGGCGCGCCAGTCCGGCTCGACCACGACCTGTCGAGCCTCACGCTGGCAGTTGTCTCGCGCGCGATCCTCGGCTCGGACGTCTCCGGAATCGGTCGCGGCTTCGGCGAAGCCGTCGACACGGTCAACCGCTTCATGGGCCACTACGACCCCTTGCTACCGGGGGAGGAGGGCGCCGAGGCGCGTGCGGCGTTCGGGAAGGCGCTGCGCTTCCTCGACGGGCTGGTCGGCCTGCTCGTGGCGGGCCGGCGCGCCTCCGGAGAGAGCGCCGACGACCTGCTCGGACGGCTGCTCGAGGTCGGCTTCGACGAGCGCGAGATCCGCGACCAGGTGCTGACGATGCTGATGGCAGGCCACGAGACGACCGCGAAGGCCCTCGGCTGGACCACCTACCTGCTCGACCATCACCCCGACGTTGCCGCGCAGCTCGACGCCGACCTGGCCCGTGTGCTCGGCGACCGCGATCCGGTCGCCGCCGATCTGGCCGAGCTGCCGCTGCTCGCGAACGTCGTCGCGGAGTCGCTGCGCCTCTATCCCCCGGTCTGGCTGATCTCGCGAAAAGCGCTCGCCGACGACGTGCTCGGCGGCTACCTCGTGACCGCCGGGACGCTCGTATGCGTCAGCCCGTACCTGCTGCACCGTCACCCGGACTACTGGGATGATCCCGAGCGCTTCGACCCCGGCCGATTCGGCGAGGCGCGCTCATCCGGGAGGCCGGAGTTCGCGTACATCCCGTTCAGCGGCGGGCCGCGCCGCTGCATCGGCGAGCGGCTTGCGCTGTTCGAGGCGCAGCTCGTGCTCGCCACCTTGCGCCGGC
Source organism: uncultured Actinomycetes bacterium (assembly GCA_963785895.1). GTDB lineage: Bacteria > Actinomycetota > Thermoleophilia > Gaiellales > Gaiellaceae > PALSA-600. The sequence goes on along the minus strand of CAWAXB010000012.1, from coordinate 48,641 downwards.
ACGTCGACATCCGGCTCGTCCCGGAGCACCCGGTCGAAGCCGAGGCGCTCGTGACGCTGCGGCCGCGCGACGGCCTGCTGGCGCGGATCTCGGCCCGGTGAGCGCCTCGTACGACCCGCGCCGCAGCGGCCTCGACGCAGAGTTGCAGCGGCTCGAAGCGCAGGCTGAGCTCTCCTGGGCCGAAGAGGCGCGGCTGCTTACGGCGCTCGGCCTGCGCGACGGCTCGACCGTGCTCGACGTGGGCTGCGGACCGGGGGCCATCCTCGCCCGCCTGCGCGGGCTTTTGCCCGGCGCCCGCCTGCTTGCAGTCGAGCCCGACCCGGAGCTGGCCGGGCTCGCACGCGCACGCGTCCCGTCGGCCGAGGTGACCGTCGGCTCCGCCGAAGCGCTGCCGTACGCCGACGGCGCCGTCGACACGATCGTCGCGCGGTATGTCTTCCAGCACGTCGCCGATCCGTCGCCCGTCGCACGGGAGCTCCGCCGCGTGCTCAGCCCGGGCGGCCTGCTAGCGGCGGTCGAGGTCGACGGGCAGCTGTGGGGCCTCGCCGAGCCGTCGTTTCCGGAGACCGCGGCGATCCACGCCAAGGTGTGGCTCGCGCAGGCGGCTCGTGGCGGCGACCGGATGATCGCCCGCAAGCTACCGCGCATCCTGCGCCGCGCCGGTTTCGCACGGGTCGAGACGCGCCTGTACGGCTACGGCAGCGACGAGCACTCGCTCGACGCGTTCGCGCCGCACCTCGACCCGGCACTGACCCTGGCCCGCCACGTCGAGGACGGAACGATCACCCCGGCCGAGTACGGATCCGCGCTGGCCGCCTACCGGCGCTTCCGCGCCGACCCGGACGCGTTCGTCGTGCTCGCCGGGCTCGTCGTCGCCGGCCGCGCCTAACCGACGCCAGGCGAAATGGCGTCTGATGGGAAGTAACGCAGCCAGGTGTCTGACACAACCCTCGGTGTCAGACACTTTTTGCGTAACCCAAAGACGAGCCGAGCAAGAACTCGCCGACCGACGACTCTTCGTAGTAGTCGGTTCCTGCGGCCGCGGCGAACGCGTCCGAGTTGCCGCCGCCGAGGCCGCAGGGCGCGAGGCCCATCGCGGTCGCGACGAGGTACATCGTCTGGTAGAGGACGCCGACGTGCTTCAGGACGGCCGCGTAGGCCATCGACTCGTACTTCCACATCATCCGGCCGAAACGGGCGGCCACGAGGATCGCCACCTGCGGCGGCGTCTCCATCACGCCCGTGCGGCGCGCGTACTCGAGCAGCAGCTTCGTCGGCGGGCCGGGCGCGGCGACGAGGCCCAGCGTGTGGCCCTGGCCGTCGTAGTGGTAGAGGCCGGGCTCGAGCCCGTCGACCAGGTTGACGAGCGGGTAGAGCTCGAGCTCGTGCAGCGAGCCGCCCGCCGGGTAGGGCCGGCTGACGACATCCTCGTGGCCGTCGTTCCACACGCCTTTGATGCGCGCGACGCGGTAGAGAAACTCGCCGAGCCGTGCGACGTCGAGCGGATGCTCGTCGTCGTGCACGCGGATCGAGGCGCGCGACTCGAGCACCTGCGTGAACGGCGGGTCGGTGCGGGCAAGCTCCTCGAGATCGGGCACCGGCAAGGCGAGCGCGGGTGAGAACTGCTCGCGCACGCCGGGCAGCGACTCGAACCGCCCCTCCAGCTTGAACGAGCCGCCGTAGCCACCGAGGTGCCGCCCGACGCGGCTGCGTGCATGGAAGAGCAGGTCGGCGAACGCCCATTGCGTGAACGCGCGGCCGTCTTCGTCACCGGGCGAGACGGCAATGCCGGCACGCACCAAGAGTCGCAGCAGCGGCAGCAGCTCCGCGCCAACCGCGGCCGGCGTCGCCGGCGCGGCGAGCGCGAAGATCGCGGCAGCGGCGGCCGGGTCGTGCAACGTGACCTGCAGCGACGCCTTCGGCGTCTCGACGACGAGGCGACCCTCGTCGGCCCGCACGAGGGCGAAGCGCGAGAGCACGAGCAGCGTGTCGGCGGCGGTCGCCTTCAGCACGGGCACGAGCTCGTGCCCGATCGGCGTGACCGTCGCGAGCAACGTCTCGCCGTCGTAGAGCGACCGCTCGATCCAGCCCGTCTTCTCGAGCCGCCGCAGGAGCAGCTGCACGCCCATCAGCGCCTGCTCGCCTTCCGCGGCAATCGCCGCGTCGCCGAGCGCATCCTCGTCGGCTCCGCCGGCCGCGAGCAGCTCGAGGGCGGCGCGCACTCCCGGCGACGGCGCGCCGAGCCCCATCCGCATGTGCCCTTCGACGAGCGTGGGGCCTGCGCCGCCGGCCTCCAGCTGCGCATCGCGGCGCAGCCGCAACCGCTCGTCCACTAGAAGAAGATCCCGACCGGGTTGAGATCCTCCTCGCGCGTCGGGGAGTCGAGCCAGCCGAGCTGCGACGGGGTCTCGTAGAGGCGCCCCGGACCGATCCGGCGCCAGAAGTGGCGCAGGCCGGGGGCCATCACCTTGCAGACGGCGAGGTCGATCTCGGGCCGCGACTGGTCGATCACGATCACCTCGTGACCGAGGTTGCCGAGCCGCTCGACGCAGCGGCGCACGTCCTCCGAGATGTCGTCGGTCGCAATCGAGTCGAAGCCGGCGGCCGTGCGTACGCCGAGCGACTCGTCCGGCACGACGTACGGCTGATTCGCGAGCGTCGCGGTCGTCCACCAATCGACCGCATCGTGGTCGTCCATCCAGTAGTTGGTGGTGCCGTCGGGGTTCGTGTCGGTGACCGCCGGCAGGAACTGGTTCAGCTCGGTCAGCGAACGCATCGCCGCCATGCGCGGGTCGACGTGCGCGCCGAAGCCGAGCACGATGTCCTCGACCTTGCGGTCGATCCGGTTCGAGACGGCTGCGAACGCAGGAATGCCGAGGTCGGAGGTGATGTCGAGCACCCAGAACTCGCGGCCAAGTGACGCGTAGTACTCGCGCATCAGGTCGATGTACGGCTCGTCGAGGCTGTCGAGGTCGAACGCCGGACGGCGGGCGCGGTTGTACCACCAAAGAGCGACCGAGTCGCGCTCGACGAGCTCCATCAGTCCCTGCAGGATCGCCTCTTCGAGCGTGTTGCCGGCAGCGTTGCCGTTCGCGTCGCTCGCGCAATAGAAATCGGTCGAGACGTCCGGGTGGCCGAAGTACGCATACGCGGTCGGGACGAGCCGTTCGCGCTCGTGCGTCAGCGACCAGGCGGGCGTCCAGTCGATCGGGCGCTGCGGGTCGAGCCGCTTCGGGACGATGTGGTAACCGGTCAGCTGCGCCGGATTCCAGGTGTCGCGCTCGTCGTACTGCCGGTCGGAGAAGAGCAGCAGCTCGGCCGGATGCACCGCGCGCTCGGCGACCTCGGCGTAGGGCGCGTTCAACACCGGCTCGTCGCCGCGGAAGATGCCGTTGAAGCGCTCGATCGCCTCGCACACGGCGCCCGCGCGCGCCTGCGCATCGGTGCGGCCCTTGCCGCCGCTGCGCCCGCGCAGGTTCTTGCGCAGGAAGTAGACGCTGTCCTGCATCAGCGCGAAGTTGTGCCCCGACGAGTAGCTGTAGGCAACGCCGTTGTCGACGACGGTCTGGCTCGCAACCGTGGTGACGGCGCCGGTCAGCGGGCTGATGTGTCGCGCCAGCCGGTGCAGCGTCTCCTGCGGCGGTTGCACGCGATGGCCGCCGTCTGCGGTGAAGCGTTTCGGGCGTGGTTGCAACACGATCTCGATCGGCCGCTTGCGCAAGAGCTCGGGGTCGCCGCAGGCCGCGCACGTCGGCAGCTGCACGACCGCATGCTGCTGGACGTCGAGCGACGGCAGCTCGACGGTGACGAGCCGATGGTCGAGCCGCGGCGAGCTTCCGGTTGCCAGGATCGACAGAACCTCGGTCGTGAGCAGCCCCGCACCAACCTCGGCGGTGCTCGTGAGCATCGCGGCCGCCCCCGGCAGCACCTGCGCGGCGCCGTCGCGGCCTGCGAGGTAGCGCTCGAGCTGGCGGTTGCCGGAGAGCCGCTCGGCCAGGCACGCCCAGCAGGCCGTCTCACCGGGGCGGAAGTACGGCCCGAGCCAGAGCCGCAAGCCGCTCAACCGTGCGAGGAGCCACGGGCGGCGGTCGTCGAGCCGGCGGCGGTTGAGCTCGGCCAGCTCGGGATCGAGGTAGTCGTCGACGAGCACGACCTCGAGACCGCCGTCGTCGAGCGTCAGACCTGCCCGGGCGAAGGCGCCGGAGACGGCGGCAGCGGGCGCGTCGCCGAGCACGGTGAGCGAGACCTGCGCCTCGGCGATCCGCCCGGCGGCAAGGCCCGGCGCGACACCTTGCGCATCCCACCACGCGTCCGCGCGCGCATCGCCGGCGCCCGGGCCCTCGACGAGGTGGCCGAGCTTGTCGAGCTTCGCAAGCGCCGCGAGCACCTCGGGGAACGGGACGCCATCGAGCTCGGCCAGCAGCTCGTCGAGCGGACGCGTGCCGTCCAGCAGCGGGGCCAGCGACGCGGCGGCCCGATCCTCGAGCAGCGTCTGACGACCCTCGTCGAAGAGGAACAGCTTGTCGCCGTCGACTGACGCGCGCGTGAGCGTCGCCTTGATGCGTGGGTGCTTGAACATCGTCGGAAAGGTAGTCGGCAGCGACGACCGGCGGGCGGGTGCCCGCCGGTAGGCGCTGCGCTCAGTTCACTCGCCGATCAGGTGCAGGTGCAGCAGGGGCTGCAGCAGCAGCAGTACGTATCGCCCGCGCCCGACACAGCGTCGAGGTCTGCCTCGGAAAGCTCGCCGGCCTCGACCTGCGGAACCTCCGGGACATACAGCTTGTAGTTGCCGGTCGTCTCGCCCTCTTCCCAGATCGCGACCTGGTCCTCGAGGTTGCCCTCACCGGCCGTGCTGGAAACGATCTCGACCGACGAGCCGGCCGGCACATCGAGGCCGTACTCGGCCAGGACCGCCGTCGGGTTCTCGCTCAACTGCGCAGCGAAGCCCTCATCCGACCACGCATTGGTCAGGATCTTGGTGTAGCTCTTGACGAACGTCGACCTATCCATCTGTTGATGTTCTCCTGTTCGGCGGATTGGTGATGCTGGCGATCAGGTGCAGGTGCAGCAGGGGCTGCAGCAGCAGCAGTACTCGTCGCCCGCGCCCGACACAGCGTCGAGGTCTGCCTCGGAAAGCTCGCCGGCCTCGACCTGCGGAACCTCCGGGACATACAGCTTGTAGTTGCCGGTCGTCTCGCCCTCTTCCCAGATCGCGACCTGGTCCTCGAGGTTGCCCTCACCGGCCGTGCTGGAAACGATCTCGACCGACGAGCCGGCCGGCACATCGAGGCCGTACTCGGCCAGGACCGCCGTCGGGTTCTCGCTCAACTGCGCAGCGAAGCCCTCATCCGACCACGCGTTCGTGAGGATCTTCGTATAGCCCTTGACAAAGCTCGACCTGTCCATGTCCTGGCTGCTCCTTGTGTGCGGGGGGTTAGGCGGGTGTCCGATCAGTCGCAGCGGCCTGTGCCGCCTGATCTCCCGGTCAATGTGCCCTAGTGCGATGGGTCCTATCACGGCCGCGCAAACGGTTCAACCGATGCCGGTCGGCGCGCTCAGCGGCAGCGCCTCTTCGCGACGCACACGCGCGACCAGCGTGTAGCCGACCGCGACGACCAGGTTCACGGTCAACGCGGGCACGCCGATGAAGAGCTTCGTGTGGTGCGCGCCCCAGCCGAAGTCGTAGCTCGACGTCTTGAAGCCCACCTTGATCAGCAAGAACGTCCCGATCGCCGTGCCGACGGCCCAGCCGAACAGCACAGCTCGTGACGAAAGCTTCCGCCAGAGCAAGCCGAGGAAGACAGCGGGCAGCGTCTGCAGGATCCAGACTCCCGCGGCGAGCTGGAAGTTGATCACGAAGTCGGTCGGTACTCCGAGCACAAAGCCGACCGCACCGAACTTGACGACGAGTGACGCCAGCTTGGAGACGTGCGTCTGCTGCTTCGGCGTCGCCTGCGGGTTGATGAACTCGAGGTAGACGTTGCGCGCGAACAGGTTGGCTGCGGCGATCGCCATCATGGCCGCCGGCACGAGCGCCCCGATCGCGATCGAGGCCAGCGCGAAGCCGGCGAACCATGGCGGGAAGACCTGGTCGAACAGCGCCGGCACGGCGATGTTCGCGCCGTAGTGCGGGTCGTCGGGGATGTGGGCGGCGACGGCGAGGTAACCGAGGATGGCGAGCAGCCCCAGCATCAGCGTGTACACGGGCAGGAAGATGCTGTTGCGCTGCACGACGAACCTGCTCGACGACGAGAGCGCGCCGGTCAGCGTGTGCGGGTAGAGGAAGAGCGCGAGCCCCGAGCCGACCGCGAGTGTCGCGTAGTCCGCATAGAGATTGCCCGGCAGCGTCAGGTGCGATTTCGGAACCTGCGAGAACGCGTGCGCGTAGCCGCCGAGATGGATCGGGATGTAGATGATCGCGACGATCACCGTCACCCAGATGAACACGTCCTTGACGATCGCGATCAGCGTCGCCGAACGGAGCCCACTCACGTAGGTGACCAGCGCGAGCACGGCGAACGCGATCCAGAGCGACGCCTGCACCGGCAGCCCGATCTGCGACATGCAGAGCTCGATCCCGTACACCTGCAACGCGATGTACGGCATCGTCGCGACGAGGCCGGTAAGCGTGATCGCGAGCGCGAGCGGCCTGCTGCCGAAGCGCGCCCGCACGAAGTCGGCAGGCGTGATGTAGCCCTTCGCTGCGGAAAGCGTCCAGAGCTTCGGGACGACGACGAACGCGACCAGGTAGGTGATCACGAGGTACGGCAGCGCGAAGAACCCGAGCGCACCCGTGCCGAAGACGAGCGCCGGCACGGCGACGAACGAGTACGTGGTGTAGACGCTGCCGCCCTGCAGGAACCAGGTGAGGATGCCGCCGAACTTGCGACCCCCGAGCGACCACTCGTCGAGATCGTCCATGTCGCCCGCACGCCACCGGCCGGCGAAGAGGCCGATCACCGTGATCAGCGCGAACACGGAGGCGACGATGATCGCCTGCGTCGGTTCGATCGCCCCGACGATCATCGTCTCTGCTCCACCGACCGTTCCGTGCCGACGATCAGGTAGACGATCCCGGTCACCAGTCCGCCGAAGATCACGGCGGCCATCTGGTACCAGACGAAGAACGGCACCCCGATCAGCGTGGGCGTACCGTGGTTGTAGAGCGGCGGGTAGATCACCGTCGCGACAGGCAGCAGCAGCAACAGCCAGGCCTTGCGATGCCGCTGCTTCGGCCCTGCCGCTTCCAGCTCGTCGAGCTCGTCGAGCAGGTGCTTCGGGTCAGCGTCAGGCAAGCTGCCTCAGCGCGAGCTTGCGGAACGGGCCTTCGACGTCGATCAGCTCGTCATAGGTGCCCTGCTGCGAGATGCGACCGGCCTCGAGGACGACGATCTTGTCGGCCGCCCGCACCGTGGAAAGGCGGTGGGCGATCACGATGCGTGTTGCACGGAGATGCTCGATCGCATCGGAGACGACGGCCTGCGTCTTGTTGTCGAGGGCGCTCGTCGCCTCGTCGAAAAGCAGGATGCGCGGCCGGCCGACGACTGCGCGCGCGATCAGCAGGCGCTGGCGCTGCCCGCCCGAGAACGTGCCGGCGCCTTCGGCGACGAACGTGTGCATCCCCATCGGCAGCGCCTCGATGTCGCGGGCGATGCCGGCGATCTCGGCAGCCTCCCAGGCGTCCTCGATCGAGAGCGGTCGCGCGCCGACGATGTTCGAGAAGATGTCGCCGGCCATCAGGCGCGCCGTCTGCACGACGACGCCCATCTGCTTGCGGAGCGCACGCGGGTCGAGGCTCTCGAGGTCCTTACCGTCGAACCGGACGGTGCCGACCTCGGGGATCTCGAAGCCGAGCAGCACGCGCATCACCGTGGACTTGCCGGCGCCGGACGGGCCGACGAACGCCACGAACTGCCCCGGCTCGGCGGTGAAGGTGAGGTCGTCGAGGATCAGCGGGCCGTCCTCGGCGTAGCGCAGCGACACATGGCTCATCTCGATCGTGCCGCGCAGCTCGCCCGGGTCGGACTTGACGGTGTCGGTCTCGCGCTCCGACATCAGGATCGGGCGCGTGTTCTCCCACAACGGCACCGCCTGCGCGAGGAAGGTGGCGACCGCGGTGAGCCCGGTGATCGCCGTCAGCGCCTGGATGAACGCCGTGTTGAACGCGAGGAACGTCGCGCCCGAGATCGAGCCCGACTTGAGCGTCGAAGCGCCGATCAGCAGCAGCAGCGTGCCGATCGCCGGCGCTGCGACCACGAACGCGGTTGCGGCGGCGAACCCGAGCTGCGCGTCGTAGAACGACTTCTTGAGCACGGTGAAGCGGCTGCCCCATTCGGCGAACGCCCGCCGCTCGGCATCGGCAACGCGCAGCTTGCCGACCGCCTCGACGAACTGCATCGACGAGCCGAACAGGTCTGTCGTCGCCTCCTGCACCTGGCGCTGCCGGGGAACCTGGAAGCGGATCAGCGTCACCATCACGGCCGACACGATCACGATCGCGATCGCGCCGAAGATGCCAAGCCGGAAGTTGAGGACGAACGCGAGCACGAGGTTCGCGATGCCGATCGGGATGGCGAGGATCGCGGTGACGACTGCTCCGGTGGCGAGGAGCCGGATCGTCTCGATCCCCATCACGCGGATCGCCAGCGAACCGGCCGAGTAGGTGCGGAAGAACGGCAGCGGCAGGTCGAGCACGCGATCCCAGAGCGCTGCCTGAACGTCGGTCGACGCGCGGCCCTGCAGCCGGAGGAATGCGAGCTGCTGCGCCAGGCCGAACGCGAAGGTCGAGAGCGCGAAGACCAGCAGCAGCACCGTCAGCCAGACGAGGTTGGAGCGCTGCAGGCCCGGCACGACGTCGTTGAAGATCTTCTTCGTCAACACCGGCGTCAGCAGCGAGAGGCCCGCGGCGATCACGGCGTAGACGGCCAGCCGGCGCAGGTCGCCCATGAGCGGCTTGAGCATGAAGGCCAGGACGTCACGGCCGTTCACCGGATGCGACGGAAGCGCGCGGTAGAGCATGTAGCCCTCCTCGCCGAGGAGCGCAGCCGTCTCCTCGGTCACCCCCACCCGCGATCCGTCACTCGGGTCGACGATGTCGAAGCCCTTGCGCTTGCGCGGCAGGATCGCGACGGGGCGCTTGTCCTCCTTCAGCTCGGCGAGCACGGGGCCGACGTCGGCCTTCCACCAGTCGGCGTCGAACACCACCTTGCGGGCGCGGATACCGGAGGCGCGCGCGATCGTGTCGACCGGGTCGGTCGTGGCGCCCACGGCGCCGCGCGGAGCCGGCAGGATCTGGATGCCCTGTGCCTGGCCGACGACCTTGAGCGCGGCGAGGATCGCCCCCGCCTCGCTGCCCGGCTCGACCAGTGGACGCTCGCCGCCGAGCACCGCGCCGAGGCCGGTGTAGGTCGCTGTACGGACCTCGGCCTCGTACGCCTGCCGGCGCGCGAGCAGGTCGGCCTGGGCGCGAGCCTCGACGTCGAGCCGCTTGCGCAGCCGTTCGAGCAGCGCCTCGTGAAACGCGACGATCCCGTCCCAGCCACGCTGCTCGGAGAGCGCGTCGCCGCCTGCCTCGGGCTGCAGCGTCAGCGTCTTCGTCGTCTCGACCCACGCCTGGGGCGGGATCGGCAGCAAGACGCCGGCCGAGGTGCGCTCGCCGAAGAGCCGCAGCTCGCCGTCGGTGGGTACCCACACGAGCCGCGTCGCCGGCCACGCCAGGTGCCCGGCAGGCAACTCGGCCGGTTCGTCGGCGAGCAGCGAGACGCCTTCGTCGGGCAGCGTCTCGCCCAGCGATGCTGTCAAGGCATCGAGCCAGCCCTCGACGAGCTGCACGACCTCGGGGCCGTCCTCACCCGCGGCCGCGGCAGCGAGATCGGCGATCGGGAGGGAGCCTGCAACGGTGTCGTCCTCGAGCCCAACGGCGAGCAGCCCGACCTGGGCGCCGGGCGGCGGCGGCAGCATCAGCTCGCCGGCGTTGACGGTGAAGAGCGGCTCGCGCGGGGCGATGTCGCTGTCGCGGCGGATCGCGAACACATGCACACGGCCCTTGACGATCAGCCAGGCGGTGGTCGGGTCGTCGAGCGGCAGCGGGCGGTTCGCCGGGACCGGCCGCGTCGAAGAGGGCGAGAAGCCGACGGCGATCGTCATTCGTTCAGGAACTCCGAGTAGATGCCGCCGTTCGCAACCAGCTCGTCGTGGGTGCCGCGCTCGACGGCAATGCCCTTCTCGAGCACGACGATCTCGTCGCAGTCGCGGATCGTCGACAGCCGGTGCGCGACGATCAGGCACGTGCAGCCGCGCGCGCGGATGTGCTGGTCGATCGCCTGTTCGACGAGTGGGTCGAGCGCGCTCGTCGCCTCGTCCATGATCAGGATCGCCGGATTGCCGGTGAGCGCTCGTGCGATCTCGAGGCGCTGCCGCTGGCCGCCGCTCCAGTCCTTGCCACCTTCTTCGATCGCGCGGTCGAGGCCCTTCGGGCGCTTGATCACGTCCTCCCAGATCATTGCGTCCTTCGCGGCCTGCACGACCGAGTCCTCGCTGACCGTTGGATCCCACAACGTCAGGTTGTCGCGCACCGTCGCCTCGAAGAGCAGGATCTCCTGGTCGACGAACGCGAGCGACGACGAGATCACGTCGCGCGGGATCATCGAGCGTGGGATCCCGTCGAAGAGGATCTGGCCGCTCCACGGCTGATTGAGCCCGGCGACCATGCGCGACACGGTCGACTTGCCGCTGCCGGTGGGGCCGACGATCGCCACACGCTGGCCCGGCTCGACCTTCAGGTTGAGGCCCGTGACGAGCGGCGGCTCGAGCGGGTTGTAGCCGAAGGTCAGATCGACGAGCTCGATCGCGCCCGAGAGGCGGCTGGGCATCCGGCGCCGAACCGTGGCGCCCTCGCGCGTCTCGACCTCGACCTCGTCGAGCCGCTCCCGCTCGACGGCCTCCGGGTCGGGCGGGTAATTGAGCACGTCGTCGACGCTCGCAAGGTTGCCCGATGCCTGCTGCAGAACCGAGCCGAAGCCCACGAGCTGCGCGATCGGGCCGACGAAGCCGACGGCCAGCATCTGGAACGCGACGAGCGTGCCGAGCGAGAGCGAGCGGTCCATCACCTGCAGGCCGCCGTAGCCGATCAGCACGGCCGTGTTCATCGAGATCAGCAGCGTCGGGAGCGAGGAGAGCGCGGCGAGCGGCGCGCCGAGCTCCTGGGTCGAGCCGAGCACCTTCGCCTGGTGGCCCGCCCAGCGCGCGAAGAACGACGCGTCTTCGCTCGTCGCCTTCAGCGTCTCGATGTTCGCGAGGCCGGAAACGGCGGTGGCGGTGAGCTTGCCCGTGTCCTGCACGAGCCGGCGGCTCGCGTCCTTCTGCTTGCGCGCGGTCAGCTGCAGGAAGATCACGTTGATCGCGGCGAAGCCGACGGCGACGAACGTCAGCTGCCAGTCGTAGATCACCATCAGGACGAGGTAGAACATCGACGTGAGCAGTGCGAGCAGGCTGGCCGAGAGCTGGCTCGAGAGCATGCTCGCGATCTGGTCGTTCACCTGGATGCGCGTGACCACATGGCCCGCGTAGCGTTGGCTGAAGAAGAGCAGCGGTAACCGGAGCACGTGCTCCATGAATCGCGTCGACATCGACATCGCGAGCTTGGTCGACAGGCGCAGCAGGGTGATCTGTTGCAGCCAGGTGAACGCGAACTGCGCGACCGCGGCGAGCGCGACACCCATCACGAGCAGAGGCAGCCAGCTGCGGTTGCCCTGGCTGAGAACCTCGTTCACGAACGTTCGGGTGGCCGCAGGAACCAGGAGGCCCGGGATCAGCAGCCCGAGCCCGGCGAGCAGGCACATCGCGAGCGCCGGCATGCCACCGTGGAAGCGCGACGCAAGGCCCTTGACGAGCGACGGCTGCGCGCCGGCCTTCTCGAATGCATCGGTTGGCTCGAGCTCGAGGATGACGCCGGTGAACGAGCCGTCGAACTCCTCCCACGTGACCTTGCGCGGGCCGGACGCCGGATCCTGCAGCCGCACACCCTTCGGCCCGTAGCCCTCGAGCACGAGGAAGTGGTTGAAGTTCCAGAAGATGATCGCCGGCAGCTTCGCCTCGGCGATCCCCTTCGGCTCCATCCGCAGCCCCCGGCCCTCGAGCCCGTAGGCGCGGGCGGCCCGGAGCAGGTTGCTCGCCTTCGAGCCGTCGCGCGAGACGCCGCACTCGTTGCGCAGATCCTCGAGCGGCACCCAGCGGCCGTAGTGGGCGAGGATGATCCCGAGCGAGGCGGCGCCGCACTCCACCGCCTCCATCTGGAGCACGGTCGGCGTGCGGGTCCGCCGCGACTCCTTGCCCGTCGGCGGCTTCACCTTGGGCGCCGCTGAGGCCGTGAGGGCGGACAGCATCAGTGCTAGAGGACGTTGTTGATCGGGTGGTGCTGCCCGACGATGAAGGTCACCTTCGCCGGCAGGCCCGCGGGCAGCACACCGGGCGGCCCGGAGCCCGAGCCCCACACGAGACCGCTCGGGTTGCGTGCCGACTGATCCATGGCGATCACGACTTCGTTGGTCGCGCCGAGCTTGCGAATCGAGTCGACGGTCGACGAATCCTGAAGGATGAAGTTGAGGCGCTCGGCGGTGGCCGGGAACTGGCTGACCGATTCGACGGTGCCCGTGGCGTAGCCGAACCCGAGACCGATGCCGGCACCGAAGATGACGTGCACCGGCGTGCCGGGCCGGAGGCCGGCGGCGACATCCGTGGAGACGTAGGCGTACTCGACGAGCGGGAAGCCGACGGGCTGCACGAGCGCGAGCCGGTCGCCGCCGTTGACATAGGCGCCCTTGACGCTGTCGGCCTCGGTGACGACGCCCGTCTCGGGCGACTTGACCTCCACCCTCTTGCCGTCCGGGCCGACGACCGAGCCGATCGTCTGCTGCGCCACGACGTGGTCGCCGATCCCGACGCTCAACGCCTGCACCGTGCCGGAGGACGGAGCCTGCACCTCGCGCAGCCCGCCCTGCGGCAGCAGGAAGCCGGGACCGTTGAGCGTCGTCGGGACGCTGGCGATCGCCGACCAGACGACAACCGCGGCGACGACGAGCAGCAGGCCGGTGAGCCCGACCCAGCGGCGCGGCAGCGTGATCTTGAGCAGCCGGTCGAGCTGGTCCGGCGAGGACATCTTCTGGAGCGCCTTGTGGCGGAATTTTCCCGGGGTCAGCATCAGCGTGGGGTCGAAATCAACACAGTGGGTTACAGAATCCGGTCAAGGAGTGTCCGCCCTTGCCGTCCATGGCGAGGATCCAGATGATCTGGCTGACGTCGTGGTCGGCGGTGAAGCGGAACGGCCCGAGCGGCGTCGTCAGTGCGACGCTCGGCAGCAGGGCTTGCAGCAGCTGCCGCTGCGTCGCGACCGGCTTGGCGGCGATGCCGTGCTTCTTGCCGAGCGCGGCCGCCAGGATCTGGACTCCGATGTACGACTGGGCGGCGAACTGGTCGGGCGCCTCGCCGTACACCTGGTTGTAGGCGGTCATGAAGTCGGCATTCGCGGGGAAGTCGTTGCCCGCGTACCAGGCAGAGGCGCTGCGCGCGCCGGTGCCGGCCGTCCCCGCGAGGTGCGTCGTCGAGCTGCTGTTCATCGTGTTGCCGCCGAGGAACGCGCCCGAGAACCCTCGAGCCCTGGCCTCCTTCATCACGTCGGCGGCGACCTGGCCGAACGTCGCGCCGATGAAGATGACATCCGGCTTCGTCTTCAACGCGCGCCTCACGCCGGCTCCGACGCTGCCCGACGACGGAACCGAGATCTGGCCGCTGACCTTGACCCGGTTCTGCTTGAAGCTCGCGGTGGCGATCTTCGCCTCGTCGATCCCGAGCACGTCGCCGCCGACGAAGACGATCGCGGCCCGCGACGGGTGCGCTTCCTGCACGTAGGCGCTGATGTTCGCCGGCACGGCGAGCGACTCGCCGAGGCTGTCGCGCCACACAAAGGTGCACGGATAGGCGCACTTGCCGACGATGCCCTCGGCGGTGTTCGAGACGGCGAGCACCGGCGTCTTCAACGAGTCGGCGACGGGATCGGCCGAGACGGCCACGAGGGAGAGGCTCGGCCCGAGCACGGCGACGACGCCGGAGCCCTGGATCAGCTTGCGCATCGCGGCCTTGCCGGCGGCCGGATCGGAGTGGTCGTCGCGGACGACCAGCCGGAGCGGCACGCCGTCGACGCCGCCTAGCTGGTTGATCTGCGAGACGGCGAGCTCTGCTGCCTTCACCTGCTGCACGCCGTAGACGTTGCCGCCGCCGGTGAGCGAGAAGAGCGCACCGATCGTCAGCGGCCTCTGCGGAGTGGCGCCGGAGCTCGCGTCGTCACCGGCGGCCGCGACAGTTGCCGCGACGGCCACGGCCGCGAGCAGCACTGCACCCGCCGCTAGGCGCGCGCGCAATTTGCCCCCGAACGTCGCATGCCGCAGCGACGCCGGGCGGTGCCAGTCTCCGCCCACGGCACGACCATAACCTGGACGGCTGCGTCTGCCTAGACCTGTCGCATGTTCCTACACTTGAAAGTGACCAACGAGAGGACTACGACATGTCGATCGATCCGTCGCGCACGGTCGCAGAGCTCGTGCTCGAGCAGCCGGCCCGCGCACGTGTGTTCGAAGAGCTCGGGCTCGACTACTGCTGCGGTGGCAAGCGCAGCCTGACCGACGCCTGCGCCGCCCGCGGCGTCGACACCGCGAGGGCCCTGGCCGACCTTGCTGCCGTCGCCGGCACGCCGGCGACCGAGGGGGAGGCCACCGACTGGAGAGAGGCGCCGCTCGCCGAGCTGTGCGACCACATCGCCGGCGTGCACCACGCGCGCCTGCGTGAGGAGCTGCCGCGCCTCGACGGGCTGATTGCGACGATCCTGCGTGTGCACGGCGACGATCGCCCCGAGCTCGAGCAGGTGCAGACGACGTTCGTCGAGCTGCGCTCGGAGCTCGAAGAGCACATGACGGCCGAGGAAGAGCGCCTGTTCCCACTCTGCCGGAGCGGCGCCGAGCTCGATGCGGGTGCGATCGAGCTGCTCGAGGACGAGCACCAAGCCGCCGGCGACGCACTCGAGCAGCTTCGGGCGTTGACGGGCGGCTTCGACGTCGG
Organism: uncultured Actinomycetes bacterium; assembly: GCA_963785895.1. Lineage (GTDB taxonomy): Bacteria > Actinomycetota > Thermoleophilia > Gaiellales > Gaiellaceae > PALSA-600. The sequence continues at coordinate 33,533 of CAWAXB010000012.1, read as the reverse complement.
GCAGGCGCTCTGCAACACCCACCGCGCGACGCTCGACGGCCTGCGCGAGTTCGAGCTCGACCTGCACCAGCACATTCACGAGGAGAACAACGTCCTGTTCCCGCGCGTGCTCGGCCTGCAGCCGGGAGCCGCTGCCGCTTGACGACAGGTGGGGCGCGGGTCGGCCGGCCCGCGCCGCTCGCGCTCGTGGCGGCGTACTTCGGCGTTGCTCTGGCGAACTGGGCCGCAGCGACCGTGCTGCTCGTCGTCGCCGCACCGGAGGTGGCGGCGGCGGGGCTCGCAGCCCCGAACGTGCTGCTTGCGGTGCACCTCGTGGCGCTCGGCTTCCTGCCACCGGCGGTGACGGGAGCCGCGCTGCACGTCTTGCCGACGCTGCTCCGCAACAGTGCGTCGCCCGTCCGCGGCTGGACGGCGTTGCCACTGCTCTGCTTCGGCCCGCTGCTCGCGGTCGGAATCGCGCACGACCTCGGGGCCCTGATCTGGCTGTCGGCCTCCGCCGAGACGCTCGGCTTCGCGATCGTCGCCTGGGAGCTCGTGTCGCTGGCGCTACGCGCGCCGCGCGACCGGATGCTGCTGGCAAGCCGCGCGGGGATCGTGCTCTCCACATTGCACGCCGCAGCCGCGCTCGCGTTCGGCGCCGGGGTCGCGGCCCGCGAATGGCGCCCGCTGGCCGGCATCCCGCACGAGCGCGCAATCGCGATCCATCTGCACCTCGCCGTGCTCGGCTGGTTGACGCTCCTGATCCTCGCGGTCGGGCGGACACTCGGGCCGATGCTCGCGATGGCGCCCGCGGCCGGCCGGCGCCGGCTTCCGGCCGAGGAGCTCGTTCTCACCGGCGGGATCTGGCTGCTGGCCGCAGGCTTCGGGCTCGGCTCGCAGGCGCTCGAGCTCGCAGGAGCGCTGGCCTGTCTCGGTGCGGTCGCGAGCTTTGCGGTGCTGATGGCGCGGGTCGCCCGGCAGCACCGGCTGAACGGGCTGGAGGGACCGATCGCGCACCTGCTCTCGGGCCTCTTCTTCCTCGCACAGGCGGCGGCGCTCGGGATCGGGATGTTGACCGGGCTCGATGTGACGCCACGACGCCTGACCGCCTACGTCGTCCTGCTCCTGGCCGGCTGGGCCGCCGGGGTGACGCTGGGCCATCTCGGCAAGCTGCTCTCGCTGTCGGTCTGGGCCTGGTGGCCGCCCGGCCCGCGGCCGAAGCAGTCGGCCTTCTACCCGCGCCGGGTGTGGGTTGCCGAGGCCCTGCTCTTCGCCGTCGGGGTCGAGGCTGTCGCCGGCGGGGCCCTCCGTGGGTCGGAATGGGCGGTTCGTGGCGGCGCCATCCTGCTGGCGGCCGGCGCCGCGGCCGCGCTGGCCGGGTGCGCCCGCACCATGGCCGGCGCCCGGCCCGTTCTGTCTAGGGTGGGCTGATGACCAACGCCACGCTGCAGACCAACCACGGCGCGATCGGGATCGAGCTCTTCGACGACGACGCCCCCAAGACCGTCGAGAACTTCAAGAAGCTCGCGCAGGACGGCTTCTACGACGGCGTGATCTTCCACCGGGTGATCCGGGACTTCATGATCCAGGGCGGCGACCCGACCGGCACCGGCTCGGGCGGTCCCGGCTACCAGTTCGCAGACGAGTTCAACGACCACAAGGTCGAGCGCGGCGCGCTCGCCATGGCGAACGCCGGCCCGAATACGAACGGCTCGCAGTTCTTCATCGTCACGGCCGACGCCTGCCCGTGGCTCGACGGCAAGCACACGGTCTTCGGCCGGGTCCTGTCGGGCATGGACGTGGTCGACACGATCGAGCAGGTCGATACGGGCCCGGGCGACAAACCGCGCAACGACGTCAGCATCGAGTCGATCTCACTCGGCTAAGGCCTTGAACCGTGCCCGACCAGGAATCAGACGGCACCGGGCAAGGACCGCAGGAGATCGTCTGCCCGCACTGCAAGAAGACGTTCACGGCCGAGCTGATGACCGGCGGTGCGGAGCGCTACCGCGGGTTCAAGTGCCCGCACTGCCGGCTGTTCGTCCCCGCCGCGCGCACGTAGGGAAACGTCACATGCAGTCGCGGAGCGCCTGAGCCTCGGGCAGCGTCTCGAGCTTCTTCAACGTGTTGTTCTCGATCTGGCGGATCCGCTCGCGGGTGACGCCGAAGGTCTTGCCGACCTCCTCGAGCGTGCACGGCTGGTCGCCGGTCAGCCCGTAGCGCAGCTCGATCACCTGCCGCTCACGCTTGGGCAGCGACGCAAGCGCGACCTCGATGTCGGAGCGCCGGAGCGTCAAGGACGCCGCCTCGTCGGGCCCTTCGGTGTTCTCGTCCTCGACGAAGTCGCCGAGCTCCGAGTCCTCCTCTTCCCCGATCGGCTTCTCGAGCGACACGGGATGCTGCGCCATCCGCAGGATCTCGCGCACCTCTTCGGTCGTCATCTCGAGCTCCTCGGCGATCTCCTCGGGACGCGGTTCGCGGCCCAGGCGCTGCACCAGCTGGCGCTCGATGTGGACGACCTTGTTCAGCTTCTCGACCATGTGCACGGGAATCCTGATCGTGCGGGCCTTGTCGGCGATCGCACGCGTCACGGCCTGGCGGATCCACCACGTCGCATAGGTCGAGAACTTGTAGCCCTTGCGGTAGTCGAACTTCTCGACGGCCCGGATCAGCCCGAGCGAGCCCTCCTGGATCAGGTCGAGGAAGCTCAGGCCGCGGCCCAGATATCCCTTGGCGATCGAGACGACCAGGCGCAGGTTCGCCTCGGTCATCTGCGTCTTGGCGCCCATGTCGCCACGCTCGATCCGCTTCGCCAGATAGACCTCCTGGTCGGCGGTGAGCAGCGGCACCTTCCCGATCTCGCGCAGGTAGAGGCGCAGCGAGTCGAGCGACGGTTCGACGGTCAGGTCGAGCTTCGGCGGCGTCTTCGCGTCTTCGGTGACGAGCGGCGGCTCGTGCGGGAGGCGCTTGTGCTCCTCGCCTTCGACCAGCTCGACTCCGTGGTCGATCAGGTAGGTGGTGAAGTCCTCGACCTGCTCCTTCGTGAGCTCGACTTCCTCCAGCCCCTTGACGATGTCGTCGTAGGTGAGGAAGCCCTTCTCTTGCCCCGTGACGACCAGCTTCTGAAGCTCTTCGATCTCGGGGAGAGCGATGTCGACTGTGAGCACCTGAGCAGGACCTCCGGCGACGACGTTCGTTGACAGGGAACTAACGATCAACGGTTGGAGCCGGCCCTCTCTCGTCCTCCGGCTCACCCTCAGCCGCGCTGACACTACATCAGTCCCGGCCAAAGCGGAACCGATTTTTCGCGACTAGATTTTGGGGGTGCTCCCGCTCCTCGCACTGCTGCTCGCCGTGGCCCATCCACCGGCGGCATACATCGACACAGGCGCCGGGCACGTCCCGCTCGACGTCTCGGGCTGGTGCTGGGGAACGCACTGCGGGGCGCCGATCGACGCGTCGAAGCACACCGCGACGATTCGCCGCAACAGCACGGTTCGGGTCGAGCTGGCCTTCGTACCGACGTCGGCCCGGGTGGCGGTGAACGGACGCAAAACGGCGGTCGCGCGGCATGGCTCGGAGCTCACGTGGACGGCGACCCGCCCCGGCGGCCTCACGATCGAGGCGCGGACGGGCCATAACTTCGTCGTCTACGTCGGGCGGCTCAAGCTTCGCGCTTGACTACTCTGGCCCGATGGCCAACCGCTTCACCTCGCGCCTCGCCGACGGCCCGACGATCGTCGCCGACGGCGGCATGGGGTCGCTGATCACGGCTGCGGTGCCGCGGCTGCGGACGCCGGAGGAGGCGAACCTGCGCGCACCCGAGGCGGTCGTGTCGCTGCACGTCAGCTTCATCAACGCCGGCGCCGACCTGATCGAGACGAACTCGTTCGGGGCGAACCGGCGCAAGCTGGCGCACCACTTCCTCGAGGACGACTTCGAACGCATCAACTCCACCGCGGTCAAGCTCGCACGCGAGGCACGCGAGATCTCCGGACGCGACGTGTTCATCGCCGGCTCGATCGGCCCGCTCGGCGAGCCGGCGGCGAACCGCGTGCGCCACGAGCTCTTCGCCGAGCAGGCGAGCGTGCTCGAGGGGCGTGGCGCAGACCTCTTCATGATCGAGACGTTCTTCGACCTCGAAGAGCTCGTCGACGCGATCGAGGCGGTACGGAGCGTCTCGAGCCTGCCGATCGTCGCGCTGATGACCTTTGACGACGGGGCCGAGACGCTCGCGGGCGTGCACGCACGTGAGGCGGCCGCCCGGCTGAGCGAGCTCGACGTCGCGGCGATCGGGGCCAACCACGGCAGCGGCCTCCTGGTCGCGCTCGAGGCGCTCGAGCAGATGCGCAGCGACGGCCTGCCGCTCGCCGCGCTGCCGAACATCGGGCTCGCGAGCCTCTCGGGAGGCCGCGTCATCTATCCGCACGCCGCGCCCGAGTACTTCGCCGAGTTCGCCGCGCACGCGAGCGCGCTGGGTGCTCGCGTGATCGGCGGCTGCTGCGGGACGACGCCCGCCGAGATCGCCGCGATCCGTGCGGCCGTCGAGGAACATCGCGCGCCGCGCGCGCCGCTCGAGTTCACGCAACGCGACCTGGTCGAGGCTCTTGGCGAGGAGCAGCGCGAGACGGCGCTCGCACGCGCGCTCCGCGAGGGTGAGTTCGTCGTGTCGGTGCAGCTCGATCCGCCGCTCGGCGGCTCGGCGGCAGGGCTGCTCGAGGTCGCCCACGAGCTGCGCGAGGGCGGAATCCGGTTCGTCGACGTCAACGACAACGCGACCGCCCGCGCCGGCATGAGCTCGCTGATGGTCTCGGCGCGCCTCGAGCGCGACTGCGGGCTCGAGACCGTGCCGCACGTGACCACGCGCGACTGGACGGTGCTCGGCCTGGAGTCGATCCTGCTCGGCGCTCATGCCGAAGGCGTGCGCAACGTCCTCGCGATCACCGGCGATCCGCCCGAGGTGGGCGACTACCCGGGTTCGCGCGGCGTCTACGAGATCGACGCGATCGGCCTGACCCAGCTGGTCACGCGCCTCAACCGCGGCGAGGACTTCAACGGCCGGCCGATCGACGCGCCGACGTCGTTCTTCGCCGGCGTGGCCGTCAATCCGACCGCCGACGATCTCGAGGAAGAGGCCGAGCGCTTCCGCAGGAAGGTCGAGGCGGGCGCGAAGTTCGCGATGACGCAGATCCTCTTCGACCTCGATGCGCTCGACCGCTTTGCCGAGCTCCTCGGCGGCTCGTGGCCGATCCCGGTGCTCGCCGGCATCTTTCCGCTGACGAGCCACCGGCTGGCGTTGCGGCTGCACAACGAGGTTCCCGGCATCGTCGTGCCACAGGAGCTGCAGGACGCGCTCGGCGAAGCGGGCGCGGGCGCGGCCGACCTCGGCCTGGCGCATGCGAAGGAGCTGGTCGCGGCCGCACAGGGCCGGTGTGCGGGTGTGTACGTCGTGGCGCCGTACAAGCGCCCGGCCCGCGTGCTCGAGCTGCTCTAGCTGCGCTAGCAGGCGCCGGTCGAGACGGGCGCCTTCGCACGTGCGAGCTCGGCGCGGACGGTGGCCGTGGGGATGCCGTAGCCGGCCCGGGTGCCGATACGCGCGGCGAAGATTGTCGCCTCCACCTGGCCCTGGTCGTTGACGGCGGGGCCGCCCGAGTTGCCGTGCCGAACGAGCCCGCTCAACGCGGTCACCTGGCGAAGCGAGCCGTCGACGAGCACGTCGCTGGTCTGGCCGACGCGACCGGCGCGGGCGTCGAACGGCCCGTCCTGCGGGTAGCCGAGGAGCGCGACCGGGTCGCCGGCGCGAGGGTCGACCACCGGCAGCGCGGGCGCGTCCAGCCCCGCCACGCCCAGCACCGCGATGTCCTGGCTGCGGTCGACGACGAGCGCCTCGGCGGCGTGGCCGTCGACCCGGATTCCCTTGCCGCCCGCGACGACGTGCGCGGCGGTGACGACGACGTGCGGCCGCGCGACCCAGCCGGAGCCTTCGATCCCGAGCCCGCAGGCGGTGGCGGTGATGCGAACGACGCTCGGGTGGGCGCGCTGCACGGCGGCCGAGGAGAGCACGCGCGTATCGGGAGGCGTCGCGGGCGGCGCGGGCCCGGCGATCGACTGGAAAGGGTCGACGCGTGCGAGCGCGTGCAGGACGGTGCTCGGCGGCGCGATCCGGTTCAGCCGCTGCAGGATCGTCGACTGCTGCACCTCGCGACGCAGACTGGTCTGGCCGGGCAGCTGCAGCAGGACCGCGCCGGCGGCCCAGACGATCCCGAAGCCGACCGCCGCGCCCGCGAGCAGGCCGCCGATCGAGTCGAGCGCGCGCAGCGGCGGGAGCACGTGCAGGCCGCCGCGCAGGAACGACCCGGCCATGCCGGCGATCGAGCGCAGGAGCGTCGCGCCGATCAGCGCGCCGGCGAGCCCCACCAGCGGCGTGTAGGGCGAGAGGGAGCCCCCGTGCAGGAAGTGCGGCGCGAGCCGGGCGCCGATCACCGCCCCGGCGGCGAGCCCGGCGAAGGAGAGTGCGGTCGCGATCAGCCCGCGGCGAAGCCCGGCCAGGGCAGCGAGCGCGGCGATCGCGAGCGCGATCCAATCGACGCGCGTCACGGTAACCTCGTTCCCTAGGGAGGCATTGTTTCCCTTCCCGCCGCTACACTGCGGCGCGCCTGGGGGCGTAGTTCAGCTGGTTAGAACGCCGGCCTGTCACGCCGGAGGTCGCGGGTTCGAGTCCCGTCGCTCCCGCTTCCGGATCTCAAGGCAGTAAGCGAAAGAGGCCGCTTCGCGCGGCCTCTTTCGGATTTCAGGCGACGGCCGATAGACGGCCGAACTGTCCGCTACCAGCGCGGCGGGAACCGCCGACCTGGCCTGGAAGGCTTAGCTCGAGCGCACGCGCGCGGAGGCCCAGCTCGGCGGCAGTTCGAGGAACGACGGGTCGAGCTCGTCGATCGACTCGACGCCGAGAAAAGCGAGCGCCTCGTCGATCTGCTGGCGGAAGAGCTCGAGCATCGTCTGGACGCCGGGCTCGCCCGCGGCGAGGAGCGCGTAGACGTAGGCGCGCCCGAGCAGGACCGCCTTCGCTCCCAGGGCGACCGCCTTGAGCACGTCGGTACCGCGACGCACGCCGCTGTCGATCAGCACTTCGATGTCGCTGCCGACCGCCTCCACGATCTGGGCGAGTACCGGCAGCGTCGCCACGTCTCCGTCGAGGACGTTGCCCCCATGGTTCGAGACGACGATTGCGTCGGCGCCTTCCTCGACGGCGCGACGGGCATCCTCCACAGTCAGGATCCCCTTGATCACGAGCGGCCCGTCCCAGCGCTCGCGAATCCACGGAACGTCCTCCCAGGCCGGCGTCTGCTGGTAGATCTTTTCGATCCCCTCGAAGAGGCCCATGGGCGTTCCGTCCGGCCGGAGCCCCATCGCAACCTGTGGCTCCTGGATCCCCGCGCGGACGAAGTCGAGCAGCCAGCGCGGCTTCGGAAGGGCCTGCGGAGCGAAGCCGATCGCGTCGCGAAGCGTGACCCCGGCGGGCACGCTGCGCCGCTCGGGGTAGAGCCGGTCACGTGGTCGCGCGATCGTCGGCGTGTCAGCGATGAGGACGAGGCCCGAGACGCCGGCCGCCTTGACACGTTCGATGATCGGCGCGGAGGCGTCGCGTCCGCCGATGTAGTAGAGCTGGTAGAAGACGGGGCCGGTTGCAGCGGCCATGATCTCCTCGATCGGCGTGTTCGTCACGCCGCTGACGAACTGGATCGTGCCGGCGGCGCCTGCGGCACGCGCGACCCCGGCCTCGCCGTCGGGATGGCCGATCTTGAGGAAGCCGACAGAGGAGACGATCGCCGGCATCGAGATCTCGTGCCCGAGGACGGTCGTCCGCAGATCGCGACTCGGGTGGAAGACGGCGGTTCGCGGCCTGAAGAGGACGTCCTCGAACGCGCGAACGTTTTCGCGCATCGTCACGTTCGATCCGCTCCCGGCCTCGAACATCTGGAAGATCCCTTCGGGAACGCGCTGCCGGGCGAAGTAGTGGGCATCCGCAACGGACTGGATCCGAGTCGCGATCGCCTCGTCCGAACGCAAGCGGGATGCAATGGCCGACGCGATGCGCATTCGATGCTCCTCTCGTAGCCGTTGCAACCGTTGTACCCCCTCGTGCGGAGAAGGAACATGCAGGCGCGCGCGCAGAGGTTCGCCGGGCCGACAGTCACCGGTGCGTTCTGCGCCGCAGAACCAATCGCCGATCAACGTGTCCCCGATCCGAGCGGTCGAAGTCGTCGCTGATGCTCTTCCTCACTCGCCGACTACAGCGAAGAAGACTTGTCCTTCGTACCTGTCATCCCAGTTGCCGGACCAGTCGCGCAACCCGAACGTTGCCGTCACACGGACGGTCGCGCCGGTGACTGCGGTCTCTAGGCGAACGTCGAGTTCCCCGAGGTGGTGATCGCCATCTGAGGGGGAGAACTCGGCTGTCATTCCGGTGAGGAAAGCGGTTGCGGTGCTCAACGCCGACGGGAAGATCACGTCGGAGAACGAGGAGCGAGGGCCGCTGCCAGAGAAGCTTCCAAACGTGATCTCACCTGTCCGTACCTGCACAGCCGTCCTCCTTCGCTTGCTCGCTTACTCCCAATCGGCCACAGATTCACTGCCCTGATCGTCGTGGTGAAGGACGCAACGGCCGGCCTCCGTCCGATGCGTTAGCCACGTCCTCTCGACGCGCCCCTTCCCGACGTTGAGCACGACTGCGCGGACCGCACCCACGCGGTCTGAGAGCTCTCGAAGATCGATTGATCTCCCGCGTCCAATCTCCGCTCCGCCTTCGTCGTACCAGACGATGTCCGGATCTGAGATCGTTCGTCCCCACTCGTCCACGACCGCGACCGTTGCGAGCCGCGCACCCGGCCCGTCCTGTGTCGCCCAAGTTCCAACCGGGATGATCTCGACCGTCGGAAGCGGCGGAGCCGCCACGTCGACTTCGCAGGTGCCTACGCCGGTGGCGAGCCCGGCTGTCGCGAGCACCCGGAACGCGAGCTGTTCTGCGTGCGGGAACTGACGCAGAGGGAGCGTCATCTCTTGTTCCTGTGTTCTCGGAGAGACTCCTCGCCATGTTTCGCCGTCGTCATCGAGCCAGTGGACCAGGTACCAGACCTCTCCTTCCTGGTCGGATGACCACTGGAGCTCGATCTCCTCTTTCTGGTTGCGCCGACAGCGAACCTTTACCTCCGGTGGCTCGGGGATCGCTTGTTCGTGGATCACAGCGCCGCCTTTGAGCACGACGAACTCTTTGACGCCATCCGGTAGCGGGACCGCATCTCGGATGTGCTTCGGCCAACATCCGGACCGGCAGTGTTTGCAGTCGTCACGGAGCTCGTGGCAAGACAGCACGCCACCGTCTTCGCCGCGGAACTCGATCATGAAGCCGGTTCGCCTGGCGATCCCCGGCGGCGGCAGCGCCGCGTAGCTGAACGAGGGGAGCACGTCGACGGTGTGGTCGCGCTCGATGGCGAGTCGCAGGAAGAGAAGCGGACTCTTTCGACGGCGCCATTCGCGGTCGCTCCATGTCCAGTCGTCTGACGACCGTGGAGCGTGCGCGGCTCGGAGCGACTTGAACGAGCTGCGAGCTGCCGGCGAGATGCCACCACTCACGGGGAAGGCGCCCATAAGCCCGGCGTAGGTGTACGGGCTCACCCACATCGGCCCGCCGGAGTAGCCCATGAAGTCGAACGTTGCGGCGGGATCGAACACGGTGTCCGTCAGCGGGTCGTAGCCGTACTCGCCGACGCTGTCGGAGACATAACTGTTGTAGTGCGGATAATGGTCGTCCTGATGCGCCGGGTTGTCGCAGCGTCCCGAGTCATCGCAGGGCGCGTGGTCACGACCGAATGCGTGCCCGATCTCTTGGGCCGCGGTTGCGCCCCCGCCGACGAATGTGGCCGCCACGCCGCCGCCTCCACAGCCTCCAACGCTGCCAGAATCGATACCGCCCGGCGGGAGCGCGGCGTAGTAGACGTCTCCTGAGTCTCCTCGCATGTCGCGTAGACGGTCGAGCAGGTCGTTGAATCCGTCGCCGCAGCCGTCTGCGATGTCCGCCTTCATATCCTTGTCGAAGTTGATCGCGGTGTATCCGGTCGTGAAGATTTCTGGAACCGGATATGTCGACTCGACGAACGCGAGCCCGTTGAGAACTGCGGCTTGTGTCGGCGCGGCTAGGTCAAGGCCTTGTCCCGTGTAGTGCACGCCGACGAGGTAGCAGCGGAGCGGCGCAGACTCCAGAAAGCGGATCGTGCGCTGGAAGGCTCGCGAGGTAGGCGTCGGCGCAAGCCCATCAAAGACGCGGCAGGTGAGCGCGAGTTCGCCCTGACACCAGCCTTCCGGGATCACGAAATTCAACGTCTGGCTTGCGCTTCCACGATCGATCGCGGCGTCCGGTCGTGGTGTGATGACGCTCGTCGGATTCAGTGTTAGCGTCGCGGACCCGATCGAGGTTGTGACGACGAGCTGGCCCGACAGCTGCGTGATCGGCGGCAAGCCGGCCGAGGCGTCGTAGTCGACATACACGCGTACACCAGTCGGCTTCCTTGCGATCAGGCGGATCGCGTTGTCAGGCTGGACGGTCGCACCGTCGAGATGCTGGAAGCTGCGGAAGAACTGGGTCGCCTGGTTCAGCTCGAACCCGGTGATCTCCAGGTCACCACGCGGCGGCGGGTCGGTCGCGGAGACAAGATCGGCGGCAACCGCGAACTGTATGACTCCGTCGTAGTCGTCGTCCCAGTTTCCGGACCAGTCTCGCAGGCCAAGCGTGCCGGTGACGCGAACAAGATCACCCTCGACTTCCGACTCCACCCGTATGTCCATCAGACCGATGTGGTGGTCGTCGCCGGAGAACCCGACTGAGGACCCGGTCAGGCCGCAGACGGACTGCTCGACATCCCGCGCAAAGTGGATGTCACTCGTCGCGGTGCGGGGACCGCTACCGCGAAGCGACGGGAAGAAGATCGAGCCGGTACGAATTTCCACGGCTAGCCCCGCGCCTCCGAAGAGAAGCCGAGTTGGCAGGGAACGCACGCAGTCTCGCGGGAGTCCGACCCAGAAAAGCTGCCGCAGTAACGATCAAGGCAGCCGAATGACACGCTGTTTTGCCTTTCGTTCCCGGTGACCCGAACCTACTCCTTGTGCGTTGTCAAGTCAACGCTCCAGCATCACGCCTCGATCGGGCCGGCGAAGCGAATCTCATTGGGGTTGCCTGCGCATGCGGCCCTCGCTCCTGCTCGCCGTCGTAGTCGCCGCGGCGGGAGTCGCGGTTGCGTCGTCACAGACGCCAGAGGTCTTCACGCTCGGCGACACAGAGAAGTACGGACACGACGACTGGAGCCAGTCGCCGCTCGAGTTTGCCTCCGGCAACCAGGTCTCGTGGGAAACCGAGTCGGGCTTCGACCGCGACACGCGGCGTCACGCGTCCTGACGAACAGAAGGGCGGTAGGGCGGCGCCAACCTCGGTGGGCGGCCGCCGCCCTACCAGCGCGACCTCACTCGATGGGACGCCTGCGGCTGCGTCCCATCGCTACCAGCCGCGTCCTGCAAGTGTGGCACAGGGACGCACGCCGTGGGGCGCATTTGACCTGTCCAGTAGTCGGGACCGTCATTGCCGCGACTGACATCCTGTGGGTATGTGGCTCCTGGTCGCGAAGCTCGCGTTCACACCCGCGATCGTGGTCGCAACCTCGCTCGCCGGGCGCCGTTACGGGGCAGCGATCAGCGGCTGGCTTGTGGCGCTGCCCCTGATGTCTGGCCCGATCACGTGCTTCCTGGCGGTCGAGCACGGCCGGCGGTTTGCCGCCCATGCGAGCATCGGGTCGCTGTCGGGCACGCTCGGCGAGGCGGCGTTCTGCCTGGGCTGGACCGCGGTCGCTCGCCGCTGGCCGTGGCAGTACTCCCTGGCGGCCGGCTCGCTCGGCTTTGCGGCCGTCGGCCTGGTCGCGGAGCTGCTGCCGCTCGGGCCGCAGCTCGATCTTCTCCTCCCGCTCTCCGTCGCCGCCGTGCTCGCACTCGTCGTCGCCCTTCGTTTCGTGCCCCAGCTCGCGTTCGAGCCGGCCGAGGCGGTGCTGCCGCACCGGTTCGAGCTGCCGGCACGCGCGATCGTCGCCACCGTGATCCTGCTGCTGATCACGGGCCTCGCGACCGTGCTGGGCGCACGCCTCAGCGGGCTGCTCACCGTCTACCCGCTCTACACCGCCGTGCTGGCGAGCTTCGCGCAGCGGAGCCACGGCATCGCGGCCGCGCTGCGGGTCCTGCGCGGGCTGCTGCTCGGCCTCTTCTCCTTCGCCGCCTTCTACATCTCGCTCAGCGTGCTGCTGCCGCGCACGAGCATCACGGCCGCGTTCGGCGCGGCGCTCGCGCTCGCGCTGGCGATCCACGCCGCGTCGCTCTGGCCGCTACGGCGCGGCCTGCGCGCGATGCACGTCGCGCACGAGGCGGGCGCCGCGTAGCAGTGTCGCGTGCCCGGAAGGGCGGTTTGCCGGCCTGTTCAGCCGGGTCGCGGCGGCCGGCGGCCCGTCCGGCGACCGTTCACCTGCTGTGCAGCGGCCAGCGAGGGCCGCAGGAACGTCTGAAACGACGCCAGCGTGAGCGGCCGTTCGCGATGCCGCTCCTCCGCGAGCAGTCGCCGGCGGGCCGTGAGCAACTCGAACTCGGTGATCACTCCGACGACGGCTCGCTCGTGGCCCCGTTCGACGACCGGCAGCGCCCCGAGCTTGTACTGGGCCATGCGATGGGCGACCGCAGTCAGCACCTCGTCCGGGTACGCGACGACCGGCTCGGCGTGCATCAGGCTGCCGACGCTGGCCTCGTCGTCCGCGGCCGCCAGATGCGACCAGCCGACCACGCCCAGGAGCCCGGTCGCTTCCCCGACGATCGGGAAGAGACGTTGGTGGCGACTCTCGGGGTCGTGTTCCAGCGCCGCCCGCACCCGCGCCGCCGACGCGTCGGGCGGCACGACCTGCAGCTCCGAACGCATCACGTCCCGGACGAACAACGCCTCGAGCGGGTCGACCGCGTACTCGCGCATCACGTGGAAGCCCCTCCGGGCGACCTTCTCGGTCAGGATCGACCGCTTCAGCCCGAGCGCGCTGACCAGATGCGCCGCAGCGCACACCACGAGCAAGGGAAGCAGGAGATCCTGGGCGTGGGTCAACTCGACGGTGAACACGATCGACGTGAACGGCGAGCGGGTCACCCCCGCCAGCGTCGCGGCCATCCCCAGCGCGCACCAGATCCCGATCGACCCGCCGAAGACGTGGCCCGCCAGCCCACCGGCGGCGGCTCCCATCATCAGGAGGGGCGCAAGGATCCCACCGCTCGTCCCTGAGCCCAGGGCCGTGGCCCAGATCACGAGCTTGACGACCAGGAGCAACACGAGCCCGCCGATCGCGATCCTGCCTGCAAGCTCGTCGGCGATCGTCGCGTAGCCCACGCCGAGTGCGCGCGGGTCGAGCAGGCCACCGATCCCGACGACGACACCGCCGAGCGCGGGCCACCAAGCCCAGTGGATCGGCAGGTGCTTGAACGCATCCTCGGCGCCGTAGACGGCGGCCGTCAGCAGGGCGGCGAGCGCACCGCCGATCAGGCCGATCACCACCGCCTCGCCGATGCCGAGCGGCGACAGCGCAACGTGGGCCGGAAGCGGGAACAGCGGGGCCGCATGGAGCAGGCCGTGCCGGGCAAAGGCCTCGCGCAGAGTCGCGGCCACGGCAACCGAGGCGGCGATCGGGACCATCGAACGCGGCCGCCACTCGAAGACGAGCAGCTCGATCCCAAACAAGACGGCGGCAACCGGTGTCCCGAAGACGGCTGCCATCCCGCCGCACGCACCTGCCACCAGCAAGGTGCGTCGTTCGATCGCCGTCAGATGCAGGAACTGGGCGAAGACCGATCCAACGGCGGCGCCCGTGAGGATGATCGGCCCTTCGGCGCCGAACGGCCCGCCCGAGCCGATGCTGAAGGCGCTGGAGATCGGCTTCAGGATCGCCAGCCGCGGCTCGACCTTGCTCCCGCCGACCAGGATCGTCTCCATTGCCTCCGGGATGCCGTGGCCGCGGATACGTTCCGATCCGTACCGCGCCATCAGGCCGACCAGCAGTCCGCCGATCACCGGGATCACAACCGTCCATGCGCCCCACCGGTGGAGCGAAGGCTGGACGAGCGACACGTCCGCGACGCCGTAGTAGGCAAGGTGCGTGAACAGTCCGATCAGGTCGAGCAACCCGAGGGCGACACCGGCCGAAAGCGCGCCCACGAGCAACGCGAGCGGCACGAGCCTCAGCGACTCGAGCGTCAGGGTGAAATCGCCGAGCGCCCGTTCCGACCCTGGCCGGGAGCGCTCGTCGGCGCCGCCGACGCTGTCCTCGGGCAGACGCTGGTCGTCGGAGCTCACCGCCCGAACGTATCGGAACCCGGTTTTTCATCAGCACGGTTCCGCCCGCTGGGCGCTACCAGATATCGCTGCGCATGAACGACGCGACATCCGCCATCAGGTACCGAGGAACGGCGCCCACGCGGTCAAATCCACCTCCGCCCGTGCGGGCACGTCGTCGCGCGCACAGACCGCATTGCCGAGCAGCATCGTCTCTTGGGCACGCAGCCACGTGCTGTAGACGGCATCCTTGGCGAAGCGACCGAGCACCCCGCGCGCCACATCGCGCGCTCGCGCGGGCGGCAGCGCGTACAGCGGCAGCGCCGGGCCGAGCGGACGCACCGTAAAGCGTCCGTCGATCGTGTCAATCGTCCGCCGCTTGCCCGGCGGCAGGGTGAACACCTGCTCGGGCGCGATCGTCTCGACGGCGAAGCCGCGGACACCGCCGAGCCACGGCGCAGCGGTGTCGGTGGAGACGAGCCGGACGTCTGTGGCGGCATAGGTCGAGATGAAGTCGGCGATCTGCGCCGCCGTCGGCGCGCGCGGCCGGAAACGCTCCTTGACATGGTCGCGCGCGAGACGGTCGGTGATGATCGCGCGCGCATCGGCGAGCGTGATCTTCGCGGTCGCGAGTGCAGCCCGGTACCGGGTGGTGCTGCCGACGAACCGGTCGCGCACGATCGCACGCTCGGCCGAGAGAACCGCCACCGGGTTGACCGGGGCGCGTGCCCGGAGCACCGCGCGCTCGAGCAGCGCCGACGACGCCGAAGCAAGATCGCCGGTCAGCGCCGCGGCCCGCGACACGTCCGACTTGAGGATGCGCCGACTGCCGCCGAGGGTGCAGCGAACCGCCGCCGGCAAGGCGATCTGGCCCTCCGTCAGCGACACGTCGAACGGAACGCCCGCCAGGGTCGGCGCGTCGCACAGCTGCTGGTCGCGCGCCCACAGGTAGACGCACGCCGCCGCGGGTTTGTCCGGGTCGTCCCCCGCCGTCGAGAAGCTCGGCCAGCCCCACGACCAGATGCCCGAGATCTTCATGTCGGCTGCCACCTGCTTCGCCGCCAATGCCTCCAGCTTGACGATCTCGAGCCATGCCGCCTTCGGCTGCAACCCGTTCCGCCCGCCCTGTCCGGGCGCCGACTGGAACTGCAATTCGAGCGCGACGCGGCTCGCCGGGATCCCGATTTGCGAGAAGTGCGAGACCAGCCCGCGCATGCCGTTCCGCATCGAGCGGCTCGCGCGTTCGGGGCCGAGCTTGTAGAGGCCCGCCGGGCTGGGCGAGGTGAAGTAGACCTGGCGAATCAGGATCGCCGCCCTGGCCGCCTGCCGCCACCACTCGGCCGCGTCGCCGCCCGTGTACGGGGGGTTCGCAATCGTGATCGCTGTGGTTGCACCGAGGTCGTCGAGCGCCTGCAGCAGCGCGAGCACGTTGGCGCGGTACCGGGCATTCGTCGCGCTCCACGGTGTCTGCGTCTGCGCCCCGAACAGCTCGTTCTCGGCGATCAACGGGTGCGCGCAGCCCGTGATCTGCACGGCGAAGTCGAACTCCTTCTTCGCCTTGCCGGCGATCGTCGACGGGTCGGCCGGGTTCGAGGTCGTGCCCACACGGTCGTTCAGGTGCAGGTCGAAGAAGATCGTCGCGGCGCCGGCGGCACGCATCGCCGCAGGCTCGACCGTGCCGGACGACATGCCCAGCACCATGCCGGGCTTCGGGACGACCGGCGCGTTGTGTCCTGCATAGTCGACCCACATCGGCGCCGTCGCCGGAAGCCCGCATTCGCCGGCGTCCGCCCGCGGCCGGCCGTGTGCGACCGCAAGCGCCGTCACGGCGACGAGCACGACGGCGACGGCCCCCTTCATCGCTGTCAGGGCTTGCGACCGACGTGACCGCGGCCGACGCTGGCCGGTGAAACGGCGCCGACAAGCTGGAGCGCGTTCAGGATCTCGGTGCGCAACAGCTCGAGCACGTGCCGCGCGCCGTCCTCGCCACCGACGGCGAGGCCCCACAGAGGGGCGCGCCCGGCAAGCACGGCGCGCGCCCCGAGCGCAAGCGCCTTGACCACGTCCGCGCCACGGCGGATGCCGCCGTCGACGAGCACCTCGACGCGGCCTTCCACCGCGTCGACGACTTCGGGCAGCACGTCGATCGTCGCTGCGACACCGTCGAGTTGCCGCCCGCCGTGGTTCGACACGACGATCCCCGCCGCGCCATGCTCGCACGCAAGCCGGGCGTCCTCCGCCGTCAGCACCCCCTTGACGAGCAACGGCAGTCCGGCCTCGCCGGCAATGCGCTCGACGTCGTGCCAGGTCAGCGACGCCGAGATCATCTCGAACACCTGCTCGGGCGTGAGGCCGCCGCGCCCGATCGAGGCGATCCGCACGTCGGGTGGGATCGTGAAGGCGGTGCGCGCGTCGCGCTCGCGGTTCCCGCGCACCGGCGCGTCGATCGTCAGGACGAGCGCGGTGAAGCCGCCGTCGCGTGCCTGGGCGATCAGCTCGCGCGTCACGCCCTCGTCGCGGAACACGTAGAGCTGGAACCAGCGCAGCCCGCCGACCTCGGCAACCTCGGCCGGCGACGAGGTGGCGAGCGTCGACAGACACATCACCGTGCCGGCCGCTCGAGCGGCGCGCGCCATCGCGACCTCGCCGTCGGGGTGTGCGACGCGCTGGAACGCGACGGGCGCGACGAGGAGCGGCATCGCGACCTCCTGGCCGAGCACGGTCGTGGCGGTCGTGCAGCCGTCGACGTCGACGAGGAGGCGCGGCCGCAGCAGCCAGCGGCGATACGCCTCGACGTTGTCGCGCAGGGTCAGCTCGTCACCCGCCCCGCCGGCGTAGTAGCCGTGCGCTCCCGGCTCGAGCCGTTCGGCAGCACGCCGTTCGTAGTCCCAGACGTTGAGCAGTTCGGTCATCTCCGCCGTCCGAACCATGCACCACGCGGCGGAGGAGCCGGCGCCTCGCCCAGCGCACCTGCAGCCGCGACGAGATCCTCGGGCTCGAGCGGCCGCAGCTCGGCGTGCGTCAGGTGCTCGACGTCACCCGCGCCGAGCCGCAGCGCCTGCGCGTTCAGCGCCTGCTCGAAGAGCGTGCGCGCGAAGCGCGCGTTACCGAACGAGTCGTCGCGCTCGGCGCGATCGAAGATCGACCGCAGCGTGGCGTCGGCACCCTCGCCCAGTGTGTATTCGGACTCGGCGGCGAACCGGCCGAAGATCTCGACGAGGTCGCCGGTCGAGTAGTCGGGGAAGTCGATCTCACGCGAGAAGCGGGAGCGGAGGCCCGGGTTCGACTCGAGGAAGCGGTGCATCAGGCGCGGATAGCCGGCGACGATCACGACCAGCCGGTGGCGGTTGTCCTCCATGCGCTTCAGCAGCGTCTCGATCGCCTCGTCGCCGAAGTCGAGCCGGTCACTGTCGCGGGCGAGCGAGTACGCCTCATCGACGAAGAGGACGCCGTCGATCGCCTTGCGGATCACGCGTTCGGTCTTGATCGCCGTGAATCCGACGTACTGGCCGACGAGCCCGGCGCGGTCGACCTCGACGAGGTGCCCACGCCGGAGCAGGCCCATCGACCGGTACATCTGCGCGAGCAGGCGCGCGACCGTGGTCTTGCCGGTACCGGGGTTGCCGAGGAAGACAAGGTGCTGCGTCGTCGCCACCTCGGGCAGGCCGGCCTCCTTGCGCCGTGCCTGCACGCGCAGAAACGCCACGAGCGCGCGCACCTGCTCCTTCACCGACTCGAGGCCGGGAAGTGCGTCGAGCTCGGCGAGCAGCTCCTCGAGCGGGCGCGCCGGCTCTTGCCGCCGCAGCGCGTCGAAGTCGAGCTCCTCGCCGATCTGGGCCCGCAGCTGTTCGCCGAGCGCCTTCAGGGACTCGAGCGGGTTGGGCATAAGGGCGACCGGACCGTACCGTCTGTCGAATGAGACGTCCCATGTCAGCCCAACGCCCCATGCGGGTTCCCGCGCATGACCGGGCCGATGACCTGATGAGCTACGCCGGTACGCAGAGCTGATCGTGCGGGGCTGCGTCGCTTTGCGGAGGGGCGACAACCTGCTCGCCATGGCCAGCCTCGGGCACCGCGAGCTGGCGGTGGCCATGGCCGGGGCCGCGTACCGGGCGGGCGCCGACGCGGTCGACGTCGACTACGACGACGCACAGGTCTACGCCGCGCGCATCCAGCACGGCTCCGACACGTCGTTGGGCAACCAGACGCCGTGGCAGGCGGCGCGCTCGCGGTCGATCGGGCGCAAGGACCTGGCGCTCGTACAGGTAACCGGCGAGTTCGAGCTCGGTGTCCAGCGCACCCTTTCACCGGAGCGCGTTGCCGAGGATGCGAAGCGCCGCCAGGCCCGCAACGGGTCGGTCGTGAAGGCGCGGCGAGAGTCAAGGCTGCGCGGCACGATCTGCGCTTGGCCCACCGACGAGTGGGCGGCCCGCGTCTTCCCCGGCCTGGACGCGACGAAGGCCAAGCGGCGCCTCGCGAAGGACATCCTCTCGTTCTGCCGGCTCGGCCCCGGCGATCCGCCAGGGCACGAGGGCTGGCTCGAGCACCTGCAGACGCTGCGCCGGCGCGCGTCCCGCCTGACGAAGCTCGATCTGAAAGAGGTCCACATCCACGACAAGGGCACCGACTTGCGCGTGCGGATCTCGCCGTATTCGCTCTGGCGCGGCGGCGGCGAGCAAGACTTCTGGGGTCGTTGGATCGCGATGAACGTGCCGACCGAGGAGTGCTTCATCTCGCCCGACGCCTCGGCGACCGAGGGGACGTTCCGCTGCTCGCGGCCGCGCAGCTTCGGCGGCCGCGTGATCGAAGATCTCTCGGGTGAGTTCCGTGGCGGCCGGCTCGTGCGCCTCGACGCAAAACGTGCCTCCGACCGCGACTGGTTCGCCCGCTACCTCGCCGCGATCCCGAACGCCGACCGGCTCGGCGAAATCGCCCTGGTCGACTCGTCGTCGCGGATCGGGCAGACCGGGCGCATCTACTACAACGGCCTGCTCGACGAGAACGCCGCCGCGCACATCGCCTTCGGCTCGGGCTTCGCGAAGACGCGCACGGTGCCGATCGGCCGGCAGCGGCACGGCGTCAACCGCTCGAAGACCCACATCGACGTGATGATCGGCACCGACGCCCTGAACGCCGACGGCATTCGCCAGTCGGGCAAGCGCGTCAGCCTCGTCGCCGACGGGACCTGGCAGATCTAGGCGTCAGACACCGGGCGCGCAACCACCCCTTGTGCTATAGTTAACAAGGTTAATGGTTCAGGTGACGAACGACTCTGGGACACTCGCCAACAGGCTGCGGCCGGTTCTTCTCCGGCTTGCACGGGAGCTACGACGTGAGATCCACTCCGTCGGAGTGACCGGCGGCCAGGTTTCGCTGCTCATTCAGATCAAGAAGCGCCCGGGGATCACGGCATCCGAGCTCGCCGAGGCGGAGCGGATCTCGGCGCCCGGCATGTCGGGCCACATCGCCCGCCTCGAAGCCGGCAAGCTGATCGAGCGCACCCGCGCACAGGACCGGCGGCGCATCGGGCTGACGATCACGCCCGCGGGCGACAAGGTGCTGACGGCGGTGCGCAAGCGCCGCGACGGCGTGGCTCGCCTCCCACCTGAAGGATCTGAGCGCCGACGAGCTTGCGACGATCGAGGCCGCGCTTCCCGCACTCGAGCGGTTGCTGGAGGCGCGGCCCCGTTGACGTTGCTCCGGATCGCGTCTGCCCGCACCTTCTCGTCGCTTCGCCGCCATCACAACTATCGCCTCTTCTTCGCCGGCCAGCTCACGTCGGTCGCCGGCACGTGGATGCAGAACATCGCGCTCGCGTGGGTGGTCGTCCAGCTTGCACCGCACTCGCGCGGCCTCGCCGTCGGCCTGCTCACCATCTGCCGCTTCGGGCCGTTCACGGTGCTCGGGCTCGTCGCCGGCGTCGTCACCGACCGCTTCGACAACCGCCGGACCGTGATCATCACGCAGACGGCGCAGATGATCGTCTCGGCCGGGCTCACCGTGATCACGCTGCTCGGCCACGTGCAGCTGTGGCAGGTCTACGTCGTGGCGGCGATGCTCGGCACCGCCGTCGTGTTCGACACGCCGTCCCGCCAGAACCTCACCTTCCAGATGGTCGGCCGCGACGAGCTGCCGAACGCGGTCGCGCTCAACTCGAGCCTCTTCAACACCGCGCGAATCTTCGGCCCGGCGCTGGCCGGCATCCTGATCGCCGCGTTCGGGGCCGGCTGGTGCTTCGCGGTCAACACGGTCAGCTTCCTCGCGGTGATCGTGAGCCTGCTCGCAATGCGCGTGAGCGAGCTGTACCCGCTCGCCGACCGCCGGCGTCCCACCATCTGGCGCGGAACGCGCGAGGGCATGAGCTACGTGCTGCACAACCGCACCGCGCTCGTGATCATCGCGATGGTCGTCGTCTTCTCGTCGCTCTGCTTCAACTTCAACATCCTGCTGCCGCTGCTCGCCAAGAACACGCTCGCCGCCGGACCGCGCACCTTCGGCGTCATCTCGGCGTGCTTCGGTGCCGGTGCGCTCGTCGGAGCGCTCTGGGCCGCGGCGGTGTCACGGGCCAACTGGCGCATCATGTTCCTCGGCGCCGGCTCGGTCGGCATCGCGGAGCTGCTGCTGGCTCCGGTGCGCACGACGGCGCTCGCAGGCGCCCTGCTGTTCGTCTGCGGCATCGCCTTCACGAGCTACACCGCGAACTCGAACGCATCGATCCAGCTGGCCAGCCCGGACTACATCCGGGGCCGCGTGCTCGGCCTCTACTACTACGGGTGGAATGGAATTGCCCCAGTTGGGGCACTGCTCGTCGGATGGATGTGCGATCGGGGCGGAACCCAGCTGGCGTTCCTCGTGGGCGGCGTCACCGCACTGGCAATGACCGTCGCCGGCGCGGCGTACGTCAAGAACGGCCCGCGCCGCAAGCGGCCGCCACAGCTGCAGGCAGAGCCGGTCGGCGAGCAGCTCGCCGCGTAGCCTCCGAGCCTGACAAAAACAACTTTCAGGGCGTAGGATCGCCTGACCATTCGGACACTGGGGGGTGTTGAGGAATGGCTCAGGTCTCGTTCGAGCGCGTCAGCAAGGTCTACCCGGATGGGACGCGCGCGGTCAACGACATCAACCTCGAGATCGACGACGGGGAGTTCATGGTGCTCGTCGGCCCGTCGGGCTGCGGCAAGACGACCGCGCTCCGGATGGTGGCCGGGCTCGAGGAGATCTCCGAGGGCGTGCTCCGCATCGGCGACCGGATCGTCAACCACGTTCCTTCGCGCGACCGCGACATCGCGATGGTCTTCCAGAGCTACGCGCTCTACCCGCACCTGTCGGTGTACGAGAACATCGCCTTCGGCCTGCGGCTGAAGAAGATGCCAAAGGACGAGATCGACGCGCGCGTCCAGCGCGCGTCGACGCTGCTCGGGCTCGAGGAGTACCTGAAGAGAAAGCCGCGCGCGCTCTCGGGCGGGCAGCGCCAACGCGTCGCGATGGGCCGCGCAATCGTGCGCGAGCCGTCGGCGTTCCTGATGGACGAGCCGCTCTCGAACCTCGACGCGAAGCTGCGGGTGCAGATGCGCGCCGAGATCGCGCAGCTGCAGGACGATCTGGGCGTCACCACGGTTTACGTGACGCACGACCAGATCGAGGCGATGACGATGGGCGACCGCGTCGCCGTCATGCGCAAGGGCGAGCTGCAACAGGTCGACGACCCGCAGACGCTCTACGACCGCCCGCTCAACCTGTTCGTCGGCGGCTTCATCGGCAGCCCCGCCATGAACATGCTCGATGCGACGATCGAGCAGAACGGCTCGCTCGACGCGGTCGTCGGCGACCAGCGCATCACGCTCGGGGACGAGACGCTGTCACAGCGGCCGGCACTGAAGTCCTTTGCCGGCCGCAAGGTCGTGCTCGGCATCCGCCCAGAGGATCTCGAGGACGCAGCGCTCCTCGGCGACGTGCCCGCAAACGACGTGCTGGTGGGGCGGCTCGAGCTGCGCGAGGCGCTCGGCTCCGAGGTGATGGCGCACTTCGCGATCAAGGGTGCGCATGCCGAGACCGACGAGACGCGCGAGCTGAAGCACGACGTCGGGGCGCCAGAGACCGAGAACCGCATCGGCGCGGCGGCCGGCGAAGCAGTGCTGGTCGGCCGCTTCGGCGCTCGCTCGCGGATCAAGGACGGCGGTGAGGTCCGCGCCGTCGTCGATACACGTGCTCTCCACTTCTTCGACCCCGAGACCGGGCTCGGGATCTATGACGACCTCCCGCCGAAAGGAGCACATTCGTGACGCGATACTCACTAGCCATCGCCTCGCTCGTTGTCATCTCCGCACTGGCGCTGACCGCCTGTGGCGGTAGCAAGAAGGCGAGCTCGACGGCCGCGACCACGGCCACGGCGCCCTCCAGCTCGAACGTGTCGGGGACGATCACCTTCGACGGCGTGTGGAGCGGCGCCGAGGCGGCCGCGTTCCAGGCTGTGATCAACGGCTTCCACGCGCAGTACCCGAAGGTCACCGTCAAGTACAAGTCGGTCGGCGACAACCTGCCGACCGTGCTGTCGACGGCGATCGAAGGCGGACGGCCGCCGGACATGGCTGACATCGCCCAACCGGGGCTCATCCAGCAGTTCGTCGACAAGGGCGCGTTGAAGCCGATCGACTACGCCCGCTCGGTGATCGCCGCGAACTTCGCGCCGGCCTGGCTCCAGCTCGGGACGTACAGCGGCAAGCTGTACGGCGTCGTCTTCAAAGCAAGCAACAAGTCGCTCGTCTGGTACAACGCGCACGCCTTCACGGCCGCCGGCGTGAAGTCGGCAACGAGCTGGACACAGCTGCTCGCCGACGCGAAGACGCTGAAGTCCTCGGGCGTCTCCGCCTACTCGATCGGTGGCGCCGACGGCTGGACGCTCACCGACCTGTTCGAGAACATCTACCTTCGCCAGGCCGGGCTGGACAAGTACCAGTCGCTTTCGGCCCACAAGATCAAGTGGACCGACCCATCGGTGACGGCGGCGCTGAAGACGATGGCGCAGGTGATCGGCGATACCGGCAACCTCGCCGGCGGCACGTCGGGTGCGGTGCAGACCGACTTCCCGACGTCCGTCAACAACGTCTTCCAGAACCCGCCAAAGGCCGCAATGGTCTTCGAAGGCGACTTCGTGCCAGGCTCGGCGACGGTGAAGGCGAAGGCGGGCACCGACTACGGGGTCTTCCCGTTTCCGTCGATCGGCGGCTCGGCGCCGGCCGTGGAGGTCGGGGGCGACAACCTCGTGACGTTCCGCGACACACCGGCAATCGAGGCGTTCGTGAAATACCTTGCGACGGCGCAGGCAGCCGAGGCCTGGGCAAAGCGCGGCGGCTTCGCGACCGGCAACCACAACGTTCCCGCCAGCGCGTACCCCGACGCGATCTCCCGCTCGAACGCTTCGGCGGTGAGCAAGGCGACGAGCATCGTCTTCGACATGTCCGACCAGCAGCCCGGCTCGTTCGGGGCCACGGTCGGCCAGGGCGAGTGGGGCATCTTCCAGACGTTCCTGCGCAGCCCGTCGAACGTCTCGGGTGTGCAGCGGCAACTGGAAGCCTCGGCGACCACGGCCTACAAGAAGGGCAAGTAGCAGCCCGCCTTGGGCAGTAGCGCGGGTATCACGGCGGAGCCGCCGGCAGTGGCGGCTCCGCCCCCCGCCGACGAGCCGGGGCGGCTCGCCCGCTACGGCGTGGGCGGCATCTTCCTGCTGCCCGCCCTGGCGATCCTCGGCGTCTGGATCCTCTACCCGACGGTCTACACGCTGATCCGGAGCTTCTTCAGCGCGTCCGGGAACCAGTGGGTGTGGCTCGACAACTACAAGACGCTGTTCACGACGTCGGCGCTGCTGACGGCGATCAAGAACAACGTGATCTGGGTGCTGGTCGTGCCCGCGTTCGTGACGTCGATCGGGCTCGTCTTCGCCGTGCTCACCGAGCGCGTGCCGTTCGCGGTGGCGTTCAAGACCGCCGTGTTCCTCCCGATGGCGATCTCGGCGTTCGCCACCGGGATCACCTGGCGGATCATGTACTTGCAGGATCCGAGCCAGGGTGCGGTGAACGCGCTCGGCCGGGTCGCGGCCGACGCGGTCAAGTCGCCGGGAGTGCTGCCGGCGGCCTCCCCGTCGACCCCAACGCTCACCGGCTCGGCGACGACCGGACTCGTGCTGAAGACGCCGCTGCATGCGGGCGACGTGGCCCAGCTCGGGCTCACGGCGATCGCGCCCGCCAACGTGCCGAAGACGTCGAAGCAGGCGGTCGACCCGGTGGCAAAGCCCGGCGAGATCGTCGGCGTCGTCTGGCGCGACTTCAAGCCGGGCGGAGGCGTCGCCGGCAAGGTCGAGCAGGGCGAGCTCGGGCTGCCCGGTGTGACCGTGCAGCTGCGCTCGGGCGGCAAGACCGTGCAGAGCACCTCGTCGAACGCCAACGGGACGTTTGCGTTCACGAACGTCAAACCAGGCACGTACCAGAGCGCGATCGACGCATCGACGTTCAACAAGCCTTGGGGTGGCTTCGCATGGCTCGGCACGAAGCTGATTACGCCCGCGCTGCTGATCGCGTACATCTGGATCTGGGCCGGGTTCGCGATGGTGGTGATCTCGGCCGGGCTCGCGGCGATGCCACGCGACGTGCTCGAGGCGGCCCGCACCGATGGCGGCACCGAATGGCAGGTCTTCCGGCGAGTGACCGTGCCGCTGCTCTGGCCCGTACTGACGGTCGTGCTGGTGACGATGTTCATCAACGTGCTGAAGGTGTTCGACCTGGTGATCACGCTCGCTCCGGGCTCGTCGCAGAACGCAGCCAACGTGATCGCACTGGCGATGTGGCGCACGTCGTTCGGCGGCGCGAACGACTTCGGCGTCGGCTCGGCGATCGCCGTCTTCCTGTTCCTGCTCGTCGTGCCGATCCTCGCCCTGAACGTCCGCACGTTCAAACGGGACGCTTCCTGATGGCTGCGATCGCGACACCCGCCGCCCGGCGTTCGCAGCGTGACAGCGCATCAGGCACGGTGCTGCGGGCGCTCCGGCGCACCCCGGTGCAGCTGCTCGTCACAGCGATCGGGTTGCTGTGGCTGGTCCCGACGCTGGGCCTCTTCCTCACGTCGCTGCTCCCTGCGCAGGCGTTCACGGTGAAGGGCTGGTGGCAGATCTTCTCCAAGCCGAGCCTGACGACGTTCGCCAACTACCGCGCCGTCTTCGACAACCACGCGATCATGCATTCGCTCTGGACGACCACCGAGATCGCCGTGGGCAACACGTTGCTCGTGGTCGTGATCGGGTCACTCGCGGGCTATGCGCTCGCCTGGCTCGAGTTCCCCGGCCGCGACTGGATCTTCGTCGGCGTGATCGGGCTGATGGTCGTGCCGCTGCAGATGGCGCTGATCCCGATGTTCTCGCTCTACAACCACCTGAGCCTGTACGACACGGTGCTGGGGATCATCCTCTTTCACACGGCGTTCGGGTTGCCGTTCGCGGTCTTCCTGCTGCGCAACTTCTTCGTCGGGATCCCGCGCGACATCTTCGAGTCGGCGCGCATCGACGGGGCCTCGGAGCTGCGCATCTTCATCAGGCTCGTGCTGCCGCTGGGGCTGCCCGCGATCGCGTCACTCGGGATCTTCCAGTTCCTCTGGACCTGGAACGACCTGATCGTCGCGCTGACCTTCGGCCAGAACGTGCAGCCGATCACGGTGGCGATCTTCAGCAACCTGCGGCAGTTCGGCGCGAACATCGACCTGATCGCGCCTGCGTCGTTCATCTCGCTGATCGTGCCGCTCGCGGTCTTCTTCGCGTTCCAACGCTACTTCGTGCAGGGCCTGCTCGCCGGCTCCGTCAAGTAATCGGACATGCCGCGCTGCGACGAGCGGTGCGCGATCGTCGGCAGCGGCCTCGCCGCGCTTGCGGGATACGCCGTGCTACGGCGCGGCGGCGTGCAACCCGAGGAGATCGTCGTCTTCGGAACGCACAGCGATCCGACGGAGGTGTGGCGCCGCCGTGCGGCGTCGATCCGCCAGCGGCGGATGCGGTCGGAGTCGGACGGGCACCTGGCCGCGGCGGCGTTCCCGGGGCTCGCGGTGCGCGAGGCGCTGCACCGCGGAACGCCCGCACCGCTGATCGCGTCGGTCGCGAACCGCTACCACCCGAGCGTGGATGCGTTTCTCGCGCATGCGGACACGCTGCGCGCGCGCAGTGGCTGGGACCGGAGCTTTCGCTTGCAGCGCATCGACCGCATCACGCCGGTCGCCGGCGGTTTCGAGCTCGGCGGTGGCGCGTTCGCGCACGTGCTCGTTGCGACAGGCCATCCCGGGCTCGCACGGCCGGCTGAGCTGACGCCGCCGACGCTCGCGCACGCGGTACACGCGTACGAGCCGCACGACTACGCGTCGCGCGTGGCGATCGTGGGCGCGGGGATGGCCGCCGCGACGGAGTGGCTGAACGCGCTCGCCGCGGGCAGCGAGGTCGTCTCGATCCGCCGGCGCGAGCCGCTGCGGCGACCGCTCAACATCCCGCGTCCCTTCTTCTCGAAGCGGGGCCTGGCGGCCTTCCACACCGCTCCCCCCGAGCGTCGCGCGGCGACGCTGCGCGAACTCTCGGCACCGTCCTATCCGGCCGGGGCCGACTGGGACGCCCCGATCGACGCCGCGATGGCCGACGGCAGGTTCCGCGTGGTCAGAGCCGGCTCAGACGCGGCTCAGACGTCGCAAGCCTGTGAGCAGGTGATTTGCGCCACGGGGTTCGAGCACGGCTGGACCCGGGACCCGCTGCTTGCGGACCTGGTCGAACGGGCCGGTCTCGCGACCCACGGCGACTGGATCGTGCTGGCGCCCGACTCGACCATTCCGGACCTGACCGACGAGACAAGGACGCTCTCGATCGCCGGGGTCGCCGGCCGGTGGGCGTTCCCGGCGGCCGACACGATCGCGGGCGCGAAGTACGCGGCACACGGCTTCGTGAGGCGGGCATGTCGTACACGCTGAGAGGACGCGTCGAGTCACGGCTCGCGTCGGCGGTGCCGGCGCTGTCGTCGCGCTCGCGCTGCAGCGCTGGTGGGCGATCGAGCTGGTCGCGCTGATGATCGGCCTCGGGCTCGTGCTCGACGCCGCCGTCTACCACCGGGCGCTCGTCTACCAGCCAGGCTGGCTCGCCGTGCCGCTGGGCGCGCTCGAGCTCGGGCTGGTCTACGGCGGCATGCGTCTGCTCGGGATCATGGCGCCGCTCGGCTGGGCGGTCGCGCTCTACGCGGCCGGCTGGCTCGGCGCACAACTCTTCGGGCACGCGGTGTTCCCGCGCCTGCGGATCGAGTACGCGGAAGAAGGAGGAGAGCTCGGCCCCTTCGGGACGATCACCGCCGCCGCCGTGTGCGTGACGCTCGTCGGGGGCCTCGGCGCCGCCCGCGCCGTACGCCCGCCGACGATCCACTTGCGCGGCACCGTTCAGGGCCCGCTCGTGATCCGTCACGCGCAGACGCTCGTGGGCGGCGTCGTCAGGGGTGGAATCCTGATCCGCGCGAGCCACGTGACGCTGCGTGACGTCATGGTGATCGGCGGCGAGAATGGCATCGACGTGGCCCACGCGTCGCACGTGATGCTCGAAGACGTGCGCGTCGTGCGGGCGTCAATGGATGCGATCCACGTGCGTGACGCCGGGGTGATGATCGACGGCTGCTCGATCGCCGACCCGGGCGGGCCGTGGGTGCAGGGTGTCGACGTCTCGTACTCGATCGGCCGGCCGATGAGCATGGTCACGGGTTGCACGATCGCCGGAGTGCGCGAAGGGATCGTCACGCACTCCGCTGCGGTCGACGTACGCGGCAACCATGTCCTCGGGGCGACGCTGCGCGGGATCGTGCTGGGCGAGATGTCGATGGACACGGCCACCCACAACGAGGTCGTGGGCGCGAACGGCGTCGGCATCCTCTCCTCGACCACTCGACGTGCACGATCGAGCACAACACGATCGCCGGCACGCGCGCTGCCGCGGGCGGCGACCTGTCGCGGGCGGGCGTCGCGATCGAGGCGCACTACTTCGCCCAGGCACGCATCGCACACAACACGATCGTTGCCAGCCCGGGCGGGATCCGTGCCTTCGACCAGTCGACGATCTCGCGATGAGCGAGACGTTCACGCTGGTCGCACGCACCGGCCACCCGGACTTCCTCGACCTGCCCTGGTCGCTGCCGCTCGAGCAGTGGCGGTCGGAGCGCCTGGTGAAGGTCATCCGCGGCATCAGCCGCCACGTCGTGCGCTTCGTCGAGTACGACGGCGTGCTCTACGGGTTGAAGGAGCTGCCGCCCCGCCCGGCACGCCGCGAGTGGACGCTCCTGCGCCGGCTCGAGGACTGCGACCTTCCGGTGGTCGAGGCGGTCGGCATCGTCATGGGACGCGGCGCGGAGCTCGACGCGATCCTGATCACGCGCCATCTCGAGTACTCGCTGCCCTACCGCGTCCTCTTCTCGGGCCGGGGGATCCCGGATCTGCGCACCCACCTGCTGAACGCACTCGCCGAGCTGCTCGCGCGCCTGCACGTGCAGGGGTTCTTCTGGGGCGATTGCTCGCTCTCGAACGCGCTCTTTCGCCGCGACGCCGGCGCACTTTCCGCCTACCTGGTCGACGCCGAGACGGGCGAGCTGCACGGCTCTCTCTCGGACGGCCAGCGCGCGTACGACCTCGAGATCGCCCGAGACAACATCTACGGCGAGCTGCTCGATGTCGAGGCCGAGGTTGGGTTGCCCAGCGAGCTCGACCCGCAGGAGACCGCGGACGAGGTCGTGCGGCGGTACGAATCGCTCTGGTCAGAGCTCACGCGCGAGGAGGTCTTCCGCGTCGACGAGCGCTTCAAGGTCGACGAGCGGCTGCACCGGCTGAACGAGCTCGGCTTCGACGTCGAGGAGATACAGGTCGAGGCCGTGCCCGACGGCTACCGCCTGCGGCTCGACCCGCACGTCGTCGAGCCCGGCCACCACCGCCACCGGTTGCTGCGGCTGACCGGGCTCGACGCGCAGGAGCGGCAGGCGCGCCGGATGCTCAATGACATCGCGCGCTTCCGCGAGGCACTGGAGCGGAAACAGGGCCGTTCGCTGCCGGAATCGGTCGTCGCGTCGCGCTGGCGCGAAGAGGTGTTGGAGCCGACGGTGGCCGCGGTGCCCGAGGCGCTCCAGGGTCGCCTGCCCGCAGCGGAGATCTTCCACCAGGTGCTCGAGCACCGCTGGTTCCTCTCCGAGCAGGCGGGCAAGGACATCGGGATCCGCGAGGCCGTCGCGTCGTACGTCGAGTCGGAGCTACCTCTGCGCACGCCCGAGCGGATCGTCTTCGAGCTCCCGATCGAGGAAGATTGACAGGTGGACGTCTTCCGCACCCCCGACGAGCGCTTCACAGGACTGCCCGGCTTCGACTTCGAGCCTCACTACTCCGAGCAGGGCGGGTTGCGGATGCACTACCTCGACGAGGGCGCGGGCGCGCCGGTGCTGCTGCTGCACGGCGAGCCGACCTGGTCGTATCTCTACCGCAAGCTGATCCCGGAGCTCACCGGCGTCGCCCGCTGCGTCGCCCCGGACTACTTCGGCTTCGGCCGCTCGGACAAGCCGACCGACCGCGGCTGGTATTCGTACGACCGGCACACCGAGTCGGTGACCCGCCTCGTTCACGAGCTCGACCTGCGGGAGATCACGGTCGTCGTACAGGATTGGGGTGGCCCGATCGGCTTCCGCTTCGCGGTCGAGAACCGCGAGCGCGTGGCACGACTCGTCGTCTTGAACACGGGCATCGGCGCACGCGCGCCGAACGACGAGTGGCTGCGCTTCCAGACGTTCATGCGCCGCGTCGACACCGGGATCGTCGCGGGCCAGCTGATCCGCCTGTCGCTCGTGCAGCCGGCGAGCGACGAGGTGATCGCCGGCTACGACGCCCCGTTCCCCACGCCCGAGTCGCGGGTCGGGATCGTGCAGTTCTGCGAGCTTGTCGCCACGAGCTCCGACCATCCCTCCGCGCCGGCGATGCTGCGCGTGCGTGACGAGCTGCAGACGCTCGACTGCCCCGCGCTGGTGCTCTTCGGCGACGGCGACCCGATCTTCTCGCGACGCGCCGCCGAGGCGATGGCCAGGCTCTTGCCCGGCGCCGAGCTCGCAGCACCCGTGGAGGGGGCCGGGCACTTCGTGCAGGAAGATCGCGGCGAATGGCTCGGCAAGCGCATCGCGGCGTGGCTTTCCTAGAGGCTTGATGTGGGTTCGACGCACTCACGGCTGGTGTGTCCGACACGGCGCATCTCAGCCGGGTCGGGCTTGCACGTAGACACCGCTACGCACTGCACCCGCCCCGACTGACCTGCTTGGTCTGACACATCCCCGAAAAGCACGGCCAACCCACATCAAGCCTCTAGATGGTTGATGGTCCATACCGAATTCCTACGTTTCGCTCACCGTTCTTCCTACGCTGGCGTTGGAGAGTCACGGACGACTGCTCGAGAGACTCCCCTCGACTCCCGCGCGTGCGGCACGCGGGGGTCGTGTCTCTCTGAGCGGCGGGTAGGGGAACAGCGGCTTGCGGCGCCGCTTCCCCTGCCTGGTGCGCACTACCTCTACCGTTCGATCCGGTGCGCATCCTTCGTCGAATCGTCGTCGGGCTCGTATCGGCGATCGCCGGCGTGATCGTGCTGGTGACGCTGGCCTCATTCGCCTACAACGCGGTCACCAGCGACGCCAACGTGCCGGTCACGAAGTTGTGGCACGGCAAGTTCGTCACCGCCGACGGGCTGCTGACCGCGTATCGCACGTGGGGGACGCATGGCCCGCCGATCATCCTGGTGGGCGGGTTCCTCGAGCCGTCCTTCGTGTGGAGCGGCGTCGGGCCGCGGCTCGCGGCCTCCGGTCATCGCGTCTACGCCCTCGACCTCGACGGGTTCGGGTACAGCGAGCGGCGCGGCCCGTCATCGCTTGCCGAATGGGCCAACCAGGTGGTGGGCTTCGCGGGGGCGCTCGGGCTGAAACGGCCCGTTGTGGTTGGCCATTCGCTCGGGGCGGCGGTCGCGCTGGAGGTCGCGCGCCGGGGCAAGGCATCGCGTGTGGTGCTGCTCGACGGCGATGGCCTGAGCATCGGCGGGCCGCCGCGCTGGGTGAGGAACCTGCTCGTGCGCCTGCCGTTCTTCACCAGCGCCCTCCGCCTCGCGCCGCACGCCCACTGGGCGGTCCGGCGCATCCTCGCGAACGCCTACGGGCCGAAGCGCCCGAAGCTCGACGACACGGAGATAACGCGCTGGACCGATCAGCTGCGCGCGACGGTGCGCGAACGGGCCTGCAGCGGCTGGCCGTGAACGGACTTGCCGGATTCACGCGACCGGAGTTGCAGAAGCTGAAGGTCAAGGCGCGTGTCGTCTGGGGAGCCGAGGACACGGTCGACAGTCCGGCCGCCGGCCGGACGACGGCACGCGACCTGCGCGCGCCATTCGTCGAGATTCCCGGCGCCGGGCATCTGTCGATGCTCACCGCTCCGGCCGCCGTCGCGGCGGGGATCGGATAGACCGGGGCCATGCGGATCTTCCTCGCAGGCGCGAGCGGCGTCATCGGCGTGCGGCTCGTGCCGCTCTTCGTGGAGGCGGGCCATGAAGTGGCGGCGATGACTCGTTCGCCCGGGAAGGCCGGCGCGCTGCAGGAGCTCGGCGCGACGCCGGTCGTCTGCGACGCGCTCGACGCGAGCGCCGTGCGTCGCGCAGTGATCGACTTCGGCGCCGACGCGATCGTGAACGAGCTCACCGATCTTCCGGACGATCGCGCCGAGCTCGCACGTCGAACCGGGCTGAACGCGCGCATCCGGCGGGCGGGCAACGGCAACCTGCTTGCCGCGGCGCACGCGCTCGGCGGGATCCGCTACGTCGCGCAGAGCGTCGCCTGGGAGCTGGCCGGCGACGGGGGCGCTGCCGTCGCCGAGCTCGAGAGCACCACCCTGGCCGCGGGCGGCGTCGTCTTGCGCTACGGCCAGTTCTACGGTCCGGGCACCTACTGGGAGGACGAGTCGCCACCCGTACCGCGGGTGCAGATCGACGAAGCCGCGCGCCAGACGGTGCCGGCGATCGACGCCGTCTCGGGCGTGATCCTGATCGCCGAGGAATAGCCCCGTTCGGCGGGTGCGCTACCGTCCACCTGTGAGCCGCGCACATAAGATCGCGAACCTGGCGGGGATCGTTCTGCCGTTCGTGGGCTTGGTGATCGCGGTTGCGCTCTGGGACACGTGGCTGCACCCGGTCGACGTGGTGCTGCTCGTCGCCGGTTATCTCCTGACGGGGATCGGCGTCACGGTCGGCTACCACCGCCTGTTCACGCATCGCGCGTTCCAGACGAAGCAGTGGGTGCGCTGGACGTTCGCGATCCTCGGCTCGATGGCGGTCGAGGGCCGGTGCTCGCGTGGGTCGCGGACCATCGCAAGCACCATCAGTTCTCGGACATGGAGGGCGACCCGCACAGCCCCCACGTAGGAGGCGGCAAGGGCTTCTGGGCCGCGGCGAAGAATCTCTTCCATGCGCACGTCGGCTGGCTGTTCGTCGCCGAGGGTCGCGCCGACATCTCGAAGTACGTGCCCGACCTGCTCGCCGAGCGCGGCATGAAGACGATCAACAAGCTGTTCGCGCTCTGGCTCGCGATCTCACTCGCGGTGCCGGCGCTGATCGGCTACGCGATCGTCGGCACCTGGCAGGGCGCGCTCACGGCGCTCCTGTGGGGCGGCGCGATCCGCATCTTCCTGCTCCACCACGTCACCTTCTCGATCAACAGCATCTGCCACTTCTGGGGCCGCCGGAACTTCCAGAGCGCCGACGAGAGCCGAAACGTCTGGCTGCTCAGCCTGATCTCGTTCGGCGAGTCGTGGCACAACAACCACCACGCGTTCCCGACCTCGGCGTTCCACGGGATGCGCAAGTTCGAGGCGGCGCTGGATCCCGGCGGCTGGGTGATCACCGGGCTCGAGAAGCTCGGCCTCGCCTGGAAAGTCGTGCGCATCCCGCGCGAGCGGCAGGCCAGCAAGTCGCTGACCGTTTAAGAAGACTCAGCGCGTCCAGAGTCGCCGGCGTACCTGCTCGCCCGTCGACAGAGGAACTCCGCCGCCGTCCGGGCTGCGCCACCAGAGCCAGGCGCTCGCGGCAATCCACGGCGACGCAAACAGGAGCGGG
>CAWAXB010000011.1:0-7218 GCA_963785895.1 uncultured Actinomycetes bacterium | reverse complement strand
AGGTCGCGGGCGATCCGCGCGCGCAGCTCGACCGACGTCCCGTTGGAGGAGACGGTCACCTGCTGGCCGTTCCGGATCCCGCGCTCGCGCGCGTCAGCGGCCCGCGATCTCCATCTCGCCGGCTGGGCGCTGGAAGTGCAGCTCCGGCGTGCGGTCGACGGCGGGGCCGGAGAAGAGCGGCTTGTAGGCGATCCAGACGCAGACCGGACGAACCTTGCGCTGTCGGAGGCGAACCAGGTTCTCGCGTTTCAACCGGACGCTCGCCCTGCGGCGCCAGGTGCCCCGCGCTCGCCGATCAGGCCGAAGGAGATCCCGCCGAGCAGATCGCCGAGACCTCGTCGAAGACGAGCGACGCGTGCGGGGAGAGCTCGACGCCGAAGCGCTCGGCGAGCTTCGCGACCCACGCGAGCACGTCCGGGCATGGTGCGATCACGGCGCGGCGCTGGCGCTGCAGCCGGCCCTCGAGGTTGACCGTGGTGCCGTCGCGCTCCAGGTAGCTCGTGCCCGGGCAGGACGAGGTCGGCGAGGCCGCGGAACCTCTCCTCGAACATCCCGATCCCGATCACGGCTCGGCCTCGGCGGCCAGCGCGCGGACGCCCGGATCGGCGGCGGCCTCGTCGCCGGACATGATCAGCAGACGCTGCTTCGCATCCTGCGGCTCCTCGTCGCCGGCGGCGCTCCAGGCGTCTGCGACGCCCCGGCCGTTCGGCGTGAACGGCAGCACGTAGATGTGCTCGGCCGAGACGCCGGCCACCCGTGTGGCATCGTCGGTGACGAGCACGTGACCGCTCCCTCGGGCGCCACATAGGAGACGGTCGCGCCTTCCGGCGTCGAGCTTGATCCAGAGGTCGACAATCGGCGCGCGCTCGACGACGGGAATGTCGGAGAGGACGACGACAGTCTTCGCGTCGCGGATCGCCGAAAGCGGCGAGCCGCCGAGCAGCCCCGGCTCCTCCGGCAGCACGGCGTTGTGCGCGCCAAGCCCTTGGCGCAGCAGCTTCGCGAGCCCGTAGGCCTCTTCGACCGTCTCGTTGCCCGACAGGGCGGTGACGGTGGTCGCGCCGCCGGCGCGCAAGAGCCGTTCCGCCTCGTCGAGCGCGTCGTCCCAGGAGATCGCCTCGAAGCGCCGCCGCCCGGCCTTGCGCAGCGGCTCGGCGATGCGGTCGCCGGCGTCCAGATGGTCGTAGGCGAAGCGGCCCTTGTCGCAGAGCCAGCCGTCGTCGACTCCCGGATGGTTGCGTGAGAGGATGCGCTTGACCTTGCCCTCGCGCGTCGTCGCGCTGACGTTGCAGCCGACCGGGCAGAGGCCGCAGACCGTCGGGACGTTCTGGATCTCCCAGGGGCGCGCCTCGAAGCGGTACTTGGTCGAGGTGAGGGCGCCGACCGGACAGATCTCGGTCACGTTGCCGGAGAAGTGGCCCTTGTACGGCTCGTCCTCGAAGGTCGCGATCACCGACTGGGCGCCACGGTTGATCGCGACGAGCTGCCCGTCTTCGGCGACCGAGTCGCTGAAGCGCGTGCAGCGGTAACAGAGGATGCAGCGCTCGCGGTCGAGGGCGATCAGCGGCGAGATGGGGATCGGCTTCTCGAACGTGCGCTTCGCGAACGTCATGCGCGTGTTGCCGGGCCCGTAGCGGAAGGTGAGATCCTGGAGCGGGCACTCGCCGCCCTTGTCGCAGACGGGGCAGTCGAGCGGGTGGTTGACGAGCAGGAACTCGAGCGTCGCGTTCTGGCCCTGCTTCGCGTTCTCCGAGCTGCGGGCGGTCTTCACGACCATGCCGTCCTGCGCGGTCAGCGTGCAGCCGGCCTGCAGCTTCGGCATCCCCTCCACCTCGACGAGGCACATGCGGCAGGCGCCGACCGGCGGCCCCAGGCGCGGCTCGTAACAGAAGACGGGGATCTCGATTCCGGCCGCCTGCGCGGTCTCGACCATGCCGGTGCCCTTCGGCACCTGCACCGTCCGCTCGTCGATCGTGACCGTGACAAGCTCGGGGCTGCGTCATGCGGGCACCTGCGTGAGAGGTGAGTGGGCGGCGTGCATGGCGACGGGGGCGAGCACGTGGTCGAGCGACGAGTGGCCGCCGAACGGGCAGCCGCCCTCGTCGATGTGCCGCTGGAACTCGGCGCGGAACTTCGCGACGTACGAGGAGACGATGATCGCGTCGGAGTCGCCGAGCGGGCACAGGCACTTGCCGTTGATCCGGTCGCAGACGTCGAGCACCAGGTCGAGGTCGCCCTGCGTTGCGCGGCCGTCCTCGAGCTTGCGGAGGATCGTGGTCAGCCAGCGCGTTCCCTCGCGGCACGGCGTGCATTTTCCGCACGACTCGTGTTGGTAGAACTCCGAGAAGCGGACGCCGAGCTGCACGATGCAGCAGCGGTCGTCGAGCACGACGATCCCCGCCGAGCCCATCGCCGTGTGCAGCTGGGCGAGCGAGTCGAAGTCGTAGCCGACGTCGATCTCGTCCTTGGTCAGGATCACGGTCGACGACCCGCCCGGCACGACCGCCTTCAGCTCGCGGCCGTCCGGGATCCCGCCGCCCAGGTCGTAGATGATCTCGCGCAGCGACATCCCCGCTTCGATCTCGTAGTTGCCGCCGTTGACGACGTTGCCGGAGAGCGAGACAACGCGTGTGCCGCGCGAGTTCTCGACTCCGAGCTTGGCGTAGTTCGCGCCGCCCATCGCGATGATCGGCGCGACTGTCGTGATCGTCTCGACGTTGTTCACGACCGTTGGCGAGGCGTAGAGGCCGGAGATTGCCGGGAACGGCGGCTTCGAGCGCGGCTGTCCCCGCTGGCCGTCGAGCGACTCGAGCAGCGCGGTCTCCTCGCCGCAGATGTAGGCGCCGGCGCCGCGGTGCACGACGATCGTCACGTCGCCTCGCAGCTCGGGGCGATCCTTCAGCTCCTCGAGGGCGTTGACGAGGATCTCGTACGGGCCGGAGTACTCGCCGCGGATGTAGACGAAGACGTTCGTGCAGTCGATCGCGTGCGCCGTGATCAGGCAGCCCTCGATGAAGCGGTGCGGCACGCGCGAGAGGATCTCGTTGTCCTTGAAGCTGCCGGGCTCCGACTCGTCGGCGTTGACGACGAGGTAGTGCGGCTTCGGGATCTTCTCCTTCGACGGGACGAACGACCACTTGCGGCCGGTGCGAAGAACGCGCCGCCGCGGCCGCGTAGCTCGGAGGCCAGCAGCTCGTCGGTCACCTCGGCCGGCGTCATCGCCCGCGCCTTTGCGAGCGCCTGGTAGCCGCCGGTCGCCTCGTACTCGGCCAGGCTCGTCGTCGCGTCGCGCGAGGACGATCTGCTCGACGCTATTCGCCACGGAGCTCCTCGACGATCTCCGGCACGTCGCCGGCGCCGACGTGCGTGCGGTAGTGGCTGTCGACGGCGACGATCGTCGCCCAGCCGCAACCGCCGAGGCACTCGACGGCGCGCAGCGTCACCTTGCCGTCGGCGGACGTCTCGCCGGCGCGGCAGCCGAGCTCCGACTCGAACGCCTCCACAACCTGCTGTGCGCCGACGACGGCGCACGACACGTTGGTGCACACCTCGACCAGGTGCTCGCCGACGGGTGCCAGGTGGAACTGGTCGTAGAAGGAGGCGATCGACTTCACGTAGGCGGGAGTCACCTCGAGCGCGTCGGCGACCTCGCGCAGCACGTCCGGCGACAGCCAGCCGTGCTCAGCTTGTGCGAGGCGGAGCGCCGGCAGCACCGCGCTCCGCGAGTCGGGCGGGTACTTCGCCCGTTCTGCCTGGATCGCCTCGTACAAGGTCATCTGTCCACTTCCCCCATGACCGTGTCGAGTGAGCCGACGGCGGCGATCATGTCGGCGATCAGGGCGCCCCGCATCATCGTCGCGGCCGCCTCGAGCGCGACGAATGACGGGGCGCGGAACTTGACGCGCCACGGCTTCGGGCCGCCGTCCGAGCAGATGTAACAGCCGAGCTCGCCGCGCGGCGACTCGATCGCGACGTACGCCTCGCCCTCGGGGACGCGGAAGCCCTCGGTGACGATCTTGAAATGGTGGATCAGCGACTCCATCGACGTGTGCAGCTCCTCGCGCGGCGGCAGGACGACCTTGCGGTCGTCGGCGATCCACGGCTCGCCCTCCATGTTCTCGAGGCGGTCGAGGCACTGGTCGACGATGCGCACCGACTCGCGCATCTCGTCCATGTGCACGCGGTAGCGCGCGTAGACGTCGCCCTCCGGGTACACGGGGACGCGGAAGTCGACCTGGTGATACGCCAGGTACGGCTCGGCCTTGCGGATGTCCCAGTCGACGCCCGAGCCGCGCAGCACCGGGCCGGACTGGCCGAGCGCGATCGCGTCGTCGGCCGAGAGCAGCCCGATCCCCTGGGTGCGCTCGAGCCAGATCTTGTTGCGGGTCAGGAGCGTCTCGTAGTCGTCGATCGCCTTCGGCATCCACTCGCAGAACTTGCGCGCCTCGGGATAGAAGCCACGCGGGATGTCCTCGGCGAGCCCTCCGACCTGGAAGTAGCGCGTGTGCATGCGCTCGCCGGTGACCAGCTCGAACAGGTCGAGCACAGGTCGCGCTCGCGGAACGCGTACCAGAACATCGAGATCGCGCCCAGCTCGAGCGCCGAGGTACCGAGCCACACGAGGTGCGAGTGGATGCGGTTGAGCTCGCAGAGGAGCGTGCGCATCCAGGTCGCCTTCGCGGGGATCTCGAGGTCGAGCAGCTTCTCGACGGCGGCGACGAACACGTACTCGTTGTTCTGGAACGAGACGTAGTCGATGCGCTCCGGATACGTGATGCACTTCCACCACGTCTTCTGCTCCATGTTCTTCTCGAAGCCGGTGTGGAGATAGCCGACGACCGCCTCGAGCCCCGTCACGTCCTCGCCGTAGAGGTCGACGATCGAGCCGCAGCACGCCGTGCGTCGACGGGTGGTTCGGGCCGAAGTTGACCGTCATCATGTCGCCGGTCGCGCGCAGCTCTTCCGGCGTCGTCAGGACGCTCGGGATCGGCTGCGGGATCCGCGACTGCCTGTAGATCGGGTCGCCGCGCGCCGTTCGGTCGCGGCTGCCATCAGACGGCCTCCGAGAAGCGCACGGGCTCGCCGCCGAGCGGGATAGTCCTTGCGCAGCGGGTGCCCGTCCCAGTCGTCGTCGAGCAGGATCCGCTTCAGGTTCGGGTGGCCGTCGATGCCGATGCCCATCATGTCGAACGCCTCGCGCTCGTGGAAGTCGGCGGTCGGCCAGACCCCGATCACGGTCGGACCGCTTCGCCTTCGTCGAGCCAGGTCTGCAGGCGGACGCGCCGGGGCCGCTCGCGCAGCGCGAGCAGGTGGTAGTTCATCGCGAACCGCTTCGGCTTCGCCTGCGGCAGCGCCTGGTAGCCCTGGGTCATCGGCGTGTTCAGGTCACGCCCGGCCGGCGTGCCGATGTAGCCCGAGACGCCCGCGTCACCCCAGCCGAGGTAGTCGACGGCGGTGATGTCGGAGAGGAAGTTGAAACCGTGTTCGTCGCGCAGGTGCGCCGCCGCGCTCGGCCAGGTGCTCGCGCTCGACGACGATCGTCGTCTCGCCGTGCGCGTCGTTCACCTCGACCAGCCCCGGGACGGCTTCGAAATCGCTCATTTGGCGACGCTCCGCAGCTCGTAGGCGGGCGGGACGCCGGCCTTGACGGCCTCGTGCAGGCGGACGATTCCCTCGATCAGCTGCTCCGGCCTCGGCGGGCAGCCGGGCACGTAGATGTCGACGGGCACGATCTTGTCGACCGACTGGACGATTGCGTAGTTGTTGAACATGCCGCCCGAGCTGGCGCAGGCGCCCATCGCGATCACCCATTTCGGCTCGAGCATCTGGTCGTAGATCTGGCGAAGCGGCGCGGCCATCTTGTGCGAGACGCGGCCGGAGACGATCAGCAGGTCGGCCTGGCGCGGCGAGCCACGGAACGGCTCCATGCCGAACCGGGCGATGTCGTAGCGGCTGGCGACGATCGACATCATCTCGATCGCGCAGCAGGCGAGACCGAACGTGTCGGGCCACATCGAGTTCGTCTGCGCCCAGGCGACGGCTTTCTCGAGGGTGGTCAGCCCGAGCTTCGTTCGAGGTCGTTGACCTCTTCCTCGAAGTTGCTCGGCCCTTTCGCCGGCCATGAGCAGGCGCTCCGACTTCAGGCCCAGATCGCGCAGCCGCTTGCCGTCTAGTGCCATTCGAGCGCTCCCTTCCGCCAGATGTAGACGTAGGCGACGAGCAGGATCAGCAGGAAGGCGAGGAACTCGAAGAACCCGAACCAGCTCAGCAGGTGGAGGATCACCGCGAGTGGATAGAGAAAGACGATTTCGATGTCGAAGAGGATGAAGAGCATCGCGGTGAGGTAGAAGCTGACGGTGAAGCGCTGGCGCTGCGGCGGTCCCTGGGAGACGCCGGACTCGAACGGGGTGGTGCGTGCGCGCACACGGCGATGCGGCCGCTGCGCGAACACGAAGCTCCCGATAACCATCGTCGCCGGGATCGCGAGGGCAAACACCCCGTAGATCGCAAACGGCAACCAGTCGTTGAACAACCTGCCTCCCTAGGGACGGTCCGCGGCGGACGCTAGCACCATCGATTGAGGCGACACGA
This sequence comes from uncultured Actinomycetes bacterium, assembly GCA_963785895.1. Lineage (GTDB taxonomy): Bacteria > Actinomycetota > Thermoleophilia > Gaiellales > Gaiellaceae > PALSA-600. The sequence goes on along the minus strand of CAWAXB010000011.1, from coordinate 627 downwards.
ACGGAACCGGAACCCTGGAGAATGCCTGTTACATGTCACGAAGTTCCAACTAAGGACAGCACGCGGTACACTTTCCGCAGATGGCCACGATCGAGACCGCAGAGCCCCGCACCGGCGACGTCGTCACCCTCACCGAGGGTGCCGCGGCGAAGGTCGCGCGCCTGATGGCCGAGGAGCCGGTGGGCGAGGCGGAGGTGCTGCGCGTCGCGATCCAGGGCGGCGGCTGCAGCGGCTTCGAGTACGCGCTCGGCTTCGACCGGGGCGCCCAGGAGGGCGACGTCGAGCTCGAGTTCCACGGCATCAAGGTGGTCGTCGACCCGTTCAGCGCCCCGTATCTCCAGGGCTCGACGGTCGACTTTCTCGAAGGCCTCCAGGAGTCCGGCTTCAAGATCGACAACCCGAACGTCGCCTCCGCCTGCGGCTGTGGACACAGCTTCCAGGTCGAAGACGGCGAAGAGGCGCCCGAGGGCGCCGCGGGCTGCGGCACTCCCTGCCACTAACGGCCGCGAGCTCTCTTTAGCGAGGCGTAAGCACTCCCGCCCAGACGCGCGCAAGCGACGATGCGATAGAGGTGGTGCTCGGCGGTGTGAAAGGGAGACGCGGGAGGGGACGAGTGTCGGTTCGGGA
>CAWAXB010000010.1:0-11437 GCA_963785895.1 uncultured Actinomycetes bacterium | reverse complement strand
CGCGGTTCGCCTCGATGCCCGAGACGCACTTCGTGTCGAGCAGGCGGCACGACGCGGCGAGCAGCTTGATCGACTGCAGCAGGTTGCGCGCGATCAGCGGGACGAAGACGTTCAGCTCGAAGTGACCCTGCATGCCGCCGATCGCGATCGCCTGGTCGTTGCCGATCACCTGTGCCGCCACCTGCGTGACAACCTCCGGAATGACCGGGTTGACCTTGCCGGGCATGATCGACGAGCCCTTCTGGAGCTCAGGCAGGAAGATCTCGGCCAGGCCGGCACGCGGGCCCGAGCCCATGAAGCGCAGATCGTTGGCGACCTTGGTGAGGCTGACGGCGAGCGTCTTCAACGCACCCGACGCCTCGACGAGCCCGTCGCGGGCCGCCTGCGACTCGAACGGGTTGGCCGGCGGAGAGATCGGCAGGCCGCTCCCGGCGACGAGCAGCGCGCGAACGCGCTCGGCGAACTCGGGGTGCGTGTTCATGCCGGTGCCGACGGCCGTCCCGCCGAGCGGGATCTTGCCGAGCCGCTCGAGCGACGCCGACACGCGCGCATGCCCTTCGCGCACCTGCGCGGCGTAACCGCCGAACTCCTGGCCCAGCGTCACCGGGGTCGCGTCCATCCAATGGGTGCGGCCGGACTTGACGACGTCGGCGAACTCGTCGGCCTTCGCCTGCAACGTGACGGCCAGGCCGTCGAGCGCAGGGAGCAGATCGTTGATCGTCTCGTCGAGCGCAGCCAGGTGCACAGCAGACGGGAAGACATCGTTCGAGCTCTGCCCCATGTTGACGTCGTCGTTCGGATGCACCCCGTCGCCGGCGAGGGTGGCGATCACCTCGTTGGCGTTCATGTTCGACGAGGTTCCCGAGCCGGTCTGGAACACGTCGATCGGAAACTGGTCGTCGAGCTCGCCGGCCGCGACACGGTCGGCGGCGGCCGCGATGCGCTCTGCCTTCTCGGAGTCGAGCAGCCCCAGCTCGCCGTTGACGCGCGCGGCGGCGGCCTTGATCCGGCCGAGCCACCGGGCGACCGACGCAGGGATCGGCTCGCCGGAGACCGGGAAGTTCCCGATCGCCTTGGTCGTCTCGCCGCCCCAGAGCTCTTGCCGCTGTGCCGTGTCGTTCACGTTCGAAGAGTAGTTGACGGGTCTACGCGCCGCGCCGGCCAACGTGCAGCAGCGTGTCCCACGTGTGCAGCTTCACGCGCGGCCGGCCGAGCGGTTCGCCGGCGCTGCGCTCGGCGACGTCGATCGCCTGCCAGCCGGCGTACTCGACGAAGTCGGCTCCACGCTCGGTCAGCACGTCCTCAAGTAACAGACCGTTACTTGCTCGGGTCAGACGCCCGGCGCGCCCGTCGGCCAGCAGCGCCTCGATCGTCTCGGTCGCGTCTTTCTTGTTCGTGCCGATCACGCCGCTCGGGCCGCGCTTGATCCAGCCGGCGCAGTACGTGCGCTCGGCGCCCTGCACGCGGCCGACTTCGTTCGGCATCGTCCCGCGCCGCTCGTCGAACGGCACGCCCGGCAGCGGCACGCCTTTGTAGCCGACGCTGCGCAGCACGAGGCCGCACGGAATGACCTCGGTCTCCCCGGTGGGGCGCGCGACGATGCGACCGTTCTCCTCGACGAGCTCGTTGCGGACGACCTCGATCCCTTCGACGCGCTCGCCGCCGACGATCGCGACCGGTGACGACAGGAAGCGCAAGACGAGCCGTCGCGGCTTGCCTTCGGGTGTGCGCTGCGCGTACTCGCGCAGGAGCTCGAGATTGCGGCCGGCGCGCTGCTGGTCGGCCGCCAGCTCACGCTCGCTCGCCTCGTCGAGCTCGAGGTCGGCCGGGTCGACGATCACGTCGGCTCCCGCGAGCTCGCCCAGCTCTTTCACCTCCGGCGGCGTGAACGCCGCCTGCACCGGGCCGCGCCGGCCGAGCATCACGATCTCCTTGACCGCGGAGCCGGCGATTGCGTCGATCGCCTCGTCTGTCGTGTCGGTCGTCGCCAGCTCCCCGGCCGTCAGCGCGAGCATCCGGACACAGTCGACTGCGACGTTGCCGTTCCCGATCACCACCGCCCGCTCGTGCGAGAGGTCGAACTCGAGCTCCTGGAAGTCGGGATGGCCGTTGTACCAGGCAACGAAAGCGGTGGCGGGCCACGAGCCGGGCAGATCCTCGCCGGGGATCCCGAGCCGGCGATCGGTCTGGGCGCCGACGCTGTAGACAACCGCGTCGTAGGCCTCGACGAGCTCCGCGTGCGAGAGGTCGCGTCCGACCTCGACGTTGCCGAAGAAGCGGAACCCGGGGCGTGCGGCCGTCCTTTCGAACGCGCGCGAGACGGCCTTGATGTTCTCGTGGTCGGGCGCGACGCCGAGGCGCACGAGGCCCCAGGGCGTCGGCAGCCGGTCGATCATGTCGACCTCGACCTTGGGATCTTCGCTCCGCAGCAGGACATCGGCCGCATAGAACCCGGCCGGCCCGGAACCGACGATCGCCACCCGCAGCGCGCTCACAGCACGAGCCTACCGAGGTGCGACCTGATTGCCGTGTGACGTGCGGAGCGGAGAATCGCGAGGCCGCCCATACACTCGCGCGATGCTGTTCTCACCCGAGGCGCACGATTCGCTCATCGACGAATCCTGGAACGCCGGAAAGGCGCGGGCGGCGATCGTCTCGATCGTTGCCGACGCAGAGCGCGCGTTCGACGACGGGTGGCCGATGCACCCAGACGACTTCGAGGACGGTGACTCGGCCGCAACGCGGTTTCGGACGATGTATCTCGGCGGCGCGGGGGTCGTGGCGGCGCTCCACCGCCTCGCGCAACGGGGTTTCGTCGAGTTGCAGCGGGACTACGCTCCGTATCTCGAACACTCGCTCGCGTCCGCGCCGGACTTTCCGCGAACGCCGAGCGAAGCCTGTGGATGGGCGAAACGGGAATCCGGCTGGTGCTCCAGAGGCTGGCCCCGTCTCGGGCGAATCTCGAACGGCTGGCGCAGCTGATCGCGGCAAACGCCGAGGACGAGCGCTGCGAGCTGATGTGGGGCAGCCCGGGCACGATCCTCGCGGGCCGCGAGCTCGGCTTCGACGTGACGCCGAGCCTCGACTGGCTGCGCTCGCGGCGTGATGCGGACGGCCTCTGGACGCAGGAGCTGTACGGCCAGAGCACGCGCTACCTCGGCCCGGCCCACGGGTTCGCGGGCTGCGCGCTTGCGCTCGGCGACCTCGCCGATGTCTCGGCGACGCTCGAGCCCTTCGCCGTCGAGGAGGACGGCCTCGTCAACTGGCCGGCGCTTCCTGGCAGACCTCTCGACGGGAGCCGCGACGGACAGATCCGCACGCAGTGGTGCCACGGCGCGCCCGGGATCGTCGCGACGCTCGCGCCGTTTCTCGACGAGCAGCTCGCAGTCGCAGGCGGCGAGCTGACGTGGCACGCCGGCCCGCTTCGCAAGGGCGCGAACCTCTGCCACGGCACGGCGGGGAATGGTTACGCATTCCTGGCGCTGCTCGAACGGACGGGAGACGAACGCTGGCTTGCGCGAGCACGCGCGTTTGGTGTGCACGCGGCGGGTCAGGTGGAGCAAAGCCGGGCGAGATACGGGCGCGGCCGCTACACGCTCTGGACAGGTGACCTCGGGACGGCGCTCTTTCTCGCCGACTGCATCGACGGTCGCGGCGAGCTGCCACTCCCGTAGTTGTTGGCCGACGCCGGTTTGTACGATGCGGCGATACATGGACTGGGAAGGCGAGGAATAGGCCGACGACTCGACCCATGATTCCCGAAGCACACCTCGAATCGACGGATACCGGGTTGGTCCAGATCGGGGCCCGGCTGGTTCGTCGTGAACGGCCGGGACGCCCGCTGGCGGTACGCCGAAGGCCGCGGAGCAGTCTGCCCGTTCGGGGATGAGGCGGAGTTCCGCCAGGTCGGCGTGAACCTCTACGTGCTCGCGAAGGGTGAAGCGATGGGCATGTACCACTGGGAAGCCGACCAGGAAGACTTCCTCGTGCTCTCCGGCGAGGGGCTGCTGCTGGTCGAGGGCCAGGAGCGGACGCTGCACAAGTGGGATCTCGTGCACTGCCCTCCGCAGACAAAGCACATCATCCTCGGCGCAGGTGACGAGCCATGCGTCGTCCTCGCCATCGGCGCTCGTGAACATCAGTCGGGCACGGACTGGGGCGGCTACCCCGTGGAGGAGATTGCGACGCACCACTCCGTCGGAGTGGCGGAGGAGACGACAGATGCAGAGAAGGCGTATGCCGGACTCGTACGCCGGCGCCCAACGCGTGCCAGGTCGAACTGGCTCAACACCTAGAGGCTTGATGTGGGTTCGACGCACTCACGGCTGGTGTGTCCGACACGGCGCATCTCAGCCGGGTCGGGCTTGCACGTAGACACCGCTACGCACTGCACCCGCCCCGACTGACCTGCTTGGTCTGACACATCCCCGAAAAGCACGGCCAACCCACATCAAGCCTCTAGAGCATCAACGGGTTCCCGAAACCCGGTGATTCGTACCAGGTCGTGGTTGAGGTCGGATGAAACCCGACGCCCTGGTAGAGGGCGGCCGCGGCTTCGGTTCCGTAACTGATCTTCACCCGCTCTGCGCCTTTCTCAGCAAGGCGATCGATTCCCTCGCTCAGCATCGCCCTCGCAAGGCCACGCCGTTGATGCTCGTCCTCGACCCTGACGGGCTCGACCAGTCCCACCTTGGTCGTCGGGTCGAACCAATAGAGCGAGTATCCAGCGATCTGACCATCGACGGTCTTCACGGCCAGGTCGAGTCCCGGGTCGTACAGCGGGCACTGACCAAGCCGCTCTTCAACCGCGTCGCCATTGCGGTGACGCATGGGATGAGGCGTGCTTCTTCGCTGCCTGCGGTCGACGAGGCTGAAACCATCGGCGAGTGGTTGCCGGCTTGGACGATCACCCGCATCCATCCACGCAGTCGTGTCTCTCTCCCCGGCGACGAGACCCGAGCCCTCGACGAACTCCACGAAAGCGACATCGTCGTCGCTCACAGGCACCCCAACCTTGCCCACTGCATGCACCGCGACTTCCTCCAATGCCCGTGCCCACACAACTTCTGGCTCGGGACTCGATACGCCCGGAACAATGATCGGGTCGCACTGCCAGTCGGCATCGCTCTCGCTCGTAAGCAGCACCCCAGCAACTGGCCCCTGATCGTCTACCCAGAAGAGCTGTGCGAGTCCGTCAGAGGGGCGAGGCCGTCGCCACCACCACTGCACATCGGAGGCTTCCCAGATCCCCGCGTGCCGGTCAGCCCGACGAGCGCGCTGCAGCACTTCGATCGCCAGCATCAGCGCGTCGTGCCCCGCCACTCTGACCTCCCGAACCGACACTCGTCCCCTCCCGCGTCTCCCTTTCACACCGCCGAGCACCACCTCTATCGCATCGTCGCTTGCGCGCGTCTGGGCGGGAGTGCTTACGCCTCGCTAAAGAGAGCTCGCGGCCGTTAGTGGCAGGGAGTGCCGCAGCCCGCGGCGCCCTCGGGCGCCTCTTCGCCGTCTTCGACCTGGAAGCTGTGTCCACAGCCGCAGGCGGAGGCGACGTTCGGGTTGTCGATCTTGAAGCCGGACTCCTGGAGGCCTTCGAGGAAGTCGACCGTCGAGCCCTGGAGATACGGGGCGCTGAACGGGTCGACGACCACCTTGATGCCGTGGAACTCGAGCTCGACGTCGCCCTCCTGGGCGCCCCGGTCGAACCCGAGCGCGTACTCGAAGCCGCTGCAGCCGCCGCCCTGGATCGCGACGCGCAGCACCTCGGCCTCGCCCGCCGGCTCCTCGGCCATCAGGCGTGCGACCTTCGCCGCGGCACCCTCGGTGAGGGTGACGACGTCGCCGGTGCGGGCTCTGCGGTCTCGATCGTGGCCATCTGCGGAAAGTGTACCGCGTGCTGTCTGGTTGTAACTTCGTGACACGTAGATCAGGCATTCCACCACGAGTTCCGGTTCCGTTCGTGTCACCTCGAATCATCCTGCTAGCGTCCGCCGCGGACCGTCCCTAGGGAGGCAGCGTTGTTCAACGACTGGTTGCCGTTTGCGATCTACGGGGTGTTCGCCCTCGCGATCCCGGCGACGATGATTATCGGAAGCTTCGTGTTCGCGCAGCGGCCGCATCGCCGTGTGCGCGCACGCACGATCCCGTTCGAGTCCGGCGTCTCCCAGGGCCCGCCGCAGCGCCAGCGCTTCACCGTCAGCTTCTACCTCACCGCGATGCTCTTCATCCTCTTCGACATCGAAATCGTCTTTCTCTATCCGCTCGCGGTGATCCTCCACCTGCTGAGCTGGTTCGGGTTCTTCGAGTTCCTCGCCTTCCTGCTGATCCTGCTCGTCGCCTACGTCTACATCTGGCGGAAGGGCGCGCTCGAATGGCACTAGACGGCAAGCGGCTGCGCGATCTCGGGCCTGAAGTCGGAGCGCCTGCTCTGGCCGACGAAAGGGCCGAGCAACTTCGAGGAAGAGGTCAACGACCTCGAGCAGAAGGTCGGGCTGACGACGCTCGCGAAAGCCGTCGCCTGGGCGCAGACGAACTCGATGTGGCCCGACACGTTCGGGCTCGCCTGCTGCGCGATCGAGATGATGTCGATCGTCGCCAGCCGCTACGACATCGCGCGGTTCGGGATGGAGCCGTTCCGCGGCTCGCCGCGCCAGGCCGACCTGCTGATCGTCTCCGGCCGCGTCTCGCACAAGATGGCCGCGCCGCTGCGCCAGATCTACGACCAGATGCTCGAGCCGAAATGGGTGATCGCGATGGGCGCCTGCGCCAGCTCGGGCGGCATGTTCAACAACTACGCGATCGTCCAGTCGGTCGACAAGATCGTGCCCGTCGACATCTACGTGCCCGGCTGCCCGCCGCGGCCGGAGCAGCTGATCGAGGGAATCGTCCGCCTGCACGAGGCGGTCAAGGCCGGCGTCCCGCCCGCGTACGAGCTGCGGAGCGTCGCCACGTGAGCGATTTCGAAGCGCGTTCCCGGGCCTGGTCGAGGTGAACGACGCGCACGGCGAGACGACGATCGTCGTCGAGCCCGAGCAGCTGGTCGAGCGCGGCGACGCACCTGCGCGACGAGGACGGCTTCAACTTCCTCTCCGACATCACCGCCGTCGACTACCTCGGCTGGGGCGACGCGGGCGTCTCGGGCTACATCGGCACGCCGGCCGGGCGCGACCTGAACACGCCGATGACGCAGGGCTACCAGGTCGTGCCGCTCGCGAAGCCGAAGCGGTTCGCGATGAACTACCACCTGCTCGCGATCGCGGAGCGGCCCGCGGCGCGTGCGCCTGCAGACCTGGCTCGACGAAGGCGAGCCGGTGCCGACCGTGATCCGCGGTCTGGCCGACCGCCGACTGGCACGAGCGCGAGGCGTTCGACCTGATGGGCATCGCGATCGACGGCCACCCGAACCTGAAGCGGATCCTGCTCGACGACGACTGGGAAGGGCACCCGCTGCGCAAGGACTATCCGCTCGGCGGCGAGCCCGTGCGCTTCTCGGGAGAGGCTGATGGACCGCGACCGCACCGGCGCGTCGGCGCACGCCGATCTACGAGGGCACGCGGATCCCGCAGCCGATCCCGACGCGTCCTGACGACGCCGCAGGAGCTGCGCGCGACCGGCGACATCATGACGGTCAACTTCGGCCCGAACCACCCGTCGACGCACGGCGTGCTGCGGCTGATCGTCGACCTCTACGGCGAGGACGTCACCGGCCTCGAGGCGGTCGATCGGCTACCTGCACACCGGCTTCGAGAAGAACATGGAGCAGAAGACGTGGTGGAAGTGCATCACGTATCCGCAGCGCATCGACTACGTCTCGTTCCAGAACAACGAGTACGTGTTCGTCGGCGCCGTCGAGAAGCTGCTCGACCTCGAGATCCCGCCGAAGGCGACGTGGATGCGCACGCTCCTCTGCGAGCTGAACCGCATCCACTCGCACCTCGTCTGGCTCGGTACGTCGGCGCTCGAGCTGGGCGCGATCTCGATGTTCTGGTACGCGTTCCGCGAGCGCGAGCATGATCCTCGACCTGTTCGAGCTCGTCACCGGCTACCGCATGCACACGCGCTACTTCCAGGTCGGCGGCCTCGCCGAGGACATCCCGCGCGGCTTCTATCCCGAGGCGCGCAAGTTCTGCGAGTGGATGCCGAAGGCGATCGACGACTACGAGACGCTGCTGACGCGCAACAAGATCTGGCTCGAGCGCACCGAGGGGATCGGCCTGCTCTCGCGCCGACGACGCGATCGCGCTCGGCCAGTCCGGCCCGGTGCTGCGCGCCTCGGGCGTCGACTGGGACCTCCGCAAGCGCGAGCCGTACCTCGCCTACCACCAGGTCGACTTCCGCGTCCCCGTCTTCCCCGAGGGCGACGTCTACGCGCGCTACCGCGTGCACATGGACGAGATGCGCGAGTCGGTGCGCATCGTCGAGCAGTGCCTCGACCGCCTCGAGAACATGGAGGGCGAGCCGTGGATCGCCGACGACCGCAAGGTCGTCCTGCCGCCGCGCGCACGAGCTGCACACGTCGATGGAGTCGCTGATCCACCACTTCAAGATCGTCACCGAGGGCTTCCGCGTCCCCGAGGGCGAGGTCTACTTCGCGATCGAGTCGCCGCGCGGCGAGCTCGGCTGTTACATCTGCTCCGACGGCGGCCCGAAGCCGTGGCGCGTCAAGTTCCGCGCGCCGTCGTTCGTCGCGCTGAGGCGACCGCGACGTGCATGACACGACGCGCTGATCGCCGACATGATCGCGATCGTCGGCTCGCTCGACACCGTGATGGGCGAGGTCGACCGGTGACGCCTGTACGACGCGATCCAGGAGGAGCGCGCGAAGTACCCGGCCGACTCGCGAGAGCGCGGTGCTGCCGGCGCTGCGGCTCGCGCAGGACGAGCACGGCTGGCTGTCGCCCGACGTGCTGCGCGAGGTCGCCGACGCGCTCGAGGTGACGCCCGCGTACGTCAAGTCGATCGCCTCGTTCTACGACCAGTTCCACCTGGCGCCGGTCGGCGAGCACCTCGTCGAGGTGTGCACGAACGTCTCGTGCGCGTCGTCGGCGCGCAGCAGGTCGTCGAGGCGTTCGAGCGGAGCTCGGCTGCCGCGCCGGCGAGACGAGCGCCGACGGCAAGGTGACGCTGCGCGACGTCGAGTGCCTGGGCGGCTGCGGCTGGGCGACGATCGTCGCGGTCGACCACCACTACCGCACGCACGTCAAGCGCGGACGACGTGCCGGCGATCGTCGAGGAGCTGAGCGTGGCGACTAGCGTCGAGCAGATCGTCCTCGCGGACGCGACGACGACCTCGCGCGAGTACGAGGCCGTCGGCGGCTACCAGGCGCTCGCGAAGGCGCGCGCGATGACGCCGGCCGAGGTGACCGAGGAGCTGATCACCTCCGAGCTGCGCGGACGCGGCGGCGCGTTCTTCGCCGACCGGCCGCAAGTGGTCGTTCGTGCCGTCGAAGGAGCAGATCGCCGAAGCCGCACTACCTCGTCGTCAACGCCGACGAGTCGGAGCCGGGCAGCTTCAAGGACAACGAGATCCTCTCGCGCGTCCCGCACCGCTTCATCGAGGGCTGCCTGATCACCGCGCACGCGATCGACTGCCAGCACGTCTTCGTCTACATCCGCGGCGAGTACTCCGGGCCGTACGAGATCCTCGTCGACGCGCTCGAGGAGCTGAATGACCGGCCCGAGATCCGCGGCGACGTGACGATCGTCGTGCACCGCGGCGCCGGCGCATACATCTGCGGCGAGGAGACGGCGCTGCTCGAGTCGCTCGAGGGCAAGCGCGGCCAGCCGCGCTCGAAGCCGCCGTTCCCGGCGATCTCCGGCCTCTACGCCTCGCCGACCGTCGTCAACAACGTCGAGACGATCGCGACCGTCGCCGCCGATCATCGCGATGGGCGGCGCGGAGTACGCGAAGCTCGGCGTCGAGAACACGCGCGGCACGCGCGTCGTCTCGGTCTCCGGCAACGTCGTGAACGGCGGCAACTACGAGATCGAGCCGGGCATGTCGCTGCGCGACATCATCTACGACCTCGCCGGCGGCATCGCCGACGGGCCGCGAGCTGAAGGCCGTCGTGCCGGGCGGCTCGTCGACCGTGATCCTGACGAAGGACGAGATCGACGTCGGCTACGACTTCGACTCGCTCGCGCAGTTGCGCACGGCGATGGGCTCGGCGGGGATCGTCGTGCTCGACGACCGCTGCTGCATCGTGCAGCTCGGCATCCGCTTCTCCGAGTTCTACGAGCACGAGTCGTGCGGCAAATGCACGCCGTGCCGTGAGGGCACACGCTGGCTGACGGCGATCCTGCGCAAGCTCGAGGACGGCCGCGCAACGCAGGCCGACCTCGACCTGCTGCTCGACGTCTGCGACCGGATCAACGGCAAGTGCCTCTGCCCGCTCGGCGACTCCGACGCGATCATCATCGCGAGCTACGTCGCGAAGTTCCGCGACGAGTTCCAGGCGCACATCGACCAGGGCGGCTGCCCGTTCGGCGGCGAGTCGTCGCTCGACCACGTGCTCGCGCCCGTCCAGATGCACACGCATTCGCCGTGGGGATGCCGGCATGAGGCGCCGCATGACCGACCTCGTCACGGTCACGATCGACGAGCGGACCGTCGAGGTGGCGAAGGGCACCGGCATGGTCGAGACCGCCGCGGCGGCCGGCATCGAGATCCCCGTCTTCTGTTACGAGCCGCGGCTCGGGCCGCCGGTCGGCGCCTGCCGCATGTGCCTCGTCGAGGTCGAGGGCATGCCGAAGCTGCAGGCCGGCTGCACGCTGACCGCGCAGGACGGCATGGTCGTGCAGACCGCGCGCACGTCGCAGCAGGCGGCCGAGGGCCAGAACGCGACGCTCGAGTTCATCCTCGTCAACCACCCGCTCGACTGCCCCGTCTGCGACAAGGGCGGCGAGTGCCCGCTGCAGGACCTGACGTTCCGCTACGGGCCGGGGAACACGCGCATGACGTTCCCGAAGCGGACGTTCGAGAAGCCGATCCCGATCTCGCCGCTGATCGCGCTCGACCGGGAGCGCTGCATCCTCTGCTACCGCTGCACCCGCTTCTCCGAGGATGGTCGCCGAGGACGGCCAGCTCGTCGCCATCAACCGCGGCGCGCAGTCGGTGATCGCGACCTTCGAGGACGAGCCGTACCGCGGCGCACTTCTCACGGCAACGTCATCGAGCTCTGCCCGTTCGGCGCGCTGACGTCGACCCAGTACCGCTTCGAGGGGCGGCCCTGGGAGATCCAGGTTCCGACCGCCTGCGGCATGTGCCCTGTTCGGCTGCAACGTCCAGCGCGACGACGCGTGAGGGAAAGGTGAAGCCAATCCTCTCGCGGACCATCAAGAGGTCGACGAGGGGCTGGGCCTCTGCCGAACAAGGCACGCTTCGCCTACTCGCACCTCGGCGCGCGCGACCGCTGACCGCCGCCCCGCTCGGCGGCAA
>CAWAXB010000009.1:0-165420 GCA_963785895.1 uncultured Actinomycetes bacterium | reverse complement strand
TCACCTCCATCGATCGCGTGCACGCGCCTTCCACTTGGCACGCCAGCGTATGCGTCAGTCGACGCGACGAAGAAGAACACAACCGCCACGACGCGCAGCGTCTCACGACCGGGCAACGGCGATCAGGCGAAGAGGACGATCACGACCGACAGTCCGCCGTAGACGAGCAGCGTGTCCCGGTAGGGATGACTCGGCAGCGCCGCCACGGGACGCTCCCAGCGCGAGGCGCTTCGCTCACCGAGCTCACCCACCTCGGCCTCGACGGCGGCACCAGCGACCCGTCGCGGATGTCGCCGCGACCGCCTCGATGTCGGCGGAGCGGCCGGTCGTCCCGACCGCGCGGACACGTGCGCACGAACGCGTGCGTCGCCGCGGCGCCGCGCCCGGGCTCGAGCGGCGCGAGGAACTCGACCGCCTGCGCGCCCGCCAGCAGCTCGATCGCGAGCGCGCGCTCGGTGTTCGCGAGGACCTGCCAGCGCCTTGAGCCCGGCGGCGTTCCCCATCGAGACGTGATCCTCCTGGCCCGCGCTCGTCGGGATCGAGTCGACGCTCGCGGGATGGCAGAGCACCTTGTTCTCGGAGACGAGCGAGGCGGCCACGTACTGCGGGATCATGAAGCCCGAGTTGAGGCCGCCGTCGCGGTGAGAAACGGCGGGAGGCCGTCCGAGAGGCCGGGTTGACGAGCCGCTCGACGCGGCGCTCGGAGATGTTCGCGAGCTCGGCGACCGCCATCGCGAGGGCGTCGAGCGCGAAGGCGAGCGGCTGGCCGTGGAAGTTGCCGTCGAGACGAGCATCTCGTCCTCGACGAGGACGAGCGGGTTGTCGGTGGCGGCGTTGAGCTCGATCGCGACCGTGCACTCGACGTAGTCGAGCAGGTCGCGCGTCGCGCCGTGCACCTGCGGCGCGCAGCGGAGCGAGTAGGCGTCCTGCACCTTGTCGCACCAGCGGTGCGACTCGATGATCGCGGAGCCCTCGAGCAGCGCGCGCACGTTCGCGCGCCGACTCGACCTGGCCGCGCGAGCGGGCGCAGCGCGTGGATCTGCGGGATGAAGCGGTCGGCGAGCCCTGCAGCGCCTCGAGCGACAGCGCGCACGCGACAGTCGGCCGACCCGCGCGAGCCGCCGGGCGCGGACGAGCCCGAGCGCCGCCATCGCCGCCATGAACTGCGTGCCGTTGATCAGCGAGAGCCCTTCCTTCGCCGCGAGCGCGACCGGCTCGAGCCCGGCGCGCGCGAGCGCGTCGGCGCCGTCGAGGCGCTCGCCGCCGACGCAGGCCTCGCCCTCGCCGACGAGCGGCAGCGCCAGGTGCGCGAGCGGCGCGAGGTCGCCGCTCGCGCCGACCGAGCCGCGCGCGGGAACGTGCGGCAGCGACGCCGCGCGTTCGAGGCACGCGAGCAGCAGCTCGACCGTCTCGACGCGCGCGCCGGAGTACCCCTTGGCCAGCGCGTTCGCGCGCAGCAGCATCGCCGCGCGAACGACGTCGTCGGGATACGGCTCGCCGACCCCGCAGGCGTGGCTGCGCAGCAGGCGCAGCTGCAGCTCCTCGGCCAGCTCCTCGGGGATCGCGCTGCGAGACGAACCGGCCGAAACCGGTGTTGACGCCGTAGGTGTGCTCGCGCGCGCTGCGCGCTCGACGAGCGCGCGCGCCGCGGCCATCTGCTCCCGCGGCCGCGTCGGTCAGGGCGGCCGCGCGGCCGCCGACGGCGACGTCCCAGACGTCGTCGACCGTCAGGTCGTCTCCGGTCAGCAGCACGGGGTCGGGCACAGGGTCGGACACGCGGCGAGTCTAGCCCGCGTTCGAGTCTGGCCCTCGCGCGCGCCCGCGCGATCGCCTCAGTCCGTCGAGGAGCCGCAGCTCCAGCACGCGCGACGCGTCGAACCCGGCGATGCGGAGCGGCCCGGCCGCGCGCCGCGCGCCGCCGGCCGGCAGCAGGCCGACGAGCTCTGAGCTCGCCGACCTCGGCGCCGCGCGCCGCGGCCTCGGCGCTCGATCCGCGCGACGATCTCGTGCAGCGCGGCGCGCTCCAGTCCTCGACGTTCATGCGTCACCTGGACGCGCCCCGCGCTGGCAGCGTCGAGGCCGAGCGCCCGCACGCCGGGAAAACCGCCGCCCGACTCGCGCACGGCCGCCGCGACCGCCCGCGCCACCTCGACGTCGCCCGCGCAGATCGACGTTGAACGCGATCAGCGGCCGCCGCGCGCCGACGATGACGCCGCCCGCCGCTCGTGCGAGCCGCGCGGGCCGAAGTCGGGCACGAGCTCGCCCGCGTCGACGCGGCGCTGGAGCTCCGTCCGGGCCGCCGCGCCGGTAGAACGCCGGCCCGCGCTCGGGCGGCGCGTAGAGGAACACCGGCAGCCCGAGCTCGGCGCCGATGCGCTCGCCGACGGCCGGCGCGGCCGCGCGCGCCCGCTCCATGTCCTCCGGCCGGATCGGCACGATCGGCACGACGTCGGCGGCGCCGATCCGCGGATGCGCCCCGTCGTGCGCGCGCAGGTCGATCGCGCTCGCGCGCCGCCGCGATCCCTGCGAGCAGCGCGTCGGCCAGCTCGTCGCTCGCTCGCCGACGAGCGTGAAGACCGAGCGGTTGTGATCGGCGTCGGAGTGGACGTCGAGCAGCCGGCGTGCGCGGCCGAGCGCCGCGCCGATCGCCTCGATCGTCGCCGCGGTCGCGCCCTTCGGAGAAGTTCGGAACCGACTCGAGCGGCAGCACGCCCGTACTCTAGGAGCGGTGAAGGAGTACTACGACCGGCGCGCGCCGGAGTACGACGACTGGTGGCTCGGCGCGGCCTCTTCGCCGACCGCGACCGGCCGGGCTGGGAGGACGAGCTCGACGAGCTCGACGGCCGCGCTCGGCGCGCTCCCGCCGGCGCGGACGCTCGACGTCGCCTGCGGCACCGGCTTCCTGACCCGGCATCTGCCGCGGCGAGATCGTCGGGCTCGACCAGAGCGCGCGATGCTGGAGGATGCGCCGCGGCACGGCGCCGAGCGCGACGTTCGTCCAGGGCGACGCACTCGCGCTGCCGTTCGCCGACGGCAGCTTCGACCGCGTGTTCACCGAGCCACTTCTACGGCCACCTCGAGGAGCCGAGCGGCGCGCTTCCTCGCCGAGGCGCGGCGCGTCGCGCCGGAGCTCGTCGTCGTCGACGCGTCGCGGGCCGCACGCGGAGGTCGACGCGGAGTGGCAGGAGCGGGTGCTCGAGGACGGCTCCCGCTGGCAGGTCTACAAGCGCTGCTTCGAGCCGGCAGGCGCTGGCCGACGAGCTCGGCGGCGGCGAGGTGCTCACGCGGGCCGCTGGTTCGTCGTCGGTGCGCTCGCCGCAGTGACTCGCGCGCCGCGTCCGGCGCTACCGCTCGCTCGCCGTCGCTGCAAGCGCGACGCACGCGCGTCTGCCGCGCGCTGCGCCGAGGCCGGCTACCCGCTCGAGTCGCGGCCCGTGCTCGCGCCCGGCGGGGCCAGCGCGCGTACCTGCTTCGGGCAGGCGCCCGGGATCGTCGAGGGCGAGGAGCGCCGGCCGTGGCGCGGCCGGGCCGGGCAGACGCTGCGCCGCTGGCTCGAGCTCGACGAGGACGACGTTCTACGCGACGTTCTACTGCGCGTCGGTCACGCGCTGCTACCCGGGCACGGCCGCGTCGGGCCGCGGCGACCGCACGCCGACGCCGCGAGGAGCAGCGGCTCTGCGAGCTCTGGCGCGAGCAGGAGCTGCGCGCTGCTGCGGCCGCGGCTGATCGTGACCGTCGGCGGCCTCGCGGCGCGGCGGCTGCTCGGCGTCGACGCAGCGTGACCGAGCGCGTCGGCGAGCGCTACGAGCTCGACGCGGCGCGGTCGCGATCCCGCTCCCGCACCCGTCGGGCGCGAGCGGCTGGCTCAACGTGCCCGCGAACCGCGCGCGCGTCGCCGACGCGGCCGCGCTGTCCGCGCAGAGCTGGCAGCGACGCTGGCGCCCGGTACCCTCAACCTGGGTGACCGAGGCGACACGCCGCGCTATCGCACGACCTTCGTCCGCCTGCTCGGCTTTCTCCGCCCGTACAAGGCTCGACGCGTCGTCTCGGTCGTGCTCGCGATCGGGATCGCAGGCGGCCGCGCTCGTCGCGTGTTGCTGACCGGCAGCGTCGTCGGCGTCGCTCCGCGCACGACGACCGCAGCCGGCTCCGTGGCTCGTCGGCGCCGTCGCTCGTGCTCGGCGTCGTGAGCGCGGCGATGATGGCCGGCCGCCGGCTCATCGCCGGCAAGCAGGCGCTCGAGGTCGAGATGGACATGCGCACGGCGATCTACGCGAAGCTCGTCCGCCTCTCGTTCGGCTTCTACGACCGCCACCAGACCGGCCAGCTGATGTCGCGCGCGACGGTCGACCTGCAGGGCGTCCGCTTCTTCCTCGGCTACGGGCTGATCTTCTTCTTCCAGCACATCCTCACGGTCGTCGGCGTCGGGATCGTCGTTTCCTCATCTCGTGGAAGCTCGCGCTGATCTCGCTCGCGATCGCGCCGGTGCTGATCGCCGTCGCCTACCGCTACAGCCACGTCTCGCACCCGCTGCTGCGCGACGTCCAGCAGAAGATGGCCGACGTCGCGACGGTCGCCGAGGAGAACATCGTCGGCGTCCACGTCGTCAAGTCGTTCGCGCAGGAGCACGCCGAGCAGGCGAAGTTCGAGCAGCGCTCGGAGGCGGTCTTCGAGCAGACCGTGAAGGCGAACCGGCAGCGCGCGTTCTACGTGCCGCTGCTCGCGTTCCTGCCGCTGCTCGCGCAGGCGGCGGTCCTGCTCGTCGGCGGCGCGCATGGTCGTCGCACGGCATCGCTCTCGCTCGGCGACTTCGTCGCGCTTCAACCTCTACCTCGCGATGCTCGTGCTGCCGCTGCGCGCGCTCGGCATGTGGATCGGCCAGGCGCAGCGCGCGACCGCGTCGGGCGAGCGCATCTTCCAGGTGATCGACGAGCCCGAGGACATCGCGCGACGCGCCGGACGCGCGCGACGCTGCCGGCGGGGCCGGGCCGCGTCCGCTTCGAGGACGTCACGTTCGGCTACGACGCCGAGCGCCCGGTGCTGCGACGACGTCGACCTCGAGCTCGCCGCCGGCCGGATCGTCGCGCTGATCGGCCACACCGGCTCCGGCAAGACGACGCTCGCCGTCGCTCGTGCCGCGCTTCTACGACGTCCAGCGCGGGCCGCGTCTCGATCGACGGCGCCGACGTCCGCGACGTGACGCTCCGTCGCTGCGCCGCGAGATCGGCGTCGATCGCCCAGGACCCGTTCCTCTTCTCGGCGACCGTGCGCGAGAACATCGCCTTCGGCGCGCCGGACGCGACCGACGAGGAGGTCGAGCACGCGGCGCGGCTCGCCCAGGCGCACGAGTTCGTCGCGGCGCTGCCCGAGGGCTACGACACGGTGATCGGCGAGCGCGGCATCACGCTCTCGGGCGGCCAGCGCCAGCGGATCGCGATCGCGCGCGCGCTCGTCGTCGACCCGCGGATCCTGATCCTCGACGACGCGACCGCCTCGGTCGACGCGACGACCGAGGCGAAGATCCGCGCCGGCCTGCGCGAGGCGATGCGCGGCCGGACGACGATCATCATCGCCCACCGCCTCTCGACGATCGCGCTCGCCGACGAGGTCGTCGTCCTCGACGCCGGCCGCGTCGCCGCGCGCGGCACGCACGACGACCTCGTCGACGACGAACGACGTCTACCGCGAGATCTACGAGCACGGCCTGCTCGAGCGCGCGTCCATCGAGCGGAGGAGGTCGCGTGAGGTCCAGCAGCCCGGCTGCCACCTGAGCACGCGCGCGGCGCGCGAGGTCGAGGACTGGTCGCTGGCGCGCGACGCGGCGCCGCCTCCGCGCGCTCGACCGCCTCGCCGCCCGTACAAGGCGCGCATCGCGCTCGCGATCCTCTCGCTGCTCGCCGCGACCGCCGCGCGCTCGCCCCGCCGTACCTGCTCAAGCTCGCGATCGACGACGGTCACGGCACGGCGCACCTCGCACGCTCGGCTGGCTCGTCGATCGCGTTCGTCGCGGCGGGCGTCGCTCGGCCTCGCCTTCGCGCTACGCGCAGACCTACTTCACCGGCTGGACCGGCGAGCGGATGCTCGCCGACCTGCGCAACCACCTCTTCCGCCACCTGCAGCGGCTCTCGCTCGGCTTCTACGAGCGCAACCGCGCCGGCGTGATCATCAGCCGGATCACGAACGACGTCGAGGCGCTCGACCAGCTCGTCACCGACGGCGTCACGACCCTGGTCCAGAACACGCTGACGCTGCGTCGGCACGGCGGTCGCTGCTCTTCTTCCTCGACTGGCGGCTCGCGCTCGCGACGCTGGCCGTGATGCCGCTGATGGCGCTCGCGACGGCGCTGGTTCCGCAAGCACTCGGCCCGCGCCTACCGGCGCGGTGCGCGAGACGCTCGGCACGGTCACCGCGACGCTCGCCGAGGACATCGCGGGCATGCGGGTGATCCAGTCGTTCACGCGCGAGCGCGCGGCCAGCGAGCACTTCCGCGACGTCAACGACGCGCTACCGCGACGCGAACATGCAGACGGTCGTCCTGAACGGCGCTCTACTTCCCGTTCGTCGACCTGCTCTCGACGGCCGCGACCGCGATCGTGCTCGGCTACGGCGGCTGGCTCGTCTTCCACGGCGACATGACGATCGGGACGCTGGTCGCGTTCCTCTGCTACCTCGCGAACTTCTTCGACCCGGTGCAGCAGCTCTCGCAGCTCTACAGCAGTTCCTCTCGGCCGTCGCCGCGCTCGACAAGATCATCGACCTGCTCGACGAGGAGCCCGAGGTGCGCGACGCGCCGGACGCGCGCGAGCTCGGCACGATCGCGCGGGCACGTCGCCTTCGAGGACGTCCGCTTCGCCTACGGCCGCGGCCCGAGGTGCTGCACGGGATCGACCTCGACGTGCCCGCCGGGACGACCGTCGCGCTCGTCGGCCACACGGGCGCCGGCAAGTCGACGATCGCGAAGCTGCTCGCGCGCTTCTACGACCCGACCGAGGGCCGGATCACGGTCGACGGCGTCGACCTGCGCGACGTCGACGCAGGCGTCGCTGCGCCGCCAGCTCGGCATCGTGCCGCAGGAGGGCTTCCTCTTCGCCGGCACGGTGCGCGAGAACATCGCCTTCGGCCGGCCCGACGCGACGCCGCGAGGAGATCGTCGCCGCGGCCGCGCGCCGTCGGCGCGGACGAGTTCGTCGCGCGGCTCGAGGACGGCTACGACACGCAGCTCGGCGAGCGCGGCACGCGGCTCTCGCTCGGCCAGCGCCAGCTCGTCGCGTTCGCGCGCGCGCTGCTCGCCGACCCGCGCATCCTGATCCTCGACGAGGCGACGAGCTCGGTCGACATCGGCACCGAGCGGAAGATCGAGCGCGGCGCTGCGGCGGCTGCTGCACGGCCGCACCGCGTTCATCATCGCGCACCGCCTCTCGACGATCCGCGACGCCGACCTGATCGTCGTGCTCGAGCACGGCGCAGATCGTCGAGCAGGGCACGCACGACGAGCTCCTCGCCGCGGCGGGCCTCTACTCGTCGCTCTACGGCGACTGGGCGACGAACGTCGCCTAGAGAGAATTCGGGATCGGGCGCACATGGGGCGGGCTGGGCGGCCAACGCGATCGGCCACAAGTGTTTCGGTTAGCCGGGCGGTTCCTGTGAACGGTGTAGAGCAGGTGCGACCTGTTACTGAAGGTGGCTTGTTGAATGTCGCGGATGTGGTCATGCTCTCCCGCGATGCCTCTACGCTTCTTGTTTTGTGTGGCTGCGGCGGTGCTCTGTCTCCTATCGGGCGCGCTCTCCGTTTCGGCCAGTTCGTCGTACGAGGCTCTTGAGCCGGTCTATCCGACGATCTCGCCGGACGGCAAGCAGCTCGCGTGGGTCGAGGGTTCGACCTGGCGCGTTTGGGTCGCGAGCCCGGATGGGAGCGGAGCGCATGTCTTCGGGCCGAGCTTCGCGAATGGGATCGGCCAGATCGCGTGGACACGGCTCGGAATCGTTGTCGATTCGAACTACACGTTGTTCTTGCTCACTGCAGATGGAAAGCGCAAGAAGATCGCGACCGTGGCCGATCAGGAATTCTCGATAGGCGGAATCGCGTGGCGGTGGGCGGAGGGCAGGCGGCGGCCCGCTTACAGTCGTGGATCTCGGTACACGCAAAGTGACACGGTTCGGGGCGGGCAGCACCCTGCCCTGTCGCCAGACGGGCGGCGAGTCGGCTGGGCGAGCGCGAGCGGGGTCTGGGTCGCAACGTCGTCGGGGGCGG
The DNA here is from genome assembly GCA_963785895.1 of uncultured Actinomycetes bacterium. Classification (GTDB taxonomy): domain Bacteria; phylum Actinomycetota; class Thermoleophilia; order Gaiellales; family Gaiellaceae; genus PALSA-600. The sequence goes on along the minus strand of CAWAXB010000009.1, from coordinate 157,169 downwards.
ATGCCCGCAAGATTGGCGCCGCTGGTGGCTGCCTCGCTTGGTCGCCGAACGGCAGGTCGCTTGCGTACCTCGTTTCCAAGGAGAACGGGAACCGATCCGACCTAGTCGTCGCCTCAGCGGTGGGAGGTACAAGTCGCACGGTCGCTGAGCATCTGACCGGCTGTAACCTCGCCTGGTCGCCAGACGGCAAGGCTATCGCGCTCGCCTCGGCACGGTTGATCGTCGTCAACCTCGGCACTGGCAGCGTCCGGCGTTCGCCGCTGCGTATCGGACGTGAGGCAGGGGGCGTCGCCTGGTCGCATGACGGGAAGGCTCTGTACTTGACGGCGCGTCCGTTCGCCGATGAGACGGCGGGCAACAACTGCACATCGCTCTGGCGGCTCGACACTCGCACGCTCTCCGGCACCACGCTTGCCCGCGGCTGTTCATAAAGCGCTCGTTCGGAACTGCGTGCACGGCCTGGGCCAGAGTTAATGAGTGAAGCCCGAAGCCACCGAGCGGCGCAGCTACCTGACCGTCAGATCGCGGTTGGCTTGCTTGGGCCAGAGTTCGCGCAGACGCCTGACAGCCAGCCGGTGGAGTTAAAGGTTCGCTGCCCTTGTCGCGGGCCAAGTGCCCGGCGCTTGCTAGCTGCTTGTGAAGGAAACGAGTTCGTTGCGCTCGTTCGGGCCTTTCTCGGTCTGTTCGAGCTCCGTTCCGACGCCGCGGACATACAGCTTGCGGTCGACAGTCCCTGGCTCGAGCGGCGTCGTCTCCTGCGTGAGCACCGCGTTCGTTCCGAACACGCCGATCACTTGAATTGATCCTGCGCGTGGCCGTTGTAGTACTCCTGCTCCCATGACTGCCCGACCCGCGGGTGGTTGGTCGATGTAGATGCCGGGTCGAGCGCCGTTCACGCCGGCCATCCACGTTCCTTCGGTGCTCGTGACCTGGCCGCGCGCGCCGAGTTCCGCCGTGCTCTCGCCGTAGTACCAAACATTGCCCCTTGCGTCCTGGCTGTACCAGTCCGTCGTCCGCTCTTCGAGCCTGCCGCGGAGATAGAGGCGGTCAGCTGACGGAGATGCACGGGACGCCTTCGATCATCTTCGTCCGGTGGGTGACGACTACTTCGTCGCGTGCTGGCGTCGCGTCTTTGACGCCTTCATAGACGTAGCGGCTACCGGGGCGAAGCGGAAACCACACGTTTCGACGTACCAACTGAAGCTCGAGGCGGGTGGCATGGGCGGAATCCCTGCCGCGTGCGTCGCGGCGACCAGGGTGCAGCTAGCGCCGACTGCGTACAGCATGAAGATCCGCTTCCTCATCCGAATCCTCGTACCCCGCGGCCCTGAAGTTCGCAGAACTCGCATGCGCCAGAGTCCTCTCACCAGACTCGGGTTCACGAACGCGTTGCGCGCCCGGCGGGCAGCTCTCGGAGGAGCTACCGCGCCGCGGGCACGACGACCGAGCCTGCCGCCTTGTCGTGCCACGTCTGATTCTCGCCGTCCCAGAGCATCCACAGGTAGCCGACCAGCAACACGAGGGCCGAGACGATGCTGACGAGCCAGCGCACGAACGCGCGCCCGTAGCCAATCGGCTTGCCGGTTCCCCGGCTCAGGTCGACGACACGGATTCCAAGGGCGGCATCGCCCGGTGTCTGGCCGGTCAGCCCGTGGAAGTAGGTGAAGTAGGCGGCACTGGCGACGACCCCGAGACCGCTACCGGCGTCGCCGAGTATCACGCGCAGGAGCGTGTTGACAATGCCAAGCGCGATTCCGTCGATGAAGGCGGCGGCGAACCGGCGCCAGAAGCCGGAGCGCTCGCGTGGAATCGCGACCGAGGCATCGAGTGTCGTTTCCATTGCGCGGGAGCATAAGCTCCCAACGTGTCACTTGACGAGGAGACCGAGAAGCGGATCGAGCAGCCCGCCTCGGACGAGGCCGAGCGCGAGACACGCCTGACTCCAGCCGAGGCAATCGCGCAGATGCGCATCCGCCTGCCCGTCCGGGCGAACAAGAAGCTGCGCACCGTGCTGGAGCGCGTGAACAAGGACGACCAGCTGAAGGGCTGGTGGCACGTCTCGAACGTGAACGCGGTCGGTCGGATGGAGATCAACGACCACTCGTGGGTGCACATCCAGATCGTCACGAACATCGCCCTCAAGCTCCTGCGGCAGCTGACGAAGCACGGGGTCGAGCCGGCGATGGTCCGCGATTACCGAATGTCTCGCGACGACGCGGAGGTCGTGGTGGCGCTGACGGCGCTCACACACTGCGTCGGCATGTCGGTGCACCGGAAAGGCCACGAGGACTACAGCCTGTTTCTCGCCGAGCCAAAGCTGCGCGAGTTGCTGACCGGGATCTACGCGGAGCCGGAGCTGACCGTGATCGTGTCGGAGGTGCTGCAGGGAATCATCAGCCACCGCTCCGACGGCGAGCCGCTGACGCTCGAGGCGGGGATCCTGCGCGTCGCCGACGCACTGGACATGGAACAGGGCCGCTCACGGATCGCCTTCGAACGAGGCCGGATCGGTATCCACTCGCTTTCGGCGGCGGCGATCGAGGAAGTCGAGATCACCGACGGCGCGCAAAAGCCGATCCGCATCTCGATCCGGATGAACAACTCCTCGGGATCTTCCAGGTCGACGGTCTGCTGCAGGCGAAGCTGCGCGGTTCCGGCCTCGAGCCATACGTCGAGGTGATCGCACACATCGACACCGAGGCCGAGAAGCGGCTCGTGCCGCTCTACGAGCTCGATCTGTAGAGGCCGTCCGGCGCCGACTCCGGCTACAATTCGGCCGCTTTGCGGGATCGTCTAATGGTAGGACGCCGGACTCTGAATCCGGTAGTCTAGGTTCGAGTCCTAGTCCCGCAGCTCCGACGAAAGCCCTGTAAACACAGGGCTTTTTTGTTCGGCTTCCTCCTGTGGCGAGGGCGGAGCGCCTTCCTCCGGCCGGAGCTTGCTCGCGGTGAACTCGGCGCCTGCCGCGAACTCGCGGCAATCCGGACAGCGGCTGAGATGCGCGTCGAGCAACGCGCCCTCGAGCTGCGACAACTCACCGTCGATGCGCAGAGACACCCAGAAGCGGGCACGTGCACAGAGCTGTCCGCCCGCCTCGTTCATCAGGTGGTGTGACGGGCCGGCGCCCGATTAGTTAGCGACGTTACCGATCGACGGATCGGACGTTACGGTCTACCCGTTCGCAACCGCCACTGCATCGTCTTCCGGCAGCCCGGCCAGCGCCTTGTCGAGCGCCCGCTCGAGCGCGTAGAGCGGGAACGGCTTGACGAGATAGGCCGCGGGCTGAAGCTCCAGCGTCTCGCTGCCGGCGGGGAAGATGCTCGTGAAGAGCAGCGGGACGCCCTGTTCGCGCAGCCTGCGGGCAAGCCTGGTCCCCACAGGATCGCCCGGCTCGATCACTGCGGCCTGGAAGACCCCGTCGTCGCCTGCTTCCCGATGGCGCACGGGCTCATGGCCGAGCCGGCGCACGACAAGCTCCATCAGCGCGCTGATGTCATCGTGCGGTTCGCAGATGAGCACACGAGCCACTTGTCGAGGATCGTTGCCGATTGCAGGGATTGGGCCTCTGGATGGTATGAATCCGGTGTGAGCCCGCGGCCTCAGATCCTGGTCGTGGACGACGACGAGAACATCCGGCTCCTCTTGCGCGAGCTGCTCGAGCGCGCCGGATACTCGGTGACCGAGGCCGCGGACGGGCGAACGGCCCTCCGCCACCTGTTCACGACGCCGCCCGCCCTGGTCATCCTCGACGTGACGATGCCCGACATGGACGGCTATCAGACGCTCGAGCGCGTTCGGGATCTCTCGGATGTTCCGGTGCTGATGCTGACCGCGCGTACCCAGGAGCTCGAGAAGGTGCGGGGCCTGTCGGCCGGCGCCGACGACTACGTCGCGAAGCCGTTTGGCCGGCAGGAGCTGCTCGCACGGGTGCAGGCGCTGCTCCGCCGCACCGGCGGCAAGACGGAGCTGACCGAGGCCTATGCCGATGATTTCGTCCAGATCGACTACGCCCAGCGGCAGGTACAGGTGCTCGGAACCGACGTGCAGCTGACGCCGCTCGAGTTCAAGCTCCTGTCGGCGTTCGTGCAGAACCCGAACCAGGTGCTGTCGCGCAACCAGCTGCTCGAGCTCGTCTGGGGCGACCCGTACGGGGTCTCCGGCGACCAGGTCAAGCTCTACGTCGGATACCTGCGGAAGAAGCTCCAGCCCGACACGCCGGAAACCGCGCCGATCGAGACGGTGCGCGGTTTCGGGTACCGCTACCGCCGGCCGAGCGCTTAGCTCTTTCCGCGAGCGCCCAGGAGCTCTTCGATCGTGGCCACGAGCTCTTCCGACCGGAAGGGCTTGGCGAGGTAGGCGTCGGCCCCCGCCTTCAGCCCGAGCTCGATATCCGACTTCTGCACGCGTGCCGAGAGCAGGATCACCTTCAGGTCGCGGATCGACTCGTCCGCGCGCACCGCGGCAACCACCTCGTAGCCCGTCCGCCGCGGCATCATCACGTCGAGCACCGAGACTGCGGGCCGCCGTGTCCGGAGAACCTCGAGAGCCGCCTCGCCGTCCGAAACCCGCACGACGTCGAATCCAGCGTGCTCGAGGCGCAGCGACACGAGCGAGAGGATGTCCGGGTCGTCATCGGCACAGAGGATCAGCGGGCGGGTCTGCTGGCTCATTTTCCCGCCACCGGAAGCTCGACGACGAACGTGGTTCCCGATCCCTCTTCGCTGTCGACGCCGATGCGGCCGCCGTGCGCCTCGACGATCGCCTTCGAGATGTGCAGACCGAGGCCGGTGCCCTGGATCTGGCGCTCGAGCGCCGTCTGCGAACGGAAGAACCGCTCGAAAAGCCGTTCACGCTCGGACTCGGGAACGCCGATCCCCGTGTCGGACACCTGGATGCTCACCGTCCCGTCCGTCGCTGTCAGCCGCACGGTCACGCTGCCGCCGGGCGGCGTGAACTTGATCGCGTTCGAAATCAGGTTGTCGAGGAGCTGAGCGAGCCGGTCCGGTTCTCCGCGGACCGGCGGGACGTCCACCAGAACGGTCTCCAGGCGAACGCCGCCCGTTTCCGCACGCGGCTGCGCCGACTCGACAGCGTGCGACACGACGCGCCTGAGGTCGACGTCCTCCCCGTCGAGCTCCAACCCTCCGTCCTGGAGCCGAGCGGCAAAGAGCAGGTCGGAGACAAGTCCGAGCAACCGGTGCGCGTTCCGGTCGACAATCGACAGATGGCTTCGGCGCTCGGCGTCGGTCTCGCCTTCGAGCAGCACCTCGACGTAACCGGAGATCGAGGTGAGCGGGGTGCGCAGCTCATGCGAGATGCTCGAGACGAATTCGTCCTTAAGGCGGTCGAGCTCGAGCAACTGTTCGTTCTGATACGCCAGGAGCTGCTGGGCTTGCTGAGCCTCGTGCCGGAAGACGCGTTCCGAGCGCCGAGCGCGCTCGACGGAGTTGACAAGGCCGGCGAGCCGCATCAGCACCAGCACGCCGAGAATCGCGCCGCCGATTCCGGCCGCGTACGCGTGCACACGGTGGTGTGCAACGCGCTCGATCACGAGCACCGCCGGCGCCGCCAGCAACGCCGCGGCGAGCAGCGCAAGCCGCGTCCGGGTCAGGCGTGGCAGCCCGCGACGATCGCGACGAGTGAGACCGCGAACGGAAGGATCGAGAACTGCAGCCCCCCAGACCACGTACGCCGCGAGCCCGATCCCGTCGATCCAGCTACCGCCGCGGTACCGGTCGATGTCCAGGCTGTACGCCTCGACCGCGGCCACCCAAAGGACGATGCTCACCAGGAGCAGCTGGTACGCGAGCACCCGCGCGGTGGCGCCGACGAGCAGCTGCGCGACCGCGACAAGCAGCAGTACCGCCGCTACCGGATACGCCATCTCCGCGATCTGCACCCAACGACTGTCGAACGTCATGTGGTTGAGCGGGTCGAGGAAGAACACCCATTGAACGAGCCCGGCACCGGAGAAGACGACGATCGTGTCGAGGATGCCGTCTCTGCTCGCCATGCTCCCGATGCGCCGCAACAGGAAGAACACCCCGGCCCCGAGCAGCGGAAGAGAGATCAGGTAGAAGAGGTCCGCGAGCGAGGGGCTCGACGGCTCGCGCCCGTGCGCCACCTCGTAGAAGGCGAAGACCAGATCGCCTGCCACCTGCCCGAGGAGGCCGAAGCCGAACAGGTACCAGGGCAGACGGCGTCCCCGGGGAAGGTTGCACGTCGCGCCGATGAAGATCGCCGTGACCGACACGGCTCCGATCACCACGTAGACGACGGACTGCGCGTTCGCCGGCAGGAAGAAGTAGACGGCGATCGCCGCCCCGCCCAGGCCGAGGAACAGCCAGGAGGCTGAGATGCTGCGCGCGTCGCGAGGCAATGCGCGAGGGAGAGAAACCGAGTCCGCCATTCTGAAGGTCGTCCGGCACGAGCCTAGCCCGCGGCCAGCCGCGGGCGCGAATGGGGTTGGCGCTTCGCGAACTTCGCTTTATGCTCTTCGAGCATTCCCCTGACCCCCCAGACAGGAGGACGAGTGAAGAAGCGCATCTACGCAGGTGCAGGAGCATCTGCGCTGTTCGTCGTCATCGCACTTGCGGCGACGGTGGGCGGAGCCTTCGGCCGGAGCAGCATCACGCCGCTTCCGTCGTCGTCGTGCTCGTCTGTTCAGAACCCAAGCGGCAAGTACCTCATTGCCTCCGACCTCCCTCTGGAGGGCTCGGGCCGGACTCAGACGTCCCAGATGACCCGTGCGATCAAGTTCGTGTTCGCCCAGCATGGCTGGAAGGCGGGGAACTACTCGATCGCCTACCAGAGCTGCGACGACGCGACGGCACAGGCCGGCAAGTGGGACTCCGGTAAGACGTCGGCGAACGCAAACGCGTACGCACAGAACAAGGACGTGGTCGGCGTCATCGGCACCTTCAACTCGGGTGCTGCCGAGATCGTCGTCCCGATCCTCAACCGTGCCCCGAACGGCCCGGTCGCAATGGTCAGCCCGGCGAACACGTATGTCGGCCTGACGCACGGCGGCCCGGGAACGGTGGCCGGTGAGCCCGGCAAGTACTACCCGACCGGGAAGCGCAACTACGCCCGCGTCGTGGCCGCAGACGACTACCAGGGTGCGGCTGACGCACTGCTGGCCCAGTCGCTGAAGGTCAAGAAGCTGTTCATCCTGAACGACAAGGAGGCCTACGGCCTCGGCGTCGCGTCGAACGTCAGGAATGCAGCGAAGAAGCTCGGCATCAGCGTCGTCGGCTTCACCGCGTGGGACGGCAAGGCGTCGTCCTACGAGGCGCTCGCAGTGAAGATCCAGGCCTCGGGGGCGCAGGGCGTCTTCCTCGGCGGGCTGATCTGCGAGAACGGCGGCAAGCTGATCAAGGACATCGCAGCCGGTGCTCCGGGCGTGCACATCATGGCGCCTGACGGCTTCACCCCGGTCTCCGCGACGATCCAGGAGGGCGGCGCCGCAGCCAACAACATGACGGTGTCGGTCGCCGGCCTGCCGAACACGGCGCTCAAGGGCGGCGGCAAGGCGTTCGTCAAGGCGTTCACGAAGGCCGACCACAAGTCACCGGACCCGTACTCCGTGTATGCGGCCCAGGCGGCCGAAGTGCTCGTCCAGGCACTCAAGCAGTCCAACGGCACGCGTGCCGACGTTGCGAAGCAGCTCTTCAAGGTCAATCTGAAGAACAGCATCCTCGGCAACGTCTCGTTCAACTCGAACGGTGACGTCACTGCCAACCCGGTCACCATCTACCGGGTGAAGAGTGGGAAGACGACGACGATGAAGGTCATCGTCCCGCCGAACTCACTCGTCAAGACGGCATAGCCGGGACCCCAAGGCACGACCGAATGACCGAGGGGAGGGCGCAAGCCCTCCCCTCTCTTTCTGTGGGGCGGCTCCCCCGGAAACCAGGTTTGCGGCGTGCACGCCTTCGCACAGCGTTCTGATCCTCGGGTGTCTGACACTGGGGTGTGTCAGACACCTTGTTCGCCTGTCATGGGCTATCGAAGAAGGTGTCAGACACAAAAGCGGTGTCTGACACCTTGGCAAGCAGGTTTCGGGCATCGCGGACGAAATGAGACGGCAACCTGGCTCCGGCTACTCCGGTAATCAGGTTGCCGGCACAAGGAAAGGCCCATACGGGATTCGAACCCGTGCCGCCGCCGTGAGAGGGCGGTGTCCTAGGCCACTAGACGAATGGGCCGCGCTCGAACGGGCGCCAGTGTACCGAAAGCGTTTCGGAGCTACGGCCACCTCGGACGGCGGGAGCTACGCGCCGATTTCGTGCAGCAGCGGCTTCGTGTCGAGCGGGTCGAAGCCGAGCCGGCGCGCGATCTCCTCGCTCGTCGGCCTGGTGCCCTCGCGAAACAGCTCGCGCAGCAGCTCACCGGTCTTCGCGTTGCGCCACCAGTCCGCGCCGATCTGCTGCACGAGGTGGGCACGCAGCTGCGCGGAACGGATCCAGGCACGAAGGTAGTCGGCCGAGTAGAAGCCGGCGTCCATGTCGGAGAGGTAGTTCTCGCGACGGTAGAAGATCCCGGTCGCCTCGGTGAGCACCTGTTCGTAGATCGCCGGGTCACCCCCGTCCTTGTCGAAGCGCGACCAGAAGTCGAGCTCGTAGCGCAGCTTCGCCTCGTAGCGACGGTAGAGCAGCGCCTCGAGAAACGTCGTCGCCTCCGCATTCTCCCGTGCCTGCTCGGGTGACAGGCCGAAGTACAGCTCGTGCCATTCAGGCTCGCGCGTGATCGCCTCGACGATGTACGAGTAGATCTCGGTGAGCGCGTGGTCGCGCGAGATGCGGCGGAAGACGTAGGGCAAGTTGGGGTCGCAGCCGCCGTAGTGCAGCGCGTGGCCGGCCTCGTGCAGGAAGGCCTGGTAGTCGTGCAAGCCGCCCTGCGCCCGGGTGATCAGATGCACGACACTCGGCGGGTCGCTCGCGATCACGCAGGCGCGCGGCGCCTTCTGCGGGCGATCGTCGAGGTCGAGCTTGATGTTGGGCTGCGCGGCCAGGTCGAAGCCGAGCGCCCCGAGCGTCTGTAGGCAGATCTCGGTCGCCTTGTCCTTCGTGTACGTCGACTCGAGCGGCGAGAGCCGGCGCATGTAGGCCGTGTGGTAGCTCGTCGGCACCGGAGGGTGATCGGCGCCGAGCAGCCGGTCGAACCACCGGTCGCGCAACACGACGTAGCTGTCCGCCGAGGTATCCGCCGCCGCCTGCAGCGCGTTCGACAGCTCACGGAGGGAGATGTCCTTCTCTTCCTCGTTCCGCGCGACGGCGTCGGGGATTCCCGAGTACGTCGCGGCGAGCGCCTCCTCGGTGCGGAGCAGCGACAGGCGATCGTCGTTGAACGACGCATTCAGCTCTGCCTGGAGCTCGCCGAGCTCCTCGCGGTCGGCGTAGGCCGCCAGGACAGCGAGCTGCGCCTGAGCGTTCCGCAGCGGCATCACTTCGCCCCGGAACGTGACGCGAGCGGCGAGCATCTTGTTCTCGAGCTCGTCCTCGGGCTCGGCGAGCTGCGCGGCGATCAGACCGCCTTCGCAGGTCTTCCGCAGCCGGTAGAGGAGCTCCCGCGAATCGCCCTCGGCTCCCTCCTCGGCGGTCCGCAGCGCGTCGAGCTGCTCCGGGCTAAAGAGGTCTGCGTACCGGCGGACGATCTCCGCCTGCTCGGAACGCTCCTTCTCGCCGACGCGCACCGCACGCCCCTCCTCGGAGCGCTCGAACAGGTATCGCTCGAGGCGCGAGGCGAAGGCGGTCGGGTCGAGGATGGCGGTGGCGCTCACCCTTTAACCGTAGCGAGCCTGCGAGCCATGTCGACCAGTGCCTGCGGTGTGAACGGCTTCGCCAGGACCGCGTCCGCTCGCGCACGCCACTCGCCGGGGTCGGCCGATCCCGTGACGATCGCCACCGGTATGCCGTCGGCGCGCAGGCGCTCGAGGAGCCGTGAGCTCTCCTCCCCGGCCAGATGCACGTCGAGCAGCACGACCCAGGGGCGCTCGTCTTCGAGCGCAGTGCGGGCCGCCGCGAGCGTGCCTGCCTCATGGACCACGAATCCGTCCAACTCCAGGTTGATGCGGCAGAGCGCTCGCAGCGACGGATCGTCGTCGACGACGAGCGCCGTCGGCTTCTCGACGCCCATGCGGCGGCGATCGTAACGATAGGATCGAGTCGGTGGGGCCGACGACCGGCACCGGCGAACGCTACGACACCGCAATCAGCGAGTTGTGGGCCGGCCTCGCCCGCACCCTGTCCGAGCTCGACGTCACGGCGGCGGAGCCGGACGTCCTTGATCAGGATGGCGCGGTAACGGCCCTCCGGCGGCTTCAGTACCGCCTGCACCGCGCGCGCGAGGACGCGTTCGGGATCCAGCCACCGGCCGGAGCCGAGACAGCGCACGCGGAGCTGTCGGCGGCCCTCAAGGACGCTCGGGACGCGACGGCCGAAGTCGCCGAGGCGGCGTCCGTCTGGGGCGCGGAAGGGGCTCAGCCGCTGCTGTACGAGTGGCGGGGAGCGCTGTTTCGGGTGCGGCTCGCGCGTCTGCGACTTGCACCGGCCGAATTGCCGCCATCGCCGCAGCCGGAGGCCGGACCAGCGGGCATCGAAAGGGCCCTGGCGTCGTTCCTGCTCGCGCTCGTGGGCGCGGTCGGCTTCGTCGCCGGCGTGACGCTCGCGCTCTGGCCGGTCTGGATCGGCTCGCTGATCGCTGTGTTCGGTGCAATCCTCGTCTACCGCGACGCCTGACCCGCCGTACCCGAAGCGCCTGGTCACACGTTCACCTTTGCAAATGGTAAATCGCGACATCCGCGCACCCGGAGAGCCTCACGAACGGGGCTCACCCGATCCTCGTCTCCCCCATCCCTCCCTCCAGTTTCGCCTGACCGCGTGGCAGCTCTTCCAGCGGCACCTCGACCCGCTGGCGCCGCCGCGCCCGCTCAGACAGTCGAAGCCGCGCTGAGCCGCGCGAGCGAATGCTCGCGACCGAGCAGCTCGATGCTCTCGAAGAGGCCCGGCGACACCTTCGCCCCCGTCACCGCGAGGCGAATCGGGGCGAATGCCTGCCGCGGCTTCAGGTCGAGCGCGCCGGCGAGCCCACGCAACGCCTGCTCGATCGCATCCGCACTCCACGGCTCCACTCCCACGAGCGCGTCGCGCGCAGCTGCACACACCGCCGGATCGGCCCCGTCCGATGAGACGTCCTCGAAGAGAAACCGGACATAGTCCGGATACTGCGAGAACTTCTCGATCTTCTCCTGGACGAGCGGCGCCGACGCGTACACGACGTCACGGGACCAGTCGATGTGCTGTTCGTCGAGCCACTTGCAGAGGAAGTGCGCGTACTCGTCGGGCTGCAACTCGCGCAGGTACATGCCGTTCATCCAGTCGAGCTTCTCGTAGTCGAACGTGGCCGGACCGGCAACGACGCGCTCCAGCGAGAACCGCTCGACGAGCTCGTGGCGGCTCATGATCGTCGTCTTGTCGTCGTAGCTCCACCCGAGCAGCGCCAGGAAGTTGAAGAGCGCCGCCGGCAGGTAACCATCGGCGCGAAATGCATCGACGGACACGGCGCCGTGCCGCTTCGAGAGCTTTCGCCCGTCTGCGCCGTTGATGTTCGGCACGTGTGCGTACACGGGTGGGTCGGCGCCGAGCGCGCGCAGGATGTTGATCTGCGTCGGTGTGTTCGAGACGTGGTCCTCGCCACGGATCACGTGCGTGATCCCGTCCGAGATGTCGTCGATCGGCGAGACGAAGTTGTAGGTCGGCCGTCCGTCCGAGCGCACGATCACGAGGTCGTTGAGCAGCTCGTTTCGAAACTCGATCCGCCCACGCACCGCGTCCTCCCACGAGACGGTCCCGTCCTTCGGCTGGCGAAAGCGAATCGCCCCGTCGTCCTCGTACGCCTTGTCCTCGCGCAACAGCTGCTGGGCGAGCTCGCGCGCCTTGCCGGCGGTGTCGAGCTGAAAGGCGACCTCGCCGTCCCAGTCGATCCCGAGCCAGATCAGCGACTCTTTGATCTGATCGACCGCTTCGACCACCTCGCGGCTCGTGTCGGTGTTCTCGATCCGCAGGAGGCACGTGCCATCGTGCTGCCGTGCGAAGAGCCAGTTGAACAGGAACGTGCGCACCCCTCCGATGTGGAGGAAGCCTGTCGGGCTCGGAGCCATGCGGACGCGGACGGCCATCAGGTCTCTATCGTAGGCGCGCCATGGAATTCGGCGCACACGTCTCTTCGAGCGGCGGTATCGACACTGCAATCGACCGGATCGCGGCGATCGGCGGCGACTGCGCGCAGGTGTTCACGCAGAGCCCGCGTATGTGGCGGCCGACGAACCACAAGCCGGAGGCGATCGAGCGGTTCAAGGCGCGCCGGGCCGAAGCGGGCATCGGTGGCATCGTCTGCCACGCCCTCTACCTGTGCAACCTGGCCGCCCCGGACGACGAGATCTACGCGAAGTCGATCCAGACGATGCGCAACACGATGGACGCGGCCTCCGCGATCGAGGCGGACGCGGTGATCTTCCATGTCGGCTCGCATCTCGGCGCCGGGTTCGAGGTGGGGCTCGAGCGGACGTGCGCAGCGCTTGCGCAGATCCTCGAGCGCTGCGACGGCGACACATGGCTGTGCATGGAGAACTCGGCCGGCGCGGGCGGCACGATCGGGCGGTCGCTCGACGAGCTCGCGACGCTGCTCGAGCGCCTCGAGTTCCACCCGCGGCTCGGCATCTGCCTCGACTCGTGCCACCTCTACGTCTCGGGGTACGACGTCACCGACCCGGCGGTGGTCGGCCGCCTGGTGGAGGACATCGAGAGCCGGATCGGGATCGACCGGCTGCGCGCGCTGCACGTCAACGACAGCGCCGCGCCGCTCGGCTCGAACCGCGACCGCCACGCGAACATCCTGGAAGGGGAGCTCGGCGAGGGGCTCGGGACGTTCCTCGCCCACCCCGCCTTCCAGCACCTCTCGGCCTACCTCGAAGTGCCGGGCGTCGACCGTGGCGGCCCCAACGTCGATGAGCTGCGCAAGGTGCGCGAGCTGCACGCGCGGTGGGCCGGCAAGGTCTGAGCTTGCTCTGAGCAAGCTCAGACGCGGCTCAGAGCAAAGCCCGTGGATGTGTGAAAGTTCCGTACCAATCGTGTGACAATTTGTCCCCGGGCGGCGTATGAAACGTGAGATGACCTTTGCCCAGGCCGCCGAACGGCACCTCGACGACGTCTACGGCTACCTCTCCTGGTTCACGGGTGACCGGGCGGCCGCCGACGAGCTCACGGGCGCCACCTTCGAGCGCGCGCTGCGGCTCTGGCACCGCTTCGACCCGCGCCGCGGCTCTGCGCAGACCTGGCTGTGCCAGGTCGCGCGCACCGTCGCGCTCGACCACTTCCGCTCGGAACGGCGCCGCACCCGGCGCGAAGAGCTCGCCGCACAGCCCGAGCGCGTCGACGAACGCTTCGCGGAAGGACTCTCGGCCGACCTCGAAGCAGCTCTGGCAGCTCTGACGGCAGGCGAGCGCGAGGTTGTCGCGCTTCGAGTCGTACTCGAGCTCGACGCGGCCACCGCATCACGCGTGCTCGGCATCTCGACCACCAACTGCACCACGCGCCTCAACCGCGCACTCAAGAAGCTCGAGGAGGCACTCGATGTCGCAGCGTGACCTGGTCACCGAGCTGCGCGCAGCGCGCAGCACCGCACCGCCCGAGCTCCGTGAACGGGTCCGGACGATCGCGGCCGCACCGGAACTGCCGTCCCGGCGGCGGTTCACACCGCCTTCCTGGTTCACACTGCGCCGCGCGCTGGTCGTCGCCGTGCCGGTCGCCGCGGTAGTCGCCGCCTCGCTCGTCTTCACGCTGCCGTCGCACAAGCAGCAGCAGCAGCCGACGGCGCTCAGCGCCCAGAGCACGGTGGGCGGCGCGGCGAGGTCGAAGGTGCAACACGGAAGCGCCGAATCGCTCGGCGCAGCCCCTCGCCCCGTGCCCGCTCCCTCCGCAACCCGCGCCCAGCGCTACGGCGCGTCGCTCACGCTCCGGCTGGCGACCGCGACGGACGTCTCGAACGGGGCGACGCGCGCACTGCGCATCGCCTCGACGCTCGGCGGCTATCCCACCTCGGTTCACGTCTCCACCGCGGGAAGCACGGCCAGCGCCGAGCTCGTGCTCAAGGTGCCGCGCACGCACGTGCAGCAGGCGGTCACGCAGCTGTCTGTGCTCGGAACGATCACCGCCGAGCACGTCGATGTGCAGGACATCCAGACCGGCTTGAACGCCATCGATCGTACGATCGCGCAGCTTCAGCGCCAGCTCCGCGAGCTGCGCGCAGCGATCCAGATCGACAGCATCCGCCGCACCATTGCTGCGATCACCGCGCGCATCCAGCGCCTGCAGCGCCAGAACGCAACGGCGATTCGCACGACACGCTATGCGACTGTCGACCTCCGGCTGGCCACTCCGGCGACCGCCGCCCCGTCGCAACGGCACGGCCCGCTGCACGGCCTGGGTGTCGCCTTCCGCTGGATCGGGATCGGCGCGATCTACGCATTCGCGCTCGGCGCACCGCTCGCGGCCCTGATCGCGCTGGTGTGGCTCGCAGCGCGGACGATCCGGCGCCGCCGCGAGAACGAGCTCCTCAGCCGCCGTTGAGGCGGGCGAAGACGCGGAACGCCGGCTCGCCGACAGGCAGCTCGGAAAACTCCGGGTTGACGCATCCGAGCTCCTCGTCGGCACGGCGTTCGTACGTCTGCTCTATCTCGGCCTTGCACATCGGTAGCGGGCGGCGCACCGCGCGAATGGCGCCGAAGCCCTGGCTGTGCGCCTCGGCCGCGCGGAGCATGCCGAGATCGATCTCGACGTCGAACACCTTCTGCATGCAGCCGACGTATTCGTGCCCCCAGGCCTCGTACGAGTAGACGAACGGACAGCCGCGTTCGAGGCAGGCGCCTGGGTAGACGACCTTGTCGCAATGCACACCGCAGCGGCGGCACTCCATCTCGTCCTGGGGATGGAGCGGCAGTGCGGGCGCTGTCATCTGCTCGGGCGTCATGGCGACATTGTCCGAGCGGTTTCGGATACCCGCAAGACTTGACTTTCGGGCGTCAGAGCGCTAGGCGACGTGCGACATTCACGACGTCCATCGGTGTGAACGCCATGAAGTCGGGCTCGATGCCGGGAGTGTCGTCTGCTCTGAACCACAAGGCTTGAACGGTGGTCATGCCCAGATTCGCCGCAACCTGCACATCGCGATCGAGGCGGTCGCCAACGAAGATCGCCTCGTCGCCGGCCACGCCGAGCTCGGTGAGCGCGCGCTCGAGCGGCGGCGTTGCAGCCCCCTCCTCCGCGACGACGATCGCATCGACGCGCTCGGCGATCCCGAGCTGCTCGAGGCGGCGGCGCAGCAGTCGCGGAGGCTCAGGC
This sequence comes from uncultured Actinomycetes bacterium, assembly GCA_963785895.1. Lineage (GTDB taxonomy): Bacteria > Actinomycetota > Thermoleophilia > Gaiellales > Gaiellaceae > PALSA-600. The sequence continues at coordinate 141,771 of CAWAXB010000009.1, read as the reverse complement.
CACGAGCTCGCGACGACCGCCAGCTTCAGCCCCCGGCCCCGCAGCGACTCGAGCAGGGCGTGCGCCGAGCCCACGAGCGCGTGGGCTGCCGTCCAGACCTCCCACTCTGCGTCGAGGAAGCGGTCGAGCTCAGGAGCTCCGACCGCCAGGGCGGAGCGCATCGTCCCCGCATAGTCCTGGCCGGGAACGAGAGCCGGCCTGAGCTCGGCATGGAACCGCTCCGTAAACGCGGCAGCTTCGCCTTCCCGGCCCAGTGCGGCAAGGCCCGCGCGATGTCCGGCCGCGAGCAACTCGTCGTCCCACTCGAAGTGAACGAGCGTCTCTCCCCAGTCGAACAGCACGGCCCCGATCATCAACCGACTAGGGTAGTGATGTGGCGCGCAGGATTCTCTGGGCATCGCTCGTGCTCACGCCCATTGTCCTTGCAGGCCGCTACGCATTCAGCTTCGGCGCTACGGCGCTGTTTGTCCTCGCCGCCGCAGCGTTGATCCCGCTCGCCTGGCTGATCGGGGAGGCGACCGAACACGCAGCCGAACACACCGGGCACGGCGTCGGTGGGTTACTCAACGCGAGCTTCGGCAACGCGCCCGAGCTGATCATCGCGCTGTTCGCGGTTGCCGATGGGCTGCCGGACGTCGTGCGCGGGTCGCTGACCGGTTCGGTCGTCTCGAACATCCTGCTCGTGCTCGGAGTCGCGATGATCGCGGGGGGCGACGGGAAAGTCGATGCACGCTCGCTGCGCTGGCAACTTGCCGCCGTCGTCGGCGCCGTCGCGTTGATCCTGATCCCGTCGGCACTCTCCTGGCAGGGAAGCTCGCGCGAGCGCCATTCGCTCTTCCTGCTCTCGCTCCCGATCGCCGTGGTCGTGCTCGTGGCCTACCTCGTCGTCACGATCCGCAACCTGCGTATCCATCGCGCGGCGGAACGAGGCGAGGCGAGTGACTCCGCCTGGACGTTGCGGAAGGCCATCGTCGTGCTCGCCGCGGCGACGGTTGCGACCGCGCTCGTTTCGGAGATCCTCGTTCACACGCTCGATCGCTTCGGGCACGCAGTTGGGCTGAATCAGTTCTTCATCGCCGTGGTGATCGTCGCAATCGTCGGCAACGCCGCCGAGCACGGCGGGGCGGTCGTGATCGCGCGGCGCGGGAACACCGAGCTGGCGACCGAGATCGCGATCACCTCGTCGATGCAGGTCGCCGTGTTCCTGATCCCCGTCGTGACGCTGCTTTCGTGGCTGGTCGGCCCGGGTCTCCCGCTCTCGTTCCGTGCAATCGAAATCGTGACGATGGCGGCCGCGGCGGCGTTCGCGACCTTCGTGATCTGGGACGGCCGCTCGAGGCGGTGGGAAGGCTTTGTACTCGTCGGCGCTTACGGCCTCGCCGTCGTCTGGTACGCACTCGCCTGACGCTCAGGCCGTGAACGGCTGCTGCTGGCGCGTGAACGCATAACCCGACCAGATCAGCCGCTCGCCGTCGATCCTCAGCCGCTCGCCGCGCTCGCGGCCCGCGGCCGCGCGCCACCCGTCGCCGTCACGTTCGAACGTCGTCTCGCCCCTGCCGGGCGGCGCCGCCGCAACCCGGGCCCGCAGCGTCCCGCCCTGCCACCAGAAGACGAACTCGTTGCCCTCCGACCACCAGCGTCCCAGCAGGGCCCGCGCGTCGGCGGGCGGCTCCTCCTCGGGTTGCCAGACGTCGATCTCGGCCGGCCAGAGCTCGGCCGCCTGCGCGGCAAGGCCGATCGCAAACAGCTCCATGTCGCCGCGCGTTCCCGAGTTGGTGAGCGCGGCTGCGCCAATCTTCGTCTTGCGGTTGATGAAGACGCCCGCGAGGTGCCCGGCCATCGCCCCGCCGTGCCCGCCGTAGATCGCGCCGTCGCGGTTGTGCAGCATCAGCCCCAGGCCCCAGCCGAGCATCCAGTCGTCGGGGTAGTACATGACCTGCGGGAACCACATCTCCTCGACCGTGCGCGCGTCGAGTACGTCGTCGTGACCCTCGGCGAGGAAGGCGGCCCAGCGGCCGAGGTCGCCCACCGTCGACCAGAGCTGGCCGGCCGCAGCGGTCCCGGCGAGATCGGTCTCGGGCTCCTTCCACACTGTGCGCGCGTATTCGTCGACGAGGTAGCCCTGCGCCTTCGGCGACCGCGGCATCCAGCTCGTCCGCTCGAGGCCGAGCGGACCGATGATCCGCTCGTCGACATAGTCGATATAGCTCAGGCCCGTCTTGTGCGCGACGACCTGCCCGAGCAGCGCATAGGCCAGGTTCGAATAGTGGTGCTGCTGCGCCGGCGCCAGCACGAACTCGACGTCTCGCATCGATTCGATCAGCTGCTCCTCGCTCGGCGACTCGCCCGTGACGAACATCTCGCCCGCTTCTCGCTGCAGGCCCGTGAGATGACAGAGCATCCGCCGGATCGTCGGCGAGCCGTTGGCGATCCCGTCGATGTGTTGCTCGAGCCGGTCGTCGAGATCGAGTGCCCCCGCCGCGCGCAGCTGCATGATCGCGGTGGCGGTGAACGTCTTCGTGATCGAGCCGATGCGATATTGCGTGTCGGGCGTCGCCGCGCGCTCCTCGTCGTAGTCGGCGCTGCCGCGGGCAGCCGACCACACGATCTCACCGCTTCGCACGACCGCGGCCGCAACCGACGGAAGGCGGTCGGCCTGCCGCTCGGCGAGCAGCCGGTCGAGCGCCTCAGGCGTGGACACGTGCTCCCAACGCCTCGGGCACGAGCTCGAGCGCACGGTCGATGTCGTCGTCGCCGACGTCGAGGTGCGTGACGGCGCGCAGCACTCCGGACGTGTCTGCGACAGCAGGACGCCGGCCTCGCGCAGGCGTTCGAGCGCGGCATGCTCGTCGAGCCCCAGCGCGTCGACGTCGACCTGGACGAAGTTCGTCTGGACGAGCTCGAGGTCGACCGGCAGGCCGGCCGACGCCCAGCCCTCGGCGAGCCTGCGGGCGCGCGCATGGTCGTCGGCGAGACGGTCGACGTTGTGGTCGAGCGCGTACAGCCCGGCGGCGGCGACGATTCCTGCCTGGCGCATGGCGCCGCCGAACCGGTGCTTCTCCATGCGGGCACGGTGCATGAGCTCGCGCGAGCCCGCGATCAGGGCGCCGAGCGGGCAGCCGAGGCCCTTCGAGAGACAGAGCGTCACCGTGTCGAACCCGCCCGCGATCTCTGCGGCAGGGATGCCCGAGGCGACGGCGGCGTTCAGCAGACGGGCCCCGTCGAGGTGGGTGTGAATGCCGAGCTCCCGTGCCGCGGCGACGACCTGCCGCAGCTCGTCGAGCGGCCAGATCGTGCCGCCCGCGGCGTTGTGCGGGTTCTCGAGTGCCAGCACCGAGGTGCGCGGTGTCCAGAAGTCGCCTTCCGTCCACGCCTGCCGGCGCACCTGCTCGACCGCGAGCTGACCGCGGAAACCGGGCACGGCACGTGTCTGGAGCCCGGCGTGGCGTGCCGCACCCGCCAGCTCGGAGACCATGATGTGGGCGCGCTCCTCGAGCAGCAGCTCCGTCCCGCGTTCCCCGAGAATGACGAGCGCGATCTGGTTGCCCATCGTCGCGGTCGGAAGGTAGACCGCCTCCTCGTGGCCGAGGAGCGCGGCCGTAGCGCCGCTCGAGCTCGAGCACCGTCGGGTCCTCGCGCTCCTGTTCGTCGCCGACCTCGGCGCGCGCCATTGCGTCGCGCATCGCCTGCGACGGCCTCGTCTGTGTGTCCGACCGGAGGTCGATCATCCGAACGTCAGCCTAACCCGCCGTTCACAACCTCCGGAGACACTCCCACGCATGATTGCCACCATGCCTGTCGTTCCCGTCGCGATCCAGCAGATCGTGCACCGCCGCGCCGGTTCGCTCGCCTACGTCCCCACCCGGGCCCCGTTCGGGTACCGCTACCTGTCGTACACCTGGAACGCCGCGACGAAGCAGTTGACGATCCGTCTGCACGACAAGCACTACGCCGCGTCGAACCCGAGGCGCACGGTGTCGGTAACCGCATCCTGGTTCACCCGGCCGCTCGCGCAGTGCGGGATCGGCAACGAGAAGAGCTACCAGGTGGACGGCAACCGTGTGTTCAGCGCAGGAGGCACGCTCACGTGGCGCTGCGTGAAGGGCGCCGGCGGACGGATCGTGAAGATCGCGTCGGCGGGCCAGAACATGCCCACCTCGACGCTCGCGATCGTCGCGTCGTCCGCGCGCCGGGTGTAGACCGCTCCCCGGCTACCGTGTCGAGGTGGACCTCGACCGCGTTGCCGAAGTGCTCGCCGGTGAGCCGGCGTACCGCACCAGCCAGGTGTGGGAGTGGGTCGCGCGCGGCGCGTCGTCCTACGCCGAGATGACGAACGTCTCCGCGGCATCGCGCGCGCTGCTCGAGGAACAGGCTCCCTTCTCGACGCTCGAGCTGGTGCATGAGGCGAAATCGGTCGACGGAACGGTCAAGGCGCTCTTCCACACGCACGAAGGGCATCCGCTCGAGGCCGTCCTGATGCGGTTCCGTGACGGGCGCAGGTCGGTGTGCGTGTCGTCGCAGTCGGGCTGCCCGCTCACGTGCACGTTCTGCGCGACCGGCCAGATGCAGTTCCGCCGCAACCTGACCGCCTGGGAGATCCTCGACCAGGCGCTGCACTTCCGCCGCCTCGAGCCGATCGACCACGTCGTCTTTATGGGCATGGGCGAGCCGATGCTGAACTTCGACGCGGTGCTCTCTGCCGCCCGGCGCCTGCCGGACGTGGGTGCCACACCGCGTCACACGACGATCTCGACGGTCGGCTGGCTGCCCGGGCTGACGCGCTTCATCGACGAGGTCGACGAGCCGATCCGCCTCGCGCTCAGCCTGCACGCCCCCACCGACGCACTGCGCAGCGAGATCATGCCGGTGAACGACCGCTATCCCCTCGAGGACGTCCTCTCGGAATGCCGCCGCTACTACGACCTGCGCGGCCGGCGCGTCTTCGTCGAGTACGTGATGCTCGGAGGCGTCAACGACAGCAGGGAACACGCTCGCGAGCTCGCGGCGCTGCTCGACCGCAAGATCTTCAAGGTCAACCTGATCCCGTACAACCCGACGGGCATGTACGACGGCTCGTCGCGCGAGGCGATCGCCGACTTCAAGGACTCGTTGCACGCAGCCGGGTTCTCGCCGACCGTGCGTCTGACCCGCGGCCGCGACATCGCCGCCGCGTGCGGTCAGCTCGCCGCGACGGCCTGATCAGTACGCCGGCTCGAGGCCTGGCAGCATCGGGAAGTGGCGCACGTTCTGCGTCAAGAGCGGGACGTCGTACTCGAGCGCCGTCGCCGCGATGAGATAGTCGGCGTCGTCGATGCCGGAATGGGACGGTCGATATCGTCGCGCAAGCGAACCCGCCCGCCGCGCGACGCCTTCGTCGACGAGCAACCAATCCACGATGTCGATGAAGGTCTCGACCGCGCGCTCCTCCGACGGCTTCACCCCGGCGAGGATCTCGAACCGTGTCACCTCGCTGGCGACGAGGACATCTTGACGGTCGACAGCAGCCCGCGCGGCCTCGTTTCCCCGCAACAGATCGATTGCGACGCAGGCGTCGATCAGCCCGATCACCCGTCGATGACGTCCCAGTCGCCCGAGCGAAGGGCGCGAATGTACTCCTCGCCGTCCTTGAACTTCCTGTCTTTCCAGGCACCGAACGCCGCGTCGAGCGCCCGTTTCTTTCGTGCGGCATAGAGTTCCGGCGTCACGCTGGCGTACTGCTTCCGAACGGCGCGCCGAATCAGCTCCGAGCGAGACGAGCCCGTCCGCTCCGACTCGCGGTCGAGAGCCTCGAGCGCCACTGCGTCGAGCATGATCTGGGTTCGGACCATACGCGTCAACCTACATCACCAGACATCAGTATACATCGTCGTTTGATGACAGGTCTAAACTGGCCAGCCATGGAGCCCCGCGGCAAGCTCGAGCTGACCTGGACGAACAGGCTGTCGCCGCGCGCTAGCTAGAGCGCTTGCTCGCCGCCGACGAGCGCGCGGAGGCTCTCGTGCTCCTCGCGGCAGGCCGGGCAGCCTTCGAGATGCGGACGGAGGCCTGGGTACGTCGCTTCCGTGTCGCCGCCGGCAAGCTCCAGCTCGACGTAGCCGTCGAGCTGGTCGAAGCACTCGTCGCAGCCGACCTCTGACTCGAGCGGGCCGAGCAGACGGCCGAGCGACTGCTTGAGATCAGGCCGGCGCATCAGCGTCCATCCTCGAACCATGTGCTTGCGTCAAAACCCTGCTCCTCGAGGTAGGTGCGGAGCGCGCGCCGGGCGTCGTGCAGCGACTTGTACAGCGCGCCGCGGGTCGATTCCAGCCGCTCCGCGAGCACGTCGATCGGAACGCCGTTCAGCGCCAGTGCCACCAGCACATGCCGCTGGTGCGGCGTCAACCGCGTGATCCCGTCCTGCACCGCGCCCAACAGCTCCTGCTGGAACACCTCCTGCGCGGGGCCGGGACCGCCAGTCTCGAAGAGGCTCCACGACTCGGGCTCGATCGGCACCTCTCGACCCTGCCAGGCGCGCTTGCGCAGCTTCACCGCAGCCTCGAGCAGCGCGAACTTGTAGACCCAGGTCGTGAAGCGGCTCGCGCCGCGGAAATCGTCGAGCTTGGCGAGCACGCTCACGAGGGCGTCGTTCGCGGCCTCCAGCGCGATGTCGTCGAGCTCGTTGCCTCTCAGATGCGGCAGCGTCGGGCGGCGGCGTGCAACCTCGAATCGCGCGGCCCGAAGCAGCAGCAGATGCAGGCGCTCGACCGCCGCGTCGTGCGTGGCGCCGGCGCTGCGCAGCTCGCGCAGCCACGTCCGTGACTCCTCGTCGAGTGGCTCCGGCGCGGGCTGCACCGGCACGAGTGAGAGATTCGCGTGTGCTTTCACGGCCGCGAACACGACCGTACCAGCACCACGGGTCTTCCTGAGCTGCGCGACCGCCATCCCTTCATCTGTGTCTGCCCAGCCCGGGTTCTTACGCCGCGTAAGGACCGCATCCACGTGGACACAGACACCGTCGAACAATTCGACGAGAGGACAACGAATGACACGTTCACTGACGCTGAGCACACCGCGTCTTGCACTTGCCGCCACCGCAACGATCGCAGCGGCAGTCGCCTTGACGTTCGCCATGACGCACAGCGCAAGCGCCAGCCCGTCGTCGACGAGGCGCTCAGCCGGCTGTCACGGCGAAGGCGGTCGCCTTCGAGGCGGCGATGAACAAGCTCTGGGAAGACCACATCACCTGGACGCGCATGGTGATCGTCGACTTCGCCAGCGGGTCGCCCTCCCTCAAGGCCTCGGAGGTCCGGTTGTTGAGAAACCAGGCCGACATCGGCAACGCGATCAAGCCGTACTACGGAGCCGCCGCCGGGAACAAGCTGACGGGCCTGCTCCGCGCACACATCCTCGGCGCCGTCCCGATCCTCGTGGACGTCAAGGCTGGCGACAAGGCCAAGCTGACCAAGGATCTGAAGGCCTGGTATGCGAACGGGCACCAGATCGCCGCGCTCCTCTCCTCGGCGAACCCGACCAGCTGGTCACTGCCGATGATGGACACGATGATGAAGAACCACCTCGACCTGACGGCCCAAGAGGCCGTCTCGCGGATCCAGGGCAAGTGGGCGGCCGATATCGCTGCCTACGACAAGGTGCACCTCGAGATCCTCGACATGTCGAACATGCTCGCGACCGGGATCATCGCCCAGTTCCCGAGCCGCTTCTAAGTCCGGCAGCAAAGGGGTGCGCCGGCGCCGGTCGGCGCACCCCATCCGAAGCTCAGGCGGCGTTCTCCTCGTCATCTTCGTCGTCATCGTCCGGATCGAACGCGAGCAGGCCGACCGGCTGAGGCGCCTTCGTGCGATCGACGTGCGTGACCGCCAGATAGGCCACCACGACGACGATCGTCACCAGGAAGATCGCGCTCGTCCCGGTTGTTCCGAGGCCGAGACCACCGGCAGGAACGCGGCTGGGAGAGATAGTCGCCCAGCGATGCGCCGAGCGGCCGCGTGAGGATGTATGCGAGCCAGAACGCCAGCACCGCGTCCAGCCGAAACCGGAGGTGGGCAAACGCAACCGCCGCAATCGTTGCCGCGAACATCACCGCAGAGAGCGGATAGCCGAGGTTGATGCGCTCGGCGGCAAGATCGCCGGCGGCGGTTCCGAGCGCGAACGTGAACAGGACGGCAAGCCAGTAGAACCCCTCACGCCGGGTCGTCGTGATCGTGTGAATCGACAGGGTCTTCTCACTGACGTACCACGCGGCGAACACAACCGCTAGGGCGACGCTGAAGACGATCGTCGTGATCACGAGCGACACGCCGAGGTTGTCGGTGAGGTTGTCGGTGATCTCGGTTCCTACGATGCTGATCAACACCACCGAGAGCCAGTAGACCGCCGGGACGTACAGCCGCAGCCTGAACTGGAAGAAAAGCGCCACGACGAGCAGGCTCCCTGTGATGTACGTGGTGTTCGTCAGGCCGAGCGAGAGATTCGTTCCGAGATAGTCCGATGCAGTCTCGCCGACGGTCGTGCAAAGAATCTTGATGATCCAGAAGTAGAGCGTCACCTCTGGAACCTTGTTCAGCATTTGCCGGGCGCCGACCGCGGCGAGAGCCTTCGGCGAAGTGGTGGAAGTCATCGCGGCAGGGTGCCGATGCACTTCTGACTGCATCCTGAACGCACGACATCAGGGTCATGTCTCGACGCCCCGCTACCTTGTCCGGCCGTGACCAAGGGGCTTCAGCAACGGAACGACCTGCGCAACGTCGCGATCGTCGCGCACGTCGACCACGGCAAGACGACGCTCGTCGACGCGATGCTCTGGCAGTCGGGTTCGTTCCGCGAGAACCAGGAGGTCGCCGAACGCGTCATGGACTCCGGGGACCTCGAGCGCGAAAAGGGCATCACGATCCTCGCCAAGAACACGTCCGTCCAGCGCGGCGACGTGAAGATCAACATCATCGACACACCGGGCCACGCCGACTTCGGTGGCGAGGTGGAGCGAGGGCTGACGATGGTCGACGGCATCCTGCTGCTTGTCGACGCATCCGAGGGACCGCTCCCGCAGACGCGCTTCGTGCTGCGCAAAGCGCTCGAGCGGCACCTGCCCGTCGTCGTTGTGATCAACAAGATCGACCGGCCCGACGCCCGTGTCGAGGAGGTCGTCGACGAGGTCTACGAGCTATTCCTCGACCTCGACGCAACCGAGAAGCAGATCGAGTTCCCGATCGTCTACACGATCGCCCGCGACGGTCGTGCAGGCCTCGCGCCCGATGCGCTCGCGGACGACCTCGAGCCACTCTTCGAGACGCTGCTCGCGACGATCCCGCCACCGTCGTTCGACCCGGATCATCCCTTGCAGGCGCTCGTCACCAACCTCGACGCGTCGCCGTACGTCGGGCGCCTTGCGCTGCTCCGCGTGCGCCACGGCACGCTGCGCAAGGGTCAGCAGATCGCATGGTGCCGCGCAAACGGCGAGATCGAGAAGGCGCGCGTGACCGAGCTCTTGATCACCGAGGCGCTCGATCGCGTGTCCGCCGACGAGGCAGGCCCGGGCCAGATCGTCGCGCTCGCCGGCCTGCCCGATGTGACGATCGGCGAGACAATCGCCGACCCGGACGACCCGCGCCCGCTGCCCGTGACCGCAGTCGACGAGCCGAGCCTGTCGATCACGATCGGCATCAACACCTCGCCGCTCGCCGGCACCGAAGGCGACAAGCTGACCGCGAGCCAGGTGAAGCAACGACTCGACGCCGAACTGGTCGGCAACGTCTCGCTCCGTGTGCTCCCGACCGCACGACCGGACAGCTGGGAGGTGCAGGGACGCGGTGAGCTGCAGCTCGCCGTGCTCGCCGAGATCATGCGTCGCGAAGGCTTCGAGCTGACGATCGGCAAGCCCGAGGTGCTCGTTCGCGAAGTCGACGGGAAGCGGCACGAGCCTGTCGAGCGCGTCGCGATCGACGTGCCCGAGGAGTACATCGGCGTCGTCACCCAGCTGCTCGCCCTGCGCAAGGGCCGGATGCAGCAGATGGTCAACCACGGAACAGGCTGGGCGCGCATGGAGTACCTCGTGCCCGCACGCGGCCTGATCGGCTTCCGCACCGAGTTCCTCACCGACACGCGCGGCGCCGGGATCATGCACCACGTGTTCGAGCGCTGGGAACCGTGGTTCGGCGAGCTGCGCACCCGCCCCACGGGCAGCCTCGTCGCCGACCGCCGCGGCCAGGCCACCGGCTTCGCGATCGAGAACCTGCAGGAGCGGGGCTCGCTGTTCATCGCCCCGACCGACGAGCTCTACGAGGGCATGGTCGTGGGTGAGAACTCGCGACGTGAGGACATGGACGTCAACGCCACCAAGCCGAAGAAGCTGACGAACATGCGCGCCTCGTCGGCCGACGAGCTGATCCGCCTGATCCCGCCGCGGCCGCTGTCGCTCGAGCAGGCGCTCGAGTTCATCCGCGACGACGAGTGCGTCGAGGTGACGCCCAAGTCGATCCGCCTGCGCAAGGTCGAGCTGAACGCTTCGAAGCGCGCCAGCGCCGCCTCGCGCCGGAAGCGCGAGACGGCGCCAGCCTGAATCTCTAAGAGACCGCCGGCGCGAGGCGCGCGTGGCAGCTCGCCAGGCCGCGCTTCTCGAGGTACTGCTGGTGGTAGTCCTCGGCCTCCCAGAACGGCGGCGCGTCCTCGATCGTCGTGGCGACGCGGCGCCCGAGCTTGTCCTGGATCCGCGCGCGTGAGCTTTCGGCGACCGCGCGCTGTTCGGCGTCGGTGACGAAGATGACACTGCGGTACTGCGAGCCGACGTCGGGCCCCTGGCGATTCACCTGGGTCGGATCGTGCTCGGCCCAGAAGACGGCGAGCAGTTGCTCGTACGGCGCCTCGGCGTCGTCGTAGGTCACCTCGACGACCTCGGCGTGGCCCGTCGCGTCGGAGCAGACCTGCTGGTACGTCGGATGCTCGGCGTTGCCGCCGGCATAGCCGACGCGCGTGTTCGAGACGCCTTCGATCCGCCGGAAGGCGGCTTCAACGCCCCAGAAGCACCCCGCACCGAAGATCGCGGTCTTCTTCATTTACTCCTCCTCCAGTTTGAGGGCGACCGAATTGATGCAGTAGCGCACGCCCGTGGGTTGCGGCCCGTCCGGGAAGATGTGGCCGAGGTGCCCGCCGCAGCTTGCGCACATGACCTCGGTGCGCACCATGCCGTAGCTCACGTCGGTCTCCTCCTCGATTGCCTCCGGGTCGGCAGGGGCGAAGAACGCGGGCCAGCCGCAGCCGGAGTCGTATTTCGCCTCCGACGTGAAGAGCGCAGTGCCACAGCCGGCGCAGACGTACTTCCCGTCCTCGAAGGTGAAGTCGTACTCGCCGCTGAACGGTCGCTCTGTGCCCTTCTCGCGCAGCACGTGGTAGGCCTCCGGTGAAAGCTCGGCCTTCCACTCTGTCTCGGTCTTGACGATCTTGTTCGTCAAACGGCCCTCCCTGTTCATGGTCGAAGATATCGACCCGGTTGGACGCAATTCGTTACCGGTTCACGGTCGACATGTCGGCATACCGGTCGCCCGCGGTGGCTCCCCTCGGGAAAGCCTCGTCGATCCGGCGGAGGTCGTCCCCGGTCAGCTCGACGTCGACCGCCCGGACGTTCTCCTCCAGATACGTGCGCCGTTTGGTGCCGGGAATCGGGACGATCTCGTCTCCCTGCGCCAGCACCCAGGCGAGCGCCAGCTGCCCCGTCGTGACGCCCTTCTCCGCGGCGATCTCCTCGACCTTCGCGACGAGGTCGAGGTTCTTCTGGAAGTTCTCACCGGTGAAGCGCGGGCCGTGGCGGCGATAGTCCTGCGGGTCGAGGTCGTCGACCGACCTGATCTGGCCCGAAGGAAGCCCCGGCCGAGCGGGCTGTAGGCGACGAAGCCGATCCCCAGCTCGCGCACCGTCGGCAGGACCTCGTCCTCGGGGTCACGCGACCAGAGCGAATACTCGGTCTGCAGGGCTGCGATCGGATGCACGGCGTGGGCCCGCCGGATCGTCTGCGGTGCCGCCTCCGACAGCCCCAGGTGGCGAACCTTGCCCGCCTCGACCAGATCCTTCATGGCGCCGACCGTTTCCTCGATCGGAGTGTTGGTGTCGACCCGGTGCTGGTAGTAGAGATCGATGTGGTCGACGCCGAGCCGTTCGAGGCTCGCGTCACATGCTCGGCGCACGTAGTCCGGGCTGCCGTTGATCCTGATCCAGCTCCCGTCCTCGTTGCGCTCGTTGCCGAACTTCGTCGCGAGCACCACCTCGTCGCGCCGGCCGGCGATCGCCTTCCCGACGAGCCGTTCGTTCGTGAACGGGCCGTACATGTCAGCCGTGTCCAGGAAGGTGACACCGAGCTCGAGCGCGCGCTGAATCGTCGCGATCGCCTCGCCCTCATCGGCGGTGCCGTAGAACTCCGACATCCCCATGCAGCCCAGGCCGAGGGCCGAGACTTCGAGCGTCGATCCAAGTGTGCGTTTGTCCATCGAGACAGAGTGGCAGACTGCATAGGGTTGCCGCATGACCGACTACACGCACAAGAACCTCAAGGACAGCGTCGAGGATTCGGCCGAGAAGTTCGGACTCGCACCGAACCTCGAGGCGCGCTTCGGGCGCTCGGCGCTCGACATGCAGGGTGGCGGGATGAGCTACCAGCGCATGGTCCCGAACTTCCGCGGCCCCTTCGGCCACCGGCACACGACCCAGGAAGAGGTGTACGTGATCATCGCGGGGAGTGGCCGGATCAAGCTCGAGGACGAGATCCGCGAACTGCGACAGTGGGATGTCCTCCGCGTCTCACCGAAGGTCGCACGCGGTTTCGAGTCTGGGCCCGACGGGCTCGAGCTGATCGCGATCGGGTTTGGCGAGGGCGGCGAGGCGGAGATGCTGCAGGACTTCTGGCCCGCCTGACACCGGCGGTTCCTTTCAGGTCAGTCGACCTCGTCAGCGACCTCTTCGGCCTTTTCTCCCAGCTTCACGATGTCGCCGCTGTGGAAGAGCACGCCCTTGCATGCGACGCGCCACTTCTTCTTGCGCCGGAGCAGAAACTCGAGGTCCATCGCGAAGTGCTTGAACTCCTCGCCCTGGGCGTTCTCCATGATCGCCTTCGCGTCGTCATCTTGCTCGACGTCGAGCCGCTGCTCGTACCAGTCGATCGCCTCGGCCTCCTCGATCAGCGACTGGATCATCCGCGCGAACGTGCGCGTCTCCTGCGACAGCTCTTCCGGCGGCTCGTGGTAGGAGTCGAAGCCCATCAGGCCGTACTGTGCTCGGCGGGTCGCTCTTCGAAACCGAAGCGCACGACCGGCTGCTTCGCCGCCCGCACCTCGTCGAGGCGCCGCACCGGCCGGCCGTGCGGCGCCTCGTGCAACAGCTCCGGCTGATCGGCCGCCTCGCCGACGATCGCCAGCATCGCCTCGACGAACGCGTCGAGCGTTTCCTTCGCCTCCGACTCGGTCGGCTCGATCATCAGCGCCTCGGGAACGACCAGCGGGAAGTAGATCGTCGGTGGATGGAACCCGTAGTCCATCAGACGCTTCGCGACGTCGAGCGCGCTCACTCCGTGCTCACGCTTGAGCGTCCGCGCGCTGAGCACGAACTCGTGCATGCAGAGCCGCTCGTAGGGCAGGTCATAAGCCCCTTTCAAGCGCGCGAGCAGGTAGTTGGCGTTCAGCACCGCGACCTCGCTCATCTCGCGCAGTCCGGGCCCGTACGACCGGATGAACGCGTATGAGCGGACGAATACGCCGAACGGCCCGTTGAATGCCCGCACCTTGCCGATCGACTTCGGCCGGTCGTATTCGAGCTTGAACCCGTCACCGTCGCGGACGACGACAGGGACGGGCAGATACGGCGCCAGGCTCTCGCGCACCGCGATCGGCCCCCCGCCCGGCCCGCCGCCGCCATGCGGTTGCGAGAACGTCTTGTGCAGGTTGATGTGCACGACGTCGAATCCCATGTCGCCCGGGCGCGAGATGCCGCAGACCGCGTTCAGGTTCGCGCCGTCGTAGTACATGAGCGCACCGGCGCCATGGAAGATGTCGCGGATCTCTTCGATGTTCTCGTCGAAGAGCCCGAGAGTCGACGGGTTCGTGAGCATCAGGCCGGCGGTGTGCTCGTCGACCTTGCCGCGTAGATCCTCGACGTCGATGTTGCCGCGCGCATCCGTCTTCACCGGCGTCAGCTCATAGCCGGACATCGTCACGCTTGCCGGATTGGTGCCGTGCGCGGTGTCGGGGATCACGATCTTGCGGCGCCGCTCGTCTTCTCCCCGCTCGGCAAAGTACGCACGGAAGAGCATCAGTCCGGTCAGCTCGCCCTGGCTACCGGCCGCGGGCTGCAGCGACACGGCGTCGAGCCCCGTCACCTCGCGCAGGATCTCCTGCAGCTCCCACTCGAGCTCGAGCGCGCCCTGGGCGGCGTCGTCCTCGACAAGCGGATGCAGGCCGGCGAACCCCGGGAGCCCGACGACCCGCTCGTTGACGCGCGGGTTGTACTTCATGGTGCAGCTGCCGAGCGGGTAGAAGCCTGTGTCGATCCCGAAGTTGCGTGTCGAGAGCTCGGTGAAGTGCCTCAGGACCTCGGGCTCGGCCAGCTCGGGCAGACGTGGCGGCTCCTTGCGCGCCAGCTCCGCAGGAACCTCCGGCACAGGCAGGTCGGGCTTCGGGATCCCGAGCCCGCGCCGGCCCGGCTGTGACTTCTCGTAGATCAGCTTCATGCCGCCAACGCCTCGACCAGCCGGTCGATCTCGTCGACCGTTCGCTTCTCGGTCACGGCGACGAGCAGCGCGTCGTCGAGCCCGGGATAGTCGCGGCCGAGCGGGTAACCGGCATAGATGCCGTTCGTGCGTGCCTGCGCGAGCGCCTCTCGCGCGTTGCACCGCGTGCGCACCGCGAACTCCTTGAACGTCGACCGTTCGGGAAACACCAGTTCCAGCCCGGCGTCCTGCAGTCGCTCCTGCGCGTACGCCGAGAGCGCCATGCAGGTCTCCCCCAGCTCGCGCAGGCCTTGCGGGCCGAGCAGACTGAGGTGCACGAGCCCGGCGATTGCGAGCAACGTCTGGTTGGTCGTGATGTTCGAGGTCGCCTTCTCGCGCCTGATGTGCTGCTCGCGCGTCTGGAGCGTCAGCACGAAGCCACGCTCGCCCGCGGTATCGACGGTCTCGCCGACGATGCGGCCGGGAAGCCGGCGGATGTAGTCGGAACGGGCGGCGAGGAAGCCGTAGTGCGGGCCGCCGTAGCTCATCGAGTTGCCGGCCGACTGCCCTTCGCCGATCGCCAGTGCGCAGCCGTACGCGCCGGGCGCCTCGAGCAGTCCGAGCGACGTGAGGTCGACGTGTGCGATCGGCAGGGCGCCGTTCTCGGCTGCGGCGGCCGCCAGCTCGGGGGCGTTCTCGAGCACGCCGAAGAAGTTCGGGTGCTGGAAGATCACCGCCGCGGCGTCCTGCGCGGCCGCGCGGACGCGGTCGGGATCGGTCGCCCCGTTCTCGTGCGGGACCTCGACGATCTCGAGCCCGAAGCCGAGCGCATACGTCTTGATCACCTGCCGCACCTGCGGGCTGGTCGCCTCGGTGACGACGATCTTCGACCGGCCCGTCGCGTGCTTCGCGACGAAACAGGCATCGGCGGCGACCGTGGAGCCGTCGTAGCCGGAGGCGTTCGAGACGTCCATGCCGGTCAGCTCGCAGATCGCCGTCTGGTATTCGAACACGGCCTGCAACACACCCTGGCTCATCTCGGGCTGGTACGGCGTGTAGGCGGTCAAGAACTCGCCGCGCTGCAGCACTGCATCGACAACCGCCGGCACGTAGTGGTCATAGATGCCGGCGCCGAGGAAGCACACCTCGTCGACGACGTTCTTCGCCGCAAGATCCTCCATGTGCCGCTGCAGCTCCGCCTCGGTCAGCGCCGGCGGGATCGCGAGCTCACGGTGGAGGCGTACTCCCGCCGGAATGTCGCGGAAGAGCTCTTCGACGCACGAGACGCCGATCGACGCGAGCATCGCGTCACGGTCGGCGTTTGTGAGCGAGAGGTAGCTCACGCGACTCCGTTTCTGGGAGGCTTCGACAAGCCTACGCCCGCCACTTTCACAGGCTCCGACAAGCCTACGCCCGCTACTTTCTCAGGCTCCGACAAGCCTACGCCCGCTACTTTCTGAGGCTCCGTCAAGCCTACGCCTCATCGACGACGCGCTTGTAGTCTGCGGCGCTGAGCAGCTGGCCGAGCTCGGACGGGTCGGTGAGGCGGACGCGAATCAGCCAGCCCTCGCCGTACGGATCCTCGTTGACCGTCTCCGGCGCGTCGACGACCTTCTGATTGACCTCGAGCACCTCGCCCGAGAGCGGAGAGATCAGGTCGGAGACCGCCTTCACGGACTCGACCTCGCCATAGGACGTGTCCTTGCCGATCGCCGCGCCCACCTCCGGCGCCTCGTAGTGCACGAGCTCCCCAAGCGCATCCTGCGCATGCCACGTCACGCCCAGCACGGCCTCGTCGCCGTCGATGCGCGCCCAGTCGTGCTCCGGGTGGTAGAGCAACTCGTCGGGATACGACTCACTCGCGGCCATCAGTTGGCGTTCTCCTTCTTGTAGAGGGGCTTCTTCGTAACTTCGGCACGGCGCGGCTTGCCGCGGACGTCGACGACGAGCTCGCTGCCGCTCGTGGCGGATGCAGCGGGAACGTAGGCGAGCCCGATTCCGATCTCGAGCATCGGCGAGAGCGAGCCGGAGGTGACCTCGCCGCCGCCCTCGATCGCCATTCCTTGCCGGGGATCGCCTTCTCGGTCATGCGGAACGGCACGAGCTTCTGCTCGGGGCCGCGTTCCTTCACGGCCCGGAGGCGCTCGACGCCGGTGAAGTCGGTCTCGAGCGCGCACGCCCAGCCGAGCCCGGATGAGATCGCGTCCCACTGCGGCCCGATGTCGTTGCCGTGCAGCGGGTAACAGACCTCGAGCCGAAGCGTGTCGCGCGCGCCGAGCCCGCAGGGGCGGATCCCACGCGCGACGATCGCGTCCCACAGGCGGCCGGCGTCGTCGGCCATACAGGCGAGCTCGACCCCTTCCTCGCCCGTGTAGCCGGTGCGGTTCACCATCACCTCGACGCCGTCGAGCTCGCCCTCGGCAAACGTGAACACCGTGCCGGGCTGGAGCCCGAGGCGCTCGAGCGCCCGTGGCCCCTGGACCGCGAGGAGCGCGTAGTCGTCGGAGACGTCGCGGACGTCGGAGCCGCGCAGCTCCTGTTCCTTCAGGGCGCGGTACGCGGCGTCTGTATTGGATGCGTTGACCACGAGCAGGTAGCGGTGCGCGTCGAGCCGGTAGACGATCAGGTCGTCGACGATCCCGCCCGACTCGGTCGTCAGGAGCGTGTACTGGGCGTCGCCCGGTTGCAGCCGGTCGATGTCGTTCGAGAGCGCGCCCTGGAGGAGATCGCGGGCAGTCGGTCCCTCGACCTCGAGCTCCCCCATGTGCGAGACGTCGAAGACGCCCGCATCGCTTCGTACGGCCTTGTGCTCCGGGATCACTCCCTCGTACTGGACGGGCATCTCCCAGCCCGCGAACGGAACCATCCGCGCGCCGAGCGCGACCTGACGGTCGTAGAGCGCGGTCCGGCGAAGCGTCTGCACCGAGCGCGATGTTATCGGCGGGAGCTCCTGCTCCCGTGATTGTCTGGAGTCGCCCAGACACAAAGCGTCTGACGCGTTCGGGCTAGTCCTCGCGCAGGAAGGACGGCACGTCGAGCGCGTCGCCGGTGTCGAACGTCGGCCCGCGGCTGCCGAGCGACGAGCTCTCGCCGGCCGCCACCCGCGCGCCCCGGCGGCGGCGCTGTGCGCCGAATCCGGTCGCGATCACGGTCACCCGCACCTCGTCCGACAGCTGCTCGTCGATCACGGCGCCGAAGATCACGTTCGCGTTCTGGTCGGCGGCGCCCGTGACGACCTCGGCCGCCTCGTTGACCTCGAACAGGCCCAGGTCGGGCGGGCCGCTGATGTTGAGCAGGATGCCGGTGGCACCCTCGATCGACGACTCGAGCAGCGGCGAGCTGACGGCGTTCCGGGCAGCCTCGCTCGCACGGTTCTCGCTCTGGCCGACGCCGATGCCCATCAGTGCCGAGCCGGCGTCGCGCATGATCGTGCGCACGTCGGCGAAGTCGAGGTTGACGATGCCGGGCACCGTGATCAGATCGGTGATCCCCTGCACGCCCTGGCGCAGGATGTCGTCGGCCATCTTGAAGGCGTCGGAGAGAGGCGTCTTCTTCTCGACCACCTGCAGCAGGCGGTCGTTCTCGATCACGATCAGCGTGTCGACCTTGTCGGCCAGGTCGTTGATGCCCTGCTCGGCCTGCTGCGCGCGCCGGCGACCCTCGAAGGAGAAGGGGCGCGTGACGACACCCACCGTGAGCGCTTCGAGCTCGCGGGCGATCTCCGCGACGATCGGTGCGCCGCCCGTACCGGTGCCACCGCCCTCGCCGGCGGTGACGAAGATCATGTCGGCGCCCTTCAGCGCCTCTTTCAACTCGTCGCGCGACTCGGTCGCAGCTTCGCGGCCGACCGTCGGATCGGCGCCGGCGCCGAGCCCACGCGTCGCCTTCGCACCGATGTGGATCTTGACATCCGCCTCGCACATCAGCAGCGCCTGCGCGTCGGTGTTGATCGCCACGAACTCGACGCCCGTGACCCCTGCGTCGACCATGCGGTTGACGGCGTTCGTGCCGCCGCCGCCGACGCCGACGACCTTGATCACTGCGAGATAGTTACCGGAGCGTTCTCTCATTGAATGTGGCTCGACCTCAAGCTCGAGTGCAGAGTGGGGCTGTCGAGCACCTCCTTCTGTTCGCAGGGTACGGAGGGTTTCCTGCTCTGTCAACGCCAAAGTTGCAACTCTCGACCTGTCTAAGCCTCAACCTCCACCTCCGACTTGAGACTTTGTCGAGAGCACTGGACGCTCGGGAACGCTGACATCGAGGTAGCCGCCGCCGGCGGTCGCGGCTCCGGTCATCCGCAGGATCCGGCGTGCGATCGCGAGCTTCAGGCGCAGGTCGCCGGCGTCGCCGAGCCGCAGTTCGAGGCCGCCGCCGAGGGTCAACGTGAGCGCATGGTCCCCCGCCTGCACCCCCTTGACGCCGCCCGGCAGCGACGCTCCCCGTAACGGGGCGAGCGCAGCGGCTGCCGCGCCCTGCTCGGCCGGCAACGTGCGCCCGACCACGACGTTGACGTCCTTCGTCACCCACAGGCGCGGCAGGGCCGAGAGGCGCGGATGTGGCAGCGTGCGGAGCACACGGCCGGTCGCCGAGACCAGAAAGGCATTCCGGCCCTGCCGCACCACGAGCACGGGGCGCTCCGGGCGGAGCAGGATGTGCAACGTGTGCGGGAACGACCGGTCGTAGCCGAACGACTGCACCGGAGCGATCGAGTCGAGTCGCCGCGTCAGGACGGTGCCGTCGACCACCAGCAGGCTCTTCCCGAGCTCGTCGTGCAGCGCGTTCCTGACCTGCGCCTGCACCGCCGGCGAGCCGCCGGTCACCTCGATGCGCTGGACCGCGAACAGCGACGTCTCTCGCGCCACGAGGTAGCTGCCGACCGCGAGCACCACGATGGCGAGCCCGACCAGCAGCGAACCACCTGAGGGCGCGAGGTGAGCGAGGTCCAGTGCCGCCCCGGCTCGCGGGCGCGGCCGCGGCGCGGGTGGACGTTCTCCGGCGGGAGCTCATCTCGGCCGACTTCGCCGCCCGCGGAGCTTTCCCTACACGTCTGAAAGGCTGAGCGGCCCGAGGAAGCGAACCTCGTGCTCGAGCACCGCCCCGAAGCGCTCCCGCACCCGCCGGCGTGCAGTCTCCATCAGTGCGATGCAGTCGGCGGACGTCGCGCCACCCGGGTTCTCGATGAAGTTCGCATGGCGTGGAGAGATCAGCGCCCCGCCGATGCGGTGGCCTTTGAGCCCGCATTGCTCGATCAGGCTCCCCGCTCCGGGCCCCACGTCCGGGTTCTTGAAGACGCTGCCGAACGTTCGCTTGTTCGTGGGCTGGGTCGCCTTGCGCTGTGCGAGCAACTCGCGGCCGCGGCTCTTCACCGCGTCCCGCGTGCTCGGATCGAGGCGGAATCGCGCCCGTGCCACCACCTGCCCCGGGCGAAGGCCCGAGTGACGGTACGAGAGCTCGAGCTCGGCGGGCGCAAGCGTGCGGACGCCGTTGGCATCGACGACGACGGCGTCGATCAGGACGTCGCGCCACTCACGTCCGTACGCGCCGGCGTTCATGCGCACGCCTCCGCCTGCCGTCCCGGGGATCGCCGAGGCGAACTCGAAGCCGGACAGGCCCGCCGCCCGGGCTCGATGCACACATACCGCATTCGGTGTGCCGCCTCCGGCAACCAGGACATCGCCCTCGACCTGCGCCGAGGCCAGCTCTCCGGCGAGCTTCAGCACCAGCGCGTCGACTCCGTCGTCGTGCACGAGCAGGTTGGAGCCAAGCCCGATCGTCTCGACCGGCACCGCCTGCTCGGCCGCCCAGCGCAGGCACTCCTGCAGCTCGTCGATCGACCCGGGTCTCGCAAACCAGCGCGCCGGCCCGCCCGTCCCGATCGTCGTGTACCGCGAGAGCGAGACGTCTCGTCCATCATCCGAAGCGCTCCAGCAAGCCCGACGGCGCGGTCGACATCCCCTGCGCCCAGCATCGATCACGACCTCACCCGGCCGCGTCCGTCGCCTGAGCCGTTCGACGCCCGCCTCGACAGCCGGCGCCCAGCCGGCCAGCACGCCCCGGTCGCTCAGCGCCTCGACAATCAGCTTGCCGCTCACACCTTCGAGCGGCTCCTCACGCGCGCCGTAGATCTCGGTCACGGTCACGTCGTCCGCGGTGGCCAGCGCGCCGGCGAGCTCCGCGGCCAGATAGCGCGTACGCGAGTAGAGATGGGGCTGGAAGAGCACCCGCAAGCGCGCGCCGGGCAAGCGCTCCCTCGCCGCCGCGATCGTCGCTGCGACCTCGCTCGGATGATGACCGTAGTCGTCGACGACCGTGACGCCGCCCAGCTCGTGCACCTCGAAGCGCCTGCCCGTTCCGGCGAAACGTGCGAGCACCGGTTCCGCCTCGGCCCTCGACACGCCCGCCAGCTCGAGTGCCGCCAGCGCCGCTCCCGCGTTCTGTCGGTTGTGTGCGCCCGGCAGTGCAAGCTCGACCGTCGAACAGCGGCGCACCGCGGACGACATGGCGCGCCCGTGCCAGCCAGCGATCGAACTCGGCGAGCTCCACCGTCGACGAGAACTCCGTGTGGTGGTCGAGTTCGACGTTTGTGACCACGGCGACCTCGGCCGGCAGGCGAAGACCGTCCGGTCGGATTCGTCACCTTCGATCACGAGGAAGCCATCACCGGCGCCCGCGTTCGAGCCGAGCTGCGGCACCGGCGCCCCGATCAGCCAGGCCGGGTCCCGCCCGCTCTCCGCGAGCACGTACGCGATCATCGCCGCGGTCGTTCCCTTGCCATGCGTGCCGGCGACGACCACCGACGGGCGCACGCGCGAGCTCACGGAGAAACGCCGCGCGGCGCAGCCCCGGGACCTGCGGATAGGCGGACGAGACGACGGTCTCCCAGCCTGCGGGCACCACCGGCTCGGCGGAGATCTCGCACGTCGCCGTCGGCAAGCGCGGCGAGGTACGGCGTCCGCACGCGATCCCAGCCGCCGATCTCGGCGCCCCAGGCGCGCGCGAGCTGCGCGTACGCGCTCAAGCCGGCGCCGCCGATCCCGACGAACCAGAGCTTGCGGCCGGTCAACGCCGCGCCAGCGCCGATCGAGCTCGTCCGCGATCTCCTCGGCGGCGTCGGGCCGGGCTGCCGCCAGCATTGCCGCTCCCATGTGCGCGAGGCGCGGAGTCGTCGAGCAGCGAGCGAACGAGCTCCGGCACGCTTCGAGCTCCAGCTCCCGCACCATGATCGCGCCGCCCGCTCGCACGAAGTGCTCGGCGTTCAGGGCCTGATGGTCGCCGGTCGCGAATGGATACGGGACGAAGATCGCCGGCCTCCCGGCCGCGGCGATCTCCCACACCGATCCACCGGAGCGGGAGAGCACGAGGTCGCAAGCGGCGAGCGCTGCTCCGAAGCGGTCGGTCTCATCGATCACGCGATAGTCGTCGGCGACGCGGCGCCCGACGAGCTCGTAGTCGCGCCCTCCCGTTGAGTGGAGGATCGGCGGGCCCGCTCGCCCCACGTTCGACGACGAACTCGTTCAACGCGCGGCGCCCGCGAGCGCGCCGAAGACGCCGAGCACGGGGCCGCCGGCGGGAAGCTCGAAGAGCTCGCGCGCCTCGGCTGCGACGACGGGCTGCGAGCGCGCCGGATCGGACGCCCGACGACACGCGCACGTCGCGCGGCCGCGTCTCGATCGGGTAGGCCAGGAAGATCCTCCGGGCGAACGGCGCCGCCATCCGGTTCGCCAGCCCGAGATGCGCGTCCGCCTCGGTCAGCGCCGTCGGGATGCGCAGCCTCGAGGCCGCGAAGACCATCGGGCCGGCGACGAAGCCACCGCCGCCGAGCACGACGTCGGGCCGCCGCGCACGCAGGATCCGGCGGCACGCGCGCGGCGCGGCGCCCGCGAGCAGGGCCGCGCGGGCGAGCGCGATCGACGGCCGGCGCGGGAAGCCGGCGATGCGGAAGGTGTCGAGCTCGTAGCCGGCTTCAGGAACCAGACGCGCTTCGACGCGATCCGGCGACCCGGCGAACGTCACGAGAGCGCCGCGCCTCCGCAGTGCGTCCGCGACCGCGAGCGCCGGCAGCACGTGTCCTGCCGTTCCCCCGGCCGCGATCAGGCACCGCAGCTGCTGCTCTGCCACCACGATGAGCGATGTTAAGGAGGATTCCCACCCCGGCGAGCAAGACCATGAGGCTGGAGCCTCCGTACGAGAGGAACGGCAGCGGAATTCCGGTCAGCGGAGCCACGCCCATGACGGCGGAGATGTTGAGCGCCGCCTGCCCGGCCACGACCACCGTGAGCCCCGCCGCGAGCCGCTTCCCGAACGGATCCTTGCAGCGCAGCGCGATGTTGAAGCCGGCGTACGCGAACGTCGCGTACGCGGCGATCACGGCCGCCACGCCGACGAGCCCGAGCTCCTCGCCGATCACGGCGAGCATCATGTCGGTGTGCGCCTCGGGGAGGTAGAAGATCTTCCCGACGCTCTGGCCGAGCCCGACGCCGAAGAGGCCGCCCGAGCCCATCGAGATCATCGCCTGAACGAGCTGGAAGCCGGTGCCCTGGGCGTCGTGCCAGGGATTCAGGAACGCGAAGAAGCGCGCGCGGCGATACGGCTCGAACCAGATCGCGACCGTGCCGAGCAGCGAGGCGATCGTGAGCGCCGCGCCGAGCACGCGCGCCGGCGTGCCGGCGACGACGAGCATGCCGGCGAGCATCAGCATCAGCGCGATCGAGGTGCCCATGTCGGGCTCGAGCATCAGCAGCAGCGCAGAAGACGGCGGCGAGCGCGCCGACCGGCCGCCACAGCTCGCGCAGGTCGCGCGGCGGCGCCTTCCGCGACGAGGTACGACGGCGGCCCAGATGGCGAGCGCCAGCTTCGCGAGCTCGCACGGCTGGAAGACCGCCGGGCCGAGCGAGATCCAGCGGCGCGCGCCGTTGATGGCCGGGCCGATCACGAGCACCGCGGCAAGCAGGACAAGCGAGCCCAGCACGAGCATCGGCGCGAGCGGGCGCAGCCGCCGGTAGTCCCAGCGCTGCGCGACCATCATCAGCACGATCCCGAGCGCGGCATAGATGCCCTGGCGCTCCAGGTAGTAGTTCGGATTGCTGCCGCCGACCGCAGCCGACGCCGACGTCGCGCTGTAGACCATCACCAGGCCGAAGGCGACGAGCGCCAGCGTGACCAGGATCAGCAGCCTGGAATCGAGCTCTCCCCGCTTCATCCGTACCCCGTTCGCGAGTAGCGGACGAATTCCTAGAGACTGAGACGGCCGGAATTCGTCGCCGCGCTGCTCGAAGTTCTCGAACTGGTCGTAGCTCGCGCAGGCCGGGCTGAGCAGCACGACGTCGCCGGGCACGGCAAGTCGCGCGGCATGGGCGACGGCCGCCTCGAGCGTGCCGTCACGGTGCGCCGCCGATCGCCTCGGCGATGCGGCCGGCCTCGGCTCCGATCAGGTGCACCGACCGGACGTTCGGGCCGATCGCGGCGGCGAGCGGCGCGAAGTCCTCGCCCTTCGGCGAGCCGCCGAGGATCACCCGCACGGGGTCGCCGGCGTACGTCGCGAGCGCCCGCAGCGCCGCTGCGACGTTTGTCGCCTTCGAGTCGTTGACGTAGCGAACGCCCGCGTGCTCGCCGAGCGGCTCGAGCCGGTGCGCCACCCCTTCGAACGCGCGCAGCGCGGCGGCGATCGCCGCGTCGTCGATGCCCGCCGCGCGCGCCGCAGCGGTCGCCGCCGCTGCGTTCTCGCGGTTGTGCAGGCCCGGGATCAGCGGCTCGGCCGGCAGCTCGTCATCCGCTGCGAACTCGATCCCGGCCAGACCGAGGCCGCGCGGCACGATCTTCGCGCCGGCCCGCTCGAAGATCCGCAGCTTGGCGTCGCGGTACGCCTCGAAGCTGCCGTGCCGGTCGAGGTGGTCGGGCTCGAGGTTGATCAGCACCGCCACGTCGCAAGCGAACTCGTGCACGTCCTCGAGCTGGAAGCTCGACACCTCGCAGACGACCCAGCCGGCGCTCCGCACCGCGGTGAGCGGCCGGCCGATGTTGCCCGCAACCACCACGTCGCGCCCCGCGGCCCGGAAGATCTCGCCGAGCAGCTCGCTCGTGGTCGACTTCCCATTCGTCCCGGTCACCCCGACGAAGCGCGACTCCGGCAGCAGCCGGTAACCGAGCTCGACCTCCGACCAGACGGGCACGCCCCGCTCGCGCGCGGCGAGGAGGAGCGGCGCGCTCACCGGGCACGCCGGGTTTCTTCACCACCAGCTCCACTCCGTCGAGCAACGCGAGCTCGTCTTCGTTGCCGAGTGTCCGGTCGACGACGACGACCTCGTCCCCGCGCTCGGCAAGGCGTTCCGCTGCAGAGCGGCCGGATCGCGCCAGACCGTAGACGAGCGTCCTCAATGTGGCTTGAGCACCGGGTAGTACTTGTAGAAGAGGGCGAAGCCGGCGGCGCAGAGGATCGCCGTCACGATCCAGAAGCGCACCATGATCTTCGTCTCCGACCACGCCTTCATCTCGAAGTGGTGGTGGAGCGGGGCCATCAGGAAGATCCGCCTTCCCCA
Source organism: uncultured Actinomycetes bacterium (assembly GCA_963785895.1). Taxonomy (GTDB): domain Bacteria; phylum Actinomycetota; class Thermoleophilia; order Gaiellales; family Gaiellaceae; genus PALSA-600. Next base: position 116,553 of record CAWAXB010000009.1, on the reverse strand, counting down.
CCGCTTGAAGCTGAGCACCTGCAGCATCACCGAGAGCGCCTCGATCGCGAAGATGCCGCCGACGAAGAGCAGCAGGAACTCGACCTTGAGCATGATCGCCATTGCCGCGATCGCGCCGCCCATCGCCATCGAGCCCGTGTCGCCCATGAAGACCTCGGCGGGGAAGGCGTTGAACCAGAGGAAGCCGACAGCGGCTCCGATCAGCGCCGCGCCGATGAAGGCGATGTCGAGCCGGCTCTCGATGCGGCCGTGCATCGAGGTGCCCGAGCGGATGTAGATCGTCACCGCCATCGCGGTGAAGGTCGCGAGCGCGATGATTGTCGTCCCGGCCGCCGAGGCCGTCGAGGCCGTCGGCGAGGTTCACGCCGTTGACCGTGCCGGCGATGATCAGGAAGAGCAGCAGGTACCAGAACGGCCCCAGCGGGATGCTCCAGTCGACCACCGGCACGAAGAGGCTGTGGTCGAGCTGCTGATGGTGCGCGGCGAAGCCGACGGCAACGGTGATCAGCGCGAGCAGCAGCATCTTCCAGCGCCCGGACAGACCCAGCGACCGCTGGTGGCGCAGCTTGATGAAGTCGTCGAGGAAGCCGATCGAGCCGCACGCAAGCGCCGTGCCGAGGATCGTCAGCCCGCGCAGCGTGTAGTTGCTGAGCGGCAGGAACGCTACGGTCGCCGCCACGACGATCAGGAGGCCGCCCATCGTCGGCGTTCCCTGCTTGATCGCGTGGCGCTCGGGTCCTTCCGCGCGAATGTGCTGCCCGAACTCGTTCCGGCGCAGGAAGGCGATGAAGGTCGGACCACCGAGGATCGCGATGATCATTGCGACGAGCGCGGCGACGAGAACGCGGGCCATCAACCAGAGAAGTTCGCTGCGACGGCTTCGAGTCCCACCGAGCGCGAGCCCTTGAGCAGCACGACGTCGCCCGGCTCGAGCGCAGTCGTGAGCGCGGCAACGGCACCGGCCGGCGTCGCGACCCAGGTACCGCCGTAGGCCCGTGCGAGCTCACCCACGGCGATCACATCGACGATCTCGAGCTCGCGTAGGCGCTCTGCCACCTCGGCGTGGTAGCGCGGCGTCTCGGGGCCGAGCTCCGCCATGCCGCCGAGCACGGCGACCACGCGCCGTCCGGACGCAACGCGCACCGCATGGTCGAGCGCGGCCCGCATCGAGACGGGGTTGGCGTTCCAGCAGTCGACGATCAGCACGCCGCCGCCGGGCAGCGGCACCTCCTCGCCGTGCCAGCGCGAGAGCTCAATCTGCGACGCTCCTTCCTGGGCACGGTCGAGCGGCAGGCCGAGCGCCGCGTACGCGTGCAGCGCAGCCAGCGCGTTGACGGCGTTGTGCGCCATCGCGAGATCGAGGTTGAGCTCGAGCTCGCGGCCGTCGAACCGGAAGACCGCAACCCCGTGCTCGAAGGAGAGCACGTCCGACGGCGAGAAGCGACGCACGGGCAGCCCGGCGGGGACGTACGGATCGAGCAACGGCTCGTCCGGAAGCACCGCCTCCTCGACGACGTCGAGCAGCTCTGCCTTCGCGCGAGCGACGGCCTCGAGCGAGCCGAGCAGCTCGAGATGCACCGGGCCGATGTTCGTGATCACTCCGATGTGCGGCCGTGCGAACGCAGCGAGCGCCGCGATCTGCCCAGCTCCGCGCATCGCGAGCTCGAGCACGCAGATCTCGGTGTCCGGTTCGATCCGGCAGAGCGTCAACGGGACGCCCAGCTCCGCGTTGTAGCTCGCCTCTGCCGCGACGGTGCGGGCCTGTGGAGCGCAGAGCGCGGCGAGGATGTCCTTCGTCGTCGTCTTCCCGTACGAACCGGTGATCGCGACGACGCGGGCGCGGCTGCCGGCGCGGACGGCGCCGCCGATCTGGGCGAGGGCCGCGTGCGGGTCGTCCGGCACGAGAGCTGCCGCCGCTCCGCGGGCAAGCGCATGACGGACGAAGTCGACGCCGCCGCGCACGGCGACGAAGAGATCGCCCTCGCCCACCCGGCGTGAGTCGATCGTCACGCCGGTCACCTCGTCGTAGCCGGGGCGGGTCACGAGGCGTCCGAGCCCGGCCAGGCCCTCGATCGGAAGCGGAATCATCTCGTCAGCACCTGCCGGACAACGGCGCGGTCGTCGAACGGGATACGCCGCTCGGCGAGCTCCATCTCGGTGTCGGCGCCCTTGCCGGCGATCAGGACGACATCGCCGGGACGCGCCTCGCCGAGGGCGAGCTCGATCGCCTCGCGCCGGTCGAGCACGATCTCGAACCGTCCGGCAGAGACCTGTGCGGCGATCGCCGCCGGATCTTCGGAGCGCGGGTTGTCGGTCGTCACGATCACACGGTCGGCCGCGGCGGCGGCAGTTCCCATCAGCGGGCGCTTTTCGCGGTCGCGGTCGCCGCCCGCACCGAAGACGACTGTCAGGCGACCGCCCAGCTCACGCGCTGCGCGGAGCACGTTGTCGAGCGAGTCGGGTGTGTGCGCGTAATCCACGATCACGGTGAACGGCTGTCCGGCGTCGACCGTCTCGAACCGCCCCGGAACGCCCGCGAGCGCCGCGACGCCGGCTCGAATCGCGTCCTCACCGACGCCGAGCTCGCGTGCAGCCCACACAGCGCCCAGGGCGTTTGCGCGGTTGAAGCCGCCCTGGGCTTCAGGTCGATCCCGCCCAGGTCGTCGCAGCGGCGTAAAGGTGCGCGCCTGCGGCAGCTGCGCGGCGAGGCCCCTTCCCCACTCATCGCCGACGTTGATCACGGCCCGGTCGGCCTGGGCGAACAGCGCTGCCTTGGCGGCGAAGTAGTCGTCCATCGTCCCATGGATGTCGAGGTGATCCTGCGTCAGGTTCGTGAAGACGAGCACGGCGAAACGCGTCCCGTCGAGACGCCCTTTCGTCGAGGCGATCGATGTCGCCTCCATCGCGCACGAGCGGTCGCCGGCGTCGAGCATCGCGCGAAAGAGTCGCTGCAGGTCGATCGCCTCGGGCGTGTTCAAGCCCGTCGGCTGCGGCGCCCCGCCGACCCGGCGTTCGATGTTCGTCAGCAGCGCCGGCCGGCGGCCCGCCGCCTCGAGGATCGAGGCGAGCAGGAACGCCGTCGTTGTCTTGCCGTTCGTGCCGGTGACGGCGGCGACATCGAGCTCGCGCGACGGCTCGCCGAAGAAGGCGTTTGCCGCCACGGGCATCGCCCGACGCACACTTGGAACGACAAGCTGCGTGACCGGCAACGGCAGCGCTCGCTCGACGACGAGCGCGGCCGCCCCCGCCCTCGACAGCGTTGCCGGCGAGATCGTGCCCGTCGGCCGTGGCGCCCGGCACGCAGAAGAAGAGCGCGCCCGGCACGACCGTTCGGGTGTCGTGCGCGAGGTCGGAGATCTCGATGTTCGCCCCCGGAGGGACGCCATCGCCTCCGCGAGGCGGGTCAGATCCATCGCGAGGAACGCTAGCTACGGCGTCGTGGAGCCCGTCACCGGCAGATCCGGCGGCACCGACAGGTACTGCAGATCGAACTTGGCGATCTGGGCGAAGGCCGGGGCCGCCACGACGCCTCCGAAGATCGACTTGGTCGGAGCGTTGACGGTGACGAGGACGACCAGGCGTGGATTCTTGACGGGAACCATGCCGACGAACGATGCGACGTACTTGCCCGTGGTGTAGCCGTTCGGGCCCGGAACCTGAGCGGTGCCCGTCTTGCCGGCCACGCTGTAGCCGGCGATCGCGGCGGCGTTTCCGGTCGCGCCGTTCTCGTCGACGACGCCGGTGAGCATCGTCTTCAGCTCCTTGTCGACCTCCGGCGAGACGACCCGGCGGCGAACGAGCTTGCTGATGGCGCCGCCGACGCGCCCGACCAGATGCGGCTGCACCCAGATGCCATCGTTGGCGATCGCGGCGTACGCAGCTGCAAGCTGGATCGGAGTCACGGCCACGCCCTGTCCGATCGGCACGTTGCCGATCGTCGATCCCGACCACTGGTCGAGCGGCAGCACGTCGCCGGAGCTCTCGCCCGGGAAGTCGATGCCGGTCGGCTTGCCGAAGCCGAACTTCGAGATCCAGCTCATCAGGCCGTCGGAGCCCAGCTCCTTGGCGATCGTGACGGCGCCGACGTTCGATGAGCGCGAGAGGATCTGGGCCACCGACATCGTCTCGGTGCCGCGCAGCTCGGCGTCGTGAACGGTCCGGTCGGCAACCCTGATCGAGTAGGGCAGCGTGAACTTCGTGTCGGGGGTGACGAGGCCGGCCGAAAGCGCGCCCGCGACCGTGACGACCTTGAACACCGACCCCGGCTCGTACTGGTCGGTGACCGCGCGGTTGCGCTGGAGCGCGAACGGCACGGTGTTCGCATTGTTGGCGTTGTACCCGGGCGCCTGCGCCATCGCCATGACGGCTCCGGTTCGCGGATCGAGCACGACGGCGGTGGCCGACTGCGCGCCCCACTGGTGGATCGTCTGGCGCAGCACCGACTCGGCGTTCGCCTGGATCGTATGGTCGAGCGTCGTGAAGAGGTCGGTGCCCTGCCGTTCGGGCGTCGAGCTGATGATGTCGATCGCACGTCCGAACGGATCGCGCACGATCGTCTGCTTGCCGGACCTCCCCGAGAGGCGTTTGTCGTACTCGACCTCGAGTCCGGCGAGCCCCTTGTTGTCGGTGCCCGCGTAGCCGATCACCTGTGCGGCGAGCGAACCCTGCGGGTACGAGCGCCGTTCCTCCGGATACGAGTTGACGCCGGCGAAGTTCAGTTTGATCAGTTGCGTCGCCGCCTTCGGGTCGGCGAATCGCTTGAGATAGAGGAAGCCGGTCGTCCTCTTGAGCAACTGGGGGTAGAGCTTGTTGCCGTCGACTCCGAGGATCCGCTGCGCCGCCGCAGCCAGCGCGCGCGGCCGCTTCACCTGGCGCGGGTCGGCATAGACGGTCGTCGTCTGCTCGCCGATCGCGATCGGCAGGCCGGTGTCGTCGATGATCGTGCCCCGCCCGGCGGGGATCGCGATCGACTCGCGATGCTGCCGCTCGGCCATCTTCCCGAGCGACGCCGCGTTGACGCCTTGCAGCCAGATGGCACGGGCGAGCGTGCCGGCAAAATCAGGACGAAGATCGCGAGCAGCAGGCGAATGCGTCTGTTGGCCTGCTTCTGGCCCACGTAGAGCCTCTTACTTCCCGACGTTCACGTATCCGTACTGGGACGGGTCCTGGTACGTGAGCCCGAACTGCTTGATCGCCTGCGACTCGATGCGCGGTGACTGCAGTTCGCCGGACAGCTGCGACTGCAGCGCCGCGTTCTGTGCCAGCAGTTTCGTCCGTTCGGAGTTGGCGTTGTCGAGCTTCAGATTCAGTTGCAGCACCGCCACGCTGATGAATACGACACCTGCAAGGAGAATCCCGCTGACGACGATCCACAGGATCCCGCCGCGTGCGCGAACGTGCGTGCGGGCGCGCTGCCGGGGCCGTGGGCGGGCAACGGGCTCGGCGACGGTGGCGTGAGCGTGCGACGCGCTCGTCATCCGACTTTCGTCCCCACTCTCAACCGCGCGGACTGCGAGCGCGGGTTGCGGGCGATCTCGGCCGCCGAGGGGCGGATCGCACGACGTGGCGTTGCGCGCATCGTCGCCTCGGAGCCACAGACGCAGACCGGAAAGTCGGGTGGGCACGTGCAGCCCTGCTCGCGGGCGCGCAGGAAGCGCTTCACGATGCGGTCCTCGAGCGAGTGGAAGGCAATCACGGCGAGCCGTCCTTTCGGGCGAAGCATCTCGAACGCAGCCGGTAGCGCACGCTCGACCGAGCCAAGCTCGTCGTTGACCTCGATTCGCAGCGCCTGGAAGACGCGTTTCGCGGGGTGACCTTCTCCGAAACGGGCGGGTGCCGGAATCGCGGCCTTGATCGTCTCGACCAGGTCCCCGGTGCGCTCGAACGGCTCCTTGCCGCGCCGCCTGGCAATTGCACGCGCGATCTGACGGGCATAGCGCTCTTCGCCGTAGCGCTTGAAGATGTCTGCGAGCTCGCGCTCGTCGGCTTCGTTGACGAGCGCGCGTGCGGAATAGTCGGAGCTCGGATCCATCCGCATGTCGAGCGGCGCGTCGACCGCGTACGAGAAGCCGCGCTCGGGCCGGTCGAGCTGCATCGACGAGACGCCGAGGTCGAGGAGGATCACATCCGCGCGCACGCCGTTGGCGGCGAGCTGCTCGAGCACGATCGAGAACTCGCCATGCAGCAGCCTTGTCTTCACCGCGGTGGTGCGCCGGAAGCGTTCGAAGAACGGCGCGACCGACGGGTCGCGGTCGATTGCGATCAGCTTTCCCTCGCCCTGCAGGCGCGCGGTCAAGAGCGCCGAGTGGCCGCCTGCTCCGAAGGTGCAGTCGACCACCGTCTCCCCCGGACGCGGGGCGAGCGTGGCAATCACCTCGTCCGCGAGGACGGGGACGTGGTCGGACTCAGTTGGCAAGACGCTCGGCAACATCTTCTGCGCTCCCTTCGTCCTGGTGCCGCTTGGTGCGCCAGGTGGCGCGATCCCAGATCTCCAGGTGGTCGTAGACCCCGGCGACGGTGACGTCGCGCTCCAGCCGAGCGTGCTCGATCAGCGTCGGCGGCAACACCATCCGCCCCTGCTTGTCGAGCTCACCGCTCGTGGCACCGGCAAAGAAGTGGCGCTGCATCACGCGCGAGCCCTCCGCGAGCGGGTCGAGGCCCTTGATCCGCTCGGCCAGAAGCTCCCACGCGTCACGCGGATAGGCGGCGAGGCAGCCGTCGAGACCGCGGGTGACGACGACCCCGTCCTCGAACGCGGCGCGGAGCTTGGCCGGCAGCGTGAGGCGGTTCTTTTCGTCAAGGGAGTGCTCATGTTCACCGAGCAGCATGGTCCACCTCCACCCACTTTACCCCACTTCCCCCCACTTGTCTACCCCGGTCCAGGCACGAGCTCCTGGTTTCCGCGCAGCGGAACCAGGGCGGCGGTCTCGGGCTCTCGTGCGGCTAAAGAACCGTGACGGCGTCGCCGACGCGGACGCGGCCGGGCTCGACGACGGCTGCGTGGACGCCGAACGGCAGCGGCTCGGTGAGGTCGAGCTCGCCGCGGTAGCGGGCGATCGCGCTCAGCGTGTCCAGGTCGGACAGGCCGGTATCCGGGTTCTGCTTCGTGATCGCACAGCGGCCGACATGGCCTTGCGGCACGACGACCGCATCCCCCACCTTGACCCGCCGGCCCTTCCAGCCGTCCTCGGCGTGAGGCTCGAGCCCCTCGATCCCGAAGTTCATCCGGAAGCGCCTGGGGTCGATCCGCTCGACGCCGAGCTCCTGTGCGAGCGCACCGAGCGATGCCGTTGCGAGCAGCGTCGCCGCGCCGCCGAGCCCACGGTCGGGCGCGGCACGTTCGCCGGCGACGAGGCGCACGGGCTCACCTGCCAGCTCCGAGAGCTTGCTAGTCCCACGGCCCCGGCACGCGGCGAGCGGCTCGCGTCTTGCGATGGAACGTCACCGTGAGCTCGTCGGTCTGCTCCGCCGGGCCGCTCAGCACCCGTCCGCCGGACAGGCGCAGCGTCAGGACGTTCGTGCCTTCGTCGTAGTCGGAGTGGACGAGCTCGAGCGGGCTGCGGCGGCCCATGTTGTTGACGAGCCTGTTGCGCTCGTCGACCAGGAAGAAGCGCCGATCGCCGCGCACGCCCTCTTCCACCAGCTCGACCTCGTCGGGCAGCTCGAGCGCCAGGCCCTTGACCGGAGTCATCGAGATCCAGGCGATCCGGGCGCTCATTCGGGCAACGTTAGCTGCGCCTCGTACGGGCCCCTGCCTGTGATCGCCGCCGCCCCGGCCCGCGCCGCGAGCTCGAGGGCATCCTGCTGCGAGTCACCCCGCGCGAGCGCGAAGCAGAGCGCAGCCGCAAACGAGTCGCCGGCGCCGTACGTGTCGACGACCGCACCAGGCGGGGGCGCCGCAGCGAACGGCTCTCCATTGACCGTGCCGCCCTGCTGGCCGGCAGTCAGGACGACGGTCGCGGCGTCCAGCGAGCCGTCGTACCGCTCCCCGGCATCGTTCGCGCTGCCGACCAGCAGGTCGAGCGGCACGCCCGCCTCGCGCAAGGTCGGCAGCTCGCGCAGCGTCGCGGCCAGAAAGCGGGCGGCTCGCGCCGCGCGCAACGCCTCGACCGTGCCCGAGACGAAGAACGCGGCGTCGTAGCCGTGCAGCGGCACCTCACCGCGCGGCAACAGCTTGTCGCCGAGCACGGTGATCGTGCGCTCGCCCTCGGCGTCGACGTGCGTCCAGGCGCGGCGTGTCGCGCCAAACACCTCTGCGTGGACGTCGATCCCGAGCCCGGCAAGCAGCGCTCCGAACGCCGCCCGAGCTCGTCGTCACCGAGCGCCGTGAAGAGCTCGCAGCGTCCCGCGAGCAACGCGAACTGCCGCGCAACGACCGCCCCGCCGCCGGCCGGTTCCGCCCAAACCTCCTCGGCGTGCACGATCTCGCTCGCGGCCGGCAGGTGCGGAACGCGCGCGAACTCGACCCATTCGACGTGCCCGACAACCGCGCATCTCACAGTTTCGCTACCTCCCGCGTTTGATCGATGATGGGGAGCGTGGCCGACGACCAGATCCCGCCGTTCGAGCGGTTCTACCTGTCGCACCGCGACGAGGTGCTCGGGTACCTGCGACGGCTGCTCGGCCAGCGGGCCGAGGATGCCTGGCAGGAGACCTTCCTGCGGGCGCTGCGTGCCTATGGACGCCTGGAGCACGGGCGCCATCTCCGCGCCTGGGTCTTCACGATCGCGACGAATGTGGCGATGGACGACCTGCGTGCGGCGCAGAAGGACAGCCTCTTGCCGATCGTCGACGAAGCGGCCGCCGAGATCCGGCAGGACGCCTTCAAGGAGCTCGAGCATCTCACGGGCGGCCTGCCGCCAACGGAACGGGCCGCGGTCGTGCTTCGCTACGGCTACGACCTCCCCTACGTCCAGATCGCCGGCGCCCTCGGCTCGTCCGAGGAGGCCGCACGCGCCGCGGCGTCGTCCGGCGTCCGCAGACTGAGGAGGACACATGAACGTCACACCTGAGCTTGACACCCGGTTTCGCGCGCTCGCCGTCTCCGAAGGGCTGGTCGATGTTCGCTACGACCTGATTCCCTCACCGATCGGTGAGCTGCTGATCGCCGCAACAGAACGTGGCCTCGCCCGCATCTACTTCGACCCCGCCGGCCAGGAGGACGAGCTTGCGCGCCTCTACGGCGTGCGCGTGCTCCGGTCGCCGATCGACGACGTTCGCCGCGAGCTCGACGAGTACTTCGAGGGCACGCGCCGGGAGTTCGACCTGCCGCTCGACCTGCGCGCCGCGGCGTTCCATGTCCAGGTGCTGCGCGAGCTCGCGCGCGTCCCCTACGGGTCGACGACAACCTACGGCACACTCGCCGCTCAGGTCGGGCGTCCTGCCGCGGCCCGCGCAGTCGGCACGGTCATGCATCGAAATCCGATCCCGATCGTGCTGCCGTGCCACCGCGTCGTGGGAGCAAACGGCTCGCTCACCGGCTACGCCGGCGGGCTCGACGTGAAACTGAAGCTGCTGCAGCTCGAGGGAGCGATCCTCGCCTGAGGCGAGTCGTCGTGATCGGGGGAGGCTTCGGCGGGCTGCAGGCCGTCCGCGGGCTGCGGCGCGCCGCCGACGTCGAGGTGACGCTCGTCGACCGTCAGAACTTCCACCTCTTCCAGCCGCTCGCCTACCAGGTCGCGACGGGCGGCCTCTCGTCGGCCGAGATCGCATCTCCTCTGCGACGCGTCCTGCGGCGCCAGGCGAACGCACGGGTCGTGCTCGCCGAGGTGACCGGGTTCGATCTCGGCTCGCGGGAGGTCATGCTCGACAAGCTGCCGAACGGCGCGGCGTCGATGACGATTCCCTACGACGTGCTCGTCGTCGCCGGCGGGTCCGCCTACTCGTACTTCGGCCACGACGACTGGGCCGAGTTCGCGCCCGAGCTGAAGTCGCTGCAGGGCGCGCTCGCTCTCCGCTCGCGCATCCTGTCGGCGTTCGAGGCCGCGGAGCTCGAGGCCGACCCGGGCCGCCGCGCCGCGTGGTTGACGTTCGTCGTCGTCGGCGCCGGGCCTACCGGTGTCGAGATGGCGGGCCAGATCGCTGAGCTCGCACACGACACGCTGCGCCACGACTACCGAGCGGTCGACACGAGCAGCGCCCACGTGCTCCTGGTCGAAGCAACGGATCGCGTCCTCGGGACGTTTCCCCCGTCGCTCTCACGCCGCGCTGCGCGGTCGCTCGAGAAGATCGGAGTGACGCTCGCACTCGACACGACCGTCGTCGACCTCGCGGACGGCACGATCGACGTGCAACCGCGAGACGGCGAGCGCTCGACGATCGCGGCGCGGACGGTCGTCTGGGCTGCCGGCGTCACCGCGTCGCCCCTGGCCGGGCTGCTCGCCGACGCCGCGGGGGGCGAGGTCGACCGCGCCGGCCGCATCCTGGTCGGCCCCGACCTGACACTGCCCGGCCGGCCGGAGGTCTTCGCGCTCGGCGACATGGCGGCCGTACGCTCTGCGGACGGCGAGGTGCAGAGGCTTCCGGGGGTCGCACCGGTCGCGATGCAGGAAGGGCGCCACGTTGCCCGGAGCATCCGGAGTGGCACGTGCGAGCCGTTCCGCTACCGCGACAAGGGCAACCTCGCGACGATCGGGCGGTCACACGCCGTCGCCGACGTCAAGGGCGTGCAGCTCTGGGGCTTTGCGGCCTGGGTCACGTGGCTCGCCGTGCACCTGGCCTACCTGATCGGGTTCGAGAACCGCTTGCTCGTGCTGACTCGCTGGACGTTCAGCTATCTCACGCGCGGACGCACGGCCCGTGTCATCCACCGCTGATCGTCACGGATTCAGCGCGGGCGCCACGATCCGCGCCGCCTCGGCGTAGGCGGACGCTGCCAAGCCGGCGCCCCACGTCAGCCGCGCAACCCCGAGCGCCTGCAACTCGGCCGGGCCGGGCACATCACTGATCGCGAGCACGTTGACGGGACCGTCGATGCCGGCTGCGAGCTCGGCGATCGCCGAGGTCGGGCAGAAAATCGGATAGACGCAGTCGGCGCCTGCCGCGAGGTAGGCGTTGCCGCGTTCGATCGCCTCGGCGACGTCCTTCGAGCCGTGAAGGAACACGTCGACGCGGGCGTTCACGACGAGCTCCGGAGCCGCCGCGTGCACCTCCCGGATCAACTGCACCTGGTCGGAGACGCCGTTCATCCGGCCGGCAGGCGAGTCTTCGAAGTTCATCCCCACGACGCCCGCCGCCCAGGCGGCGCGCGCGGTCGCAACCGGATCGCCGTACCCCGCCTCGAGGTCGGCCGTCACCGGCACGTCGACCGCGGCGGCGATGCGGCCGGCCATCTGCACCATCTCGGCGACCGGAGCCTGCTCGCCGTCTTCCCAGCCGAGCGAGCGGGCGACGGCAGCGCTCGTGGTCGCAAGCGCCCGGCATCCAGGCAGCGCGGCAAACGCCCTCGCGCTCGCGACGTCCCACGCGTTCGGCAGCGCGAGCAGCGGCGGCGCCAGGTGCATCCGCCGGAAGAGCTCTGCCTGCTCGCGCTGCTCCATCTCGCTCACGTTAGACGGGCGGCAGCGCGCCGCGACGGATCCATTCGGCAAACAGCGGGTCGATCACCTCGTGGCGGTCGCCGGTTCGTTCGATCAGCGCGTTGGCGGTGAGGCGCGGAAGCGCCTTCCGGACCATGTCCTTCGTCACGGCGAGGCGGTTCAGTACGTCGCCGCGATAGGGAGACCCATCCCCTTCGAGCACCGAACGGAGCGTCTTCTGCTCGGAGGTGTCGAGGTGCCGCCACTCGGCGTCGAACTCGGCGTCGAGCTCGTCGAGCGCATCCTCGTACGCCTGCCGCCAATCCTCGAGCCCGGCCCGGCCGCCCGATCCGATGCGCGCCCACAACCGGTGGGCGAGCAGCATCGCCCGCTGCGGATGACCGCCGGCCGCCTGCAGCAGCGGCCCGAGCGCATCGCCGACGTCCCGGCGCGTCGTCTCGAACCGGCCGGCCACGTAGCCGCCGACATCCTCGGGCAGGAGCCGTCCCAGCCGCATCGGCACGGCCGACCCGTAGAGCGGGCGGTCGCGATCTTCGAAGAGCTGCTCCATCAACCCGGGCTCCGAGCCGGCAAAGACGTACGACGCGACCTCGCCGTGGTACTGGATGTGGCTTCGGATCAGGCCGTCGAGATCCGGGACCTTCTGGATGTCCTGAAACTCGTCGAAGGCGATCAGCGCCCGGTAGCCGCCGCTCTGCTCCAGCCGGAGCGGCAGGTCGAGCAGCGCGTGCAGCGCCGGCAGCGGGTCGACCCGCGGGTCGAGCTGGATGCGCGCGCTGATCCCGTGCACGCCGAGCGACAGGCCGATGCCCGTCCGCTGCAGGAACTGGTCGACCCGCGCACGCACCGCCCCCTTCAGGTGCCGGGCGTACGCCCGCTCCAGCCGAACGGTCACGTCGGCGACGGAGACGACGCGGTAGAGGTCGACGAGCACCGGGATCAGGCCCTCTTCGCGCTCGCCGTCGGCAAGCGCCCGCTGCAGGAGGCTGGTCTTGCCGTACTTGCGCGGGGCGTACAGCCGCACGTAGTGCCCGCCGATCGCGTTCGTCAGCAGCTCCCGCGTCTCGGCGTCGCGGTCGATGATCTCGTCGGGCGCAAGCGGATGGGAGTAGATGAAGGGATTGACGTCGGTGAGCACAGGTGCCCACCAGACTACCAACTAGTAGTCTTAGAGACACCTAGCCAGGTGTCCAGCAGACACCTAGGTCTGCTCGACACCGAGCGGCGCCGGAAAGAGCCGGTAGCCGACTCCCCAGACGTTCTCGACCAGGTCGAACGGCCCGCCCGCCTCCCGCAGCTTGCGCCGGATCCGCGAGATGTGGGAGTCCAGCGTGCGTGTCCGTCCGTCGAGCCGATACTTCCAGACGTCGCGGAGCAGCTCCGCTTTCGTGAAGACACGCTCCGGCTCCCGCGCCAGGCACAGCAGCAACTCGTACTCCTTCTGGGCGAGGATCACCCGCCTGCCGTCGACCCGGACGTCGCGCGTCCGCGTGTCGATGCGCACCGGGGGCGCCTCGACGACGTCGTGCAGCCACCGGCCGGAGCGCCGCAGGACGGCGCGGATCCGCTCGACGAGCTCCTGGTAGTCGAACGGCGGCGCGAGGTAGTCGTCGCATCCGCGCCGGAACGCATGGATCCGGTCGACGGTGTCGGCCTCCTGGCGGCCGAGCACGATCACCGGCGCGCGCTCAACCCACCGGTCGACACCCGCGACGTCGCCTGCAAGAACGAGATCGAACGGCGCCCCCACTCCCGCGAGCCGGAATCCGTCGTCCGGCAGGTGCCGTTCGAGGAACCCCTTCGTCTCCGGCTCGGCATCGGTCAGGAGCAACGTGGCGGCTGCCAATGTTGCCGTTGTTGCGGTTGTTGCCACTGCCATGCGGCGACGGTAGCCCTAACCCGGCGCGGCGACCAGTTGTCCAATTGCACGATTGTGCGCCGATCGATCCTCAGCTGCCCGCGCGGAACAAGTCTAAAGACGACCGGAGCGCACGACGCCCCAGAGCAGCCAGGCGCCGAGGATCGCCGACAGCCCGAAGCCGATCACCGAGACGAGATTCAGGCCGAGCAGGTGCGGGCCGGTCTTCGCGAAGATGCCGATCAGGCTGGAGCCGATCAGCCCGCCGGTGACGACAAGGGCGATCACCAGGCGGTTGAAGAGGACGTCGAGCTTGGCCATGAACTCGTCGAGGCCCTTGTGGACGAACCCCACCTCGATCTGCCCGTCGCGAATCTGCTCGAGGGTCTCGTGCACCTGATACGGCAGCTCGGCCGTCATCTGCGTCAGCCGCCAACCCTCCCGCCGCGCCCGCGCCGCAACGCGCCGGGGCGTGAAGCGCTCGACCATCAGCGCGCGTGCGTACGGCTTTGCGACCTCGAACACGTTGAAGTCGGGGTAGAGCTCGATTCCGACCGACCCGAGCGTGGCGATCGCCTTGTCGAGCATCACGAAGCGCGCGGGCAGACGCAGATTCATCCGGTAGATCAGCCCGAACGCCTCGCGGATCACCTGGATCGGATCGATCTCCGAGAGACTCGCGCCGTAGTAGCGGTAGAAGAGCTCGCGCAGCTCGAGCACGAACTGCTCCTCGCGCTCCTTCGGATAGCGCACGCCGAGATCGGCGAGCCGCCTGGGCAGGAGCTCGACGTTCTCCGACGCGGCGTCGATGAAGAGCCGCGTGAGCTTCGACATGTCGTCGTCGCTGAGCTTGCCGGTGAGGCCGAAGTCGACCAGGCCGATCCGCTCCGGCGAAAGCACGAGGACGTTGGCCGGATGCGGGTCGCCGTGGAAGAAGCCGTGGCGGAAGATCATCGTCATCCACGTCTCGGTGATCAGATACGCGAGGCGCCGCCGCTGGTCGGCCGTCCAGTGCTCGACGTCGAGGTCGGCCAGCTGCACCCCATCGAGGTACTCGAGCGTCAGCACCCGCGCACGCGTGTACGACCAGTAGACCTTCGGCACCGCGACGTGCGGATGGCCGGCGAAGTTCCGGTGGAAGCTGTCGGCGTTCCGGCCCTCGAGCCGGTAGTCGAGCTCCTGCCGGATCGAGCGCGAGAACTCGTCGACGATCTCGTTCGCGTCGATGAAGTCGAGCGCGTGGATGCGCTCCTTCGCGAGCCGGGCCGCCTGGTACATGAGCGCAAGGTCGGCCTCGATCTGGCGGGGCGCATTCGGCCGCTGCACCTTCACGACGACGCGATGCCCGTTCGGGAGCGTCGCACGATGCACCTGCCCGATCGAGGCGGCGGCCAGCGGCCGCTCCTCGAATTCGGTGAAGAGGCGCTCGATCGGTTGCCCGAGCTCCTCGCGCACCATCCGCTCGACCTCGGCGAACGGGAACGGCCGCACGTCGTCCTGCAGGCCGCGCAGCTCCGCGATGATGTCCGGCGGGACGATGTCGGGCCGCGTCGAGAGCAGCTGCCCGAACTTGACGAACGTCGGCCCGAGCTCGTCGAGCATCTCACGCAGATGGCGACCGCGCGCGGTACCGAGCTCGCCGGCCGGATCCGCGTGCTTGTGGCCGTCGACCACGTAGCCGAAGCCGTGCCGGACTGCGACCTGGGCGATCTCGCTCAGGCGACCGAGGTTGCGCTGCTTCGAGCGGGTCGCCACCGCGTCAGTCTTGCACGCCCGGCGCCCGACGCTTCCTACGAGATGCGCTTGATCTTCGCGCGCCAGGCGCCCTTCGGCGCCTTGACGTCGACGGTCTCGCCGACCTTCCGCCCGAGCAGCGCAGCGCCCAGCGGTGAGGTCGGTGAGACCGACCCGGCGCCGCCAACGGCGCTCACCTCGACGCTCATCGTCTGACCGCCGTCCTGCTCGATCTCGACGACCGACCCGACGCCGACCGCCCCACGCTTCGCCTCGGCGACGATCTCGGCGGTGTCGAGCCGCTCGCGCAGGGTGCGGATGCGCGCCTCGAGCAGGCCCTGCTCGTTCTTGGCCGCGTGGTACTCGAAGTTCTCCGACAGGTCGCCGAACTCGCGTGCCGTCTTGATCGCCGCGACCATCTCCTCGCGGCGCGGCCCCTCGAGCTCGGCCAGCTCCGCGCGCAGCGCCTCGGCTTGCTTCTCGGTGAGCTGCTCGCCGCCTACCACTTCGAGCGACCGCCACGGCGGCGCGACGTGTAGACGACGCGCGGCTTCGCAACCTGCATGCCCGTCTCCTGGAACTCCTCGACGTGCCCCTGCAGGCGCGCGACGCGCGACACGTCGGCCTGCTGCTCGGGCAACACCAGCGTGATGCCGATGCCACCCTTGCCCGCGCGGCCGGTGCGGCCGACGCGATGGGTGTAGACCGACGGCTCTTCGGGCGGGTCGAAGTTGATCACGTGCGTGATGTCGTCGACGTCGAGACCTCGGGCGGCCACGTCTGTGGCGATCAGTGTGCGCACCTTGCCGGCGTCGAAGCGCTCGAGTGCTTTCTCGCGTTGCGCCTGGCCCTTGTCGCCGTGGATCGCAATCGCGTCGACGTCGTTGCGGTGAAGCTTCTCGACGAGGCGATCGGCTCCGGCCTTCGTGCGGACGAAGACGAGCACGAGTCCGCGCTCTTCGTCCCGCAAGATCTTGACGAGCGTGGAGACCTTGTTGTCGGGTGTGACCGGCACGAAGCGGTGGTCGACGTCACCGCTGCGCCGCTCGGCAGGCAGCTCGCCCTCGAAGCGCGCGGCGAACTGCGTGTACTTGCGCGCAAGCTCGCCGACCTCGCCGTCGAGCGTCGCGGAGAAGAACATCGTCTGCCGGTTGTCGCTGATCCGGCGCATCAGACGGTCGACCTGCGGCTTGAAGCCCATGTCGAGCATCCGGTCGGCCTCGTCGAGGACGAGCACCGAGACCGAGTCGAGCGACACGAGCTTGCGGTCGACGAGGTCCTGGAGTCGCCCCGGCGTCGCGACGATCACGTGCGCGGCTTTCGCCTCGTCGGCCTGCGCCTTCAGGGGCACGCCGCCGTAGACGGACGCGACCTTCAGGTGGTTGCCCGCGATCAGCGCGAACTCCTCGGTGACCTGCGCGCAGAGCTCGCGCGTCGGCACCAGCACGAGCGCAAACGGCGTGCCCTCGGCGCCATGCTCGACGATCGGGATCGCGAATGCGAGCGTCTTACCGGAGCCCGTCGGGCTCTTCGCAAGGATGTCGCCGCCGCGCAACGCTTCCGGGATGACGAGGCTCTGGATCTGGAACGGCGCCGCGATACCGCGCGCCGCAAGTACTTCGCAGACGTCCTCGGACACCCCGAGGGAACGAAAATCTGTCACTTGTCTCAACTCCTTCGGACGTCGAGATCGCGTGTCCGATGCAGGAGACGTGACCTCACTGAAACGCGGCCCATCCGCATTTCGTAGGAATCACGGTAGCAGCGGTCGCGGACGACCGCCTGCAAACCACCTGCTCGAGAGCTCTCAGTCGTCTTCGAGCAGCCGCAGGCGGTGCTCGAGCTGCGCGACTCGGAGCTCGAGCTCGTCCAGCTCGTCGCGCGTCACGAGTCCTGCTTCGCGGCCCAGCTCCTGCAGGCGGTGCTTCGTCCCCTCGCCCACGCGCACGGCGTCGCCCCGCCAGCGAGACGTCAGGTCCTCGAGCAGCGAGCGTGCTTCGTCGACGCGCGGGCCGAGCAGGGCGAGCAGCCGCTCGAGCCCATCCGGCTCGCGATCGGGCTCACCGCCGTCCGGCGGGGTGTTACCGGGCTCTGCCATGGGGCCGCGTCTTTCTCCGCTGGCGCCGGCGCTCGCGCTTCGCCTCGGCGTCGCCGTCGTCGACGATCACGTTCTGGATCACGTCGACCGGCGTCTCGGGCGTCGGCTCGGCGGCGGCGGCCTGCTCGGCGCGCCCGAACGTAGCCTGCCCAACCGATCCGCCGACATGCTCGGACTGCTTGCGGCGCGCGTACTCCGGCTCCCGCTCCTTCCAGGTCGTCAGGAGCGGAGCGGCGATGAAGATCGACGAGTAGGCACCGGAGGTGACGCCGATCATCAGCGCGAACGCGAAGTCCTTCAGGGTCGAGCCGCCGAAGAAGAACAGCGCCGCGACCGGCAGGACGGTGATGAACGTCGTCGCGATCGAGCGGCGGATCGTCTCCCAGAGCGAGATGTTCGCGATCGTCGCGAACGACGCGCGGCGCATGATCGGGATGTTCTCCCGGATCCGGTCGAAGATGATGATCGTGTCGTAGATCGAGTACCCGAGCACGGTCAGCACCGCGGCGACCGTCGATTCGGTCACCTCGCGTCCGGTGAGCGAGTAGATGCCGATCGTGATCAAGATGTCGTGCAGCACGGCGGCGATCACCGGGATCGCGAACGCGAAACCGTGGAACCGCAACGTGATGTAGAGCGTGATCACGAGCAGCGAGAAGATGATCGCGACCACCGCGGAGCGCGCGATCTGACGCCCGAAGCTCGACGACACGTTCTTGATCCCCTGCGCCTGCGCGTGCACATTCGAGGTGAGCTCCGACGAGAGCTTGTTCTGCTGCAGCGTCGAGAGCTTCTTGACGCGGATCTGGAAGCCCTTGTACGCCTCGTGGTTCGCCCCAAATGCCGTGCCGGTGCCCTGAACGACGGCGTCCTTGCGGCCGATCGCGGCCGTCTGCTCCCGCACCACGCTGAGCTGTGTCGGCTTCGCCGTGTGGAACGTGATCTGGACGCCGCCCTTGAAGTCGATGCCCAGGTTCAGCCCGCGCACGGCCAGCGACGTGCCACTGATCAGGATCACGACGACCGAGATCGAGTACCACAGCTTGCGGCGGCTCATGTAGTCGATCTGGAGGTACTTGATCATTCGACCGGTGACGCTCCCATGAACTTCGGGTTGTCGAACCAGCGGAAGCCCGCGAGCAGCCCGAGCATCGCGCGGGTCGCCGCGACGGCGGTGATCAGCGACACGGCCGTGCCGATCAGCAGCATCAGCGCAAAGCCCTTCACGCCTGCGGTCGCGACGGCGAACAGGATCAGCGCGGTGATCGCCGTGACGACGTTGGCGTCGATGATCGTGTGGAAGCCCTTCGCGTACCCGGCAGCGACCGCAGCGCGCACGGACTTGCCCGCGCGCGACTCCTCCTTGATGCGTTCAAAGACGACGACGTTCGCATCGGCGGCAACTCCAATCGTGAGAATCAGTCCCGCGAAACCTGGCAGCGTCAGCGTGACGCCGAGGAGCAGGATGGCCGCGTACATGAACGCGGCGTAGATGCCGAGGCCGATCACGGCGACCACGCCGAGGAAGCGGTAGAGCAGCAGCAGGAACAGGGCGACCGCGATCAGGCCGCCGATCGCCGCGTTCCGCGCCTGCTTCAGCGAGTCGCTGCCGAGCGTCGCCGAGACGTCGGTGCGCTCCAGCGAGATGAAGTTGACGGGCAGCGCGCCGGTCTGCAGCACCAGCGCGAGGTTCTTCGCCTCGTTCAGGTTCGCCATGCCGGTGATCTGTGCGCCGTTGCCGGCCGGATCGATCCCGTCGGAGAGGGACGAGTCCTTGTAGTCGATCTGCGGCCACGAGCGGATCTCGTTGTCGAGCACGATCGCGAAGTGCTGCTCCGCCTGCTGGATCTGGCCCCGCACCCACTCGTTCTTCGACACCTGGTGGAACGCCTTGTTGCCCTTGTCGGTGAACTGCATCAGCACCACCGGGGCGCCGCTCGTCGGATCGAAGTCCTGTCGCGTGCCGGAGAGCTTCAGCTCGGTTCCGATCATGTTCGGGTACTTGCCGCCGGTCGCGTACCGGTCGTTCGGATACGCGCCGTGCTTGAAGAGGTAGTAGTCGGTCTGGCCGGCGGGCGGCAGGCCGTCGATCGTGTTCTCACCCGGGCAGACGGTCGTCGTCTTCGCCGAACACGTGATCAGCATCGTCTTGTTCGGGACGGTCAGGACCTTGTAGCCCTTCGGCACCTTGCCCTTGAAGCCGTCGAGCAGCCCCGGGTTGCCGTTCGACTCGCGGTGCAACGAGGTGGTCGGACCCGCTGCAATCCGCCACGTCGTCGTGGTGGTCGGCTTGCGCTTCTTGCCGGTGCCCGTCGTCTTCGTCACCTTCTTAGGCTTGAAGAGCACGTACTCGCTCGGCGGACCGGGGTTGGCGTTCGGCTGGACGCGCGACAGGAGGTCATAGAGGTTGCGAATCGCAACCGGCCCGGACGTGGACGTCGACGGGGCAACCAGCGCCGGCTCGAGGTCGTAGAGCGCGAGCTGAGCGGTCGAGCCGATGATGTTCGCGGCCTGGTTGACGTCGTGGATGCCGGCGAGCTGGATGACGATCTCGTTGCCTCCCTGCTTGCGGATCTCGGGCTCGGCAACGCCGAGCTTGTCGACACGGCTGCGCATGATCGACACCGAGCGGTCGAGGTCGTCGGCCGTCAGCTTGTGGCCTTTCGGCGGCTGCGCCCTCAGCACCACCTCGAGACCGCCCTGCAGGTCGAGGCCTTTCTTCACGCCCCGGTGGGCGGGCGAGCCCGGAACCGCGAGCAGCGCGACGCCGCCGAGCGCGAGCAGGATCAGGACAACGAGTACGAGGTGGGAACGCCGGGAGGACACGCGCCGGAAGGTTAGCCTGGTTGCCTAGGGTCTTCCGAAACGGCGTCTTCTGGGCCGGCGTCGGGCGAACTCTCGGAGGCCGGCTCTTCCTCGGGTTCAGCGTCTACCTCGACGTCGATCTCGCGAGCAACGGCGGCGACGGCCCGCCGGTCGACCGTGACGACGACCCCGGGCGCGATCTCGACCTGGAGCCGGTCGTCGCCCAGCTCGCGCACGAACGCATGCAGGCCGCCTGCGGTGATGATCTCGTCGCCCACCTCGATCGAGTGCTGCATCGCGGCGTGCGAACGCGAGCGGCGCCGCGCCGGCAGGAAGAACAGCACCCAGACGGCGCCCAGAATCAGAATGAGGATCAGGAATCCGCCCACGCCAGCCTTTCCAGACAGTCACGTTTGTAGGAGGCGAACTCGCCGCGTTCGATTGCAGTCCGCGCGCCGCGAGTCAGCTCGAGCAGGAAGCGTAGATTGTGCAGCGACAGGAGTCGCAGGCCTAGGAGCTCGTTCTGGTTCACGAGGTGGCGGATGTAGGCCCGGCTGAAGCGGCTACATGCAGGGCAGTCGCAGCCTTCGTCGAGCGGATTTGGGTCGCGCGCGAAGCGCGCATTCCGCAGATTGAGCCGCCCGTTCGCTGTCAGCGCGCTGCCGGTGCGCGCCGTGCGTGTCGGCAACACGCAGTCGAACATGTCGACGCCGGCTTCGATCACTTCGAGGATCCCTTCGGGGTCGCCGATGCCCATGAAGTAACGGGGCCTATCAGCCGGCATCAGCTCGGCCGCCCAGTCGGTCACCTCGAACATAGCCTCGCGCTCCTCGCCGATCGCGAGCCCGCCGATGGCGTTCCCGTCGAAGTCGAGCGCCGCGATCTCCTCGGTCGAGCGGCGCCGCAATTCCGGGTCGACGCCCCCTTGCGTGATTCCGAAGCGCAGCTGACCGTCGGCGCGCGGCGCGTGACGCTGACGCTCGGCCCACGCCGTCGTGCGTCGCACCGCTTCTTCGAGCTGCCGCCGCGTGACGTCTGCCGCAGGCACCTGGTCGAGGCACATGGCGATGTCGCTGCCGAGGTTCGCCTGGATGCGCGCTGAGAGTTCCGGTGTGAAGTGGGACTTCGTCCCGTCGTAGACGCTGTTGAAGGTGACTCCGTCGTCGTCGACCCGCGCGATCGTGTCGCGCAACGAGAACACCTGGAACCCACCGGAGTCCGTGAGGATCGGCGCCTCCCAGCCCATGAACCGGTGCAGACCGCCGAGGTCGCGGATCAGCTCGTCGCCCGGACGGAAATACAAGTGGTAGGTGTTGCCGAGCAGGATCTGGGCGCCAAGCTCTCGCACCTCGTCGGGATGGAGCGTCTTCACCGTTCCCTTGGTGCCGACCGGCATGAACACTGGCGTCTCGATCGCGCCGCGCGCGGTCGTGAGCACACCGGCACGAGCCGCGCCGTCGCGGGCGGTCACTTCGAAGACGTCAGTCACAAGCGGCCCCCGGGCACCCGACGCCCGACGCCGGTGCCAGTCCAGAGGCCGGTGCCAGGCACCGGTACCTGGGTGTGACGAACGAGCAACAAGACTGTCAAATCTGGCTCCAGGTGCTCGATTTTTGGCCTGCCGTCCGAGAGAATCGGTGCCAGGCACCGGCGCGCCGGGCGCCCGGCCGTGGGATGCGGTCGTGGTGGTGCCGGATTGATGCTGGTCCTGTCATAGGATCAGCATCGCATCGCCGAACGAGTAGAAGCGATAGCGCTCGTCGATCGCGAGAGCGTAGAGCCGGCGGATCTCCTCGACGCCCGCAAAGGCCATCACGAGCGCGAGCAGGGTCGAGCGCGGCAGATGGAAGTTCGTCAGCAGCAGGTCGACGCGGCGGAACGCGAAGCCGGGAGTGATGAACAGCTCGGTGCGCCCGGCCAGCGGGGCGCCCGCTGCGAGCGTCTCGAGGGTACGCACCGTTGTCGTGCCGACGGCGAGCACGCGCTCGGCGCTCTGGATACGCGCCCACGTCTCCGGGCGAACGTCGTAGCGCTCGCCGTGAATGTGGTGCTCCTCGACGCGCTCCGCCTGCAGCGGACGGAACGTGTCGAGCCCCACGTGCAGCGTCACGCGTTCGACGTCGAGGCGGGCGAGCACCTCCGGCGTGAAGTGCAAGCCGGCGGTCGGTGCGGCGGCGGAGCCGCGCTCGCGCGCATACACCGTCTGGTAGCGCTCCTCGTCGTCGAGCGGCTCGGTGATGTACGGCGGCAGCGGAGCGCGGCCCGCCGGCTCGCCGTGCAGCCGCACGCGCCAGCGGCCCGCGCCGAGATGCTCGATCAGCTCGACCGCGCCGTAGCGTGCGCCCGGCCCGGAGTCGGCGCGTCGGCCGTGCGAGCGCCTCCCACACGTCTCCGTCGACCCGCTCCAGCAACAGCACCTCGCCACGCGGATGGTCGATCGCGATCCGCGCCGGCACGACTCGTGTGTCGTTGACAACGGTCAGGGTACGGGAGTCGAGCAACTCCGGAAGGTCGTGGAAGACACGATGCTCCACCTCCCCGCTCGCGCGCCGGTAGACGAGCAGGCGCGACCCGTCCCGCCGCTCGGCCGGGTGCTGGGCGATCAGTTCGGGCGGCAACACGTAGTCGAGCTCGCTGGCATCCATCCGGCCCGGACGGTAGCGTCGCGCCATGGACGAGATCCGTGAAGCACTGAAAGAAGGGCTGCGCGAAGAGGCCGCGCCGATCTCCCGGCGCCTCGCCGAGGTCAAAGGGCTGTCCAACAACGCCATCCGGCGCCTCGAGAACCTCGAGGGCCTGATCGAGTCGGAGCGGAGCGCTCGCGTCGACGACCTCGCGTTGATGGTCGACCTGCTGACGGAGGGCTGGCGCTCGCTGAACGCGCGCCTCGATCGCATCGAGGCAGCGCTGCAGGCGAAGCCGTCGAACGTCGTGCCGTTTCGCGACGGCGCGTCGCGCGAATCGGCCTAAGCAGCCGCAGGGAGCACGAGCTCGAAGCGCGAGCCGCGGCCGACCTCGGACCAGAGCGCGATGTGGCCGCCGAGTGCGGCCGACAACTCCTTGGCGATCGCAAGCCCCAGGCCGGTGCCGCTGCCCGATTCGGAGACGAATGGGCGGAACAGCCGCTCGCGCGCCTCGGCCGGGATCCCCGGGCCGGAATCCTCGACGGCCACGTGCACGGACCCGTTCTTCTGCGCGAGCTCCAGTGAGATGCGTCCACCGTCGGGCGTCGCCTTGAAGGCGTTCGAGAGCAGGTTGCCGACGACCTGCAGCACACGGTCGCCGTCCGACGTGATCACCGGGCGGCTGCGCACCTCGCGCCGGTAGTCGATGCTGCGGCGCCGTGCCTCGTCGCGATACGTCTCGAACGCCTGGTCGAGCAGCGCGGACATGTCGACCTCCTCGTTCATCACCGTGAAACGGTGGGTGTCGAGCTTCGCCAGATCGAGGATGTCGCCGACGAGCCGTTCGAGCCGCCTGGCCTCGGCCTCCACCGTCTCGAGTGAGGCCTGCTGGAGCTCGGGGTCGTCGACGACCCCTTCGAGCAGCGCCGAGACATGGCCGCGAATGGCCGTCAGCGGCGTGCGCAGCTCGTGCGAGACGGACATCAGGAAGTTGCGCTCCATCGTCTCCGCCTCCGCGAGCCGATCTGCCATCTGCCCGAAGCGCTCGCTCAGATGACCGAGCTCACCCGGGGCACGCTGAGGCACACGGACGACATAGCGGCCCGCCGCAACCTCGTCGGCGGCGTCCGACAGCTGCAACACCGGGCGCACGATGCGGCGGGCGAGATACGCGGCGAGCAGCCCGGCGACGAGCAGCCCGAGCAGGCCCGCGACCGCCAGCCGCTCGATCAGCGCCAGCACACGGTTGCTCACGTCCGTCTTCGGGGTGGCCACGACGATCGCCCCGATCGCCTGCTTGTCGCCGAGGTTGACCGGGTTTGCAACCGCCAGGTAGACGCGATGCTTCCCGGGCGGGGTGAACTCGAACGTGAGCGACTTGCCCGACTGCCAGTCGATCGTCTTCAACGGCAGCAGCTTCAAGCCCGCAACTTGACCCGGGAACGGGTTCGGGCCGACGAAGTAGATCGAATCGCCTGTCGCTTTCTCGAGGTTCGCGGCGGCGAGGATCGGCGGCAACCGGTCATCCTTGTTGCCGTAGCTCATGGGTACGGCGGCGGTGTAGAGCGCGGCGATTCCGTGCGCTTCGCGCGTCAGCCCGCTCAGCGCCTGGTCATGCGCGAAGTTCTGGAACAGCCGCACCGCGATCACGGTGGTGATGACCCCCGCGAGCAGGATCCCCGCCAGGAAGATCAGCGGCAACCGGACCCGGAGCGAGCCAAGCTTGGCATGGTCAGAAGCTACGTCTTCGTCGTGATCTTGCGTGCGTCCTTCGCCGGCGAGACCTTGTAGCCGACGCCCCACACCGTGACGATCGGCGACGCGTCGCCCAGCTTGCGGCGCAACTGACGCACGTGCACGTCGACCGTGCGCGTGTCGCCGGCGAACGTGTAGCCCCACACGCGCTCGAGCAGCTGGTCACGTGTCAGCACGAGCCCGCGGTGGTCGAGCAGCTCCCAGAGCAGGTCGAACTCCTTCGGCGCGAGCTGCACCTCGTCCTCGCCGACCCGAACCTCGCGGCGGCCGGCGTCGACGTGCAGGTCGCCGTGGATGATCTGCTCGGTCTCGAGCTCGCGCCGGTCGGGAGTCGAGCGGCGGAGGATCGACTTGACGCGCGCCACGAGCTCCCGCGGGTTGAACGGCTTCGTCAGGTAGTCGTCGGCGCCGACCTCGAGCCCGATGATCTTGTCGACGTCCTCGTCGCGGGCGGTGAGCATCAGGATCGGGACGTCGCTCGTCTGCCGGATGCGCTTGCAGACCTCGATCCCGTCGATGTCGGGCAGCATCAGGTCGAGGACGATCAGGCCCGGCATCTGCGCGGAAACCTGCGCGAGCGCCTCCATTCCGGTCGACGCGGTGCGAACGCCATAGCCGGCGTTCTTCAGGTAGAGCGAGACGAACGAGGCGATCGAGCTCTCGTCCTCGACCACCAGGATGTTCGGCGCTTGCGTGGCCATCTCGGTACCTAGGGCCCGCTGTTCGACGAGGCGGTGCCCGTGGGCACGCCTGTGACCGGCGGCTGGACGCCGAACGGCACCGTGTTCCGGATCAGCGGCACCGGCGCCCATTTGCCGTCGAGCGCGTACGTCCCCGTGCTGTCGGCTAGTGGGTCGCCGGTCATGGATGCCTTGCCGACACCGACCGCCGTCAGGTCGATGCCGACGCTCTTCGAGAAGATCAGCCGGTACGTCCCGCCGGTGACGCGGAAGTGCATGTTCTTGCCGATGTAGAGCGTGGTCGTGTCGCCGATCGTGCGCGGGGCCTGGTCGGCGCCGCTGACGTAGACGAGGCCGTCGTTGTCGATCGGATCGGTCACGTACAGCCGCCCCTGGTCGACCTGCCCCCAGAGCGCGCCCTTACCGGTGATCGTCACCGTGGTCGCGTTGACCGCTTTCAGCTCGAGCACCCCGTCGCCCGTCGCGCGCGCGCCGGCCAGCGCCGCCGGGGCGAGGAGCAGTCCGCAGAGCAGGGTGAATGAGAGCCGGCGCATCGGCAAAGACAGTGTTTCGAGCTGAATTATGCCGCGAATGAGCGAAACGTAAGGACTTTTCGCGAGATCAACACTCTAGGGTCTCCGGACGTGCATGACGTAACGCATTTCGGGGGCCTGATCCTGCTCGTCGCCGGCGGGCTTTCGGCGGCCCTGCTCACCTCGAAGCTGAGCGCGCGGTCCTTGATCCCGTCCGCCGCGTTCTTCCTCGTCGTGGCGGCGGTCGTCTCGGACCTCGTCCCGTCGCTGGTCGTCTCGATCGGAACGGTCGAGCGGATCGCGACGGTGGCTCTGATCGTGATCCTCTTCGACGGTGGCTCGTCGATCGGCCTGCGGCGGTTCCGGGTGGCGGCCGTGCCGATCGCGTCGCTCGGCGTCCTCGGCACCTTTGCCACCGCCGGGCTGCTGTCGGTGTTCGGGCACTGGGCGCTCGGGCTCGGCTGGATCACGGCCGGACTGCTCGGCGCCGCCCTCGCTCCCACCGATCCGGCTGTGATGTTCTCGGTGCTCGGCGATCGCGAGATCGGTGGTCGCACCGGCACGATCCTCGAAGGGGAGTCGGGCGCCAACGACCCGGTCGGGATCGCGTTGATGCTCGGCATGATCGAGCTCGCGACCCACGCCGACGCGAGCTTCTGGGTCGTCGTACGCGTATTCAGCGAGCAGATGGCGATCGGCCTGGCGATCGGGATCGTCGGCGGCCTGCTCGAGGCCGGCCTGCTCCGCCGGGTTGGCCTTCCCTCGGCGGGCCTCTACAGCGTGCGCACGCTCGCGCTCGCCGGGATCGTCTACGGGGCGGCGACGGTCGCGCACGGCTCGGGCTTCCTCGCCGTGTTCGTCGCCGGGCTGATCGTCGGCGACGTGCGCGCGCCGTTCAAGGAGGAGATCGAGGTGTTCCAGGAGGCCCTGGCGACGCTCGCAGAGGTGGTCGTGTTCGTCGCGCTCGGACTGACGATCGACCTGTCGAACATCGGCGCCGCCCGCTGGGCCGAGGGGCTCGCGATTGCGGCCTTTCTCGCGCTCGTCGCGCGCCCGGCGGCGCTGGCCCCGTTGCTCGGGCCGGTGCGGCTCCGTCGTGGCGAGCGGCTGTTCGTCATGTGGGGCGGCCTGAAAGGGGCGGTGCCGATCCTGCTCGCCGCATTCGCGCTCGGCGCCCACGTGCCCCACGGCGAGCGCATCTACGAGCTGGTGTTCGTCGTCGTGCTCGCGTCGGTCGTCGTCCAGGGCGGCTCGATCTCGTTCGCAGCGCGGAAGCTCGGCGTCGAGATGCGCCGCGTGCCCGTCAGGCCACGCGCTTCACGGTCTGCGTGAGCCCGGTCACGCGCACCTGCTCGTAGCCGTCGACGACGCGCACCCACCCCGCCTCGCGCGCCAGCGGCTCACAGACAGCGCACACCGTCTGGTCGCGGCGCTCTCCGCGCCAGGTGCGAAACCGCTCGCCCGCCAGGAGGCCACGCCTGCAAACCTGACACATCGCCATGCCCGCACGCTACGGCGCGCTTCGGATGGACACCCGAGAGCCTGTGCGCAGGCGATCACCCGTTAATAGGTGTAGAAGCCCTCGCCGGTCTTGCGGCCGAGCTTGCCGGCCTGCAGCATCCGGACGAGCCGCGCCGGCGGAGCCATCCGCGGCTCTCGCAGCTTCTCGTACAACGCCTCGCTCGCGTGCACGTGCACGTCGGCGCCGACGAGGTCGAGCAGGGCGCACGGGCCCATCGGCCAGCCGGCGCCGTACTTCATGCCGGCGTCGAGATCCTCGGGAGTGACGCCGGTCTCGTCGAGCACGCGCACGCAGTCGTTGAGCAACGGGATCAAGACGCGGTTGACGACGAACCCGGGTGTGTCGGTGCAGCGGATCGGCGTCTTGCCGAGCTTGGAGCCAAGCGCAAAGGCGGCCTCGAAAACGTCTTCGGCGGTGCGCTCGGCCCGCACGATCTCGACAAGCGGCATCAGCGGCGCCGGGTTGAAGAAGTGCATGCCGCAGACGCGCTCCGGGTGCCGCAACGCCGAAGCGATCGCGGTCACGGACAGCGCCGAGGTGTTCGTCGCCAGGATCGTGTCGTCGCCGACGGCGGCCTCGAGCTCACGGAAGAGCTCATGCTTGACCGCGAGATCCTCGAATGCCGCCTCGATCACGATGTCGCACCCGGCGAGGTCGGCGACGTCTGCCGTCAACCGCAACCGGGCCACCGCATCGTCACGCGCGCTCTGCTCGAGCGTTCCCTTCTCGACCTTGCGTGTCAGGAAGTGCGCGATCTTGTCGCGCGCAGCCTCGGCGCGTGCGATCTCCACCTCGCGCCCGATCGTGTCGAAGCCCGCCTCGATCGCCAGCTGCGCGATCCCCGAGCCCATCGCGCCGAGCCCGACGACCCCGACAGTGTGAATCTCACGCGCCACGGGGCTAAACGCGCTCGACGATTCCGGCGATCGCCATGCCGAAGCCCACGCACATCGACGCGATGCCAAAGCGGGCGTCTCGCCTGTCGAGCTCGTTCAGGAGGGTCGCAGTGATCCGTGCGCCCGTCGCTCCCAGCGGGTGCCCGAGTGAGATGCCGCCGCCGTTGGGGTTCACGTCGTCCATCCTGTCACCCAGATCGAGGTCGTGCACCGTCTGGAGCACCACCGACGCAAATGCCTCGTTGATCTCGATCACGCTCATGTCGGCGAGTGTCAGGCCTGCTTTCGCAAGTGCCTTGCGCATCGCCGGCGGGTTGCCGTGCAGCATCCGCGTCGGGTCGACCCCAGCGAGCCCGAACGAGACGAAGCGGGCGCGCGGGTGCAAGCCGAGCCGCTCCACCGCGCCCTCGCTCGCGATCAGCACCGCGGCCGCACCGTCGACGATCTGCGACGAGTTGCCGGCCGTCACGACGCCCGCCGGGTCGAACGCCGGCTTGAGCGCTGCGAGCGCCGCCGGCGACGTCTCCCGCCGCGGCGCCTCGTCGACCGCGACGGTCCCTCCGTCGGGAAGCGCCACCGGAACGATCTCACGCTCGAACCTGCCGGCATCCGAGGCCGCCAGCGCCCGGCGGTGCGACTCGTACGAGTAGGCGTCGAGCGACTCGCGCTCGAGCTCCCACTCTGCTGCCAGCAGCTCTGCCGACGTGCCCTGCATGACGATGTCGAAGCGGTCTGTCACCTGCTCCGACACTGAGCCGCCGTTCGAGCCCATCGGCACGCGCGACATCGACTCGAGCCCTGCAGAGACGACGAGGTCGAGCTGGCCGGCCATCACCGCCGCCGCCGCGTTGAAGTTCGTCTGCATCGACGAGCCGCACTGCCGGTCGACGGTCGTGCCGCACACCTCGACCGGCCACCCGGCGGCGAGCACGGCCATCCGCCCCACGTTCCACCCCTGCTCGCCGATCTGCGTGACGCAGCCCATCTGCACGTCCTCGATCTCGATCGCGTCGAGACCGTGCGGTGCGATCAGGCCGTTCAGCACCTGCGCGGCGAGGTCGTCGCCGCGCATAGTTGACAGGGCGCCTTTCCGGCGACCGATCGGCGAGCGGACCGCATCGACGATGAATGCGTCCATCAGTCGGCAAGCACCGGCTCACGCGCAGGCACCCGCGCAGCGCGACGCGCAAAGACGTAGTTGACGCCGACGAACGCCACCACGGCGTAGCACCATCCCGCGATGCAGTCGACGGCGTAATGCTCACCGGCGTAGACAAGCGCGAGCGCCATCGCGAGGGGATACAGCACCAGCACGGGCCGGAGCCAGCGTGGGGTGAACCGCCAGAGATAGAGGGAGAGCAGCAATGCGAAGGCGGCGTGCAGCGACGGCATCGCGGCGACGTCGTTGGCATAGCCGGTTCCGTGCTCGAACACCGCCCCGCCGTCGGCCAGCGGAATGTGCGTCCAGATGATCCCGATCATCCGGTTCGACTGACCCAGGTTGCCCTGCTGCGCCGCCATCCACGGCGGGACGGCCGGATAGAGCACGTAGGTCGCAAACCCGGTCAGGGAGAGGACGCAGATCATCGTGGCGTAGCGTGAGAACTTCTCGCGGGCGAACACCCAGATCGCGGCTGCGGCGATGAAGGTGGCGAAGAAGTGGGTCAGATGGAGGAACCACGCGGCGTAGTCCCACCAGTGCAGATGGTTCGCACCGTGCCAGAAGTGCTCCTGCAGCCACACCGTGGGAACCGGCCGGCCGAAGAGCGCGGCCTCAGCGCGGATCTGCGGGGTCTCACGGGCGGGGAGCAGCAGCCCGTCTGCGACGCCGCGGAGAAGGTCGTAGACGAAGATCACCCCCACGAGCGGGAGCCAGTCGCGCACGACGCGCGACGCCTCGAACGTGAACGCCACCATCCCGAGCCCGAGCCACAGAAAGAGCAGGTCGTGCTTGGTGGGAATCCCCCACAGCACCAGAAGAAGGATCGTCAGGACGCCCCACGCTGCGGGAGCGCCTCTCCGAGCGAGGCTGCGCCGGTCCACGACGCAAGGGTAAAGGGGATGGTTGTTCGGCGCGCGGGCTTCTCGGTAAACTCGCCGGCGATGTCGCCGCTGCTTCGCCGGCGCTCTGACCCGCCCGACGAGCCGGCGATCGACGGGATTGCCCCTCGTCACCCCCATGCGGGCGTCTTGCGACGTGAGCGCCGTGCGCTCGTTCGTGCCCGAGCAGACGAGTTGAGAGATCTCGGCGGCCTGCTCGTCGAGATGTATCGGAGAGGCGGCTTTCGAGACGACCTGCTCGCGGAGCGCGCCGCGACGATCGTCGGCATCGACGCGCGCCTCGCCGAGATCCAGGAGCTTCTGAGCCTGCGAGGGCGGGCGCTGCGCTGCGAATGCGGGGCCCCGCTCCTGCGCGGCTCGCACTTCTGCCCCAACTGCGGGCGCGACCTCACCGAGCGGCCGGCCGATCCCGCCGCGGACGCGACGGTGATCGAGCCCGCGCCCGACGCTTGACCGTCGCGTCTTGAGCCACGAGGCCCGATCCGCGGAACGCGAACCGGCGGTCGCCGCAGCCGAGGGAACGTGCCCGCGCTGCGGCGCCGCGCGCGAGCCCGATCAGCGGTACTGCCTCGAGTGTGGGTTGAAGCTCCCGGACGTCGTCGGGACGGTGCCGGCGCTCCGTCGCCGCTGGCTGCGTCGCTTCGGCTGGTATCCGGGCGACTGGATCTGGGTCGCACTGGCCACCTTGCTCGTAGCCGTCGCCGGCGCAGCCACGGCGATCGCGCTCACCGCAGGCGATGGCCGCTCGCAGAAAACCGTGGTCGCGCTCGCCGAGCCGGTGCCGGTCACCGCTCCGCGTTCGGTGCCGGAGCGGTCGGCGAGCACGAGCACGGCCCCGCGTGTGAAGAAAAGGGCGCCGAGGCTCGCCACGTGGCCGCGGAACGAGAATGGCTGGACGATCGTGCTGGTCTCGTACCCGAAGACCAACGGCAGGCCGAGCGCTCTCACCGCCGCCCGCCTCGCGGCCGCCTCGAGCCTCCGCCAGGTCGGCATCCTCGACTCCAGCCTCTATCCGAGCTTGCAGCCCGGCTATCTGGTGGTCTTCAGCGGCATCTACGCGGCGCAGAGCGACGCGGATGCAGGCGTCGCCACCGCACGCCAGGCGGGGTTCGGCGGCGCCTATTCGCGGCAGATCGAGCCGCTGTGATTTTAATATTTGTCTGAAATGACAACATTTGTGACACGGCCTCCGAGCAGGTAGGCTCTGCCCTAGGACGCACACGCCGAAAGCACTTTTACGGCTTCTACCATGGCGTTTCAGCTACGATCGAAGGGGAACGACGACGGCAGATGGACGACCGGATCCTGCACATTCAACACTGCATGTATCAGTACTCGCGAGCGATCTATCGCTCGATCAAGGATCTGATCGACCCGTACGTCGACAACGAGACCCACCTCGAGTACCGCCGCGAAGTGCTGGCGGCGTGCGAAGGCACGATGGAGCGCCTCGCCGCCGATCCGCACTACTTCGCGAAGCCCGATCGCGCCCTCTTCGCCGACATCCGCCGGTATTTCCCGATCACCGTGCAGGCGCAAGTCGCCTGGTCGGTGACGAAGGGCGTCGATGCCGCGGTCGGCTTCGTCGAGGAGCAGATCGAAGCCGGCGCGTTCGACGGAGGGGTTGCGCGTTGCCGTGCGACCACTCGCAAAGGCAAGGCCTGCCAGCGCACCCCGCTGCCCGAACGCGACTACTGCCCGTCGCACCAGCATCTCGAGCGGTCGAAAGCCGCCGCGTAACCTCGCAGCGCGCGGCGCTGCGACCGGTCTGCACTGCGCTAGGCTCCGGCGTCCGGTGAGTCACGACACCGACAAGCTGATCCGCCAGCTCTCACTGGTGGCGTTCCTGATGGCGGAGCGCCGCCCCTTGACGGCGCGGGACATCAAGTCGAACGTCGAGGGCTACCAGGAGATGAGCGACGAGGCATTCGCCCGCCGCTTCTACTCCGACCGTGCGGAGCTCGTCGCGCTGGGCGTGCCGCTCGACAGCCACCGCGACGAGTTCACCGGCGAAGAGCTCTACACCCTCCGGGCCGAGCGCTACTTCCTGCCCGAGCTCGAGCTCGACGACGACGAGCTCGCGGCGCTCCAGACCTGCTTCTACCTGCTCGAAGGCCGGTTTGCCTATGCCGAGCCGCTGCGGCTCGCCCTGCAGAACCTCGCGCTCGGACGTTCTGCCGGGGCGCTCGCCGCATCCCCGACCGACACCGCCGGACGGGTCGAGGTGCGCGATCCCGACTACACGCCGGAGCTTCAGGGACGGCTCGGTAAGCTCGAAGGCGCGATCTCGAAGCAGCGGACCGTCAAGTTCCGCTACTGGTCGATCTACCGCGACGAGCAAGAGGAGCGCACGCTCAATCCGTACGCGCTGCTGCCGGAGAACGGCTCCTGGTACGTGATCGGACACGACCTCGAGCGCGACGACATCCGCACGTTCCGCGTCTCGCGGATCCGCTCCGACATTCGGTTCGCAACCCGCCGCGAGCGCGACTTCCGGCTGCCGGCGGAGTTCGACGTCGAGAACTACCGCGGCCGTGCCGACTGGCAGTTCGGCGAGATCGTCGGCGACGCGAAGATCGACGTCGCCCCCGATACGGCCTGGTGGGTCGAGCGCGCCTACGCGCGGCGAGCGCAACCAGGTCGACGGCGACGTCTTCACGACGCAGTACGCCTCGTCGAACCTGCTCGCCCGCTGGATCCTCCGCCAGGACGGCCGCGCGGTCCCGCTCGAGCCGTCCGAGCTTCGCCGGCTCGTGGTCGAGGGCGCCCGCGCCGCGCGCATCGCGCACGAAGGCGCCCCGCCGCGCCCGCGCCGGCGTTCGCCGCAGCGGCGATCGTCGACGGCGTCCGGCGAGCGCTTCGCGGGCCCGGTCGCGCCGGAGCGCTTCGGCGTGCTGCAGTCGCTGCTCGCCTACCTGCTCACCGCCTGCGGCGACGAACGCGAGGGCGTCATCCCGGCCCAGGAGCTCGTCGACCGCTTCTCGATCCCGGCCGAGCTGCTCGAAGAGCACCTCTCGCTGCTCAACCTCGTCAACTTCGGCGGCGGCTGCTACGCGGTCTACGCGGAGCTGCAAGGCGACGAGGTGCACGTCGACAAGGAGCTCTTCGGCGACACGTTCCGCCGCCCGCCGCGCCTGACCCCGCTCGAGGCGCGCGCGATCCGCCTGGCGCTCGAGTTCGTCGGGCCGATGGTCGCCGCCGGCACGCATTCGCCGCTCGACCGCGTGCGCGCGAAGCTCGAGGAGACGTTCGGCGCGTTCGAGCTCACCCAGACCCCCGCGCCGCACGTCGGCGAGGAAGAAGGCCTCGTCGACAAGCTCACGCAGGCGATCGACGACCACAAGCTCGTCGAGATCGAGTACCTGAAGCCGGAGGAGCAGGAAGTCGTGACGCGCACCGTCGAGCCGTACTCGATCGAGCGCCGGCTCCCGCACTGGTACGTGCACACGTGGGACACCGACCGCGACCAGCCGCGCTCCTACCGGCTCGACCGGATGCGCAACGCGAAGGTGCTGCGCAAGATCTTCGAGCCGCGCGAGGGCTTCGACCCGTCCGAGCTGCACGACCGCGACGACCGCGCGCATCTGGTACTCGCCGGCGGTCGCGCGCTGGGAGGTCGAGAAGGGCGCCGCGCCCGCTCGTCGACGGCGCCGCGCTCGCCGACAAGTCGGTCGGCAGCGCCGAGTGGCTCGTCGGCGAGGTCGTCTCCTATCGCGGCGAGGCGATCGTGCTCGAGCCGCCGGAGCTGCGCGCACGGTCGCGCTCCGCGCACGCGAGCTCGCGCCGAGCTGCGCCCGGCACGCGCGCAGCGTCGAGCTTCGAGAGCGCACGCGCGCCGAGCGCCCACGTGGCGATGCTCGGCGATCGCCCAGCGTCGTCGCTCGTCCGCAGCAATGCGCTCGAGCAGCGGCGACGTGCTCGGCGCCGCCGACGTTGCCGAGCGCGACGAGCGCGTTGCGGCGCAGCCAGCGCGGATCGTTGCGCGGCACGTAGAGCCGGTCGTAGCCGGTGACCAGCGCGCGCCGTCGGCCTCGAGCCACGCGACCAGGTCGACGTGCGCCGCCGTCGCCGGCGGCCGCTCGGCCCGGCGCTTCTCGACGCCGCGGTTCCAGGGGCAGACGTCCTGGCAGATGTCGCAGCCGTAGACCTGCGCGCCGAGCGCGCGCGCGATACGCCTCGGGGATCGCTGCGGGCGCCTGCGTCCAGTACGAGAGGCACTTCGTCGCGTCCAGCGTCCCCGGCTCGTCGAGCGCGCCCGTCGGGCACGCGTCGATGCAGAGCCGTGCACTCCCCGCAGTCGGCGTCGAGCGGCGGCGTCGGCTCGAGCTCGGCGTCGGTGACGAGCGTCCCGAGCACGACCCACGAGCCGTGCCGCCGGGTGATCAGCATCGTGTTCTTGCCGTAGAACCCGACTCCGCTCCGCGCCGCCGCCTCGCGGTCGACGTGCTGGTTCGCGTCGACGAGCACCCGGTAGGCGCCGCCGAGCGCGCGGCCGAGCGCGTCGAGCTGCTCGCGCAGCTCGTCGTAGCGCGTCCGCCACGTGTACCGCGGCAGCCGCCCGTCGCCCGGCTCGAGCGGCGCCTCGGGCTCCCAGTAGCAGAGCGCCGCCGAGACGACGCTGCGCGCGCCGTCAGCAGCGACTCGGGATGGCACGAGACGCTCGGGCTGCGCCATCGTGAACTTCATGCCCGCGAACAGGCCGCGCGCGCGCCGCTCGAGGATGTGCACGCTCCGTCCCGCCGTACGCCTCCGCCGGCGTGACGCCGACCGCGTCGAGCCCGAGCTCCTGCAGCCAACCGGCGGACGTCGTCGGCGCGTCATGCGAGGATTCGTGCCCACGTGAAGGCGATCCGCATCCACGAGGACGGCGGCCCGGAGGTGCTCCGCTACGAGGACGTCCCGGATCCCGAGCCGCGCGACGGACGAGGTGCTCGTCGAGCTGCGCGCCGCGTCGCTGAACCACCTCGACGTCTGGATTCGCAAGGGCCTCCCGTCGGTGCCGAAGCCGCGCATCCTCGGCGCCGACGGCGCCGGCGTGATCGCCGGGCACGGGCGAGCGCGTCGTGATCAACCCGGGCATCGACGACGCGGACGGGAAGATGCACATCGTCGGCGAGACGACGGACGGCACCCACGCCGAGCTGATCGCGCGTCGCCGCGCGACCGCGTCCACCCCATTCCCGGACGGCTCTCGTTCGAGGAGGCAGCGGCGTTCCCGCTCGTCTTCGAGACGGCCTACCGCATGCTCGTCACCCGAGCGCGGCTGCAGGCGGGCGAGTGGGTGCTGATCTGGGGTATCGGCGGCGGCGTCGCGACTGCGGCGCTGGCGATCGCGAAGGCGCTCGGCGCCCAGGTCGTCGCCACCTCGTCGAGCGACGAGAAGCTCGAGCCCGCGCGCGCGAGCTCGGCGCCGACGCGACGGTCAACCACGCGACCGGCGACGTCGTCGCGGCGGTCAAGGAGGTCGACCGGCGGCGGCGCCCATGTGGTCGTCGAGACGTCGGCGAGGCGACGTGGGAGCGCTCGCTCGACGCGGCGCGCCCGGAGGGACGGATCGTCGTCTGCGGCGCGACGACCGGCCCGAACCCGCCGGCCGCGCTCCACCGCGTCTGGTGGAAGCAGCTGTCGATCCTCGGCTCGACGATGGGCACGCCCGGAGGACTTCCAGGGGCGTCTACGACCTGATCGCCGCCGGCCGCGCTCGGCCGGTCGTCGACTCGGTGTTCCCGCTCGCCGAGGCGCGCGCCGCGCACGAGCGGCTCGAGGCGCGGCGAGCAGCTCGGCAAGATCGTGCTGCGGATCCCGGGCTAGCTGGCGCTCTGAAAATCAGCCGAAGCCGAGGATGAACTTCGCGTCCTCGGACATCCGCTCCGGCGTCCACGGCGGATCGAACGTCAGTTCGCTCTTGACGCTCCCGACGCCGGGGATCTCGCGGAGACGCGGTCGATGTCCTCCTGGATCATCGCGCCGGCCGGGCAGCCCATCGAGGTCAGCGAGTACGTGACCTTCACGTTCGTTGCCGTCGACCTCGACGTCGTAGAAGAGGCCGAGCTCGACGATGTCCATGCCGAGCTCCGGATCCTCGACCTGGTGCAGCGCCTCGACGACCTCTTCTTTGCTTGGCATGACCTGAGGCTAGCTGAGGCCGTGCGGTTCACGTCATGGAACCGGCTCCGCTGCACGCCGGCCATCTGCGGAACATGCTCACGCTGAGCGAGCTGGGCGCCACGATCGCGCCGCGTTCCGGCTTTCTACAACCGGCCGCAGTCGATCGACGACATCGTCGACCAGACAGTCATCCGCCTGCTCGACCAGCTCGGCTTCTCGCTCGACTCCGACGCGCGCTGGAGCGGGCTTCGGGGCACATCATCTTAGAGGCTTGATGTGGGTTCGACGCACTCACGGCTGGTGTGTCCGACACGGCGCATCTCAGCCGGGTCGGGCTTGCACGTAGACACCGCTACGCACTGCACCCGCCCCGACTGACCTGCTTGGTCTGACACATCCCCGAAAAGCACGGCCAACCCACATCAAGCCTCTAGCTAAGGCGGACCTGCTCGCGCCGTTCGCGCGCGAAGAAGTGGATGCCGTCGACGAACCGCACCCAGTTGCAGCGGGTGCACATGACGAGCGTATGGGTGCGCGCCGAGTCGGCGAGGAACCGCACGCCGCGCAGCAGATCACCGTTCGAGACGCCTGTGGCGACCACGATCACCTCCTGAGGCGCCAGGTCGTCGATCGTGAACACGCGGTCGATGTCGTCGATCCCGTGCTCGCGCGCCTGGGCGATCTCGTCACGGCGCGTCGGCCACAGCTGGGCCTGCAGCTCGCCCCCGAGGCAGCGGAGAGCCGCCGCGGCGAGCACCGCCTGACGGGTGCCGCCGATGCCGATCGCGAGATGGTCGTTCGTTCCGCGCACCGCGGCACTGATCGACGCCGTCACGTCGCCGTCCTGGATCAGCTTGATCCGGGCGCCGGAAGCGCGGATCTCCTCGATCAGGTCGTGGTGCCGCGGCCGGTCGAGCACGATCGCCGTGATGTCGTTCACCATGCGGCCGAACGCATCGGCGATCGAGCGCACGTTGTCGCCGACCGG
This sequence comes from uncultured Actinomycetes bacterium, assembly GCA_963785895.1. Lineage (GTDB taxonomy): Bacteria > Actinomycetota > Thermoleophilia > Gaiellales > Gaiellaceae > PALSA-600. The sequence continues at coordinate 79,354 of CAWAXB010000009.1, read as the reverse complement.
GCTGGTCAACGCGATCTTGCCGCGCGCAACCGGACCGACCGCCATCTTGCGCATGTACATGTCCGGAAGCGACGGCATCGAGCCGCGTGGCGCTGCGGCGATCATCGAGATCGCGTTCGTACCGCCTCGCGCGACGACGGCCCGTCCCTCGAGCGGGTCGAGCGCCAGGTCGTAGGCCTCCCCGCCCGCGCCGATCGCCGAACCGGCACCGAGCTGCTCGGCGCCTTCGGGCGCGCCGATCACGACGTGACCGTCAATCGCCATGCGCTCGAGCGCCAGCCGCGCGCCGGAGAACGCCGCCTCTTCGGCAGCCTCCTGGTCGGCCCGGCCCAGCCAGCGCGCACCGGCGAGCGCCGAGCGCTCCGTGACGCGCACGAACGTCTCGCAGATGCACTGCCGGCGCACATCGTCGTCTTGCCGTTCGCGCTGTGCATGCTCGACATCGGTCATGCGGTCGTCCGCGTCCGCTCGGCGGAACGCATCACGACTCCATCACCTGGTCGATCGTTCGCTCCACATTCGTATTCTCGATCACCGGGACGCTCTCGCGCCGGGCCCGTCCGACGATGTACGACTGGATCCGGCGAATGTCGTCCAGCCGGTCGAGATACTTGTCCATGGCACGAAGGCCGCCGGTGCTCGCGTCGCGCACGTGAAAGTGCATCCGGTGCACGTTCTCGTCGGCAATCTCCACCACCACCGGAACGAGCACGGCTCCGGGGACGTCGGCAGGCAGGATCCCCGGTACGAGGTGCACGCCCTCGACCACCATCGACCAGCCCTCGGTGAGGGCGCGGTGGATCACCGCCTCGACACCGACGCAGACCTGGCGGCACTGGTCGGCGAACCCCACGACCGTCGGGTCCCCGCCCACGTCCTCCTCGACCGCTTCACCGGCCTCGAAGCTCGAGAGGTGGACCGTGGGCATGAACTCGCGCGAGAAGAACGCCCGCATCGTCTGGCGGATGAAGTCCGTCGATGCGACACGCGTGATCCCGAGCCGGTGCGCCACCTCGGCCGCGACGGTCGACTTACCCGTGCCGGTCGACCCGCCGATCAAGACGATGATCGGCACGTCGAGCGCCTGCAGATCGGCGACACGGCGCAGGCGGGTGACGGCGCGCTCTCCTTCGGCCCCGCCGAGCGTCTCCTCGGCGAGCCGACGGAGACGATCGACGTCGACCGTGGACTGGCCGCGCTCGGCCAGATCCAGCTCGACTCGCTGCGCGAGCAGATAGGCCCGGTCGGCCGGGACGCCCGTGGCGATCAGGGCTCGTGCCATCATCCCCTTCGAGTACGGCAGGCCGTCCCCGCCGAGCGGCAGCGGCTCGCCGTGACGCTTCTCGCTCATTTCCGCTCCGGCCCCGGCAAAGCCGGAGCCTGCGCTCCTTGATCGCCTCCGTCAAGCCTACGGCTCAATTCCGCTCCGGCGCCGGCAAAGCCGGAGCCTGCGCTCCTTGATCGCCTCCGTCGCCCGTCAAGCAGCGCGGCCCTCGCCGGTGCAAGTGAGAGCAGCGCCTCGTCGAGCCCCTCGCCGACCACATCGTTGGCGGCGAGCACGAATCGCTTGCCGTTGGCGAGTGCGTGCTCGGCAACGACGTCGATGGCAGCGCCTTTCAGCTCCACGAGGTACGTGTCGGCATCGAGCGCATCGAGGTCGGCTCGCAACGACCCACGGTCGGCGAGATTGCTCGAGACGTGCACGACGTCGGCCTCCAGGTGAGAGACGTCGCCCGGCCCCGCCGTGAAGACGGCGACACGCCCGTCGAGCGGCCCGGCCGGACGCAGGCGAAGCTCCGCGTGCAGCGCCCCCTCCCACTCGCAGCCCACGGCGATCACGAGGTCGGAGATCAATCGCCGGTACGTGTTGAGGTACGCGTCGAGCCGATGCTGCGGCCCGAGCACGAGCACGCGCCGATCGACCGCCACGGGTGGGATCGCAGCACCGCTGCCGTCGAAGACGACGACGTCGGGCGCGCGGGCGGCCGCCAGCCGGGCGCCCTCCGCGACGTTCGAGACGAAGACAGCGCCCGCCAGGCCGCCGCCGGCCCGGCGGCAGCCGATCGTCGGCACGCCACACAGCGCCGCCGTCTCGAGATGATCCGATGCCGCGTGACGTCCGGAACGCGACAGCGCCACGAGCTCGTCGACGGTCGGCGGCGTGGCGACGACCTCGGGTTGCGCCGGCCCACCCCGGCCCATCGCGACCACGACGACGCTGTGCTCACGGCTGAGCAGCCGGGCGAGATGCCCGGTGACGGCGGTCTTTCCCACCCGTTTGCCGGTGCCGATCACCGCGATCGACGGCAGCTCGAACGGCAGCAGCGTGGGCGGTGCGAACCGGAAATCTGCGCCGATGTACTCGAGGCCGGCGGCGAGCGCACGCGAGATCCAGCGGAACCGCTCCTCGGGCCCGAGCACCGGCTCGTCCGACAGGTCGACGACCGCCTCGGCGTCGCCGAAGCCGTCGACGAGCGGGACCCCGTAGTCGGCGCCGCCTCGGAGCTTCTCGGTGCCGCCCACGAGGATCGCCCCGACCCACTCGTAGGGCAGCGCCCGCAGTGCGTCGCGCACGACGGGCGCGTAGTGCTCGCCGTCGATCAGCGCGACGGCTCTCATCGCCGCGCGGTCACCTCGCGTTCGATCTTGCCGGTGTACTTCTCGTACTCGCCCGTCGCCGTGTCGAACTGGATGATCCGCTCCTGCCCGTGGAACGGATAGCGCCGCCAGACCGAGACATGCGTGCCCTCGACCTCGACCACGTTGTAACAGGGCCGCGTGTGACCTCTCAGCCGCAAGGTCGACACGGTTCCCGTGTTGACGACGAACAGATTCTCGAGCTTCCAGGCATAGGGAACATGCTTGTGCCCGGACAGCACCAGGTGTACGCCAGCGCGCTGCAGGCACTCGATCGCGTCTCCGGCGTCGTAGACGACGTTGCGCTCGCGGCCGGTGCCGGGAATCGGCAGCAGGTGATGGTGGAGGACGAACACCCGCAGCTCGGCGGGCGCTACGGTGAACTGCTCTTCGATCCAGCCGTAGCGGCCGCGGCCGATCTGCCCGTGGTCGAGATCGGGCTCCGTCGAGTCGACGGCGACGACGGTGATGCCTTTCCGGCGAAGCACCGAGTTGCGCTCGCCGAAGAGCTCGTCGAAGTGCACATAGCCGACATTCCGCGAGTCGTGGTTGCCGGGGATGACGACAAACGCCTCGCACTCGATCCGGTCGAGATAGCGCTTCGCGGCCGCATACTCCTCCTTGAAGCCGAAGGTCGTCAGGTCGCCGGAGCAGACGACGATGTCCGGGCGCAACTCGTTGATCTCGGCGATCGCACGCTCCATCAGATCCGGAACGAAGTGCGGCGCACCGCAGTGGAGATCGGAGAGATGAGCGATCGTCAGCGTCATCGGCGTGACTCTAGAGGGCTTCGAGGGCGAAGGACACTATCCGGGGCCGCTGCTACCCTGGGTGGTGTGATGCCGGAAACGCCTGTTTTCCAGGCATATTGTGGCTCTGAACCGCCGCGTTTTGCCAACCCCGCGGAGCTCGAATACGCCAAGGTGCTCGACTGGTACGGCATCCCCTGGGAGTACGAGCCGACCACGTTCGTGCTGGCACGCGGCGAGGACGGTCGCGTCACGGAGGCGTTCACGCCCGACTTCTACCTCCCCGAACAGGATCTCTACCTCGAGGTGACCGTGATGAAGCAGTCGCTGGTCACACGCAAGAATCGCAAGCTGCGGCGGCTGAAGGAGCTGTACCCGGAGATCAAGGTGAAGTTGTTCTACGAACGCGACTTCGAGCGGCTCGCGGCCCGGTACGGGCTGCGGAAGGCATCCTGAGCGCACTGGCATCGCACAGCACCGACCTCGCCGCCGACGACGAGCGGATCGGCGAGGTCTTCCTGCAGGGCGCGGAGATCATCGCCCGCGTGCGCGAGCTCGCCGCGGAGATCACACGGGACTACGAGGGAATCGAGCCGCTGATCGTCGGCTCACTCAAGTCCTGCATCCCCTTCGTCTGCGACCTCTCGCGCGCGCTCCCCACCCATCACACGCTCGACTTCGTCGAGCTCGCCGGCTACGGCGAGGACGACGACGGCATCCGGTTCCTCAAGGACCTGAACACCGAGATCGAGGGCCGTGACGTGCTGCTCGTCGATGCGGTGATCGACACCGGGCTGACGATGCACTACCTCGCGAAGTCGCTCGCGCTGCGCGGGCCCGCCTCGCTGCACATCGCGACGCTCTTCGACCGGCCCTATCGCAGGCTCGTCGACGACCTGCCGGTGCGGTATGTCGGGTTCACGATCCCGGACGAATTCTTCGTCGGCTACGGCTTCGAGCTGCACGAGCGGTACCGCAACCTGCCCGACCTGCGCCTGCTCAAGCCGTCCGCGTGACCCTCTGATCCCTCCCTCTGCGCGAGGGTTTAGCCACGGCTAAACTGTTAAGCGTGACTGCTCCCGGCACGTCGCTGCCGGAAGGTCTCCGGACAGTCGACGAGGCTCTCCACCGCACCCGGTTCCGCATCCTCCCGTTCCTCGGGCCGGCGTTCATCGCCTGCGTCGCGTACATCGATCCCGGCAACTTCGCCACGAACATCGCCGGCGGGTCGAAGTACGGCTACCGGCTGGTGTGGGTGATCGTCGCCGCCAACCTGCTCGCGATGCTGATTCAGATCCTCTCGGCGAAGCTCGGAATCGCGACCAGGCGCAACCTGCCGGAGGTCTGCCGCGACGAGTTCTCCCGCCGGGCGTCCTTCATGCTCTGGCTGCAGGCGGAGGCGATCGCGATGGCGACCGACCTGGCCGAGTTCCTCGGCGCGGCGGTCGGGATCCACCTGCTGACCGGGATGTCGCTCTTCCCCGCCGCCCTCATCTCCGGTGCCGCGGCCTTCGCGATCCTGGAGCTCCAACGCTTCGGCGTCCGTGCGCTCGAAGCCGTGATCGCGACGCTCGTCGGCGTGATCGGCGTCTGCTACGTCGCCGAGCTCGGCTTCGCCAGGCCCGACTACCACGAGGTGCTCCGGCATGCGGTCGTTCCCTCGTTCGGCGGCAGCGGGGCCGTGCTCCTCGCCGTCGGAATCCTCGGCGCCACCGTCATGCCGCACGTCATCTACCTCCACTCGGCGCTGACGCAGGATCGCATCGTCCCCGAAAGCGCCGAAGACGAGCAGACCCTGCTCCGCTACACGCGCATCGACGTCCTGATCGCGATGACGATCGCAGGGGTGATCAACGTCGCGATGCTCGTGATGGCCGCGTCGACCTTCTTCCAGCGTGGCGATACGAACGTCGACTCGCTCGAAGGGGCACACCGGACGCTCGAACCTATCCTCGGCAGCGCGTCGAGCGCACTCTTCGCACTCGCGCTGATCGCGTCGGGCCTCTCGAGCTCGGCGGTGGGCACCCTCTCGGGCCAGGTGGTGATGCAGGGCTTCATCCGGAAGCAGATCCCGGTCGCCGTACGCCGGCTCGTGACGATGGTGCCGGCATTCATCGTGATCGCGATCGGCCTGGACCCGACCCACACGCTGGTCCTCTCCCAGGTCGTGCTCTCGTTCGGGATCCCGTTCGCCCTTGTGCCACTCGTCTACTTCACCTCACGCCGCGACATCATGGGCCGTCTCGTCAACCGCCGCATCACGACCGTGACCGCGTCCGCCATCGCCGCGGCGATCATCGCATTGAACGTCTTTCTGCTCGTCCAGACGTTCGGCGGCTAGCTACCCCCCGCCGCCGATCAGAGGTAGCCGAGCGGGTCGACGGGGTTTCCGTCGATCCGTACCTCGAAATGGAGGTGCGGGCCGGTGCAGTGGCCGGTACAGCCGACGTAGCCGATCACGTCGCCCTGCGAGACCTGTTGCCCACAGGTGACGGCGATCCGGCTCTGATGGCCGTAGGCGGTCGCGAGGTTGCCACCGTTGTCGAGCACGACGAAGTTGCCGTAGCCCTCTTCCCAGCCGCAGTAGATGACCGTTCCGGCCGCGGCGGCGTGAATCGGCGTTCCGTAGGGGACGCCGATGTCGATGCCCTGGTGCATGCGTCCCCATCGCCAGCCGAACGGGCTCGTGACCGGGCCGCTGACCGGCCAGACCAGCCCGGCCGACGACGGCGTCGAGCTCGGCCCGCTGCTCCGCTGCGCCTGGGCGGCGCGAATCCGGTCGCCGATCGCCGCGCTGGCCGCCTGCAACGCATCGATCTCCTCCGCTTCCGCGCGCTCCGACGCCGTGAGCTGCGACAGGTCGACGAGCTTCTGCTGCTTCGTCGACGAGAGGTCGTTCTTCGCCCCGACGAGCTCGTCACGCACGCTGCGGGTCTGAGCGGCGCGAGCGGAGATCACCGACGTCTCGCCGTGCACGCTCGCGCGCAGCTTCATCGTCTTCGCCCGCGCCGCAGAAACCTGGTGCTTCGCTGTCGCGACCTCGGCTGCAATGCGCCGGTCCTGCATCGCGATCTCGTTCACGTAGGTCACCTGGTCGAGAGCGTCCTGAATGCTCCTCGCCCCGAGGAACAGGTCGAGGGTCGACGCCTGATCGGACTCGTAGATCTCGACCAGGCGGCGGTTGAGCGTCGTCACCGATTTCGCGTACTGCCGCTTGAGCGAGCCGAATCGCTTCGTCTGGAACGAGAAGAGCGCATTGAGCGCGTCGAGCCGCTTCTGATGCAAGGCGAGGTCGGCCTGGAGCGTCGAGAGCTTGAGCGAGACGTCGCCGACGCGCTGCTCGAGCGCCCGGATGCGCGACGTATAGCCGTCGACCTGGTTGCGCAGCGCCTGCTCCTGCTGCTTGTGCGTAGCGAGCTTTCCCTGCAACGCAGAGAGCTGCGCATCCACGTGATGCTTCTTCGTGACATCGTCGCCGAAAGCCGGAGTCGCGGCCAGAAGCAGAACAACGAGAGCGAGCGTCAGCCGCCGCATACGCGGAAGCTTTCGCCGCCGGGGGCCGCTACTCCTGCGGCAGCTTGCCGGCCGCGTTCTCGGCAGCGTTCTCGCGTTCTGCCGCGTCGATTCGCTTGAGCGCGCCGGCCGCCGCGCGGCGGAGCGGCCCCACGTCGCGACGGTAGTCCTCGTCGGTGATCTTCCCGGTGCGATGGTCGAACTCGAGCTCCCTGAGCGCCGCGAGTGCGCGATCGCGCTCTTCGCGCAACGTCAAACGCCGTTCCTCCTCGGCGGTTGGCGCGTCGAGACGGTCGTCGTGTGCCTGCGGTTCCCGCAGGAAGGGCAGCGCGACCACCACCACCACTCCGGCCGCCAGCAAGATGCCGAGGACCAGCGCGGCGCCGTTCACGCGCGCGCGGGCGCGAGGCGAGTCACGAGCCGCCGCTGCTCGCGCGCATCGGGCCACAGCGCGACCAGCGCACCGAAAAGGAACACGGCCCCGCCGATCCAGATCAGGTTGACGAGCGGTTTCACGAGCACCTTCGTGTAGATCACCTGTGTCTTGACGTTCAGGTCGTCGGCGATCACGTACAGGTCCTGCGCACGCCACCAGTCGGTCTTGATCCCGACCTCCTGCGACGGCTCGGGCGGATTCAGGTACTGGTTGCTACCGGACTCGACCGTGCCGTTCCACCGTCCGGTGACCGCGAGGATCGCACGCGTCTCCACGACGTTGGCCTTCGGCGTGACACGCACACCGCGATTGGTGAGCGTGTAGCCGTCGAGCTTCATGCTCTGCCCGAGCGCAAGGCGTCGTTCGACCGTATGGCCGAACGCGCTCGAGCCGGCGATGCCGATCGCCACGAGCACGACCGCCGCATGCACGACGTAACCGCCGTAGCGCCGCCGGTTCCGCGAGACGAGCACGAACAGGGAGCCGGTGACGCGCGTGCCGCGAATCAGCTCGACGGCGATCGTCGCGAGCACGAACGCCGAGAACGTGTAGGCGATCAACCCCGGCTTCGACGAGCCGGCACCCGCGGCGAGCAGCAGGATCCCGGCCACGAACGCGACACCGATCGGCCACGCCAGCGCGCGCAGAAGGGCACGCCAGCTCGACCGCCGCCAGGCGATCAGCGGCCCGATGCCCATCAAGAGCAGCAGCGGCAGCCCGAACCCGCGCAGGAAGAAGTCGTAGTACGGCCGGCCGATCGTGCGCGGCTCACCCCGGAACAGCTGGGTGATGATCGGGAAGAGAACGCCCCAGAGGATCGTCAGGCACAGCGCCACGAGCAACAGGTTGTTGTAGAGGAACGTCGCCTCGCGCGACAGCGCCGACTCGAGCTTCGTCCGTGCCTTCAGCAGCGGGAGCCGCCAGAGGATCAGGCCGACCGAGACGAGCGAGGAGAGCACGACGAAGCCGAGAAACCAGCCGCCGATCGAGCTCTGCGAAAAGGAGTGGATCGACTGGACGATGCCGGACCGCGTCAGGAACGTCCCGAAGACGGAGAGCTCGAACGCGAGTGCGACGAGCACCATGTTCCAGACCTTCAGCATCCCCTTGCGCTCCTGGACCATGACACTGTGCAGGAAGGCCGTCGCGGCCAGCCACGGCATCAGCGCAGCGTTCTCGACCGGGTCCCAGGCGTAGTACCCACCCCAGCCGATCTCGACGTATGCCCAGTGCGAGCCGATCAGCTGGCCGAGGCCGAGGAACATCCACGCGGCGAGCGTCCAGCGGCGGGTGGCGACGATCCAGCGCTCGTCGGTGTTTCCCGACAGCATCGCGCCGGCAGCAAATGCGAACGGAATCGAGAGGCCGACGTAGCCGAGGTAGAGCATCGGCGGATGAGCGACCATGTACGGGTTCTGCAGGCTCGGGGTGAGGCCGGCGCCGTCGACCGGACTGGTCTGAGTGACGAACGGGCTTGCGACTCCGACGAGCACGACGGCGAAGAACGTGGCGATGCCGGCGAGCACCGGGACGACCCAGGCGATCAGGTCACGGAGCAGACGGCGGTTGACAACCACTGCAAGCGCGCCGTACCCGGTGAGGACGAGCAGCCAGAGCAGCAGCGAGCCCTCCTGGCCACCCCAGAACGCGCTCAGCGAATACGCCGTGGACAGTGTGCGGTTCGTGTGCTGTGCGACGTAGACGAACGAGAAGTCGTGCCGCACGAGCGCACTCGCCAGGATGCCGGCCGCCAGGAGCGTGGAGCCGAATGCACAGAGGAGCGCATTCCGCGCCGAGGTCGCGAGCCTGCGGCGGTTCCTGAACGCTGCGTACGACCCGATGACGAGCGCGTAGACGGAGAGCAGGAGCGTGACCGCGAGCGCCGCCCGGCCGAGATCAGCCACGTGCCACCTCTACGCCGTCGGCTTCGACGCTTCGTACTTCGACGGGCATTTGGTCAGGATGTCGACGCCCGTCACCTTCCCATTCGCGTAGCTCCCGGTGACGACGACGTGACGGCCGACTGCGAAGAGCGGCGGCGGCTTGTCGCCGTGGTAGACGACCGGGATGACCGTGCTGTGACCGGTGATGTTCTTGAGCCCGAAGCGAAGGCCAGCCGCCGTGTGCGAGTCGCCGACGAGCGGGCCGACGACGGCGCCGACCGCCGAGACCTTGCCGGTGTGGCCCGCGAGCTGGCTCGGCGTGAGCTGCGGCGTCGAACTGCCGGCGATCGCCGTGTAGACCAGGAAGACGGCCAGAACCGCCGCGACCGAGAGGGCGATGATCAGGCGCGCTGGACTGCGCGTGGGCACGTCAGGAGTTTAGCTGCGCGGCCTGGTGCTTACGGGCGGGTACCCGATAGCCGTGATCGGCGCAAAGCGCGCCGGGCGAGTCTTCGGTCAGGGCGTCGCAGTACCCCTTGCCGTACGCAGCGCGCATGAACGCAGCCACGACATCGAGCGACCAGTCGGTGATGCCGGCCGCCTCACGCCACAGGTCGGCGAGGCGCAGGTCGATATCCAGCTCCAACAAGTCGATCCGGGATGGGTGATCGCTCACGCCAACAGAGTAGGAATTGGCCCGGACGGACTCCGTCCTTCGCCCCCGCTGCCGGAGTTTCAAGGAGAATCGGGAGCTTCGATGCCCCGTCACCTGCATTTCGGGCCGGCACGCGTGCCTTCCCGCGACTCACCCGAGGCGGCGCTCGCGCCCCTGCTCGAGCGCGGATTCTCGGCCTGCGAGATCGACTTCGAGGGACGGTTCTGGATGGACTACGACTTCGCAGCCCGCTTCGGCGCGCTGGCGCGAGAACACGACATCGCTCTGTCGGTGCATGCGCCGCTGGCCGGATTCATGGGCCACGCCGAACGAGGGAAGAAGCTGAACATGGCGGTGGGCATGCTCGACCACTCGGCGGGAATCGCGCGCGCGGCGGGCGCCGAGCTGGTCGTCTTCCACCCGGGCTTCCTCCTCGGCCGCACACGAGATGAGGCGATCGAAGCCGTCGTCGAGCAGCTCGGCGAGCTCCGTGCGCGCCTCGAGGGAAAGGATCGCGCCGTTCCGTTCGGCATCGAGGTCATGGGGCGCGTGCGCGAGCTCGGCTCGCTGACCGATGTCGTCGAGATCGCGTCCCAGCTCGACTGGATCCGGCCGGTGATCGACTTCGCACACATGCACGCGACGTCCGACGGGGCATTCACCTCGGTCGGGCCGTTCGCCGACGCGCTCGCGCTGGTGGACGGCGTGCTCGAGCCGGACGCGCCGTTTCACATCCACTTCTCCGACATCCAGTACGCGAACCGCAACGAGACGAAGCATCTCCCCTACGGGGAGGGCACGTTGCGCGCCGAGCCGCTCCGTGAGGCGCTCGCACGCTTCGAGCGGCCCGCGACCGTGATCTCCGAGTCACCGACCCCGGAGTCGACCGACACGATCAAGGCGATCCTCGGCGCGTAGCTCGGCTCCAGCACGTAGCTAGTCTGGCCGTGTGCTCGACCCGAAGGCATTCAAGGCGTACGACATCCGCGGCGTCTACCCGGCGGAGCTCGACGAAGAGGGCGCCTACGCGGTCGGACGGGCTTACGTCGAGCAGTTCGCACCTACCCGGATCGCCGTGGGCCGCGACATGCGCCTGTCGTCACCGACGATGGCGGCTGCCGTCCGCGAGGGGGCAGCCGACGGCGGCGCCGAGGTGCTCGACCTGGGGATGGTCGGCACGGAGATGGTGTATTTCGCCGTCGGTGAGCTCGGCCTCGACGGCGGCATTGCCGTAACCGCCTCGCACAATCCCAAGCAGTACACCGGCATGAAGATCGTCCGCCGGGGCGCGCTTCCCGTCGGCGGCGAATCGGGGCTCTTCGACGTGCGCGACCGGGCCCTGGCCGGTGCCTGGCACCAGGGACCGCGTGGGGAGATCCGCGAAGAGGACATCTGGGCGCGTTTCGTCGACCGCGTCCTCTCGTTCGTCGATGTCGAGGCGCTCAAGCCGCTTCGGATCGTGATCGACGCCGCCAACGGGATGGCCGGCGCGATGCTGCCGCCGGTGCTCGACCGCCTGCCGATGCTCGATGTCGTGCGGTGCTCCTTCGAGCCCGACGGGTCGTTCCCGAACCACGAGCCGAACCCGCTGCTACCGGAGAACCGCGAGTTCATCATCGCGAAGATGCGTGAGGCGAAGGCCGATTTCGGGGTCGCGTACGACGGGGACGCCGACCGCTGCTTCTTCGTCGACGACACCGGCGAGTTCGTGCCAGGCGACTTCACCACCGCTCTGTTCGCCGAGATGATCCTCGCGAAGGAGCCGGGCGGCAAGGTGATCTACGACGTGCGCGCGTCGTGGGCGGTGCCCGAGGCAATCGAGCGCGCGGGCGGCACGGCGCTGATCAACCGCGTCGGCCACGCGTTCATCAAGCAGCGGATGCGCGAGGTGGATGCGGTGTTCGCCGGGGAGGTGTCGGCGCACTACTACTTCCGTGACTTCTCGCAGGCCGATTCGGGGACGGTTCCGTTCCTCCTCATGTGCGAGCTCGTCTCGCGCCGCGGTTCACTGAGCGAGATTCTGGCCCCGCTCCGCGAGCGCTACTTCATCACGGGCGAGCTCAACACGCCGGTCGCCGACGTGGCGGCGACGCTCGCCAAGCTCGAAGCACGCTTCGGCGCCGGCGGCAAGGTCACGCATCTCGACGGTCTCTCGGTCGAGTTCGACGACTGGCACTTCAACGTCCGTCCGTCGAACACCGAACCGCTGCTGCGCCTGAACCTCGAAGCCTGCTCGCAGGCGCAGATGGAAGAAAAGCGCGACGAAGTGCTAGCCGCGATCCGCGACTAGCACCTCCCAGTCCGGATCGGTGCCTGGCACCAACCGGATGGCTCGGCCCGCGTCCACGAACTCCCGGAACTCCTTCTTCGCATACGCAGCGTTCCTGCCGAATTGCGAGACCAGCCAGCCCGCATCGAGACAAGCCGGAGCGAGGTCGAGGCCGAGCGTGGCACGCATGCTGCTCCACCGCCACTTGCAAGGGTCGTTCCCGTACTTCCGCACCGGATTCAGCAGGACATACCGACACACCGCAAGCAGGTATCGCTCGTCCTCGATCAGATGGCTCGTGTAGCGCGAGCCGAAGAGATGGTTCGAGCTCTTGTTCATCCAGTTCGACGTCCTGGCAAACCTTCCGTTCAGCTCGCACATCCCGTCGGAGAGGCCGGCCTCTCCGATCTGGAGCACGAGGTGGTAGTGGTTCGGCATGAGGCAGTACGCCAAGATGCGCCACCCGTGGCGCCGGGACGTACGCTCGAGTTCGCGCACGAAGAGCTTCCCGCTCCAGTTCCCGAAGTAAATCGTCTGACCGTCGTTCCCCCTCGTGTGAACGTGGTAGAAGCCGTCGGGGATTTCAATGCGTGGTGCTCTGCCCATTCCCGTGAACGTAGGGAAGACAATTCGGAAACACCAGTGTCCGTTTCGCACTTGGCACAGTTCTTTTGCACTTCGGTGACGGTGCCTGGCACCGGCCGATCGCCGCAGCGCGAGACCCGGTGCAGCGTGGCGAACACGAAACGACCCGTGCCTGGCACCGGGTTGTCCGTGGCTAGGATCGACGCGTGATCGAGCTTGGGCACACGACCGACCGGCGGCCGCCGTTTCGCTACGCGGCCTACACGCGGGTCGGCTTCTCGGAGACGGACGCACAGGGAGTTGTCTACTACGGCCGCTACCTCCCCTACTTCGACCTGGCGCGAACCGAGTTTCACCGGCACCTCGGCCGCGTCACGCTCGGCGACGTCGACTTCGCGATGCGGGCGACGACGATCGAGTACGTCGCGGGCGCTCGCTTCGACGACCTCCTCGAGATCTTCGTGCGCGTCGAGAGCATCGGCCGCACGAGCATCACGTACGACCACGCCGCCTACCGCATCGACGACGGCGGCGGCGACACGCTGATGGCCACGGCCAAGGCGACGCTCGTCTGCATCGCGCTCTCCGAGCGCAAAGCCGTTCCCGTGCCGGCCGAGTTCCGCGAACGGATCGTCGAGTTCGACGCTGTTACGACGGCGTGACGCGGTAGGCGTCGAACACGGCTTCGAGGTTACGCAGCGCCGTCAACAACGTGCGCAGCGCCTTCAGGTCGCCCACCTCCACCGTGTAGCGGTTCTTCGCCAGCTGGTCCTCGACACCGCCGCTGTAGCTGACGATGTTCGCGCCGTGCTCGGCAAACGTCCGGGCGACGTCCTCGAGCAGACGCGGGCGATCCCACGAGTCGACGGCGATCTGCACGCGGAAGCTCTTCGTGGTGACGGCGCCGTCCCACTCGACCGGCGTGAATCGCTCCGGGTTGCGACGCAGCGCCTTCACGTTCGGGCAGTCGTCGCGATGAATCGTGATTCCGCGCCCGAGTGAGATGTAGCCGACGATCCCGTCGCCGGGCACCGGCGTACAGCACTTCGCCAACCGGACGAGCACGTCGGTGACGCCTGGCACCACCACACCCAGGTCAGTGCCCTGGATCGTCTCGCGCGCACGCGGCGACTTGGTGACGACCGGCGCCTCCTCCGCCACCTGCTCCGTCTTCAGGCGCTGGATCACCTTGTTGACGATCGAGCCCGGCTGCAGCTTGCCGGAGCCGAGCGCAAGGTAGAAGTCCTCGGCCTTCTTGAAGCCGACGTCGCGGATCACCTGCGCGAGCGTCGCCGAGCCGCGCAGCTTCGCGTACGGCAGGTTCTGCGCCTTCAGCGCCTGCTCGAGCGCCTCGCGCCCCTTGTGCTCCGCATCCTCGCGCGTCTCGCGCGAGAACCACTGGCGAATCTTGTTGCGGGCCCGCGAGCTCTTCGCCAGCGACATCCAGTCGCGCGACGGCCCGCGGCCCTGCTTCGAGGTGAGGATCTCGACGAAGTCGCCGTTCCTGAGCGCGTAGTGCAGCGGCACGATCCGGCCGTTGATCTTCGCGCCGACCGTTCGATGGCCGACGTCCGTGTGCACGGCGTACGCGAAGTCGATCGGGGTGGAGCCCGCCGGCAACGTCTTGACCTGTCCCTTGGGGGTGAAGACGTGCACCTCTTCGCCGAACAGGTCGGTGCGGAATGTCTTCATGAACTCGCGCGGATCGGCCTCGTCGGTCGTGCCCTCGTCCATCAACTGCTTCACCCAGCGCATCCACTCGGCGTCCTTCTGCTTCTTCCCCTGCTTGTAGAGCCAGTGCGCAGCGACGCCGTACTCGGCGGTCTCGTGCATCTCGCGCGTGCGCACCTGGATCTCGAGCGGACGGCCCTGCGGCCCGATCACGGTTGTGTGCAGCGCCTGGTAGGCGTTGAACTTCGGCATCGCGATGAAGTCCTTGAAGCGGCCGGGCATCGGCTTCCACAGCGAGTGGATGAGACCGAGCGCGCCGTAACAGTCGCGCGTCCCCTCGTCCCCGGTGCGCTCCGCGATCACGCGCATCGCGGTCAGGTCGTAGATCTCGTTGAACTCGCGGCCCTTCTTCGCCATCTTGTCGTAGATCGAGTAGAAGTGCTTCGCGCGCCCTGAGATCTCGGCCGGGATGTCGACCTTGTCCAGCTCCTTCTGCAGCACCATCGCCGCCTCGCGCACGTGCTCCTCTCGGTCGGTGCGTCGCTCCGACACCATCTGCTTGATCTCCTCGTACTTCCGCGGGTGCAGCGTCTGGAACGACAGGTCCTCGAGCTCCCACTTGAGCGCGTGGATACCGAGGCGATGTGCGAGCGGCGCGTACACCTCGAGCGTCTCCCGTGCCTTCTGCAGTTGCTTCTGCTTGCCCAGGTATTCGATCGTGCGCAGGTTGTGCAGGCGGTCGGCAAGCTTGATCAGGATCACGCGCAGGTCTTCCGCCATCGCGACGATCAGCTTGCGGTAGTTCTCGGCCTCGGCGTGCTCGCGGCTGCGGAACTGCACCCGGGTCAGCTTCGTCACGCCTTCCACGAGCTGGGCGATCTCGTCGCCGAACTCGGCGCGCAGCTCGTCGATCTCGACACCGGTGTCCTCGACGACGTCGTGCATCAATGCGGCGGCAAGCGTCGGCTCGTCGAGCTGGAGGCCCGCCAGGATCTTGGCGACGCCCCACGGGTGGTAGATGAACTCCTGGCCGGACTGACGCAGCTGGCCGGCATGCGCGGTGGCCGCGTAGTAGAACGCACGGGTGAGGAGCTCCCGGTCGACGTCGGGCTTGTACGCCTCGACCTCTCCGATCAGTTCGTCGACGAGGTCCTGATGCCGCTCGAGCACCGCCATGGGCCCAGTGTACTCCCGCCGTTTACGGATCCACTTCCGCGCCGAGGAGGAAACGGCGTCCTACCGATGAACGAGAGGAGCCCATGTTTGCGCGCCGCCGGGAAGCCCGAAAGCTGATCCAGATCGCCCGCATGCTGCGCGAGCTGGATGCGGCGTCAAGGCCCGCTGCTACGCGGCCGCGGCGAGCCCGGGCTTCTCTTCGAGCAGCATCCTGAAGGTCGCCGACTCGAGCAGGCTGCGCTTCGCGCCGTCTCCCAGCTCGAGCTCCGCGAACACCGCCCGTGCGGGCGCTGTCCACGCGGCTTCACCTGCCTTCCACTGACCTGCAAGCCACTCCCGCAGCTCGGGGTAGCCCTCGGCAGCGTCGAAGATCCGCCGCACGACGAGCTGCGGCGCAACCGTGCCGTTCCAGCGGTTCTCGGCCAGGCGAAAGGCGACGTCGTACCGGCCGGGGCGGCGGAAGCTGTCGAGCTGTGCGCCCATGCCAAACGCGATCGCCTGGCCCGCGTCGCGGCCGTGCTGACGGACGCGGAAGCGGAGATGCTTGCCGTCGCCGACCGTGTTCAGATCGACGAGCTCGCAGCCGTCGGCGAGCAGGGTGACGCCCGGATTGCCGATGCCGAACGGCGCAAGCCGGCCGAGCTCCGCACAGAGGTCGAGCCCGAGCTTCGCGCCGGGCACGATCGCGTCGATCCGCGTGTGCGGCCGGAGGTCGTCGTCGGTGAGGGCCTCGTCGCAGTGGGCGGCAAACGCCGCCGCGAACGTCTCGATCCGCGCACCGTCGATCGTCAACCCGGCGGCGGCACGGTGGCCTCCGAACCTTTCGAGGTGCCCGGAGCAAGCAGCCAGTCCGGCATGGAGATCGAACGCAGACACGGAGCGGCCCGAGCCCTTCCAGCCGCCGTCGGCGCCGGCGAGGATCACGACCGGCCGGCTGTAGCGCTCGACGAGCCGTGAGGCGACGATCCCGATCACCCCTTCGTGCCACCCTTCTCCCGCGACGACGTACCCGCGGTGACTGCGGCGGGCCGCGGGCCACGCCTCGATCTGGTCGATTGCCTCACGTGCGATGCGCTCCTCGACCCCCTGCCGCTCCCGGTTCAGGGTCTCGAGCTCCTCGGCGAGCGCCTTCGCCTCGCCTGCATCCTCGGTGAGCAGCAGCGCCAGCGCGGCTTCGGGGCGGCAGAGCCGGCCGGAGGCGTTGATGCGGGGGGCAAGCCTGAAGCCGATCGACGACTCGTCGAGCGCCGCCGGATCCACTCCGGCAACCTTCATCAGCGCCCTCAGACCTGGCTTCTGCGTCTGCGCCAGCCGGCGCAAGCCGAGCAGCGCGAGCGCGCGGCTCTCATCGACGAGCGGAACGACATCGGCGACGGTCGCGAGCGCGACGACGTCGAGGTGCCGGTCGCAAAACGGGTGTTCCGGCCCGAGCAGGGCCTGGGCGAGCTTCCAGACGACGGCGGTGCCGCACAGCCCGCTGAACGGGTAGTTGCCCTTGAGCGGTGCGACGACCGGGCACGCGGGAAACGCCTCGGCGGGCCGGTGATGGTCGGTGACGACCACCTCCAGGCCGAGTGATGCGGCGTGCTCGACCTCGGCAACGGCGGTGATGCCGCAGTCGACGGTGACCACCAGCTCGAATCCCTCTTCGGCGAGCCGGGTCAGTGTCTGCCCGTTCAGGCCGTACCCCTCCTCGAAGCGCGAAGGCAGATGCCAGGCGACGTCTGCTCCGACCTCACGAAGCAACAGCACCGCGAGCGCCGTGGCGCAGATGCCGTCGGCGTCGTAGTCGCCGTGCACGCAGATCCGGGCGCCCGTATCGACCGCGGCCACGATCGTCTCCACCGCTTCGCGCATGTCGCCGAGCAGGAACGGATCGTGGCCCGGCAACGCTCCGTCGAGGAACCGCCGGGCCGAGGCAGCGTCGCCGAGCCCGCGCCGCACGAGCACGGCAGCAGTCACCTCGTCGACCGCGAGCTCCTCCGCGAGCGCGCGCACCTCACCGAAGGAGCAGGCGGCCAGATCCCAGGTTGCGGTTGCCATCGCCCTCGCCGAGGGTACGGCGCCCGTCGGACGGAGAAAAAGCGCCTATTCGCGCGGCAGACTGACCCCGAGCAACGTCAGCACGACCACGACGCCGAGGAGGGCGACGAAGCCGCCGAGGATCCATCTCGGGTGGCCCGACTCGCGCACGGTGGCCGCAAATGCACGGCCCAGCAGGATCAGCACGCCGAGGACGACGCCGGCGCCGATCACGAGTGCGGGCAGCCAGATCACGAGGCGCACCCAAGGAGAAGACGAGGCCAGGAGGTCCACTACGATGAGATCGTGCCTGAATCGCTGCCGGCGCCGGATGCCAACTACTCATCGGGGAACGACTACGTCGTCGAGTTCCTCGGCTACCGCTTCTCGTTCGGCGCCGTGGATTTCGAGGGTCGTGTCGTCGCGGCGGCAGTCAAGCTCGGGGTCGTCGAGACACCGGCACTCGACGAGGAGGAGATCGGCGACCTCGTCGCACTCGCGGCCCAGGGCTTCGTCGAAGCGCCGTCTTCGCGTCTCGGCCGCTACCTCATGCGCAACTGGGAACGTGTCTCGCTCGTCGAGGGGGAATCGCTCGTCTACTGGCTGCGCAAGCTGATCTTTCGCGGCGCCTGGCTCGACCACCAGGTAAAGCGGGGGGCGCTCGAGGTCGTGTGGGACGAATCGGACGACGAGTTCGCCTACCAGCACCCCGACGGCGGCGGCAGGCCGCTCCTCGAGCTCGCTCCGGTCCCGTCGTGGCACGAGCTGCAGTACCGCCACTAGCCGGCGCCGCGTACCTGGCGGCGCTGCTCGCGGTCGACCGGGGGGCGATTTACCCCGAGCAGCTCGGGCTCGGTGTGCTCACCTGGATCGTGCTGGGGCTTGCGCTCACGCGCGTCTCGCCGGAGCGGCGCGCTCAGGCCCTGGCTGTCGTAGCGTTCGCCACGATCGGCGAGGTGACCGGGTCGCTGCTCTGGGGCGTCTACCACTACCGACTGCACAACCTGCCGCTCTTCATCCCACCCGCGCACGGTCTCGTCTACCTGACCGGCCTCTCGCTCGCAGCCGCGCTCAAACGGCACGCACGCGCACTCGTGTTGACGGCCGCACTCGTTGCCGCCGGCTGGGGGCTCGCCGGGCTGACGGTGCTACCGCGACGCGACGTCGCCGGGGCAGTCGGCGTGCCGCTGCTGCTCGCGTTCCTGTGGCGTGGTCGCAACCGCGCCGTCTATGCAGGTGTCTTCCTCGTCGTTGCCTCACTCGAGCTCTACGGCACGGCGCTTGGCACCTGGCAGTGGGCCCGCGAGCTTCCCGGGCTCGGCATCCCCGACGGCAATCCACCGTCAGGTGTCGCCTCCGGCTACGTGTGGTTCGACGTGATGGCGCTGCTCGTCGCGCCGTACCTCGTCGCCCTCACCCGCCGATCCGGCGGCGCGACCGATGATCTACGCGCGTCGGCGCAGTCTCACTGAGGAAGCACCATGTAAACACGCGAGCGAAGGAGCACCCCCTGAAACTTCTTCTCACTTCCGCCGGCATCAAGAACCCGAGCATCAACGACGCGATGCTCGAACTGCTGGGCAAGCCGATTGCCGAGTGCGACGCCCTTTGCATTCCCACCGCGTCGTACGGGCACGTGCCGGGCGGCATTCGCGGGGCGTACCGGTTCATCACCGGACAAGCCACGACCCCCATGTGCGAACTCGGGTGGAAGTCCCTGGGAGTGCTCGAGCTCACGGCACTGCCCACGCTCGAACGCGAGCTCTGGGTCCCCCTGGTCGAGGAGACCGACGTCCTGCTCGTGAACGGCGGGGATTCCCTGTACCTGGCCCACCACATGCGGGAGTCGGGGCTGGCCGACCTCTTGCCCTCGCTGAGCGCGGTCTGGGTCGGGTTGAGCGCCGGGAGCATGGTGATGACCCCTCGGATCGGCGAGGACTTCAAGGTCTGGAACCCGCCCGACGGTGGGGACAGAGCCCTGGGAATCGTCGACTTCTCGATCTTCCCGCACGTGGATCATCCGGATCTGCCCGAGAACACCATGGCAGCCGCAGCGCAGTGGGCCGCAGGCCTGTCGAATCCGGCATACGCGATCGACGACGACACCGCCATCAAAGTGGTCGACGGCACCGTCGACGTCGTCTCGGAGGGGCACTGGAAGCTGTTCGCCTCTTAACTCCCGGACGGAAACCCACCAAGCGGTGTCGCTTCAGGGTACGCCTGGTTCGACGCGATGGCGCTCTGACCGCGCCCGCGGCGCTCGCCTTCGTCAGGCGTCGAGCTGGGCGAACGCCGTCTGAAGGCGCTCGGCCTCAGCCGAACACCACTCCCGTGTGAGGGCGACCCCGAGCTGCGCCGACGCAGTCTCACCGAGCCTGAGCCCGAGCCGCCTGCAGAGCAGCGTGAACCCGCGCGGGGCGGCGTCGGTGTGCGCTACGAAGAGCACGCCGCGCGCGACGCCGTGCAGCTCGAGGAGGTAGTAGGAACGGATGCCCGACTCGCGGTCGAGCGGCGCGGGCAGCGGCAGGACAGCCGCGTCCTGGACGCAGTAGGGGAAACGCTTGGCCTCGAGCACCGAGCTCAATGCCTCTGCCACATCTTCGTCCGACGCCTTGAAGGTCCAGCCGGCGTCGACCGTCACGATCCGATCGCCGTCGGCGAGGTAGACCGCGGCAAGCTCGCAGGAGAGGGATCCGGCCAAGATCTCGCCGATCCGCCGCATCGCCGTCTCGACGTCGTTCGCATCGACGCCGGCCGCAGCTCGTACTCCCTCGAGCTCCTCGAGATCGTCGGCGAGCCGCTTCGCGGGAGTGACGGACTCGACCGCTTCCGCCGCGAGCGTCGCGGCAGACTGCAGGCTCTCGTCGGACGCCCGCGCGAGATCCGAGCTCTCGCCGCCGAAGACGACGACAACGTCGTCCGTGACCGGCACGAACACCGCGGCGTTGGCGTAGTACGGCCCGAACACGAGCTCCATGCCGCCGGTCGCGATCCGCACAGGCTGTCGCGCGCGAAGCGCGCTGGCGAGCGCCGCCTCGTCGTCGGTCACGACCTCGATCAGCCCCGCCCAGCCGGCGCCGCGACCGGCGCCCCCGAAGTGCACGAAGCGGTCGTCCCCCACCCGGCGCAGCACAAAGAGATCAGCGGCTCCGACCGAGGCGGCCGCAGCGTCGGCACGAGGTGCGGTCGTCGACATGCGTGGAATTATGGGCGAAAAGCGCGGGTCAGAACAAGCTCGAGCTATCGGTGGGTTCCCCCAGATGCTCACGCCCCCGCGCGGTGATCGTGCGCCCGCGCGGCGTGCGCTGCAGCAACCCGAGTTGCAACAGATAGGGCTCGTACACGTCTTCGATCGTCTCGGGCTCCTCGCCGAGCGAGACGGCGAGCGTCGACAGCCCCACGGGGCCGCCCCCGAACTTCTCGACGATGCAGCGCAGGAGCTCCCGGTCGAAGCGCTCGAGACCGGCGCCGTCGACCTCGAGCAGCGCGAGCGCCTCGTCGGCGATTGCCGTCGTGATCGAGCCCTGATGACGCACCTCGGCGACATCGCGGACGCGGCGCAGGATCCGGTTGGCGACCCGCGGCGTGCCACGTGAGCGGCGCGCGACGAGCTCGGCGGCGTCGGCTCCGATCTCGACCCCGAGAATGCCGGCGGAGCGCATCACGATCGAGGCGAGCTCCACCGGCGCGTAGTGGTCGAGCCGGAACGTCAGCCCGAACCTGTCGCGGAGCGGGGTCGTCAACAGACCGGTGCGAGTCGTCGCGCCGATCAGCGTGAACGGTGGCAGGTCGAGTGTGAGCGTGCGCGCCGCCGGCCCCTGCCCGACGATGATGTCCAGACGGAAGTCCTCGAGCGCCGGGTAGAGGATCTCCTCGGCTGAGCGGTTGAGCCGGTGGATCTCGTCGACGAAGAGCACGTCGCGCGGCTCGAGCGTGGTCAGGATGGCCGCGATGTCGCCCTTGCGCTCGAGCGCCGGGCCGGCGACCTGGCGGATGCCGACACCTAGCTCGTTGCGGACAATCTGCGCCAGCGACGTCTTGCCCAGCCCGGGCGGGCCTGCGAGCAGCACATGGTCAAGCGCTTCGCCACGCGCCTTGGCCGCCTCGAGCGCGATCGAGAGCTGCTCCTTCACCCGCTCCTGCCCGACGAAGTCGGCGAGCGACCGCGGCCGCAGCGACCGCTCGACCTCCTCCTCCTGCTCACCGAGCACCGGGGCAAGGAACTGGGTCATGCGGCGGCCCTCAATGCGTGACGCACCTGCTCCTCGATCGACAGTTCAGGGTCGACGTCGGCCAGCGCCCGTTCTGCGTCGAGCAGCGACCAGCCGAGCTCGACGAGGGCGTCGCGCGCGGTGAGCTCGCCGCTCTGGCGCGCCCGCGTCTCGTCGGTGAAGGTCAGCTTCTCCTTCAGCTCGAGCACGACGCGCTGTGCGGTCTTGAGGCCGACGCCCGGAATCGCCTGGAAGCGCTTGACGTCGTCGCGCGCGATCGCGCGCCCGAGCTCCGCGGGCGTGGAGCCGGAGACGATCGCGAGCGCCACCTTCGGGCCCACACCCGAGACTCCGAGCAGCAGCTCGAACACCTCGCGCTCCTCGGCCGTCGCGAAGCCGTAGAGCTGCAGGGCGTCCTCACGGACGACCGTATGGATCTCGATCGTGATCTCGCCGTCGCCCAGTCGCTGCACGGACGGCGAGGCGCTGACCAGGTAGCCGACCCCGTTCACATCCACGATCAGCCCCGCTCCGGCCCGGCCGGCGATGCGGCCGCGCAGGCGGGCGATCATCGGTTCGGCCTCTGCGCAGTCATCCGCTACAGGGTAGGCACACGAACGGACGTTCTGCCGGCTCTCACGACGCGATCCTCATCAGCGGCGGAGCGAGCGCGTGGCAGATCGCGACCGCCAGCGCGTCGGCGGCGTGGTTCGGCGTCGGCACCTCCTCGAGCCCGAGGATCGCCTTCACCATCTTCCCCACCTGCTCCTTGTCGGCGCGGCCGTAGCCGCAGACAGCCTGCTTGACCCGGGCGGGCGCGTACTCAGTGCACGCGATGCCGACGGACGACGCGGCGACGAGCACGGCTCCCCGTGCCTGCCCGACGGTGAGTGCGATGCGGGCGTCTGCGCCGACGTACGACTCCTCGATGGCGACGGCATCCGGCGCGTGCTCCGCGATCAGCTCCTGGACGCCCGTGAAGATCGTGAGCAGCCGCGCCTCCAGCCGCTCGCGTGGGGAGGTTCGCCACCACCCGTGACACGTGGCCCTGAGGCGCCCGTCGCTTTCGTGGACGATCCCGAACCCGCATGCAGCCGTCCCTGGGTCGATACCGAGAACCTTCACGAAGACACGTTAGGGGTGCCCCCGGACGTTCCTCCGTCCAACCGTGCCTGCGCAGGGCGCACCGCCCGGCTGAATTCGAGCTACGCGAACGCCCTAAGTTAACCGGTGTCAGACACAAAAGCGGTGTCTGACACCGGGCTGTGGACGCGGTTCCGAGCTGTCCGACACCGCACTCGTGTCGGACACATGTTCAGCCGGCGACCAGCTCCAGCACCTGCTCGGGGATGTCGAAGTTGGCGTAGACGTCCTGGACGTCGTCGTTGTCCTCCAGCGCGTCGACGAGGCGCATCACCTGGCGCGCCTTCGTCTCGTCGTCGATCGCAACCGTCGTCTTCGGGATCAACGTCAGCTCCGCGGACTCGACCGTCATCCCGGCGGCTTCGATCGCCTGCCGCACCGCAGCGAGCTCTTCGGGCGGGGTCGTCACCTGGAACGTGTCACCGTCCTGCTCGACATCCTCGGCCCCACCGTCGGCGGCGACAAGCATCAGCTCCTCTTCGTCGACGCCATTGGCCGGCACGACCACGACGCCACGACGCTCGAACTGCCACGCGACTGCGCCGGTGGCACCGAGGTTGCCACCGTGCTTCGCAAACAGGTGGCGGACGTCGGCAGCGGTGCGGTTCTTGTTGTCGGTCAGCGCCTCGACGATCACGGCCACGCCCTCGGGCCCATACCCCTCGTACACGATCGTCTCGAACGCATCGGCGTCGGCGTCCGCGCCGGAGCCCTTCGCGATCGCGCGGTCGATGTTGTCCTTCGGCATCGAGTACGACTTCGCCTTCTCGATCGCGTTCTGCAGTTGGATGTTGTTGGCCGGGTCTCCCCCGCCCTCCTTCGCGGCGACGATGATCGAGCGCGAGAGCTTCGAGAAGAGCTTGCCGCGCTTCGCGTCGACGGCGCCCTTCTTGTGCTTGATCGACGACCACTTGCTATGCCCGGACAAGCGCATCCTCCCTGACGAGATCCAAGAACCGTTGGTGGAGCCTCGTGTCGTCGGTCAGCTCGGGATGGAACGACGCGACCAGGAACCGCCCCTCGCGCGCAAGCACCGGCCGGCCGTCGAGCTCGGCGAGAACCTCGACGTCCGGCCCGAGGTCCTCGATCCACGGCGCACGGATGAACACCGCGTGCACCGGCTCGTCCTCCCCGGCGACGTCGAGCTCGGTCTCGAACGACGCCACCTGGCGCCCGAATGCATTCCGGCGCACCTCCACGTCGACGAGCCCGAGGTGGTTTCGGTCGAGCACGATCATCCCCGCACAGGTGCCGAAGACCGGCCGGTCGAATGTCTTGATCGCATCGTCCAGGCCGTACAGGCGCATCAGACGCATGAACGTCGTCGACTCGCCGCCCGGGATGACCAGACCGTCGAGCCCTGCGAGCTGCGCGGGCTTGCGCACCTCGACCGGCTCCGCACCGAGGCGGCGCAGCATCTGAACGTGCTCCCGGAAGTTCCCCTGCACGGCGAGCACACCGATCCGAAGCGGCTTCATCGCCGTAATCGTATCGGCGCGATCACGCCTCGAGCACGTAGCCACCGGCGGCCCGCGCCGCGCGCCCTTCGTGGACGAGCCGCTCCAGATGAGCAAGCGACTCGGCCGTGGCGAACCGCCGCAGCACCGGGGACAGCGTCCGCTCGAACAGCTCGAGCGAGACGTCGTAGGCCGATGAGGGCCGCTCTCCCAGTGCCGCTTCCGTCCGGTCGAGCCGCTCGCGGTGGTGCTCGCGAATCTCCCGCGCCCGGCCTGCCGGATCAACGATCGGCTCGCGATGGCCGGCAAAGGCGATCCGCGGTGCGAGCTCCTCGATCCGCGCGAGCGTCACCAGGTAGTCCCCGAGCGGGTCGGGGCGGGAGTTCGGGTAGACCCCGATCGCCGGTGTGATTCCCGCGAGCAACGTGTCGCCTGCGATCATCACGTCGTCGCGTAGCAGCACGATGTGGCCGTCGGAATGGCCGCGCAGCACCTCGACGCGCCAGCCGTCGATCTCGTCGCCTGGGTCGACGAGCTCCGGCCCCCCGAACCAATGCACCATTTCGCTCAGCCGCGCCGACTCGCGCACGACATCGTCGACCTCGTCGCTCGGCATCCCGTGCGAGACCCAGTGGTCGACGAACGCGGCCGGGCTCCGCTGCCCCCACGCCAGGGCGCACTGCGCATAGTCGTCCCGTCCCTGCGTGACGGGCGCGCCCGTCAGCCCGGCGACGTCGCTCGCGCCTCCGACGTGGTCAGGGTGCATGTGCGTGACCACGATCCGCTCGACCGGCGCGTCCAGCTCGTCGAGCACCGGACGCCACCGCGCCTCCGGGTCGCGCGACCCGAGCCCGGTGTCGACGAGGATCCAGCCGCCGTCCGACGAGCGCAGGAAATAGCAGTGGACGTGGTCGATCCCCAGCGGCAGCCGAAAGGTGGCGCGCCGGATGCCGGGCTCGAGGTCGTCCACGCGGGAAAGGGTACGGGCGGCGAGGCAGGTGCCCCGCCGCCCGCGGCCGCTGGTGCTACTTCGCGTTCGCGAACAGGTGCCCGAACGGCTGCCAGGCACTGCCCTTGTACTGCTGCAGCGTCTGCTGCTCGATCAGGAAGTGATCGGTCTTCGTGGTCGTCATCTTGATGCCCGGATAGAGGAACGGGTTGACGACCTTGTTCTGGCTCGTCAGCGCGTCCATCAGGCCCTGGCGCGTCAGGTTCGGGCCGGCGGCCTTCAACGCGTTCACGAACGTCCAGGCGTTTGCGACGCCGTAGATGTTCAGCGAGTCGTTGGGGTCGGCGCCCGCGTCGTACTTCGCGAGGATGCTCTTGTAGAGCTTCGCTTGCGGGGTGTCGGGGTTGTTGATCGTGTCGAGCACGTACGTCGCGGTGATGTCACCCTGGACGTTCGCACCGCTCTTCTGCGCGAGCGCCATGAACAGCGGGGACGCCGAGACGTTGTTGATGAAGGTGACCGGCTTCCAGCCGATCTTCGTCGCCACGACGAGCGCGGTGATCGTCTGCGTCGGCGTCGCGAACAGCGCGAACACGTTCGCGCCCGAGGCCTTCAGCTTCACGACCTGCTGGCTGACATCCGTCTGGGTGGCGTCGTACTTCTCGACGTCGACGATCTTGGACTGGTCGGCGCCGAGGCCGGCGACCAGGCCGTTGTAGTAGTTCTGGCCGTAGGCGTCGTCCTGCATCAGGACGCCGATCTTCGCCTGGGGCACCTTGTTGTGGATGAACTGCCCGTAGACGCGGGACTCACCCGGGTAGTCCGGCTGGAAGCCGATCGTCCACGGGTACTTCTTGTACTGCGTGGCCCAGTACGAGTCGCCGGTCGCGACCAGCACCTGCGGGACCTTCTGCTGGTTCAGGTAGTCGCGCGTGGCGAGGATCGGAGCCGTGCCGAGGCTGCCGTAGACGGCGAAGACCTTGTCCTGCTGGACGAGCTTCTTCGTCAGCGGCACGGTCTGCGCCGGGTTGTAGCCGTCGTCGTAGTACTTGAAGTTGATCTTGCGGCCGTTCACGCCACCGTGCGCGTTCACGTACTGGAAGTACGCGTCCTCTGCCTTCGGGATCACGCCGTAGAGCTGTGCGGGCCCGGTCAGCGGGAACGTGCCGCCGATCGTCACCGACGTCTTCGTCACACCCGGTGTCGCGGTGCCGGAAGCAGCCGCCGCGGATACGACCACGGCGATGACGAGCAGCGCGAAGACGACGGAAACCTTCAACCTTGTGGTCATCTGCCCTCCAGAGCTAGGGGGATGGAGCATTGGAACTTCTCCGAACGTGGAGCGAAGCGATTGCCCGTAGGAGGTCGGCGGCTCCACGGGGGACGAGTGCCATCACGAGAATGACGATTGCGCCGAAGATCACGGGCACCGACTGAGACGACAGGGCGTGCGAGCTGGTTAGCCCGATCGGAAGGAGCTGGATGAACGCGGCACCCGCGAGCACTCCCCAGAGGGAGCCGAGCCCGCCCACCACTGCCCCGATCAGGATGTACAGCGACAACGTCAGCCCGAACAGGTCGGGGTTGACGAAGTTGTTCACGAGCACGTAGATGGATCCGGCGACGGCCGCGAACGCGGCCGACACCCCGAACGCGACCGTCTTGTAGACGGCCAGGCTGACGCCCGACGACACCGCCGCGACCTCGCTGTCGCGGACGGCTCGGAAGGCGCGGCCCGTGCGGGCGCGCAGGATCAGCCACGCCAGCACGAACAGGATGGCGGCAGCGGTCCAGCTGGCGCCGTAGAGCCACAGGCCGGTGTGAGCCGGGAGGACGAGCCCCTCGGTCCCGCCGGTGAAGTGGGAGTAGTTCTTCGCGACCTGCGGCACCGCCAGCGCGACCGCGAACGTCACGAGCGCGAGGTAGGTGCCGTGGAAGCGCAACGCCGGCACGCCGACGATCACGCCTGCGGCGAAGCCGACGAGCACGGCGACCGGGATCGTCGCCAGCTCTCCCCAGCCATGGTCGTGGGTCAGAATCGCGGTCGTATAGCCGCCGATCGCCATGAAGGCGCCGTGGCCGATCGAGATCTGGCCGGTGTAGCCCGTGACGATGTTCAGGCCGAGGATCGCGATGAAGAAGACGGCGACGTCCGCGCCCTGCGAGCGGTTGTAGTCCGAGAGGATGAACGGCGCGAGCGCGATCGCCAGCGCAGCGGCGCCGATCACGACCGTGCGAGCGAGCCGCGAGGATCTCATACCTTCCGCACCCGGGTACGTCCGAACAGCCCCGACGGTTTCACCAGCAGCACGACCAGCATCACGACGAAGGCGACCGGCAGGAGCAGCGCCGACGAGACCCAGCCGACATACGTCGGCAGCAGGTTGAGCAGGACGCCGATCGACAGGCCGCCGACGACCGCGCCGGCGGGGCTCTCGAGCCCGCCGAGCACCGCAGCCGCGAACGCGTAGATGAGGATCCCGTCCATCATCGAGGGCTGTAGCAGCACGCTCGGGCTGGCCGCCGCCATCAGGCCCGAGATGGCGCCGAGCGCCGCTGCGAGACCCCAGCCGAGCGACAGCATCCAGCCCACGCGAATCCCCACCAGCCGCGCCGCCGCGGGCCGCACGGCCGCGGCGCGCATCGCAAGCCCCACCTTGGTGAAGCGGAAGAACAGCCAGAGCACGAGCACCGACGCGATCGAGACGCCGATCGTGCCGATGTCCTGGAACGAGAACGCGACCCCGCCGACGTGGAAGACCCGCGCAGGGAAGGCCGACGGCATGAACTT
Source organism: uncultured Actinomycetes bacterium (assembly GCA_963785895.1). GTDB lineage: Bacteria > Actinomycetota > Thermoleophilia > Gaiellales > Gaiellaceae > PALSA-600. The sequence continues at coordinate 51,207 of CAWAXB010000009.1, read as the reverse complement.
CACCTGCGCCCCCCAGATCCATCCGACGGCGCCCTCCGCGAGGATCAGGAGGCCGATCGAGGCGATCACGATCGTGAGGACGTTGCCTCGGCGCTCGACGGGCCTGATCGCGATCAACTCCACGAGCATGCCGCCCACGAACGCGATTGCGACCGTGGCGGCGAACGCCAGCCAGTAGGTCAGTCCCCAGTCGATCAGCTGCCAGGCGACGTACGTCGTGAACGTCGCCAGCCCGCCCTGCGCGAAGTTGATCACCTCGGTGGCGCGGTAGATCAGCACGAGCGCAACCGCGAGGCTCGCGTAGATGCCGCCGTTGGCCAGGCCCGAGACCGTCTGCTGAGCGAAGAGCGCGCTCCGCAAGCTGCCGATGACCAGGAAGACGCAGGCGCCGGCCACCAGCAGCGGCACGATCCACGAGTTGCGGATGCGGAAGCCGGGGACGAGCGTGCGGGTGAGCGCAGTCATTTCATCGTCCTAGTAACCGAGGTAGCTCCTGCGGATCGATTCGTTCGCGGCCAGCGCGGCGCTCGGGCCGTCGGCGGCGACGCGTCCTACCTCGAGCACATAGGCGCGGTCGGAAGACGCGAGCGAGATGCGGGCGTTCTGCTCGACGAGCAGCACGGTCGTCCCCTCGCGGCTGTTCAGCTCCTTCACGATCCGGAAGATCTCCCCCACGACGAGCGGCGCAAGCCCCAGCGACGGCTCGTCGAGCAGCAAGAGACGCGGCCGCTGCATCACCGCGCGAGCAAGCGCGAGCATCTGCTGCTCGCCGCCCGAGAGCGTACCGGCCTGCTGAGCACGGCGCCCTTCGATCCACGGGAAGTACTCGAGGACGCGCGCCACGTCGGCGTCGAGCGAGCCGCGGCGAATGTACGCCCCGAGGCGCAGGTTCTCCCACACGGTCAGCTCCGAGAACGTGCCGCGCCCCTCGGGCACGTGGGCGATCCCGAGGCGAGCGACGGCCTCCGGCCCGCACCGGCCGAGCGACCGGCCCTCGAACTCGAGCGAGCCGCTGCGGCGCACCGTGCCCGAGATCGCGCGCAGGGTGGTCGTCTTGCCGGCGCCGTTGGCGCCGAGCAGCGCGACGATCTCACCTTCGTCCACCGTGAGGGTGACGCCGTGGAGCGCGTGGATCGGCCCGTACCGCGCATCGACGTCACGAAGTGCGAGGAGCGGCGGCATCGGGGACCTACCCTAGAAGCGATTTGACCGATCAGTCAATATGGGTCCATGCCTGAAGCCGTGATCGTCTCCATCGCTCGCACCCCGATCGGCCGTGCCGGGAAGGGCTCGCTCGTCGACGCCCGCCCCGACGATCTCTGTGCGTTCGCCGTCAGAACGGCGGTCGAGCAGGTGCCCGGACTCCGGCCCGAGGAGATCGTGGACGTCATGATCGGCTGCGGCTTTCCCGAGGCGAAGCAGGGCATGAACCTCGGCCGGCGGGTGGCGCTGCTCGCCGGCTTGCCCGCCAGCGTGCCGGGAACGACCGTCAACCGCTTCTGCGCGTCGAGCCTGCAGACGATCCGTATGGCCTTTCATGCGATCAAGGCGGGCGAGGGCGACGTCTTCGTCGCGGGCGGAGTCGAGTCGATCTCTCAGGTCAGTGGCTACCCCAAGACCGAGGAGGAGCTGCACCCCGCGCTCTTCGGCGACGACGCGCCGATCGCGAACGTCTACATCCCGATGGGCCTGACGGCCGAGAACGTCGCCGAGCAGTGGGGCGTCGGCCGTGAGGAGATGGACCGCTTCGCGCAGCAGTCGCAGGAGCGCGCCGTGGCCGCCCAGGACTCCGGCTTCTTCGCACGCGAGATCACGCCCTACGAGGGTGTCGAGGCGGACGACGGCCCCCGCCGTTCCTCGACCCTCGAGAAGCTTCAGGCGCTCGAGCCGGCGTTCAAGCCGGGCGGCACCGTCACCGCCGGCAACTCGTGCCCGCTGAACGACGGAGCCGCAGCGGTCGTCGTGATGTCGTCCGACCGGGCGGCAGAGCTCGGGCTCGAGCCGCGCGCGCGGATCATCGCGTCGAGCGTCTCCGGGGTCGCCCCCGAGATCATGGGCGTCGGCCCGATCGAGGCGGTGCGCAAGGTGCTCGAGCAGGCGAGCATGACGATCGACGACGTCGATGTGATGGAGCTGAACGAAGCCTTTGCCGCACAGGTGCTGGCGGTCTGTCGCGAAGTGGGCGTCGATGCGTTCAGCGACAAGCTCAACCCGCACGGTGGGGCGATCGCGCTCGGTCATCCGTACGGCATGACGGGAGCGCGCATCATGGGCACGCTCCTGAACGACCTGGAGACGATGGATCGCACGATCGGCCTCGAGACGATGTGCGTGGGTGGCGGCCAGGGAATGGCCATGATTGTCGAGCGGCTCTAGCTCCAGGGCGTGAGCTGAGCCTCTTCCCGCTGCTCCTGGCGCTGGGCTCGTCCGTCGTCTGGGGCGCCGCGGACTTCTCGGGCGGTTCGCTAACGAAGCGCCTGCCTGTCTTTTGCGGTGACCGTCGTCTCGCAGGCTGCGGGCTTCGCGGCGTTGCTGGTCGCAGTGGCGATCCGTGGCCACGTGGACGGCGGGTCGCTCGCACTCGGCGTCCTCGCGGGCCTGGGCGGCGGTGCCGGCCTCGCGGCCTTCTACCGCGCACTCTCGCTGGGCACGATGAGCGTGGTCTCGCCGCTCGTCGCCTGTGGCGCGGTCGTCCCATTCGCGCTCGCCGTTGCGACGGGCGAGCGTCCCGCTGTCCTCGCCGCGATCGGCGCGGTCGGCGCGCTCGGCGGCGCCGTGCTCGCGTCGCTCGAGGAGCGCCGCTCGTCGTCGCCCGATCGTGCGCGCGCTGTCGTGCTGGCCGTCGTCGCCGCCGTGACACTTGGCCTCTTCGTCTACTTCCTCGGCCTCGGCAGCCGCGAAGGCGACGCGCTCTCGGCGCTGGTCGGGGCGCGCGTCGGGTCGCTGGGAGTCCTCCTCGCGCTCGCGGGTGCCCGCCGGGCCCCGCTCGGGCTGCCGCGCAGCTCGCTCGCTGCGGTCGGGGCAGTCGGGCTCGCAGACGTGACGGCCAACGCGCTCTTCGCCGTGGCGAGCGGGCACGGGCTGCTCGCGCTCGTCGCGGTGCTCGGGTCGCTCTACCCCGTCGTCACGTGCTGCTCGCGCACGTGCTGCTCGGCGAGCGCCTGACCCGCACGCAAAAGCTCGGGATCGCGGTGGCACTCGCAGGCGTGCTGGCGATCGCAGGGTCGTAGGATCGCCTCGATGACCGCCCGTGAACCACTTGTCGTCGACGACGCGTTCAGCGCATTTCTCGACAGCCTCGGCGTCGGGACGGGCCCGGTTCGCTCGACGCGCATCGGCGACGGCGGGGGCTCGAACTTCACCTTCCTGCTGGAGCGCGGCGACGAGCGGTACGTGTTGCGCCGGCCGCCCCGGCCGCCGCTGCCGCCGTCGGCGCACGACATGGTGCGCGAAGCGGCGCTGCAGAACGCGATCCGCGTGGCGGGCTTCGGCCGGCTCGCCGAGATCGTTGCGGTCTGCACGGACGACTCGGTGCTCGGCGTCCCCTTCTACGTCATGCGCTGGCTCGACGGGCACGTGATCACCCAGGAGCTGCCGCCCGGCCTGGAGAGCGAGGCCGCCCGGCGCAGGCTCGGGCTGGAGCTCGTCGAGACGCTCGTCGAGATCCATGCGGCCGACGTCGCAACTCCGGCGCTGGCGGCATTCGCGCGGCCGGGCAGCTACCTCGAGCGGCAGGTGCGCCGCTTCACGCAGCTCTGGGAGCTCAACCAGACGCGCGACCTTCCCGCGGTCGACGAGGTGAGCCGGCTCCTCGCAGAGCGCTTGCCCGAGCCCTGGCCGCCACGGTCGTGCACGGCGACTTCCGGCTCGGGAACATGATGGTCGCGCCCGGCGATCCCGACGCGGATCGTGGCCGCGCTCGACTGGGAGATGGGCGCGATCGGCGACCCGCGCGCCGATGTCGGCTACCTGCTGGCGACCTACAGCGAGCCGGGCGGCAAGGCGAGCGCGCTCGGCTCGTCACCGGTGACGGCCGAGCCCGGCTTCCCCTCGCGCGCCGAGCTGGTCGAGCAGTACGTGAAGCGAGCGGCCGCGACGTCGAGCCGCTCGCCTGGTTCGAGGCGCTCGCGCTCTGGAAGGCGGCCGTCTTCTGCGAGGCGATCTACGGCCGCTACATCCGTGGCGAGCTGGGCGCCGAGGACACCCGCGCCGCGATCTTCGAGCAGGCGTCCCCGGCTTGCGGAGAGCGCGCTTGAAGCGCTTTCCGGGTGTCTGACTCCGTAGCCGCGGCGTCCGCCACCGCCCGCAGCGTCGCCTCGTCGCGCGTCGAGATGAGCATCGTCGTCACGCCCGACTCGCGCCACGCGGCCAGCCGGTCTCGCATCCGCTCGACCGGGCCGACGAGCGCGACCTCGTCGACGAACGCGTCCGGCACCTTCGCCGCCGCCTCGCGCTGCTTTCCGTCCAGGAACAGATCCTGGATCTCGCGCGCTTCGCCTCGTAGCCGTAGCGCGTGAAGAGGTCGTTGTAGAAGTTCTTGCCCGTGCGCCCATGCCGCCGATGTAGAACGAGTAGTACTCCTTGAGCACGTCGCGCCCGGATGTGACGTCGTCGGTCAGGACGGCCGGCACCGACGGCGCGATCTCGAACCCCTCGCGCGCACGATCGAGCGGGAACACCGAACGTGCCTTCTCCGGCGACCAGAAGATCGGGAGCCAGCCGTCGGCGATCTCGAACGCCAGCTCGACAGCCTTCGGGCCGATCGACGCGAGGTAGATCGGGATCTCGCTGCGGAGCGGGCGCGCCATCAGCTTCAACGGCTTGCCGAGCCCCGTACCGCCCCGCACCGGGATGTCGTAGTGCTCCCCGTGGTGCTCAAGCCGTTCGCGCCGCAGGACCGCACGCACGATCTCGACGTACTCCCGCGTCTTTCCCAGCGGCTTCCCCCACTCCTGGCCGTGCCAGCCCTCGACCACCTGCGGGCCGGACGTCCCGATCCCCATCAGGAAGCGCCCGCCGGAGAGCAGGTCGAGCGTTGCCGCCGTCATCGCGGCGTTGGCGGGCGACCGGCCCGGGATCTGCATGATCGCCGTGCCGAGCTTGATGCGCTCGGTCAGCGCGCCGAGCCAGGCAAGCGGCGTGATCGCGTCGGTGCCCCATGCCTCCGCGGCCCAGGCCGAGTCGTAGCCGAGCGCCTCGGCGGTACAGGCGAGCTCGATCAGCTCGAGCGGGCTCGTGCCCGGGGGCGCATAGCCCATGTAGAAGCCAAGGCGCATTCGGTGTGTGATGCTAACGGCATGACGGTCACTGCCTGGGCTCCCCCCACCGACCGCCTCGAGCGCGTCCGCGCCTTCATGGCCGAGCGCGTGCTCCCGAACGAGGCTGCGATCGAGCGCCAGGACGAAGCCGGGGAACAGCTGTTGCGCGCTCTGCAGGACGAGGTGCGCGCCGCCGGGCTCTGGGCGCCGCACGTGCCGCCCGAGGCAGGCGGCACCGGAACAGGCTTCCTCGACTATGCGTACTTCAACGAGCACATCGGCCGCTCGATGTGGGGTCAGCTCGTCTTCGGCTGCCAGGCGCCCGACGCCGGGAATGCCGAGATCCTCCTGCTCTACGGGACCGAGGAGCAGAAGCAGCGCTGGCTCCTGCCCGCTCGTCGCCGGCGAGCTCCGATCGTTCTTCTCGATGACCGAGCCCGAGGTGCCCGGCTCCGACCCGACGACGCTCCGCACGCGGGCGGTTCGCGACGGCGACGACTGGGTGATCGACGGCCACAAGTGGTTCTCGTCGGGCGCCGAAGGCGCCGCCTTCGGGATCGTGATGGCGGTGACCGATCCCGATGCCGCCCCGCATGCGCGCGCGACCCAGATCATCGTTCCCGCCGACACGCCCGGCGTCGAGATCGTCCGGCCGATCACGGTATGGGCCACGCCGGCAAAGGCTGGTCGACGCACTGCGAGGTGCGGTACACGGGCGTGCGCGTGCCGGTGACGAACACGCTCGGCGAGATCGGCGCGGGCTTCCTGATCGCCCAGAAGCGTCTCGGCCCCGGCCGCATCCACCACGTGATGCGCTGGCTCGGCCAGATGCAGCGCGCGTTCGAGTTGATGTGCTCCTACTCGCTCGAGCGCGAGACGTCATCCGGGCCGCTCGCCGACAAGCAGACCGTGCAGAACTGGATCGCCGACAGCTACGCCGAGATCCAGGCCTGCCGGCTGATGACGCTCGACGCGGCACACAAGATCGACGGCGGAGACGAGGCACGCGTGGAAGTGTCGGCGATCAAGTTCTATGCCGCACGTGTGCTGCAGGAGGTGATCGACCGCGCGGTTCAGGTGCACGGCGCCCGCGGCCTCACCGACGAGACGCCGCTCGCGAACATGCTGATGCTGGCCCGCGGCGGACGCATCTACGACGGCCCCGACGAGGTGCACCGCCAGGTGGTCGCGAAGCGCATCCTGAAGACGTTCCGCGACGGCGACGGCTGGCGCTTCGACTGACGTGGAGTCGCTCCAGGGCAGCCTGCTCGTCTCGTCGCCGTCGCTGCACGACCCGAACTTCCGCAAGACCGTCGTGCTGATCGCGCACCACGACGACGAAGGAGCGATGGGCCTCGTCCTGAGCCGGCCGTCGGAGGTGGCGGCCGCCGAAGCGCTGCCGGCGCTCGAAGGACTGCCCGGCGCCGGCGACCCGATCTTCGTGGGCGGACCGGTTCAGCCCGAGGCGTTCATGGGCGTCGCGGAGTTCGACGACGTCGACGAGGCGGCGGCGCCGATCTTCGGCGCGGTCGGCTTCCTGCCGGCCGAGGTCGAGCCGGACGAGCTCTCGATCAGGCGCTTCCGGCTCTTTGCCGGCTACGCCGGCTGGGGCGCCGGCCAGCTCGAGGCCGAGCTCGAAGAACCGGCCTGGATCGTCGTCGCCGCCGAGGCCGACGATGCGTTCGCGAACGATCCCGACGAGCTCTGGCGCACCGTCCTGCATCGCAAGGGCGGGCCGTTCGAGCTGATGATCGACATGCCATTCGACCCCGGCTTGAATTAAATGATCCTGGCAACGCTCGCCGTCGCGGCTGCGCTCGCGGCTGCGCCACAACCGCTCGCCGCCAAGTGCGGGCCCACCGGCGGCGTCCACGCGACGCCGTTCTGGCTCACCGCCAGCGACCGGACGCGGCTCTACGCCGTCGAGGCCGGAAGTGGCTCGATTGGCGTCGTGCTCGTACACGAGTCGCCGGGCAACCTGTGCGGCTGGCTGCCGTACATGCACACGCTGGCGTCTTCCGGCGTGCGCGCGCTCGCGCTCGACCTCCGCGGCTTCGGTGACTCACAGCTACGCAACGGGACCCCGGCCAAAGCGTACGACCGCGACCTGCGCGCAGCGATCGCGAGGCTCCACGCCGACGGCGCCAAACGCGTCTTCCTCGAGGGCGCATCGTTCGGCGGTGCAGTCTCGCTCACCTACGCCTCGCAGCTGGACGTCGGCGGCGTGATCAGCCTCTCCGGCGAGGCTCACCTTCCGCGCGGCACGCCGAACGCGCTCACCGGCGTCACGAAGCTCCATGCGCCGCTCCTGATCGTCGGCACGCGCGAGGACTTCTACCTCCCGGTCTCCGACGCGCTGCTGCTGCTCCGGCATGCGCCCGCGAAGGACAAGCGGACGGCGTTCTACCCAGGCTTCTGGCACGGTTGGAACATCGTCGAGAACGCGCCCTACGCCACGCGGGCACGCGCGCTGATCCTCAGCTGGCTGCGGAAACGGGGGTAGCGGCACCGATCACGACCGGCCGCACGATCGCCGGAAAGAACGGCCAGCTTTCTCGCCTCAGGTCGGCGACGGCGAATCCCTCAGCCGCCAGCGCCGCAAGAAAGTCCCGGTTGCAGTTGCACCCGCACGCAAGGGCGCGCCACGGCCGGTGCAGGCGGTTCTGCCACCGGGCGGTCGGCGTTCCCGGCTCGGCACGGACATGCTCGAGGAAGAGCAGGCGCCCGCCGGGGGCGAGCACGCGGCGCGTCTCGCGCAACGCCGCCGGAACGTCGCGCACCGTGCAGAAGACGAGCGTCGAGACGACGGTGTCGAACGAGCCGCCGGGGAACGGCAGCTCTTCGGCGCGGGCGAGCACGACCTCGGCGCGCCGGCGGCGTAGCCGCTTCGCCATCTCGGCGTCGGGCTCCGTCACGACGAGCTCGGTCCCGGCGGGATAGTGCGAGAGGTTGAGGCCCGTGCCGGCGCCCAGCTCGAGCACCCGGCCGCGCACACCGGCGAGCAACGACTGCCGCGCGTCGGCGAGCCCTGCGCGTTCGGCCCGGGCGAGACCCCGGTCGTACAGCGCGGCGAAGACGCGGTTCCAGGCACCCATCAGCTGGCGATCGGCGGTAACCCGACCGCGGTGTCGCCCGAGCGCGGGCCGGGCACGTTCGGGAAGCGGAACGGCGCCGGTTCGCGGCCAGGCTGCACGTACCAGCACTCACCGGTGCCGTCGCTCGTCGCCGCGAGCCACATTGCGTCGGCCACCTCTTCGGGCCGGAGCAGCGGGAAGCCGGCCTCGGCAAAACGAGCGCGCTGTCCGTGCCGGTCGAGCATCGGCGTGTCGGCGATGCCGGGGCAGATCGCGTTCAGCTTGATCGGCGCCAGCTGCGACGCAGCGCTGCGCACGAAGCCGACGACCGCATGCTTCGTCAGCGAATAGACCGGATCGAGCGGCATCCCGACGAGTCCGGCGAGCGAGGCGGTCGCGACGATCGTCCCGCCCCTCATCACCTGCGCGAGCCGGAGCACGCCGAGCACGACGCCGTCGACGTTCACCGAGACGGCTGCACGGTAGCCGGCGGGGCTCAATGACCGGATGTCGCGCTCGGCCGTGAGGATCCCGGCGTTCAGGCACGCGAGATCGACCGCACCGACCCGCTCCCACGCCGCCGGGTCGGTCACGTCGAAGCCGTTGACCAGATCGAGCGACTCGACCTCGTACCCCTCGCGCTCGAGCCGCGCGCGCATCGCCCGCCCCAGCCCGCCCTCGCCGCCCGTGATGAGAGCCCTCACGGCTCGAGCACGACCTTGCCCATGTGCCGGCGCGCCTCGATCAGCGCGTGCGCCTCGGCTGCCTGCCCGAGCGGGAAGCGTGCGCCGACCACCGGGTCGATCTGCTTCTGTGCCCACAGTGCCAGGAGCTCGATCGCGCACTCGCGGACGTACTGCGGCTGCAGCTTCATCAAGCGGCCCAGGTAGACGCCGGCGACGGAGGCGTTGCGGCCCACGAGCCACTGCACGCTCGGGTCGCTCCAGAGCCCACCGGCGAAGCCGATCGCCACGACCGTTCCGAGCGGGTTCAGGAGCGACAGCGAGCGCGTGAAGACCTCGCCGCCGACCGGGTCGATCACGACGTCGACGCGGAGGTCGTCGAGCTCGTCATAGCCGAACGCCTCGTCGGCCCCCACCTCGCGGGCGAACGCGCGCTTCTCGTCGGAGCTCGCCGTCGCGATCACCCTGGCGCCCAGGTTCTTCGCCAGCTGGATCGCGGCCGAGCCGACACCACCCGAGCCGGCATGCACGAGCACCGTCGACGCGGGCGTCACGCGCACCTGCCGGTGCAGTGGGATGTACGCGGTCAGGTAGGTGGTGAAGAACGCTGCGCCGGCTGCATACGAGGCGTTGTCGGGCAATGGGAACAGCCAGTCCGGGTCGACCGCGACCTGCTCTGCGTAGCCGCCTCCCGTGCCTTTCGGCAGCCCGATCACGCGCCGCCCCTGGATCTCCCCGGCCACCTCCGAGCCGAGCACGTACGGCAGCTCGGGCATCTGCGGGTAGCGGCCGCGGCGGATCAGGACGTCGGCGAAGTTGACGCCCGCAGCGCGCACGTCGACGACGACGTCGCCGTCCGGCGCCGCGGTCTCTTCGAGGTTGAGCTCGCCGTCCACCGCATGGAGGACGACGGCCTTCACCTACCGGTCCAGCGGGCTTCGCGCTTCTCCAGGAAGGCGGCGACGCCCTCCTGCCCGTCCTCCGACGTGAGACAGGCGGCGAACGCCTCGACCTCGCGCCCGTCGTCGCGACTGTCGCGCGTCTCGTGCATCAGCGCCTTGATCTGGCGGAGGGAATGCGGGCTCTGCCGGTCGAGCGGCTCGACGTAGCGCGCGATCCCCGCTTCGAGATCGTCGACGACGAACTCCACGAGCCCCCACGCCTCGGCCGTCTCGGCCGAGATCCGCTCACCGGACATCGTCAGCCAGCGCGCCCGTCCGGGCGAGATCAGCCTGGGGGCGCGCTGCGTCCCGCCACCGCCGGGCAGCAGGCCCAGGTTCACCTCGGGGAAGCCGAGCTGGGCGTCACGCTGCGCGATCCGGAAGTCGCACGCGAGCGCGATCTCGAGCCCTCCGCCCAGGCAGTAGCCGTGGATCGCCGCGACGACGGGCACGGGCGCGGCCTCGATCAGGTCGGCAGCCGGTTGGATCCCGCCCGGCCGCTCGCTGTCGCCGCTCGCACCGACGAAGCCGCCGATGTCGGCACCGGCCGAGAACGCCCGCTCGCCCTTGCCGCGCAGCACGACGACGTGGACGTCGTCGGCCAGCGATTCGAGCTCGCTCCAGAGCGTCTCGACGATCCCCGCGTTGACGGCGTTGACCGGCGGGTTGTCGAGCCAGATGGTCTTGATCACGACCGCACCGCCCCGGTCGGAGCGAACATCTCGCGCAGCTCCGTCTTCAGGAACTTGCCCACCGTCGTCTTCGGGATCTCCGAGATGAACTCGTACCGGTCGGGGAGCCACCACTTCGCAAAGTTGGGCGCCAGGAACGCGCGCAGCTCCTCCGGCGTGGCCGAGGCGCCCTCCCGCAGCACGACGGCGGCGAGCGGCCGCTCGTCCCACTTCTCGTCGGGCACCGCGATCACGGCCGCTTCGGCGATCGCGGGGTGTGCCATCAACGCGTTCTCGAGCTCGACCGACGAGATCCACTCACCGCCCGACTTGATCACGTCCTTCGACCGGTCCTTGATCTGGATGAAGCCGCGCGGGTGGATCGAGACGACATCACCGGTCTTGAACCAGCCGTCGCCGGTCCACCGGTCGGCCTGCTCGGGCGTGTTGTAGTAGCTGCCCGCGATCCACGGACCGCGGATCTCGAGCTCGCCCATCGATTCGCCGTCCCACGGCAGGATCGCTCCCTCCTCGTCGCGGTGGCGCAGCTCGACGAGCGACAGGGGCAGCCCCTGCATGGCGATGTAGTCGAACTGCGTCTCCTCGTCGGCCTCCGCGAGGTCGCCGAGGAGCTGCGACGTCGACGCGACGGGCGAGGTCTCGGTCATCCCCCAGCCGTGGACGACGTTCAGGCCGTGCCGCTGCTTGAAGCCGGCGATCATCGAGCGCGGCGCGGCCGAGCCGCCCACCAGCATGCCCTTCATGTGCGAGAGGTCCCACTTGCCGGGGTTCGCATCGAGCAGGCCGAGGATGCCGAGCCAGATCGTCGGCACGCCGGCCGTCCACGTCACCTGCTCGGAGACGAAGGCGTCGAGCAGGCTCTCGGGGTCGAGGTGCGGGCCCGGGTAGACGAGCTTCGCGCCGATCATCGTGGCGAGGTACGGGTAGCCCCACGCGTTCGCGTGGAACATCGGCACCACCGGCAGGATCGAATCGGTGTCGGAGACGCCGAGGCTCATCGGGTTTCCGGCCGCGACGCCGAGCGCGTGCAGCATCGTCGAGCGGTGCGAGTAGAGGACGCCTTTCGGCATCCCGGTCGTGCCACTCGTGTAACACATCGCCGCAGCCTCGTTCTCGTCCAGCTCCGGGTCGCGCCACGCATCCGGGTCGGCGCCCGCGAGCAGCTCCTCGTAGGAATCCTCGACCACGAGCACGTGCTCGATCTTCGTCTGGCCGATGAACAGGTCGAGCAGCGGCACGAGGCTGCGGTCGACGATCACGGCCCTGTCGGCTGCGTGGTTCGCGATGTAGGCCAGGTCGTTCGGATGCAGGCGGATGTTCAGCGTGTGCAGCACGAAGCCGCCGCAGGGGATGCCGAGGTACGCCTCGTGGTGCTGGTAGTGGTTCCAGCAGAGCGTCGCGACCCGGTCGCCCCGCTCGAGCCCGAGGCCGGCCAGGCCGACGGCAAGCGCCCGCGAGCGCCGGCACATGTCGGCGTAGCCGTAACGGTGAAAGCTCTTGTCGGGCAGCCGCGTGACGATCTCACGCGGCCCGAAATAGGCCTCGGCTCGGCGGAGCAGGATCGGCAGCGTCAGCTGCGTGTCCATCATCAGGCCGTTCACTCCACGTCGCCCTTCGCAAGCGCCTCGCGCTTCGCGAGATCCTCCTCCGGATTGACGAGGTGGCCGTCGCGTTCGACGTAGCCGCCCTTGCCTCCGACGACGTAGAGCACGAGATCGTCCGTTCCGGAGTTCGTGATCCGGCGCGGCGTCGTCGACTCGACGTGCACGAGGCCGCCTTCTGCGACGACATGCTCGGTTCCTTCGATCTCGAATGTCGCGGTGCCGCGGTGCACGAGGTAGAGCTCGTCCTGCTGGTCGTGGTAGTGCGCCGGGCCGACGTAGCCGGGCGGGAAGACGAGTGCATTGACGCCGAATGCGGTGACGCCGAGCGCACCGCGCACCTTGCGAAAGCCGTAGCCCTCGCCGAGCGCATCGAGAGAACTGACCTGGTAGCCCATGGGCTGATCCTAAACCCGGATTGACTCGCCGGTCAGCCGAAGAGGAATCGCGTCAGCAGCCGGTCGCGGAGGCGGTCCGGCAGCTTCTGCGCACGCGCGCGCCGCTTTGCGTCGGGCCCGACGAGGTAGCGGGTCTTCGGCTTCGCGGCCGTCAGCGCGTGCTCCACCGCATCCGCGACGACCGCCACCGGCGCCGCCTGGTTCCGCGACCGCTCGGCTGCAAGCGTGCGGAATCGCCGGATCCGTTCGCCGTAGAGCTCGGCGGCCTCGGGCGGAAACTCGTCGACCGCCGGCTGCGGCTTCGACCAGATCGGGGTGTCGATCGTCCCGGGCTCGACGATCGCGACGTGCATCCCCCACGGAGCCAGCTCGACCCGCAGCGCGTCGGCCATCGCCTCGAGCGCGAATTTCGACATCGCATACGCGCCGAGGAACGGGAGTGAGGAGCGTCCGGCGATCGACCCCATCAGCACGACGCGGCCCCGCGCCCGCCGCAGCGCCGGCAGGAACGCCTGCGTCACCCGCAACTGCCCGACGACGTTGACGTCGAGTTGCCGCGTCAGCTCGGCAACGGGGAGAAACTCGAGCGGCGCAGCGACCGCGATGCCCGCGTTGTCGACGAGCCCGTCGAGCTCGCCGATCGCCGCGGCCGCATGGCCGATCGCAACCGGATCGGTGACGTCGAAGACGAGCTCGACTGTCCCTGCGGGGGCCTCGCCGGGGCGGCGGACGGAGGCGTAGACCGTCCAGCCACGCCCGAGCATGCGGGCGCACGATGCGGCGCCGATGCCGGTCGATGCGCCGGTGACTAGGACAGCAGGGATCGGGCGATCTCCGCGCGCTGCTCGCGCCCGTACCCGAGCGCGCCCTCGAGCCAGAGCGCCCGCTTGTAGTAGCGGTGCAGCGGGTGCTCCCACGTGAAGCCGATGCCTCCGTGCGCCTGGATCGACTTCTCGCAGGCGAGCACGGCTGCCTCCGCCGCCTGTGACTTGGCCGCCACCGCGGCCAGCTCGGCATCCTCGTCTTCCTCGGCCACGCTCCACGCCGCCCAGTACGCGAGCGAGCGGCCCAGCTCGACGGCGACGTAGCCGTCGACAAGCGAGTGCGAGATCGCCTGGTAGCTCCCGATCTTCTTCCCGAACTGCTCGCGCTTCGAGACGTAGGCGATCGCGAGCTCGATCGCCTTCGCGCCGATGCCGACGGCCTCGAGCGCGAACGCGACGAGCAGCTTTCGCCGGGTGTCGTCCCAGTCACCCTCGGTTGCGGTGCCGCCGTTCCGGGAAATCCTTCCCAGCCCGAGCGTCTCGTCGACGGTCGCAAGCGCCTCACCGCCGGCCGGTTCCACGGTCAGCTCGGGTGTGAGGACGTGCGACACCTCGGCGAGGTGCGGAACGAAGCCGTCGATCTCGATCGACCAGAGGCCGTCGCCGGGCCGGCCCGCGATCTCGTTCAGGACGAAGGGGCCGGCGTAGAGCGCGCGACCGAGCTCCTCGAAGAGCACCGCGGCATCGAGAAACGTGAAGTCGTCGCTCTGCAGGATCCCGACCCAGCCGAGCTCTGCCAGCTGCTCCATCGTCGGGGCCGGGGTCGCCTCGAGGAACGCGCGTGCTTCGCGGCGGAGGTCGTCCTGTTCCGGACTGAAGCTGAAGTCCACTATCTGCTCCTGGGCATGTCGAGGACGCGTTCGGCGACGATGTTGCGCAGGATCTCGCTCGTGCCGGCCTCGATCGTGTTGCCGCGCGAGCGGAGCTGCTGGTACTGCCAGTAGCCGTCGCCATCGGTCAGCTGCGCCTGCGACCCGAGGATCTCGAGTGCGAGCTTCGTCAGCCGCTGGTTGGCCTCCGACCAGACGAGCTTCGACGCCGATCCCTCCGGGCCGGGGATGCCGGTCTTCTGCAGCGTCGTCAGCGCGCGGTAGTTCGTGTACTTGAGCGCCTGCAGCTCGACCCACTCGCGCGCGATCCGGTCGCGGAGGATCGGGTCGACGACGTTGTGCTCCTTTGCGAGCGCGATCAGCTTCCGTACCGCAACGTCGAGCGTTGCCGAGAGCGCGAAGCCGAGCGTGCCGCGCTCGTGCAGCAGCGTCGTCATCGCAACCTGCCAGCCGCCGCCGATCTCGCCGAGCAGATTCTCCTTCGGCACCTTGACGTCCGTGAAGAAGATCTCGTTGAACTCGGGGTGGCCGGTGATCTGCACGAGCGGCCGCACCTCGACGCCCGGTGCATGCATGTCGACGATCACGTACGTGAGGTTCTTGTAGCGCGGCGCCTCCGGGAGGCCGAGCCCCACGAGGATGCAGAAGTCGGCGATGTGCGCGAATGACGACCACACCTTCTGGCCGTTGACGAGGAAGTGGTCTCCGTGGTCTTCGATGCGCGTGCGCGCCGCGGCCAGGTCGCTGCCGGCATCGGGCTCCGAGAAGCCCTGGCACCAGATCTCTTCGGCGCTGAGGATCTTCGCGAGGTAGCGATTCTTCTGCGCGTCGGTGCCGAAGGCGATGATCGTCGGCCCGGCCATCCCGAGGCCGATCACACCGAGATGCGACGGCGCCTCGGCGCGGGCGAGCTCCTCGAGGTAGATCGCCTGGTGGCTGTACGGAGCGCCGGCGCCGCCGTATTCCTTCGGCCAGGTCAAGCCGGCATAGCCGGCGTCGCCCAGGCGCTTGCTCCACTCGCGATCCTCGTCCTCGAAGCGCCGGGCGCCGCGCTGCTTCGAGCTTGCCGGCACGTTCTGCGCGATGAACTCGCGCACCTCGGCGCGAAACGTCGCCTCTGATGGAGTGTCGCGGAGATCCATCGGCCGATCCTAACGCCCTTTTGCTGCGTCTCCTCGCAGCGTCATGCACGTCGAGGTTGCATGGGCGACGAGAGAGCCCGATTGGTCCGTGATCCGGCATTCGGTGAGACCGATTGTCCGGCCCGACTTCAGCACCGTTCCCTCGGCCGTGAGCAACCCTTCCCAGACCGGTTTCAGGAAGTTGATCTTCAGCTCGAGCGTCGTGAACGATTCGCCTTCACCGAGGAGCGAAGCGTGCGCGCAGCCCATCGCCGCGTCCGCGACGTCGCAGAGGATGCCGCCGTGCACGGTCCCGAGCGGGCTCGCGTGCTGAGGGCCGACCTCGAGCTCGAATACGACCCGCCCCTCTTCGACCTCGGTCATGCGAAAGCCGACCAGCTTGCCGGCCGGCGGGGGCTCGCGCTCGCCCGCGACGATCGCCCGGAACGCGTCGATCGACTTCACGGCGTCAGCACCGTCCTGATCACGTCGCCGTCGCGCATCGCGCCGAGCGCCTCCTCCCAGCCGTCGAGCGGCGACGTGCGCGTGACCATGCCGGCCAGGTCGAGCTTGCCGTCGAGCGCCCACCGGGCGAGCCGCGGGAAATCCTCCTGCGGCAGGTGGTCGCCGCCGTGCGACACGAGGATGCGGGCGCGCCGGGAGAAGAGGCGAGGCAGGTCGAGGGTCGCCTGCTCACCGGCGGGCGAGAGGCCGATCAGCGTGAGCGTGCCGCCGGTCGCGAGCAGCGACAGACCCTGCTCGAACGTGGCCCGACGGCCGACGACGTCGAAGACGAAGTCGACGCGTCCCTCTCCCACATCCGTCGCGCCAAATCGAAGCGCCTGCTCGAGCTTGCGCTCGTCGAGGTCGATCGCACGGATCTCCGACGCGCCGGCGAGCCGCGCGCCCTGGATCGCCGACAGGCCGACGGCGCCGCAGCCGATCACTGCAACCCGCGCCCCTTCCCATACCTTCGCGGTCTCGAGCACCGACATCACGCCGGTCGCGACCGCGCAGCCGATGAGGCACGCCTGCTCGGCCGGCAGCTCGCGCGCCACCTTCACGACCGCCTCGACCGGGACGACAGTGTGCGTGGCGAACGTGCCTGTGCGGAGGACGGGCGTCAGCTCCGTGCCGTCCAGGCGAAAGAGCCGGCCGGGTGCCGCCGGCGGACGGGCGCACTGGCGTGGCGCTCCCCGCTTGCAGGCGGCACACGTTCCACAGGTGGTCTTCCAGCCGAGGACGACGCGGTCGCCGGGTGCGAGCTCCGCAACTCCCTCCCCCACCGCTTCGACCGTCCCCGCGCCCTCGTGGCCGAGCAGAATCGGATAGGGATGGCCCCAGCCGTCCTCCTCGATCACGTGCAGGTCACTGTGGCAGACCCCGGTCGCCTCGATCCGCACGAGCACCTCGCCCGGCCCGGGCTGCTCGACGCGGATCTCCTCGAGCGCGACCTTGCCGCGCTCGACAAGGACTACGCCTCTATCCGTGACAGCCACGAGCGGTCGAGGTCGCGGACCGAGTGCGCGCCGGCGAGTGCGAGTGAGAGGTCGATCTCGGCCATCAGGTTCTGGATCAGCTCCTCGACGCCGCGGCTGCCGCCGACCGCGAGCGCGTAGGCGTAGGGGCGGCCGAGCAGGACGGCGTCGGCTCCGAGCGCGATCGCCTTGAGCACGTCGGCCGCGGAGCGGATGCCACCGTCCATCAGCACGACCGCGCCGGGCAGGGCGTCGCGCACCTCGATCAGCGCATCGAGTGCCGCGACGGCGCCGTCGACCTGGCGGCCGCCGTGATTCGAGACGATCACCCCGTCGACGCCGTGCTGCAGCGCGCGCTCGGCGTCGTCGGCGGTGAGCACGCCCTTGACGAGGATCGGCAACGAGGTCTGCTCGCGCAGCCACTCGAGATCGTCCCAGGTCAGGCCGAGGTTCGGGAAGGTCGCGAGCATCGTCGCCGCGGCCGTCAGCAGATCTTCGTCAGGCGTCTTGTCGAGCCGCGAGAGGAAGACGGGGTCGGTGAAGTACTGCCCGCAGCCCTCGCCCTTGATGAACGGCAGGTACGCCTCGCGCAGGTCGCGCGGGCGCCAGCCCAGCGTGAGCGTGTCGAGCGTCACCACGATCGCGCCGTAGCCCGCCGCCTCGGCACGGCGCACGAAGCTGGCGCAGATCTCGCGGTCGTTGACCCAGTAGAGCTGGAACCAGCGCGGCGCACCCGTCTCGGCCACCTGCTCGATCGAATGCGTCGCCGCGCTCGAGAGCACCATCGGCACCCCCGAGGCGGCCGATGCCTTCGCCACGCCCACCTCCGCCTCCTCGTGGGCGATCGAGAGCACGCCGACCGGCGCGAGCAGAAACGGCGCCGGCGAGCGCAGCCCGAGCACCTCGACCGAGATGTCCCGCACGGCGTTGCCCGCGAGCATGCGCGGCCGGATGCGCCAGCGCTGAAATGCTTCGCGGTTCGCGCGCATCGTCTCCTCGGCCCCCGCCCCGCCGGCGATGTAGCCGAACGCGCCGGTGTCGAGCTTCGCCTGCGCCGCACGCTCCCAGTCCTCGAACGTGACCGGCCACTCGGGCGGCTGCTGCGCGATGTAGATCGCGTTCTGGATCATCGCGCCGGAGAACCCCATCGCCCGATCCTAAACGGAGTTGACTCGCCGTTCAGGCGAACGGGACGAGGCGAGTCCCGGTCGCCTTGAACGACGCGAAGGCGGTGCCGCCACGAGCGAGCTCGAGGTGGTCGGCGGAGGCGGCGGTCACCTCGGCGGTGATCGGCCCGATCTGCACACGGACGCGCGAGCCGACATGGGCAACCGAACGGATCTCGCCGGCGATCACGTTGAGCGCCGAGTCTGCATGACGGACGCGGGCCACGGTGACGTCCCACGGGTAGACGACGACTCCGACCTCCCCCTGGCCGGCGTCGGTGGAGTAGATGCGCTCGCCGCCTTGAAGGTCGATCACGGCCAGCTCGTCGGTCTCGCGCCGGGCGATCCCGCGCAGGAGATTCGCGCCGGTGAGGGCCGCGACGAACGTGTCGGCCGGCTGGGAGACGAGCTCCTGCGGGGTCGCAAGCTGGCGCAGCGTGCCGTCGATCAGCACGCCGACCTGGCCGGCGAGCGCAGCCGCGTCGTCGAAGTCGTGCGTCACGAGGATCACCGGCAGCTCGAAGTCGCGCAGCAGCTCTTGCAGCTCGACGCGAACGAGCGCCTTCGTCTGCGCGTCGAGCGACGACAACGGCTCGTCGAGCAGCAGAACGCCGGGATCGCGCGCCAGTGCACGGGCAAGAGCGACGCGCTGCCGCTCGCCGCCGGAGAGCACCGCCGGCCTGGCGCCGGCGAGGTGCGAGATGTGAAAGCGCTCGAGGTACTCGTCCACCCGCGCGCCGCCGCCGTAGGCGACGTTCTGGCGCACGCTCAGGTGCGGGAAGAGCGCGTACTCCTGAAAGACCAGCCCGACGCTGCGCTCGTCCGGTTGCCGGAAGACGCGGCGAGCCGCGTCGAACCAGGTGTCTGTGCCGAGCGCGATCCGCCCCCTTGCCGGGCGGGCGAGCCCGGCGATCGCGCGCAGCACGGACGACTTCCCGGCGCCCGAGGGCCCGACGAGGGCGACCGTCCGCTCGACCTCGAGCGCTAGCTCGAGCTCAAACGCGCGAAGAGGGAGCGTGAAGTCTGCCGCGAGGCCGGCCATAGCGAGCTCACTTTGAGGGAGAGGAGGATTGCCGCGGTGACGACCACGAAGAGCGCGCTGATCGTGACCGCGATGTCGAAGTTCCGGTCGAACTCGCGCGTAGATCGCGAGCGGCAACGTCTGCGTCACGCCCTGGAGGCTGCCGGCGAACATGATCGTCGCGCCGAACTCGCCGAGCCCGCGCGCCAGCGAGAGCGCCCCGCCGGCCGCGAGCCCGCCGGCGCACAGCGGCAGCACGACGCGGAAGAACGTCCGCACCGGGCCGGCGCCGAGCGTGCGCGACGCGGCGACGAGGTTCGCATCGACCGCCTCGAAGGAGGCGATCGCCTGACGCACGTAAAGCGGGCTGGCGACGAACGCGACCGCCAGCACGACCGCCGCCTGGTTGAACGCGACGTTGACTCCGAGCGCGTCGAACGTCGAGCCGAGCACGCCGACGCGGCCGAAGGCGACGAGCAGGCCGATCCCGGCGACCGCGGGCGGTAGCACGAGCGGCAGCTCGACGAGCGTGATCGCGAGCGACCGGCCGAAGAAGCGCCGGCTGGCGATCAGGTACGCGGTGGGCGTGCCGAGCAGCACGATCAGCGCCTGCGCGACCGCGCTCGTCTTGACGCTGACCACGAGCGCGTCGGTGACGACCGGGTTCGACAGCTGGTGCACGAGCTCGCCCGGCGGCGCCGGGTGAAGAGCGCGACGATCGGCAGCAACAGGAAGCCGAGCGAGACCGCGACGGCCACGAACAGCCCGAGCGCGAGGGCGACCCTGCGCATCGCCTACTGCTTCGGCCCGGTCGCGGGCAGGAAGCCGTACCGGGCGAGCTGCGCCCGGCCCGCCTTGCCGGTCACGCGCTTGATGAACGCCTTTGCCGCCGCCTGATTCGGGCTGCGGGTGACCACCGCGATCGAGTAGGCGACCTTGGGCTGCGCCGAGCTGGGCAGCCGGATCACGTTCACCTTGCCGGGCACCGTCTTCGCGTCGGTCGAGTAGACGAAACCTGCATCGGCCTGGCCGAGCGCGACCTTGGCGAGCACGCTGCGCACGTCGGTTTCCTGGCTGACGACGTTGGCCATGACCCTCGTCTTCAGCTTCAGGTTCTTCAGGACCTGCAGCGTGTAACCGCCCACCGGAACGGCGGGGTTCGCGATGTCGACCTTGACTCCGCGCTTCGTCAAGTCGCGCACGCCGTGGATGTTCGCCGGGTTCGAGATCGGCACCACGATCACGAGCGAGTTCCGCGCGAAGGCCACCGGTTTTTCCACGAGGCCCTTGGCGTACAACTGCGCGGGGATCGAGGTGTTTGCAGCCGCGAAGACGTCCGCCGGAGCTCCGTTCACGATCTGCGCCGCGAGCGCGCTCGAGCCGTCGAACGAGTACTTCGCCTTTGCGTCGATCGCGGGGAACACGTCGGTGAGCGACGAGGCGGCATAGACCGTGATCCGGGCATCCGAACGCGCGATCGCCTCGCCGGACACGAGCATTCCGACGATCAGGCACACCGCCAGCAGACCGAGCAAACGGAACTGCCTCGAACCCATCACTCTCAGTCCTCGATCATCACTGACGTCGACTTGACCACCGCACCGGCGGGGTCGCCCACCTTCAAGCCAAGCTCCTCGACGGCATCCCGCGTGACGAGCGCAACCACCCGTACCGGTTCGGTCACGAGCAGCTCGACCTGCGCGATCAGCCCGTCGACCTGCACGTCGGTCACGACCCCGCGGAAGCGGTTGCGCGCGCTCAGCTGCTCGGCATGGTCGTCACCGCGCAGGCGGTCGAGCTCGGCGGCGGGGACGATGCGGCGATTCGACTCGTCGCGCCGGGTGACGATCCGGCCGCTGCGATCCCAGCGCCGTAGCGTGTCGAGGCTGATCCCGAGCGCCTGCGCGGCCTCCTTCGCGCTGTAGTAGTCACGTCCCATCGCCTCGTCCTTTCGCCCTAGCAACGCCTATGCAAGCGAAGCAAGAGTAGCTGAAGGAGCTCCCTCTTACACTCCGTCAGGTGGAGACCGCCCGGCTCGAGACATTCAGCGACGGCGTCTTCGCGATCGCGGCGACGCTTCTGATTCTCGACGTCAGGTTGCCGGCCGGCAGCTCGGTCACGCACGGGCTGCTCGCGATCTGGCCCTCCTACGCTGCGTACGCGATCTCGTTCCTGACGATCGGGATCATGTGGATCAACCATCACACTGTCTTCCGCCAGATCGGCCGGGTCGATCGGACGTTCCTCACGATCAGCGTCGTCTTCCTGATGGTGATCGCCTTCGTGCCGTTCCCGACGCACGTGCTCGCCGATCATCTGCATCACGATGCGACCGCGGCGGCTTTCTTCTACGGGCTGACGATGACCGCCATGGCGGTGATGTACTCGTGTCTCTGGTTCTACGCGGCGACCGGCCGGCGCTTGATCGCGGAGGAGGCCGACCAGCGCGTCGTCAGCGGCATCTCGCGCTCGTACCTGCCCGGGGTGCCCAGCTATGCGCTCGCGGCGGCAAGCGCGTTCATCTCCTCCTGGCTCGCGCTCGGCCTGTACGGCGGCATCGCGCTGTTCTACGTGCTCGAGAGCTCTCTCTTCGGCCGCGACTGAGAAACGAAGGCGCCTAGCAGATTCGAACTGCTGTAAACGGCTTTGCAGGCCGCTGCCTAACCACTCGGCCAAGGCGCCGTGCGGGCGCATCGTATCGGCGCCCGCCTACAGACCCTTCGCGCGGCTGAAGTGACAGATACAGTCGGCGCAGAGTGTCGACCCAGGCACAGACCACGACCGCACAGGTCGAGGAGGGACGTGAGCGCTACGTCGCCCGCGGGATCTCGACGCCGCCGCTCGTTGTCTCGCGTGCCGAGGGTGCGCGGGTGTGGGACGCCGAGGGACGCGAGTACGTCGACTTTGCCGGCGGCCTCGGCTGCGCGAACCTCGGCCACTCCTTGCCCGCCGTCGTCGAGGCCCTCCACGATCAGGTCGACCGGTTCCTGCACCAGTGCTTCATGGTCGGGATGTACGAGCCGTACGTCGCCGTCTGCCGCCGGCTCGCCGAGCTCTCCCCCTGCCGGGGCGACCAGCAGAAGTCGATCCTCCTGAACACGGGCGCAGAGGCGGTCGAGAACGCCGTCAAGATCGCCCGAGTCGCGACGGGACGGCCGGCGGTCGTCGTCTTCGACAACGCCTTCCACGGCCGCACGCTGCTCTCGATGACGATGACCTCGAAGGTCGTGCCGTACAAGGCGGGCTTCGGCCCGTTCGCACCCGAGGTCTACCGCACGCCCGCCCCCTACCCCTTCCGCGGGGTCACCGAGGACGACGCGATCGACGCGCTCAAGCAGCTCTTCAAAGGCGACGTCGACCCCCGGTCGGTGGCCTGCGCCGTGCTCGAACCGGTCCAGGGCGAGGGTGGCTTCATCCCGATGACGCCGGACTTCCCGAGACGCTTGCAGGAGCTGCTCGACCACTACGGGATCCTCTATGTCGACGACGAGGTGCAGAGCGGCTGCGGGCGCACCGGGCCGGTCTGGGCGATCGAGCACTACGGCGTCGAGCCCGACCTGCTCGTCTCCGGCAAGACGCTCGGTGGTGGGCTGCCGCTGGCGGCGGTCACGGGCCGTGCCGACGTGATGGACGCGCCCGCGCCCGGCGGCCTCGGCGGCACGTTCGGCGGCAATCCGGTTTCGTGCGCAGCGGCGGTCGCGACCCTCGACGCCCTCGCCGCCGCTCGACCGCGCGCCGAGCAGATCGGCGCGCGCCTGCGCGAGCGACTCGAGCGGATGGCGCCGGCCGGCTCGGAGGTGCGCGGCCTGGGGCCGATGCTCGCCCTCGAGCTGCCGGAGCGAAACGGCGAGGAGACCGCACGCATCACACAGGCCGCGCGTGAGCAAGGGCTCCTGCTGCTGTCGTGCGGCCTCTACGGCAACGTCATCCGCATCCTCGTCCCGTTCGCGATCGGCGACGGCGAGCTCGAACGGGGGCTGGACATCCTGGAGGGCTGCCTTGGCGGCTGAGCCGGGCAGCTCCGGGGTCCGCGTCGAAGCTGTCCGAAAGACCTACGGTGACGTGATCGCCGTCGACGAGGTCGATCTGCAGGTCGCAGACGGTGAGTTCTTCACGCTGCTCGGCCCGTCCGGTTCGGGCAAGACGACCACCCTCCGCATCATCGCCGGGTTCGAGCAGCCGGACTCGGGCCGGGTGACGCTGGACGGCGACGACATCACGCGACGGCCGCCGTACGCACGCGACGTCAACACCGTCTTCCAGGATTACGCCCTCTTCCCCCACATGACCGTCGCCGAGAACGTCGGCTACGGGTTGAAGGTGAAGGGCGTCGCGAGACGCGAGCGCACCGTACAGGTGGACGAGGTGCTGAAGATGGTGCGCCTCGACGGCTACGGCAACCGCAAGCCCGTGCAGCTCTCGGGCGGTCAGCGGCAGCGGGTCGCACTCGCCCGCTCGATCGTCAACCGGCCCCGGCTGCTGCTGCTCGACGAGCCGCTCGGCGCCCTCGACCTGAAGCTCCGCCAGGAGATGCAGGTCTTCCTGAAGGATCTGCAGCGAGAGCTCGGCATGACGTTCCTCTACGTCACGCACGACCAGGAGGAGGCGTTGACGATGAGCGACCACGTTGCCGTCTTCAACGAAGGCCGCATCGAGCAGTCCGGCTCGCCGAGGGAGGTCTACGAGCGCCCGGCGACCGAGTTCGTCGCGGGGTTCGTAGGCACCTCGAACATCCTCGAACGGCACGGCCGGCGCGTCTCGGTGCGCCCCGAGCGCATCGCGATGAACGGCAGCGGCGAGCCCGCCGTCGTGGCAGACGCCGTGTACGTCGGCGCGTTCATCCGTTACCTCGTCGACACCGACGCCGGCGACCGGATCACCGTCGTGCGACAGAACGACGGCTCGCACATCGAGCCTGGCACGCGTGTCCACATCGCGTGGAGCGACGCGGACGCCTACGAGATCACGACAACCCCCCAGCAGGAGGAGAGATGACCAGGAGCATGTGGGCGCTCGTCGTACTACTTGCCGTCGGCTTGGCGTTCCCCGCCGCCGGCGTGTCGGCCCAGCGCGGCGGCACCCTCAACATGATCGCGTGGGAGGGCTACCTCCAGCCTCAATGGGTGAAGCCCTTCCAGAAGAACACCGGCTGCACCATCCACCAGAAGTACGCGGGCTCGTCGGACGAGATGGTGACGCTGATGCGCTCCGGCGGCGGCGACCAGTACGACATGGTCTCGGCCTCCGGCGACGCGTCGCTTCGGCTGATCTACGGCAAGGATGTGCAGACGATCGACCCGACCAAGATCCCCGACTACAAGAACTTCGGCCCGGCATTCAAGTCACCGCCGAACAACACGATCGGCGGCAAGCACTACGGGCTGTCGTTGCAGTGGGGGCCGAATACGCTGCTCTACAACACGAAGGTCGTGAAGCCCACGCCGTCCTCGTGGGCATCGATCTACAGCCCGAAGTACAAGGGTAAGGTCACTGTCCCCGACAACCCGATCCAGATCGCGGACGCAGCGCTGTATCTGATGAAGACACAGCCGTCGCTCGGCATCAAGGATCCGTACGAGCTGAACGGCGCCCAGTTCACGGCAACGCTCAACCTGCTGAAGAAGCAGAAGCCGCTGATCAAGAAGTACTGGGCGCTCGCCTCCGACGAGATCGACCTGTTCAAGAACGGCGACGCCGTGATCGGCGCGTCGTGGCCGTACCAGACCAACACGTTGATCGCCGCGAAGGCGCCGGTGAAGGACCTCGTGCCGAAGGAAGGCGCGACGGGCTGGCTCGACACCTGGATGGTGTCGGCGCACACGAAGAACCTCGACTGCGCCTACAAGTGGCTGTCGTGGATCTCGACGCCGAAGGTGCAGGCCGAGCAGGCGGTCTACTTCGGTGAGACGCCCGTGAACTCGAAGGCGTGCCCGTTCATGAACAAGCTCGCCAAGGGCTCGTGCGCGACGTACCACGCGAACGCACCGCTGAAGTACTTCAAGCAGATCCACTTCTGGAAGACGCCGATCGCCGATTGCGGCAACGGCCAGAAGAACTGCATGGACTACACGAAGTGGCAGCAGGCCTGGACGCAACTGAAGGGGTAAAGCGCGACCGGCACAGAGCGCGCCGCCGTCTTGGCGGCGCGCTCTGGCGCCGTCCGTGGCTGAAGGGGCTCTCGCTCCTCTCGCCCCCCGTCCTGGCCTTTACGCTCGTCTACGTCGCGGCGCTCGTCGCGCTGTTCATCTCGGCGTTCTGGACGGTCAACCCGTTCACGTCGCAGCTGATCCACCACTGGACGCTCGACAACTTCCGCACGCTCTGGAACGAGCCCGCCTACCGCACGGTCGCGATCAGGACCGTGACGATCGCTGCAGCGGTCACAGTCACCGACGCGCTGATCGCATTTCCGTTCGCCTACTACATGGCGCGGGTCGCGAGCCGCCGCACCCGGGGCTTCCTCTTCGTGCTCGTTCTGCTGCCGCTCTGGGCGTCGTACCTCGCCCGCGTCTACGCGTGGCGGCTGATCCTCAACTCCGACGGGCTGCTCAACTGGTCGCTGCACAAGCTGGGGCTCCCGCCCGCCAACGTCGCCTACTCCAACACGGCAATGTGGATCGTGTTCTCGTACATCTGGCTGCCGTTCATGATCCTTCCGGTCTACGCGGCGCTCGAGCGCATCCCCCACTCGTACATCGAAGCCTCGCGCGATCTGGGCGCCAAGGGCGGCCGCACGTTGCGCACGGTGATCCTGCCGCTCGCGCTGCCCGGCGTCGTCGCCGGCTCGATCTTCACCTTCTCGCTGACGCTCGGCGACTACATCACGCCTGTGCTGATCGGCGGCGCATCCAGCCAGTTCATCGGCAACGTCGTCTACGACTCTGTCAACCAGTCGAGCAACCTGCCGTTCGGCGCTGCGTTCGCCGTGGTGCCGGTCGTCGTGATGGGCGCGTACCTGATGATCGCCCGCCGCCTCGGCGCGTTCGAGGCGCTCTAGTGGAGTCGCGCGCCACTCGCATCGGTCTGCGCGTCTGGGTCGCGCTCGTGCTCGCGTTCCTCTACGTCCCGATCATCGTGATCTGCCTGTACGCCTTCAACAAGTCGAACGTGCAGAGCTGGCCGATCGCCGGCCTGACGACGAGGTGGTTCTCTCCGGCCGTCCACAACAGCGACATGCGACAGGCGCTGCTCCTCTCGCTGAAGGCGGCTGGGCTGTCGACGCTGATCGCGCTTCTCCTCGGCTCGGCGGCGTCGTTCGGCGTGCACCGCTTCCGGTTCTTCGGGCGCGAGGCGATCTCGTTCCTGCTCGTTCTCCCGATCGCCCTGCCGGGAATCATCACCGGCATGGCGCTCAACTCGTACTTCACGTTCTGGAAGTTCAACTTCGGGCTCTGGACGATCGTGATCGGGCACGCGACGTTCTGTGTGGTCGTCGTCTACAACAACGTCGTCGCGCGTCTGCGGCGCGTACCCGGCTCGCTCACCGAGGCATCGATGGATCTGGGCGCCGACGGCTTCCAGACGTTCCGGCACGTCACGTTCCCGTCGATCTCGACCGCACTCGTCTCGGGCGGCCTGCTCGCGTTCGCACTCTCGTTCGACGAGGTGATCGTGACGACGTTCACCGCGGGCGCCAACAACACGCTGCCGATCTGGATCTTCGGCCAGATCCGCCTTGGCCAGGAGCTCCCCCAGGTCAACGTCGTCGTCTTCATGATCCTGGCTGTGACGATCATTCCCGTCGCACTCGCGCAGCGCCTGACGAGCGAGAGCGGGATCCTGCGCACCGAATAGGAGGCAAGCACTGGACGTACTGAATCCAGCGACCGGCGAGAAGATCGCCGACGTCCCGAACTTCACCGCCGACCAGGTCGACGAGGTTGTCGAGCGCGCGAAGGCCGTGCTGCCCGAATGGCTCGACGCGACGCCGGGCGAGCGCTCCGAGCTGCTGCTGAAGCTCGCCTCCGTGCTGGACGACAACGCCGAGGAGCTCGCGCAGATCGAGTCGCGCAACGTCGGCAAGCCGATCTCGCTCGCCCGGGAAGAGATGCCGTTCGGCGCCGACAACCTCCGCTTCTTCGCAGGCGCAGCGCGCAACCTCGAAGGCAAGTCGACAGCCGAGTACATCAAGGGCTACACGTCGATGGTCCGGCGCGAGCCGATCGGGATCGTCGCCGGCATCTGCCCCTGGAACTTCCCGCTGATGATGGCGATCTGGAAGATGGGGCCGGCGCTCGCAGCCGGCAACGTGCAGATCCTCAAGCCGGCCGAGCAGACGCCGCTCTCGCTGCTGCGCTTCGTCGAGCTGGCGAAGGACATCATCCCCGAGGGAGTTCTCCAGGTGGTCACGGGCGACGGCATGCCGACCGGCGACCGTCTCGTCCGCCATCCGGACATCGGACTCGTCTCACTGACCGGCGACGTCGCCACCGGCAAGCTGATCGCCCGGAACGCGTCCGACACGCTCAAGCGGGTCCACCTCGAGCTCGGAGGCAAGGCGCCGATGGTCGTCTTCGACGACGCCGACCCCGATGCGGTCGCCGAGGGGATCAAGATCGCCGGCTTCTCGAACTCCGGCCAGGATTGCACCGCAGGCTCCCGCATCATCGCCGGCCCGAAGATCTACGACGCGCTACTCGAGGCGCTCATTCCCGCCGTCGAGTCGCTGAACGTCGGCGACCCGGCCTCGAGCGAGGAGATCGAGATGGGACCCGTGATCTCGAAGGACCAGCAGGAGCGCGTGCTCGGCTTCGTCGAGCGGGCAAAGGGCGCGACCGTGCTCACCGGCGGGGGATCCGGCAGCGAGCGCGGCTACTTCGTGCAGCCGACCGTGCTCACCGACGTCTCACAGGACGACGAGATCGTGCAGAACGAGGTGTTCGGCCCGGTCGTGACCGTGCAGCGCTTCGCCGACGACGCGCAGGCGATCGAGTGGGCGAACGGCGTCCGCTACGGCCTGGCCGCCTCGGTCTGGACGCGCGACATCGGCCGTGCGCTCAACGCCGCCCGCAAGCTCGACTTCGGCGCGGTCTGGATCAACGACCACCTCGTTCCGATCACGTCCGAGATGCCGCACGGCGGCTTCAAGGAGTCGGGCTACGGCAAGGACATGTCGGCCTACTCGATGGAGGAGTACACCCGGATCAAGCACGTCGTGGCGAAGCTCGACTGACGGAAGGCCCGTCGAGCCGGAAGCAGGTCGCGGCGGTCAGAGCGCCCGCAGCTCTTCGAACTGCTCCGCCGTCGGCACCCACTCGCCGGCGGCGGCGTTGGCGTGCACCTGCTCGGGCTTGGTCGCCCCGGCGATCACCGAGACGACCGGCGACACGGCGGCCAGCCCGCCGACGGCGACATCGAGCAGCGAGACCCCTTGCTCCTCCGCCCAGGTGCTCAGCCGCTCGATGCGGTCGAGGTCTCCAGGGTCGAGCTCGCGCCCGTGCAGCCGCGTGCCCTCGGTCGGCGGATGCTCGCGCGTCACCTTGCCGGTGAGGAGGCCGCTCGCGAGCGGGAAGAACGGGATGAAGCCGAGGCCGAGCTGCTCGCAGGCGGGCAACAGCTCACGCTCGGCGTCGCGCTCCAACCACGAATACTGGCTCTGCTCGGAGACGTACGCTCCACCCCCGAGTGCACGCGCTCGCTCGATCGCCTCCGGCCTGTAGTTCGAGGTGCCGTAGGCGCGGATCTTGCCCTCGTCGACGAGCTCTTCGAGCGCGCCGATCGTCTCCTCGAGCGGCGTCTCGGGATCTTCCTCGTGGTGCTGGTAGAGGTCGACGACATCGGTCTTCAACCGAGCCAGCGAGGCGTCGAGCGCAGTGCGAATGTAGGCGCGAGTGCCACGACGCTCGGCGCCGTCGCCCATCGGCTTGCCGAACTTCGTCGCGAGCACGATCCGGTCACGGCGGCCCTTAAGCACCTTGCCGAGCAGCTGCTCGCTGCCACCGGCATTGCCGTAGATGTCGGCGGTGTCGAAGAACGTCACGCCCGCCTCGAGCGCGGCGTCGACGACCAGCCGGGTCGCCGCCTCGTCGATTCGACCACCGAAGTTGTTGCAGCCGAGGCCGACGACGGTCACCTCGAGCGGGCCAAGTGTGCGGGTGCGCATGGGGGCGCACGCTAGCGATAGCGTGACCACCGATGCGCTACTGGGAGGACTTCGAGGTCGGCGAGGTGACGGAGCTCGGCCCCGTCGAGGTGACGGAGGCCGAGATCCTCGAGTTCGCCCGCCGCTACGACCCGCAGCCCTTCCACGTCGATCCCGAGGCGGCCGAAGACGAGCCCCTTCGGCGGACTGATCGCGAGCGGCTGGCACACGACGGCCGTCTTCATGGGGATGTTCGTGCGCGGCGTCCTGCTCGACTCGGCGTCACTCGGCTCGCCGGGCGTCGAGGAGATCCGCTGGACTGCGCCTGTCCGGCCCGGCGACCGCCTGTCGGCGCGCGTCACGATCGTCGACTCGCAGCCGTCGGCGACGAACCCGCAGCGCGGCACGGTGATCACGGCGAACGAGGTGCGCAACCAGGACGGTGTCACCGTGTTGACCCTGAAGGCGCGCGGCTTCTTCGCCCGGCGCGCCGGCTAGGGGATACAGCCGCCGACGTCCTGGCCGACGACGCGCACCCACCCGCAGGCGCGGAACGGGTTGGTGCGCAGCTCGAAGTCGCCCGAGATCAGGTTGTACCAGCCGGACCAGCCAGACCAGAACGTCCAGTAGGCGACGTTGACCGACGCACCGCCGCTCCCTGTGACCTCGACGGCCGGCGAACGACGCGAGTCGATCTCGAGCTGAAGCGCGTAGCGGAGCTGGGCGTAGCCCCGAACGACGAGGAAGCTGACGGTCGGGGTGTCGGTCGCCCAGACACCCGAGCCGGGCGAGCGGTAAGACGCCCGGAACGACCCGTCGGCGCCGATCACGATTCGCGCCCGCGCCGAGTAGATCCACAGCTTGAAGTCGGACTCGGCGATCAGCGTGGGCGGACTGTCCTTCTCGGTACACGTCATGACGAATTGCGGGTTGAAGATCCCACGGCTGAAGTCGATCGACGTGACGAGGCAAGACGGGAAGTGGTTGGCGAAGGTCACGGTTGCGCCGACCTTGAACACCTTGAGGTCGACGGTCGAACCGGCCTGGAGGAAGAAGCGCCCGCCACTCTCGATGCTCAGCCGGACGTCCCCCGTGTTGACGACACCTCCGATGTTGACGCGCGCGGTCGCCCACAGTCCCGCCTCGCCCGGGAAGTTGCTGAAGTGGATCTTCGCAGCGGCGAGCGTGTAGCTCCCGAGCGTGAGGTTTGCCTTTGCGCCGAGCTTGAAGTGGAAGCCGGTCGGGTCGAGGAAGAACTCACCTTCGAGCGTCTGGTTCGACCCGAGCAGTCCGATCGACGCAGACGCCAGCGCGCGAACCGCCGGCCCGGACTTCTCGATCGTGACCTCGACGTTCTGGGTGAACCCGGCCAGGTCGAGCTTCGAGACGCCGGAGAGCTTGAAGTTCTGGGTGCCCGCGTCGATCACACCCGCGACCCGAACGGTGTTGCCCGCCCCCGTGCCGGTGACCTGCACGGCCGCGTCGAGCCGCGCCCCGAGCGTGCCGTCCGCGTGCCCGAGCCAGACGTTGCCGGCACCGGTGAACGGGCCGAGCTTCACACCGACGTTCGACGCGGCGAGGTAGAAGTCGCCCTGTTTCGCAGGGACGGTGCGCCCGTCCGCCAGCCGCGTCGTCGCGCCGGCGGGCACGCGCACGTAGGCGGCGCCGCTGACGTCGGCGTTGAAGACGCTGCCGTACGTGAAGCGGGAGTCGATCTGGATCCACCCTTCCTGCACGACGATCGTCGTTTTGCTCAGCCGGACCGAGCCGACGCTGGCTGTGACGATGCCGTCGATCTTCTTCCGCTTGCCGTCGATGTCGACCTTGAACGTCCCGTCGAGGACAAGCCCGCTCGAGCCGCCGATCGCGATTCTCGCGGCGAGGTCTCCCTCAACTCGGTCGAGCTTGCCGTCGAGCATCGTCAGCGCGAACCGGGCATCGATCGTCGAGCCGAGCAGGCTCGCCTTCCCGGAGGCGCTGACGAAGACGCTGTTTCGCTGCCCGCCCTGAATCTGCAGCGTGAGCACCATGTCGTTGGCCGTGAGCACGTCCTGGGCGATCGCAAGCTTGTCGAGCCGGCCGTTGAGGTCGAAGATCGCGGTCTGCCCCTGCTGCACGACCCGCCCGGTCACGTCGACGTTCGTGCCGAGCACGTTGACCCCGCCGCTGAAAGTGACGTGCGTCCGGCCGGCCGCGAGGCTGACGTCGACCCGGGTCCAGCTTCACCGTAAGACCGGAGAGAGGGAGCTCGCCGATGTCGACGCGCCCCTCGAACGAGAACGGTGCCCGTTTCAGTGTCGCTTCGAGCGCGACGGGCAGCCCGACGACCTTGCCGTCGAACTTGACCGAGGCGCCCGCCGCGTAGCGGTACTTCCCGACGGTGCAGCCCGACGGTGCGAACCACAGCTCCAGCGACCTCGCCGTCACCGCACCGCTGCCGAGGTTGACGACGTCGCGGCCGGAGGCGACCGGGTCGTACACCTCGACCCCCAGACACGGGTTCGTGATCGAAAGGTTCGCAACGACCTTCGTCCGGGCGCCGTCGACGATCCCCAGACCGCTGCGCACGTCGGCGGGCAGGACCGCGTCCGCGGCGAACCCGAACTCGGGCACGAGCGCCGGCAGGCGGAAGTTGGCCTGCAGCACGAGCGAGTGGAGCACAAGCCCTTGCACGCCGAACGCGTCACGCCAGCCGCCCGCGTTCGTGAGGGTCAGTGCACCGCCGACCGTGTTGGTGCGAGCGTCGAGCCCCAGCGAGAGATGGAGTTGCGCGGTGCTCGCCGCCAGCTCGCCCCCACCACCCGCAACCTGCAACGTCGCCAGCCCCGCCAGGCGAAGCCCTTCCGGCCCCGTGCGGAACGACACGGCGTCGGCGCGAATGCCGACGGACGACCCGTCGCGGCCGTAGAGGTACGGCCGGCCGGCGACCGGGACCGTTCCCTCGAGCGCAAAGGTGTTCGCAACCGTGTCCCACGTCCCCGTGGCGGTCGCAGAGGCCGGCAGCGCCAGCAGTGTGCGAGCCCAGGAGGGCACGGTCAGGTCGCCGGCGACGACGAACGCGTTCGACGGCATGTTGATCGTGCGAGGGGCGTTCGTCGTCCGGTCGAGCACCTTCAGCGTCGTCGCATACGACGACCAGCCGACCACGGTGTTCGCGATCTTCGAGCCGTCGGGAAGCGTGAGCGAACCGACAGGCGCCGCAAGCGCCCACCGGCCGTTGGCGATCGACGCGTGGACGATCGGCAGGGAGCCGAGCTTCGGGAGCGTCACGCCTCCGGTCACCTCGACGTCGATGCCGTTGCCCTCGACCGCGGTGCTCGGCTGCTCGGGGGGCGCCGGAACGCCACGCTGGATGACCACGCTCGGCTTGTCGATCATGATTCCCGCGCCCGGGGAGATCGAGCCGTCGAGGCTCACCACGACCCGGAACTCGCCGGCCGGATACGCGAGCGCCCCGTGGAGCTTCGCGGTCGCGGCGGGCGCGCCCGGAAGCGCCACCGTCACGTCCGAGTCGATCTCGAGGTAGACCGAGGCGAGCTTCCGGCAGCCGAGCCCGATGTTCGGGCAGCCGGCGCGCAGCGTCAGGTCGAGGTTCTTCGCGTGCACGCCGGGCGCGGGGTTCCAGGGACGGCGGAGATGCGCCTGCATGTCGATCGCGAGCTTGTCGTCCTTGGCGACGATCGAGCCGGCGAACTCCCGCGAGTCGGCGACCATGCCGGGCACGGGCTCCCACAGTGACTCGCCTCCGGCGCCCGTGACGACGAGCGTCCAGTCGGCAGGATCGGTGTACCTGAGGCTGAACGGGATGACGCCGCGATTCGAGCCGTAGGAGAGTGAGATCCCACCGGATCCGTCGAGACCGAACGACTTCTCGGTCGGCGCGAAGGTCACGGCGAGCGTGTCGATCGCCAGACCGCGGACGATCTCGACCGGCGCGGCGAGCGATCCCGTCGCATGGGCGACGATCTCTCCCTGCGGTTCCGCGCGTTGCACGGTTCCGGTGACGTCGACCGCGACGCCGTGCATCTGAACAAGGCGCTTCACGTCGAAGCGGAGCGAGAAGGTGCCGTCGTCGCCGACCGGCCCCTCGACGGTGGCTTGCGGCCGCGGCGCGGTGACCGCGTGCTCGCTGAGCGGCCCGGCCGCAGTGGCGGAGACGGAGACGTGCGTGCCGTCGCCGGCACCGGTGAACGTGATCTTCGTCGAGCCGTGCCAGGCGCCTTCGAGGTGGACGAGCGGCATCGCGCTTTCCTGCTCGACGCTGCCAGTCAGCGCGGGTGTGCCGGCGAAGGGGATCGCCAGCCCGGAGACCGGAAACGCGGGAGCACGCCACGCCTCGGGCGCGCGCAGGGTGCCGCCCGTGAACTGCACGCCGGCGGGCGTGACGGTGCCGGAGACGCCCGTCGCGTGCAGGAACCCACGCACCGTGAACGACGTGCCGGAGAAGTGGACGACCGTGTCGGGGGCACAGCCCTTGCCGGCAACCTGGGCGCCGGCAAACGCGATCGTGGTGCCCCCGAGTGACGAGGTGAAGGAATCCGACGCCCCGGCCCGCGCGACGAGCTGGCAGAACGCGGACGGCAGCACCGCGGCCGGAACGGTCGTGGTCGCGCCTGTGGTCGTCGGGGTCGTGGTCGTCGTTGTCGTGGTGGTCGTGGTCGCGACCAGAGCTGTCGACTGGTGCGCGACCGGAGCCTTCTTCGACGTCGCCGCGACGAGCTTCTTCGCGGCCGGCGGCAGCCGCCGGGGCGCGACGGTGACGGTCTCGGCAGGCTCGAGTCCAGCGGACGCCTTGACCACGCGCACCTTGCCGCCGTGGCCCGACCTATCTGGGACGACGCGCAGGCGATCGACGGCGACCGCGTGGGCGCTTCCGTCGTTCACCGTGAGCTCGAAGACGAGGGTCGTCGGCGCAGAGACGCGCGGCACGGCAAATTCGACGTCGGGCTGCAGGCGCGACGAGCGCCAGCTCACGGCCGGCGTCGTCGAGGCGCAGCGGCTCCCGGCCGCGGCAACGTCGGCCGAGGTGGTGCAACGCTGCCGCCAGCGGTAGTGCAGCGAGAGGCCGCTGCCGCCGCTGCCGTCGCCCTCGAGCGCCACAAGCGGGTGGTCGGCCGACACCTCGTCGACGGTGCGCCTGATCACAGCGCGCAGCGCCCGGCGCGGCACGGTCTCGATCGTCGCGGTCGCAGCACGGGCCGGGCGCCGGGCTCCGTCCGAGGCGTGCGCGGCAACCACGACCGCCTTGCCGCCGGCGTGGGTTCCGAAGTGAGCCGAGAAGGCAAGTGCCGGCGCGCGCTTTCCGGCGCCCAGGCGCTCCGTCGCAGTGCAGAGTGCGGCCGTCCGGCTCGGGGACGGGGCGCAGCTCCAGCCCGCGCCGTGGAGCTCGGCGATCCGCGCACCGTGCGGCACCTTGATGCCGACGCGGACCGGATCGGTGGTCGCGACGTTGCCGTCGTTGCGCACGGTCAGGCCGAAGACACCTGTGCCGCCTGCGGTCGGCACGACGCGATTCCTCAGGTCGGGTACGAGTGCGACCACTCCCCGTGTGACCGACACGCTGACCGGAAGCCGGCTTGGACGCGTCCTCCCGGCGGGATCGAGCGCGACGGTGGCCGTCCACGCCTGAACGCGGCTCGACGCCGCGCCGGCGACGATCTTCACCGTCGGGCCTTCGACGACTCCGCCGATCGGAACGCCCGCCCGGAGGCTCAGGGTGCAGGCGAGGCGCGCGCCGCCAGAGCAGCTCCAACCCGGCGGTGTCGCGATCGAACGCGTGGTGCCGCCGCGTCCGAGCTGCTGGGTCAGAACGATCCGGCTGCCGGCGGCGAGCTCGGCGCCGCCTGCGTTCCGCACGTCGAGGCGCTCGGTCAGCTCCTGTCCCGAGAGGAGCTGGGCCGCGGAGCCGTCCGTGACCAGCGCGAGTGGCGCCTTGGTCGTCGTGCGAAGCAGGACGAGCGACGGGAAGCCGACGTTTGCCTCGAGGATCTGGAAGGGCAGCCCGGCTGCGCCCGGTTTCGTGCGCACCGACTCGTTCGGGACCGCGGCGGCGACGCCGAGGATCCCTTCCGCCGGCGCGGCGTCGGCGTCCACGTGAACGGCGAGCGTGACGGCGAGTGACTTCCGCGGCGCCACGGTGACCGGCGCGATGGTGTGGCACTCGAGGCGCTGCGCGGGGGCGGTTGAGCCGGCGCAGTCGAAGCGGCCGGATGGCGAGGTGACCGAGGTGACCGACATGCCGCGCGGGACGGCGAGGTCGAGCGCGAGCGGGCCGTCGGTGGCTCCCTGGCCGAGGTTCTTGACCTGAATCCGGACGGTGGAGCTCGCCCCGGGCAGGAGCTCGAGCCGTCCACCGGCAGCGACCGCCGTGACGGCGAGCTGGGCAGCGGGCTCGGGCAGGACGACGAGCTCGGACGGATTCGTCCACGTCACGCCTCCGGCCGCCGCGACGAGCGACCACCGCTGCACGGAAGGGTTGTCGCCCGGCCGGAGCCCCAGCTTCGCGACGGTGGCGGAGTCGATCCGGTAGACGATCGTCAACGGCGGCGCGACGCCGCCGGCGGGGATCGTGGCCGCGCTCGAGCAGCGCCCATCGGTGGCAGCGGTGCAGGTCCAGCCTCCCCCGCTCGCCCGCATCGAGGCGGCGAGCGCGTGCGGTAGGAGGTTCGTGAGCTGGATGCCGGCGGCTGGGCCCGAGCCGATGTCGACGACGTGCACGTGCGCGACAACGGCGCGCCCGGCACGGGCCGGAGCGCTCTCGAAACCAACCAGCAGGCGCGGCGAGGCAGCTCCTGCGACGACCTTGATCGCGGCATGTGAGTTCCGTCCGGACGCCCCGCCGCCACCACGCACCAGCACCGTCCCGGTTCGGATGGCCGCGCCGACGCGGAAGCGCGCGAGGAACGAGATCGCCGCGCCCGGCGCCAGGCGCCCCGAGACGGTGCAGGCGGCGGCGCGCGCTCCCGCCGGCCGGCAGGAGACCCGGGCCGAACCGCTGGCGCCGAGGGCTGCGCTGCTCGTCATGCCTGCGTACGTCAACCCCGCCGACGGCTCCAGCGTCACGGACACAGGCGCGGCGCCTGCGGCTGCAGCGCGGCTGTCGTTCGAGACCGCGACCGCGACCTGCGCCATCCCGCCGGCAACGGTCCTCGGCGTCATCGCCTGCGCCTTGACGAGAATCGTCGGCGCAGGGCGCACGCTCGTTGCGGCGCCTGCGCCGCCCGCAAGCAACACTGCTCCCCCGACGACGACGGCCAGCGCCGCTGTGACTATCTGCCTGCGACGCATAGCCCGAACCCCTATGTAGTTAGTGTCAGAATCCGGGAGCTAACTGCAAATAGCTTTAAATTACAAGGGGACCCGGCGACTTCCCTGCACTCGCGTTAGTTCCAGGTGTCGGCGAGCACGCGCAGCCAGTTGCCGTGCGTGATCTTCTCGACCACGTCGTCGTCGTGGCCGGCAGCCTTCAGCGCATCGACCAGCTTCGGGAAGCCGGCAATCCCGCCCAGCTCGTCGGGCATAGCGGCGCCGTCGAAGTCGGAGCCGAACGCGACGTGGTCGACGCCCATCCGCTCGACGTAATAGTCGATGTGGCGCACGATCTCACCGATCCCCGTCGACCGGTCCAGCAGGCCGTCCTCGCGCAGGAACGTGACGGCGAAGTTCACGCCGACGACGCCACCCGAGTCGCGGATCGCGTCGAGCTGCTCGTCGGTGAGGTTGCGTGACGCGGCGCAGAGCGCGTGCGCGTTCGAGTGGGTCGCAACGAGTGGCGCCGTCGAGAGCCTGGCAATGTCCCAGAATCCGGCCCAGTTCAGGTGCGAGAGGTCGACGAGGATCCCCAGGCTGTTGCAGGCCCGTACGAGCGCGCTCCCGGCGGCGGTCAGCCCGCCGCCGACGTCCGAGCTGCCCGGAAAGCGAAAGGGCACGCCCTCGGCAAAGTGGTTCGGGCGCGACCAGACCGGCCCGATCGACCGGAGCCCTCGTTCGTACCAGGACTCGAGGTTCGCGAGGTCGGGTGCGATCGCCTCGGCGCCCTCCATGTGCACGATCGCGGCGACACGCCCGTCCTGGAAGTCGTCGACCGACGTGGCGCGTTCCACCGGGAGCGCACAGAGCGTGGCGAAGAGCTCCTCGGCGATCGGCGCCGCTTCCTCGAACGGGATCGGCGCGGGCAGCGGAACCGCGTACTCGATCGTCGCGGGGTCGGGAACGCTCGGCGAAGGGATGTAGAGCGCGAAGAACCCGCCGGCGAAATCTGCCGCCGCGGCATCTTCGAGCCGGACGTCCGCTGCGGGCTCGCCGCGCCAGCGATGCAGTACCAGGTCGTTGTGCCCGTCGACGATCATGGGTTGCTCGAGTCGCTCACTCCTGCATCCTAGGGCGGGTTCTGTCAGGCTTCGCCGCTCCGTGAACGAGACGCCGCTCCGTATCGTGATCGCAGAGGACGACGAGAAGCTCGCGACCCTGGTCGCCGAGCTACTCGACCGCGACAGCCGGTTCGTTGTCGTCGCCCGTGCGTCCGACGGCAACCAGGCGGTGCAGCTCGTCGAGCATCACGAGCCCGATCTCGTCTTGATGGACATCGGCCTGCCGGGTCGCGACGGGATCGATGCGACGCGAGCGATCCACGCATGGAACTCCGACCAGCATGTCGTGATCTACACCGGCTCGGGCGAGTACGACGACGTCGCCCGAGCCGACGCGGCGGGGGCGATCGGCTTCCTGCACAAAGACGCCCTCGTCTCCCCCGACCTGGCCGACGCGCTGCACGTGCTGCACATGAACTTCGTCGGCAATCATCGCGACGACTGAGCCGGGCGCTCCGGCGTGCGCTCTTCGACGACTCACCTCGTTCGCGTGCTGGTGGTCGGGCTCGGACTGCACTTCAAGATGCTGAGCCGCTCGCCCTTCGACATGTTCGTGGTCGTCGCCTCGCCGTTGATCTTCGCAACGCTCGCCTACTTCCTCTTCGACGGCCAGAGTGGAGCGAACCTGGTGGTGGCCGCGCTCGCGTCCGGCGTGATGGGGATCTGGTCGTCGACGACCGCGTCGGGCGCCGGCGCCCTGCAAACCCAGCGGCGCTACGGGGTGCTCGAGCTGCTCGTCGCGTCCCCGACCCCGTTCTGGGCGGTCCTCTTGCCGATCGTGCTCGCAATCTCCTCGATCGGCATCTACTCGCTCGCCACCGGCCTCGTCTACATGCGGGTGGTCTTCGGTGTTCCCGTGGCGATTGACAGCTGGATGCCGTTCCGTAGTGGCCGTCCCCGCGACGATCGGCTCGATCGGCGCGCTCGGCTTCCTCTTCGCCTCGGCGCTCGTCCGGTACCGGTCCGCGTTCATGCTCGGGAACGTCTTCGAATGGCCTGTTTGGATGATCTGCGGGCTCCTTATTCCCGTCGCGGTGCTGCCCGGCTGGCTGCAGCCCGTGTCGTGGCTGTTCGCCCCCACCTGGGGCATGAGCGCCCTGCGCGGTGCAACGCTCGGCACCGGTACACCGTGGGTCGACATCGGCATGTGCGCGGCGCTCGCAGCCGCGTATCTGGTCGCCGGCTGGGTCTTCCTGCGCTTCTTCCTGAACGCAGCCCGCGCCGACGCCACCCTCGCCCTCTCGTGACGAACCTGCGCGTCCTCACGATCGGCGGCTACCTCAGCTACCGGGCGCTCTTCAACTGGGTGAACCCCTACTTCTTCGTGATCGCGACGCTCATCCCGGCCCTGACGAAGCTCTTCTTCTTCGTCTTCCTCGGCCGCGCGGCCGGCGTTGCCGACGACACGTACTACGTGGTCGGCAACGCGCTCGTCGCCGCAGCGTCTCCGGGCCTCTTCGGGATGTCGCAGGCGATCGCAGGCGAGCGCTACACGCAGACGCTGAGCCTGCTCGTCGCTTCGCCGGCCAGCCGCGCTGCGGTGTTCCTCGGCCGCGCTCTTCCGGCGACTGCGACCGGGATCGTCGTCTCTGTCTGGACGTTCGTAATCGCCTCGCTGATCTTCGGCATCACAGTGCCCGTTGTCGGCGCTCGCACCGCTTGCGCTGACGATCGCCGTCACGGCCCTTGCGTGCGTCGGGCTTGGGCTCTTCAACGCAGCGCTCGGCCTTCGCTGGCGCGAGACCGGCGTGCTCGGCAACGTGTTCCTCTTCGTGCTCCTGCTCTTCGCAGGCGTCAACGTGCCGCTCGACCGGCTGCCCGGCTGGATGTCGACGCTCGCGCAGGGCCTCCCCGTCACCCACGGAGCGAACGCCGCGCGGCAGGTCGTCGCGGGTGCCTCGTTTACCCATGTCGCGCCGCTGATCGCCGCGGAAGCACTCGTCGGCGCCGTCTACATCGCGATCGGGCTGACCGCGATCAAGCTCTTCGAGGTGGAGGCCCGCAGGGGCGCTGCGCTCGACGTCGCCTGAAGGCAACAAGCACCCGGGAGCCAGCGAGAGAGCGGATGATGAGACTCGAACTCACGACCTTCTCCATGGCAAGGAGACGCTCTAGCCAACTGAGCTACATCCGCGGACGGCGGCCAGTATAGCCAGCCTCAGGCGAGGCCGAGCCGCTCGGCCATCGTCTGCGCGACGGCTTGCAGCCCCGAAAGCGGGCGGATCATCACGGTGAACTTGGCGACCTGGCCATCGTCGTTCTCCTCGAGAATGTCGATCCCTTGCAGCTCGCGAGCGCCGACGTTCGCCTCGAAGAAGAGGATCGACGTCGAGCCGTCACGCCACTCGTTCGTGTAGCGGAAGTTCTCGAAGACGGTCGCCACGAGGCGCAGGATTCCCTCGACCGTCTCCTTTCCTTCGTACGGCGTGTGCACGGCTGGGCTGCGGAAGACGACATCGTCGGCAAGCGTCGCCAGCGCGGCGTCCTCGTCGCCCGCCTCGATCGACACGCCGAACGGGTGCGTGACCGTCACGCGGCGTCCAGGGCTTCGTTGACAAGCCGGTCGGCCAGCTCGTTGTGGGCGCGCTTCACGTGCCGATACTCCACCTGCGAGAGCTTGCGCGCAAGCTGGTCTGCCTCGTGGCGGAGCGCTCGGAGCGCGTCGTTCTTGACGCGGTACTCGCCGCGCATCTGCTTCACCATCAGCTCCGAGTCCGACACGACCTCGACCGCGACGATGCCGAGTTCGATCGCCTTGCGCAGGCCGGCGATCAACCCGCTGTACTCGGCGACGTTGTTCGTGGCGATCCCGATCCGCTCGCCATGCGCCGCGAGCGTCTCACCCTCGGGATCCTCGAGCACGAAGCCGTAGGCCGCCGGGCCTGGGTTCCCTCGTGCGCCGCCGTCGGTGAACAGACGGGCGTTCACCCGGCGTCAGTTGTTGTCGATCTGGGCGCGCTGCAACTTGCCGCTGTAGTCGACGTACACCGACTTCCACTCGGTGAAGACGTCGAGCGCCGCCTGCCCCGCTTCGCGATGGCCGTTGCCGGTCTGCTTCATCCCGCCGAACGGCAGGTGCACCTCGGCGCCCGTCGTGCCGGCGTTGATGTAGGTGATCCCGGTCTGCAGGTCGCGCATCGCCGCAAACGCCTTGTTGACATCGCGCGTGTAGATCGACGACGAGAGACCGTACTTGACGCTGTTCACTGCCCGCACCGCCTCCTCGAACGAGTCGACGGGAATCAGCGCGGTTGTCGGGCCGAAGATCTCCTCCTGCGCGATCCGCATCTGCGGGTCGACATCGGCGAAGACGGTCGGGCGGTAGTAGAAGCCGTGCCCGGAGACGCGCTCGCCACCCGTGAGCAGCTTCGCTCCCTCTCCCTGGCCGATCTCCGTGTACGAGTGGATCTTCTCGACCGCGGCCTCGTTGATCACCGGGCCGATGTCGGTGTCGTCTTCCCACGGCGCGCCGATCTTCAGCTTTTCGGCGCGCGCAACGAGCTTCGACTGCAGCGCGTCGTAGACCGCACGGTGCACGATCACGCGCGACGCGGCGGTGCAGCGCTGGCCCGCGGTGCCGAACGCCGACCAGATGATGCCGTCAACCGCCAGATCGAGGTCGGCGTCGTCCATCACGATGATCCCGTTCTTGCCGCCCAGCTCGAGGTGCACGTGCTTGAGCTCGTCGGCGGCGTTCTTCGTCACGAGGACACCCGTCTCGCGCGAGCCGGTGAACGTGATCACCGGTACGTCGGGATGACGCACGAGCGCGTCGCCCGCCTCTTCGCCGAAGCCATGCACGACCTGGACGACGTCCTCCGGGATGCCGGCCTCGTGCAGCAGGTCGACGAACCGCTGCGCCAGGAGCGGCGTGTCCTCCGCCGGCTTCAGGACGACCGTGTTGCCGCAGACGAGCGCCGGAGTGAGCTTCCAGGCGGGAATCGCGATCGGGAAGTTCCACGGCGTGATCGCGCCGACGACGCCCACCGGCATCCGTACGCTCATCATGAACTTGTCGCGCAGCTCCGACGGCGTCGTCTGGCCGAACATGCGCCGGCCCTCGCCGCCCATGTAGTAACTCATGTCGATCGCTTCCTGGACGTCGCCGCCGGCCTCGGCCTTGACCTTGCCCATCTCGCGCGTCATCAGCTCTGACAGCTCGGGCTTGCGCTGCTCGAGAAGCTGCGCGAAGCGGAAAAGGATGTTGCCGCGCTCTGGCGCAGGCACGAGCCGCCAGCTCTCCCAGGCTGCGCGTGCGGTATCGACGGCCCGGTCGACCTCGGACTTCGTCGAGCGCGGGAACGACTGGATCGACTCGCCAGTCGACGGATTCAGGGATTCGAAGGTCGCGGTCGCCATATGGCGATCGTAGCCCGGGGCACTACTCGGGCGCGCCGGCCTCGGGGAACGTCCCCGGCAGGCGCATCCGGCGCCGGTCCCTCGTCTGCCGGCGTTCTTTGAACGACGCGTGCTCCTGCGCCGAACGGCGGTCTGCGCCCTCGCGACGGTCGACGATCACCGTCACGTTGGGGTTGTCGGCGTAGTAGGCGACCATCTTGTCGAAGAGGTCGGCCGCCAGCTCACGCGGGATCACGCAGTAGATCACGCGCCCACTATAGGAATAGCGTCGGCCCGCGAACGGCGCTAGATACGGGCAATATCGGGAACGATCCGGCCGACGTCGTCCAGATGCGCGTTCCACTCGGTCGCCGACTCTTCGAGCTCGGCGACATCGTGCCCCCGGCCCTCGAGCCGCACGGGGTTGTCCGAGTCGGGCGAGACGCGATACGAGTACCACGAGATGTCCCACGCCACGGTGACGACGGCTTCGGCATTCACGCCCGAGAGCGTCACCACCGAGACCCTCGGCTCGCCGAGCGACTTGGCGATGCCGCTGACCGTACGGAGGTATTGCGACGAGTTGAAGATGTCGGCCGCCTCGACCATTGCGAGCTCGGCGTCGGAGAGGCGGCGCAGGATCGGATCGGGCGCCACCGTCTCCTGAGCGGGCCGTGGCCGCGTGCCGAGCAGCCCGCTCCACCAGTTGCCGTTGCGCCGCCGGCGCGCGTTCGGAACGGTAGGCGAGGTCGGTGCGCCCTCGCGCACCCAGCCGTACTCCACCGCGGTCTCGGTGCAGAGCGGGCAGACGTCGACGAACTCTCCGCTGCCGTTGGGCGAGAACCGCACGGCGCGCTCCCCCATCAACAGCGTGCGCTCGCAGATCGCGCACGACCGGTCGACCGTTGCCCGCGTCACCCTTGTCATCTCCGCGAGGGTAGCCCTTTGCCGCTTTTGCAGGGGAAGATTCCGCGCCGATCTACGCGCTGACGGCCTCGCCCGAATGTTTTGCCGCCTCGATCAGGCGCTGCGCGATGTGTGCCGGCACCTCCTCGTAGCGGACGAACTGCATGTGGTAATCGCCCCGCCCGCCGGTGAGCGAGGTGAGCGCCTGGTTGTACGTCAGCACCTCGGCCATCGGCACCTCCGCCTTGATCGTCGTCATGCCACCGTTCGGCTCCATCCCGTGT
Source organism: uncultured Actinomycetes bacterium (assembly GCA_963785895.1). Taxonomy (GTDB): domain Bacteria; phylum Actinomycetota; class Thermoleophilia; order Gaiellales; family Gaiellaceae; genus PALSA-600. The sequence continues at coordinate 8,142 of CAWAXB010000009.1, read as the reverse complement.
AGGCGGCCGCGACGCGAGTTGAGGTCGCCGTTGATGGCGCCTACCGACTCGTCGGGCACTGTCACCTCGAGCTCCATGATCGGCTCGAGCAGGGTCGGCTGTGCACGCTCGTAGGCCGAGCGGAATGCCATCGAGCCGGCGATCTTGAACGCCATCTCCGAGGAGTCGACGTTGTGGTAGCTCCCATCGACGAGCGTCGCGCGCACGCCCTGCACGGGGGCGCCGGCGAGGTCGCCGTGCTGCAACGCCTCCTGGATCCCCTTGTCGACGGCGGGCCGGAAGCTGTGCGGGATGACACCGCCGACGATCTTGTCGACGAACTCGTAGCCGACGTGCTCGCCGAGCGGCTCGATCACGATGTGGCAATCGCCGAACTGCCCGCGGCCGCCGGTCTGCTTCTTGTACCGGCCCTGGGCGCGCGCCTGCGCCTTGATCGTCTCGACATAGGGGACGCGCGGCTGGTGCAGCTCCATCTCGACCCCGAAACGGCGCTTCGCGCGCTCGACGGCCACCTCGACGTGCACCTGGCTCATGCCCGACAGCAGCTCCTCGCCGGTGCGCTGGTCTCGCCGCAGTTGCAGGGTCGGATCCTCTTCATGGAGGCGGCGTAGCGCCTGGGCGATCTTGTCCTCGTCACCCTTCGTCTTCGCGGTGACGGCGAAGCTCATCACCGGATCGGCGAAGCCGAGCGCGGGCGGCTCGAGATCGTGCTCCGCGTCGACGAGCACGTCGCCCGTCTGCACATCCTTGAGCTTCGCGACGGCACCGATGTCGCCCACGCCGAAGCCGTCGCACTTCTCGTGATCCTTGCCCTGCATCAGCATCAGCCCACCGATGCCGCTCCTTCGAGTGGTCGCGGTGGTTGACGAGCGTCGTGTCGCTCTTGATCTCGCCGGCGTAGACGCGGAAGCACGAGATGCGGCCCGCGAACGGATCGGCGACGGTCTTGAAGACGAATGCGGCGACGTTCGCGTCCGTGTCGATCGGCGAGCCCTTCTTCGCCGGGCTCGGCACGCCCTCGACGATCAGGTCGAGCAGCGCGCGGGTGCCGAGATTCTTCGTCGCGACGCCGCAGGCAACCGGATAGATCTCGTCGCGCGTCACGGCGTTCTTGAGGGCGTGGGCGATGTCCTCGGCCGGGATCTCCTCGCCGCCGAGGTAGCGCTCCATCAGCGCCTCGTCGGTCTCGACGACCGCGTCGAGCAGCTTCGTCGCGGTACTCCGCGACCGTGCCGGCCAGCTCGGCCGGGATGGGGACCGGCTCGCCTTCGCGCTCGCCGCCCGGGTCGAGGTACGCGCAGTTGTGCAGCAGGTCGACGATGCCGGTCAGCTCGTGCTCGGCGCCGATCGGCAGCTGGATCGCGACGCAGCGCGCCGAGAGCTGCTCCTGCAGCGCGGCCGAGCACGCGGTAGAAGTCGGCGCGCTCGCGGTCGAGCATGTTCACGAAGACGACGCGCGACAGCCCGAGCTCCTCGGCCCGCGCTCCAGACGCGTGACGGTGTTGACCTCGACGCCCATCACGCCCGAGACGACGACGAGCGCGCCCTCGACGACGCGCAGCGCGGCGACCGTGTCGGCCTGGAAGCCCGAGTCGCCCGGCGTGTCGATCAGGTTGATCTTGCGACCCTGCCAGTCGAGTGCATCAGCGACGCGGCCAGCGACATCTGCCGCCGCTGCTCGTCCTCCTCCCAGTCCGAGACCGTGCGTGCCGGCCTCGATCGACCCGAGCCGGTTCGTCTGGCCGGCCTGGAAGAGCATGGCCTCGACGAGCGAGCTCTTGCCCGTCCCGCGATGTCCGACGACGGCGACGTTGCGGATCTTTCCGGCCTCGATGGGCATCGAGTCCTCCTGGATGCGGCGATCGTTTCGGTCGCGTCAATCCTAAGGCCTGATGCCGCCGGCGGCGCCCAGCCGGCAGTCTGACGTCACGAGGCGCTCTTGACGAACCCGGGCGGCGGCGCCGGCGAGGCGCGCCTTCAGGCGCAGGATCGCCTTCGTGTGGAGCTGCGAGACGCGCGACTCGGTCACGCCGAGCACCTCGCCGATCTCGCGCAGGGTCAGCTCCTCGTAGTAGTAGAGCGTGACGACGAGCTTTTCGCGCTCGGGCAGCCGCGCGATCGCGTCGGCGAGCGCCTCGCGCGTCTCCGTCTCGTCGAGCGCCGCTGCGGGATGCGGCTCGGTCGGTGTCCTCGATCGTGTCGAGCAACGAGACCTGGTCGCCGTCGCCGGAGACCGACCAGAGCTCGTCGAGCGCGGCGATCGACGAGCGCGAGATGTCGGTCAGCGACTCCTCGAGCTCGTCGACGCTGATCCCGATCTTGGCGGCGATCTGCTCGTCGTCGGGCGCGACTCCGAGCTTCGCCTCGAGCTCGGCGATCGCCCGCTCGATCTCGCGGGCGCGCGACCGCACCGAGCGGGGCACCCAGTCGAGGCTGCGCAGCTCGTCGATGATCGAGCCCTTGATCCGGGCGAGCGCGTAGGTCTCGAACTTGATGTCGCGGGTCGGGTCGTAGCGCTCGATCGCGCCGATCAGCCCGAGCAGCCCGTACGAGACCAGGTCGCCTTCGTCGACGTGCGCCGGCAGCCCCGAGCCGAGCCGGCCCGCGACGTATTTCACGAGCGGCGCGTACGTCAGGATCAGCCGGTCTCGGAGCGCCTTGTCGTGCGTGCGCCCGAACTCCAGCCACAGGGACTGCGTGTCCTCCCCCGCCACGAAGGGAGAATACGACCTGAGCGGGCGATTCCCTGGTGTACGTGTCTGCAGGTTCGGTGTGGTACCGGCGCGACGCCGGGACGCGTGCACTAACCGCGGACTCGACGCAATGCCGACCAGGCAAGCGTCGCCATCCAGGCCGCGAGCGCGAGCGCGGCGACCGCGATCACCCACTGCCCGGCACGTCCCGTCCACACCGCGATCCACGCGAACGCGAGCGTGATCAGCGAAAACAGCGCCACCATGGCCACGCGCCGATGCTACGCGCTCGGGTGAAGGGTCACCGCCGCCGATACAATCGCCGCTGCAACCGAGGGGCGTAGCTCAGATGGTAGAGCGTCGGTCTCCAAAACCGAAGGCCCAGGTTCGAGTCCTGCGCCCCTGCTCGCCTCGCACGAACGCCTCTCAGGCCGGCGACGGCTCGCGGAGCAGCCGCGCGACACACAGCCCGGCGACGGCGGCGATGATCGCGTCGTTGCCGACGCACCACTGGCAGATCGCGTGGATGCGCGCGAGCTGCGCCCAGAGCAGGTAGCCGCTGAACGCCGCGCCCGACGAGGCCGAGCACCGCACCCGGCGAGCGCGCGCCGACCCCGCGCACGCAGCGTCGTGGCCAGGATCGCGACGTACGCGAGCAGGCCCGAGCAGCGCGACCGGCACGCCGGCGAGCTCGGCGTAGCTCGAGTGCTGCACCTTCTCGCAGCCGCCGGTCGTGCAGATCGGCGAGCCGTGTGCGCGTAGTGGACGACGGTCAGGTACGCCGGCGACCGCGATCCCGGCCAGCGCGAGCGCGGCGATCGCCAGCACGCAGCCTCACTGCAGGGCGGCGTCGAGCGCCGGACTCGAACGTCGCCGCGTCGAGCGCCGCCAGTTCAGCATCTGCGGCAGCGCCGGCGGCCGCTGCACGACGAACGTCGGGGTGCCCTGGCACCTTGTCAGTCTGCGACCTGGCGCGCCGCCTCGTCGAGCTTCGCCGTGACGCTGCTCGACGTTCGATCGCCGCGAGGATCGGCGTTGGCATTCGCGCCGGCCGACGTCGCGCCGCCGTCGCGGATCGATCGGCTCGGTGATCCAGCCGCTGTTCTCCGCGCCCTGCAGGCGGTAGAGCGCCTCGGCGCATGTTCCAGAGCTTGTTCTGCTGCCCGCGGCGTAGATCGCGCGCAGGCCGGCTCCGAGTTCGGCCCGATGATCTCGATCCCGCGGTAGACGAGCTTGACGCTTCCCGGTGCGCACGTAGTCGCGTGACGACGGTCGGCAGCGTGTCGAGCGTTCCACTCGCGGCAGAACGGGCACTGCGGATCCTCGAAGACGACGATGCGTCGCCGGCGCGCGAGGTCGCCGAGCGTGTCGCCGTGCTGCGGGATGCCGGCGAAGATGCTCGGCGATGGTCACCGGCGTCGTGCCTGCGGCGTGCTCGCGCTTGCGGTCGTCGTGTCCGCCGATCCGGATCCGGCGAGCCGCCGCCGGGAGCGACCGACGATCAGCACGACGGCGACGATCGCGGCGGCGAGCGATCGCCGCGGCCGAGCAGCAGGATACGGCGCCGGTTCACGCCGCACAGCATGCCCGACACGGCCGGCCGCCGAGGCCCGACGTAGGCTCTTCCGCGCATGGCGCTTCTCGAGAGCCGGGTCGAGCGGACGGACGACTTCGCGCGCCGCCGCGCGCGGATGGAGCGCGCTCGTCGCGGAGCTGCGCGAGCGCACGGCGACTCGTCGCCGCGGGCGGCGGCGAGCGCTGCGGTCGAGCGGCACCGCTCGCGCGGCAAGCTGCTCGCGCGCGAGCGCATCGACCGGCTCGTCGACCCGGGCACCGCGTTCCTCGAGCTGAACGCGCTCGCCGCCTGGGAGGTCTACGACGGACGAGGCGCCGTGCGCCGGGCATCGTCACCGGCATCGGCGTCGTCGAGGGCCGCGAGTGCGTGATCGTCGCGAACGACGCGACGGTCAAGGGCGGCTCGTACTTCCCGCTGACGGTCAAGAAGCACCTGCGCGCGCAGGAGGTCGCGCGAGCAGAACCGGCTGCCGTGCCTCTACCTCGTCGACTCGGGCGGCGCGTTCCTGCCGCTGCAGGCCGAGGTCTTCCCCGACCGCGACCACTTCGGCCGCATCTTCTTCAACCAGGCGCGGATGTCGGCGCAGGGGATCCCGCAGATCGCCGTCGTGATGGGCTCGTGCACCGCCGGCGGCGCGTACGTGCCGGCGATGAGCGACGAGACGGTGATCGTGCGCGGCACCGGGCACGATCTTCATCGGCGGCCCGCCGCTCGTGAAGGCGGCGACCGGGCAGGACGTGACGGCCGAGGAGCTCGGCGGCGCCGACGTGCACACGCGGCAGTCGGGCGTCGCCGACCACTACGCGACCTCGCGACGAGCACGCGCTCGCGATCGCGCGGCGGATCGTCGCGAACGCGCACGCGCGCAAGCCCGAGCCGCCGTGGACGCGCGCGACGCCGGAGCCGCCCGCCGTCGACCCGGCCGACCTCTACGGCCTGATCCCCGACGACCACCGCACGCAGATGGACGCGCGCGAGGTGATCGCGCGGATCGTCGACGGCAGCCGCTTCGACGAGTTCAAGGCGCTCTACGGCGAGACGCTCGTCTGCGGCTGGGCGCACATCGAGGGCTACCCGGTCGGGATCCTCGCGAACAACGGCGTGCTGTTCGCCGAGAGCTGCGCAGAAGGGCGCGCACTTCATCGAGCTCGCGTGCAAGCGCCGGGTGCCGCTCGTCTTCCTGCAGAACATCACCGGCTTCATGGTCGGCAAGGAGTACGAGGCCGGCGGGATCGCGCGCGACGGCGCGAAGCTCGTGATGGCGGTCGCGTGCGCCGACGTGCCGAAGTTCACCGTCGTCATCGGCGGCTCGTTCGGCGCCGGCAACTACGGCATGTGCGGCCGCGCCTACTCGCCGCGCCAGCTGTGGATGTGGCCGAACGCGCGCATCTCGGTGATGGGCGGCGAGCAGGCGGCGACCGTGCTCTCGATGGTCGGCGACGCCGACCCCGACGAGATCCGCGCGAAGTACGAGGCCGAGGGCAACCCGTACTACTCGACCGCGCGGCTCTGGGACGACGGCATCATCGACCCGCTCGACACCCGCCGCGTGCTCGCGCTCGGCATCTCCGCGGCGCTGAACGCGCCGATCCCGGAGACGCACGTTCGGCATCTTCCGCATGTAGCAGCCGCGCGATAGGCTGCGGCGCGTGGTCGATGCGGTTCGTCCTCTGGAGCTCGCGGACTCGCAGACGCACGGTCGAGCGAGCTGCGGCGACTACCTGCGCGACGAGGCGGTCGACGCTTCGCAGGACGTGCCCGGGCTGCTCGTTCAAGGCGTGGATCTCGGACGACGCGGTCGGAGCGCTGGGGCGGCGATCTACGTCTTCGAGTCCGCGGAGGCGGCGGAGCAGCAGCTGCCGTCGCGGGCGCGCGAGCTGATCGGCAAGGACCCGGACATCGTCGAGGTCTTCGACCTCGAGGCGTCGGTCTCCGTCGCCGACGCAGCTCGCGCGAGCCTCGGGCTCGCCTTCGAGCCGTGAGCGCGCTGCGCGTCGAGCGGGACGGGCCCGTGCTGCGCGTGACGCTGGCGCGGCCCGGAGCGGCGAAACGCGTTCGACGCGGCGCTGATCGACGAGCTGACGGCGGCGTTCGCCGACGTCGGCGACGCGCGCGCGGTCGTGCTCGCGGGCGACGGGCCGTCGTTCTCGCGCGGGCGCCGACGTCGAGTGGATGCGCTCGTCGGTCGACCTCTCGCTACGACGAGAACGTCGCCGACGCGCTGCGGCTGCGCGCGATGCTCGACGCGATCGACGGCTGCCCGGCGCCGGTCGTCGCGCGCGTGCAGGGCCACGCGCTCGGCGGCGGCTGCGGCCTCGTCGCGTGCTGCGACATCGTCGATCGCCGACGCCGACGCGCAGTTCGCGTTCAGCGAGGTGAAGCTCGGGATCGTCCCGGCGGTGATCTCGCCGTTCGCGCTCGCGAAGATCGGGCCGGGCGCCGCGCGCCGCTGCTTCGTCACCGGCGAGCGCTTCGGCGCCGAGACCGCGCTGCGGATCGGCCTCGTCCACGAGGTCGCGGACGATCTCGACGCCGCCGTCGACGCGAGTCGTCGGGGAGCTCCTCGCCGCCGGCCCCGAGGCGGCGCGGGCGGCGAAGGAGCTCGCCCGCGCCCCGCTCCGGCCGAGGAGACCGCGCGCCGATCGCCGCAGCACCGCACGAGCGACGAGGGCCAGGAGGGCCTACGCGCGTTCCTCGAGAAGCGCGCCCGCGCGCCTGGCGTGGTCAGGACGCTAAGTAGCGACACGCCGTAGCGCCACCGGACGGGGCCGGGAGGCGGCCCATGCCTAGACTCGCTGTCGTGCGCCGGGTCCTCTATCTCACGAGCGCGGTCGTGTTCTTCGACACGCTGTTCTTCACGGCGCTCACCCCGCTGCTTCCTCACTACGCGCACGCGCTGGCACTCGGGAAGGGCGGCGCCGGCGTGCTCTCGGCGGCGTACCCCGCCGGCGCCGTGCTCGGCTCGCTGCCGAGCGGCATGGTCGCCGCCCGGTTCGGCGTCAAGCCCACCGTCCTCGTCGGGCTCACGATCGTCGCGGTCTGCACGATCCTCTGTTCGGGATCGGCACCGAGCGTGGCAGCTCGACCTCGCCCGCTTCTGCCAGGGCGTCGCGAGCGCGTTCTCGTGGACGGGCGCCCTGGCCTGGCTCGTCGCCGCGTCGCCGCCGGGCGACGGGGTGCAGCTGATCGGCCAGGCGTTCGCGACGGCGATCGCCGGCGCCCTCTTCGGCCCCGTTCTCGGCGGCGTCGCGTCGGTCGCCGGGATCGGCTGGACGTTCGGGGCGGTCGGCGTGGCGTCGTTCGGGCTCGTCATCTGGGCAGCGTCGATGCCCGCCGAGCGGCCCGAGCAGCCGCAGGGGATCGCCGCGCTCGGCCGGGCCCTCACCGACAGAGGGTGCTCGCGGGCTGCTGGTTCGTCGTCCTGCCGTCGCTCCTGTTCGGCGTCGTGTCGGTGCTCGGGCCGCTGCGCCTCTCGCTGCTCGGGTTCGGCGCGCTCGCGATCGGTGCGACGTTCCTGGTCTCCGCCGCCCTCGAAGGCGTGATGAACATCTTCGTCGGCCGGATCGCCGACCGGCGCGGCCCGATGCCGCCGATCCGGTCCGGGCTCGTGGCGGCGATCGTGGTGGGTGCCGTGCTCCCGTGGGCCCACGAGCGCTTCCTTCTCGCCGCGCTGATCGTGTGTGCCGAGCTTGCGTTCGGCACGCTCTTCACACCCGCGATGACCCTTCTGACGCACCTGTCCGAGGAGGCCGGCCTCGACTACGGCTACACCTTCGCCCTGATCAGCCTCGGGTGGGCGCCCGGCCAGACGATCGGGGCCGCGGGCGGCGGCGCTCTGGCCCACGCCACGGCGGACTCCTGCCCCTTACCTCC